>NZ_CP146963.1:2001916-2669221 GCF_037113525.1 Butyrivibrio fibrisolvens | reverse complement strand
TTATAAGCCCGCTTGGAAAGTACAGATGCGGTGTAAAGGCGCTTGGAAATGGAAAAGCTTCAAAAACCGATGTTTCTTATCTTATAAGATGTGTTGAAGAAGGTGATTATGAACTGACCTTTATCATTGCTCCTTCCAATCCTATTACAAAGGATAATACCTTAAGACTTGGAATTACCTGGGATGGCAAGAGATACGAACTTAATCTTATAGGAAAAGAGTTCGTTGGAGGAGATAATTCCAATTACCTTTGGTCAAAAGATATATTCGCCGGAGAACACAGGGCAAGTATAACAGTTCCTTGCAAGATCGGAACAGGCAGACTGGATGTTGATTTTATTGATGAAGGAATTGTTCTTGAAAGAATCCTTGTAAAGCATGCAAAGAGCAAATGGCACAAAGGTTTTCTGGGTCCAAAAGCAATAAGTGAATAATGATTTGTCACTTTGACGAATGGAATGCGGCTTGCCTTGAACGGTATTGTGTAGGATGGCAAATCATAGCAATGTGTGAAAAGGTAGTCGCAATAAATAGGAAGTTTGAGTAACTGCTTGAAAGTATAATTTAATTATGAAATCTAATGCAGGAGATAGGTATATGAAAAGTTGGAAGAAAGGCCTGGCAATCGGGGCTGTAGCGGTTCTGGCAATAGTAGGCATCGCTGCATTGTTTCTGACAAAGAGGGTCGAAAACTTTAGGGACAAGTACGAAGGAGTTGACCTCACTCAGGAAGTTGAAGGTATGGAACGAACAGGTGGCTATACCGGATATCTCTTAGAGCATGAGGGAGTCAAAGATTCCGAAAAGGACATTGACATTGATCTTTCTGCTTATGAAGCAGAGGGTGATGTTAAGTTCGAGGCAAGCTATGAAGGTGAGAGTAATGTTCTTTATACAGATCTTAACTCAAAAGTTACTTTCAAAGTAAATGCTCCGGAAGAAGGATTCTACAATCTTTACCTTGAGTACTATCTCCCTGAATCAAGAGGTGTTGCTGCTGAAAGAGCAGTATACATCAACGGAGAACTCCCGTTCGATGATGCCATCAATATTTCTTTTTCAAGAGTATGGGTTGATGGTGGAGACAAGAGAGTTGATAACCAGGGTAACGAAATAAGACCTAAGCAGGTTGAAGAGTACTGCTGGCAGAGTGCTTATTTCAGAGATAAGCTTGGTTACATCGCAGAACCATACAAGTTCTACCTTAACAAAGGTGAGAACGAAGTAATGATCGAAGCAGTCAATGAGCCGATGGCAATCAAGAACCTGAAGTTCACAAGCGTATTCGAACTTGCAACATATGAAGAGTACACAGCTGCTAATTCAAGTAACAGTGCAAATCAGTCTGAAGGATACACACAGATAGTTCAGGGTGAAGAGTCAGCCAGAAGATCAGAGTCATCACTTTATGCAAAGTATGACAGATCTTCACCATCTACTCAGCCAATGTCACTTAAGCATACAGTTCTCAACTATGTTGGCGGTGAGGCATGGAGCACAAACGGACAGTGGATCGAATGGGATGTTACTGTTGAAGAAGATGGTTTTTACAATCTTACTGTAAAAGGTAGACAGAACTATTCAAGAGGTAATGTATCTAACAGAACACTCTACATTGATGGAGAGATTCCTTTTAAGGAAGTGGAAGAGATTTCCTTCCCTTATACAAATAACTGGGATCTGATCACTCTTTCAGATGAGAATGGCAATCCTTATAATTTCTATCTTACAAAAGGAACACACACAATAAGACTTGAAGCTTCTCTTGGAGAGCTTGGAACTATTCTTGAAGAGATCGAGGATTCTACTTACAGACTGAATCAGATTTATCGTAAGATTCTCGTTTACACAGGCGCTTCACCTGACCAGTACAGAGACTATCATGTTGAGACAACATATCCTGAAGTTATGAAGGCTATGGAACTTGAGTCAAAGAGACTCTATAAGATAGTTGATGACATGGTTGACTATTCAGGTCAGAAAGCTGACTCAATTGCAACAGCTCAGACTATTGCACAGCAGCTTGAAAGATTCTGTGAGAAGCCAAACAAGATAACAACAGAGTTTACTACTTTCAAAGATAATATCACATCACTTGGTACATCTACTCTTAATCTGAGTATGACTAAGCTTGATATTGACTATATTGAAGTAACAGCTGCAGGAACAGCGCCTAAGAAGGATACAGAAAGTGCTCTTGACCGAATCGGACATGAGATCAAGTCTTTCGTAATTTCTTTCTTCGTTGATTACAACGCAGTCGGTGATGTTTATGGTGATGGCGATGATGTAGTTAAGGTATGGGTACTTACAGGTAGAGATCAGGGTACAATCCTTAAGTCCATGATCGATGAAGATTTTACTACAAGTACCGGAATTAAAGTTAACGTAGAAATCGTTGATGCGGGCGCTCTTCAAAGTGCAGTTATTGCAGGAAGAGGACCTAACGTAGTTCTTTCAATAGGTGCAGATCAGCCTGTTAACTACGCACTCCGTGGTGCAGCTGAAGATATCACTCAGTTCCCTGATTATCAGGAAGTGCTTGCGAACTATTCAGAAAGTTCATATGAGCAGATAAGCCTTGATGGTCACATTTATGGTATTCCTGAGACACAGACTTTCAACGTTATGTTCTATAGAAAAGACGTTATGGAAGAACTTGGTCTTGAGATTCCAAACACTTGGGACGAGCTTATAGCTGAGATGCCTACTATTCAGGGTAAAAACCTTTCAGTTGGTATACCTAGTGCAGCAGGTTCATCTTCATCAGCTCAGGCTACAACAACTATCATGTCAGCATCAGCCGATCTGTCTATGTACTTCTCACTTCTGTTCCAGTATGGAGGAGATGTTTATAACGAAGCAGGTAACAAGACAACAGTTGATACTGAGGCAGGAATCAAAGCATTTGAAGATTATGTAAGGTATTTCAATGATTATGGTATACCTACTGTTTATGACTTTGTTTCAAGATTCCGTTCCGGTGAGATGCCAATTGGTATTGCACCATATTCAACATACAACACTCTGATGGTATCAGCTCCTGAAATAAGAGGTCTTTGGGACTTCACACTTATTCCTGGAACAGTTCGTACTAATGAAGATGGTACCACATATATCGATCGTTCAGACTTTATATCAGGTGCTGCAACAATGATGATCAAGACAGAAGATGAGCAGCTTCGTCAGATGTCATGGGAATTCATGAAGTGGTGGGCACAGCCTGAAACTCAGGTAACATTCGGTCGAGAGATTGAAGCTCTTCTCGGAGCATCTGCAAGATATGCAACTGCTAACAGAGAGGCATTCTCAAATCTTTCCTGGAGTGCAGATGATATTGAAGTTCTGAATGCACAGTGGGATCAGACAAGAGGTATCAGAGAAGTTCCTGGTGGATATTACACAGGTAGACATATCTCTAACGCAATACGTAAGGTATTTAACGAAAAGGTAGATTCACGAGAAACCATAATCGACTACTCCATCAAGATTGATGATGAGTTGACCAAGAAGAGAAAAGAATTTGGTCTGCCGGTTTATGGGGAATGAGAGAAGACGGTATGAGAGAGTTTTTCAGTAAGTATTTTAAGCTGAGGAAGCGTGAAGCCGTAATCATGGTCAAGAAGGCCAAGGTTTCAAAAATGTGCTACGCATTCCTTGCACCATATGCAATTCTTTTCGCAATGTTTTTTGTCTATCCGGTTGTTGCTTCAATATATTATAGCTTTACTTATTATAATATCTTGCAGCCACCAAGGTTTTTGGGATTGCAGAACTATGTTTCATTGATACTTGAGGATGATGTGTTCCTTACCAGTGTCAAGAACACGCTTATGATAGCGGTTATAACAGGACCTCTTGGTTATATCATGTCATTCCTTTTTGCATGGCTGATAAATGAACTTCCAAGATGGGTCAGATCAATTGCGGTTATAGTATTCTATGCACCTTCAATCGCAGGTAACTGTTATGTTATCTTCTCTGTATTCTTCAGAGGAGATGCATACGGATATGTAAACGCAGCACTTCAGAATCTTGGAATAATTGATACACCTATTCTTTGGTTCATGAATCCACAGTACATGTTGCCGGTATGTATGCTGGTTATCCTGTGGATGAGTTTGGGAACAGGCTTCCTTTCCTTCGTAGCAGGTCTTCAGGGTGTTGATAAATCACAGTTTGAAGCAGGTTACATGGATGGTGTAAAGAACAGATGGCAGGAACTTTGGTACATCACACTTCCTAACATGAAGCCAATGCTTATGTTCGGTGCTGTTATGAGTATCACACAGGCATTCGGTGTTGCTGATGTAACAATTGCTCTTTGCGGTAACCCAAGTACTGACTATGCAGCCAGCACAATCGTTACTCACCTTATTGACTACGGTTCACAGAGATTTGAAATGGGTTATGCATGTGCAATAGCAACAATTCTGTTCCTTATGATGATCCTTTGTAACAAGTTAATTCAAAATCTGTTGAGAAGAGTTGGTACGTAAAATGAAGAAAAAGGAAAAAGTCGTAAAAGAAAAAGAATATCGTAAGCCGTTAGTGAAAAGAAGGAAGCCTAACCGTTCAATTATCGGCGACATACTCTTATATCTGTTCTTATTATTTGTAGCAATAGTAATGGCTTTCCCTATTATATATGCGGTCAGCAGTGCTCTTAAGCCTCTTGATGAACTTTTCAAGTTCCCGCCGCGTATATTCCCACAGAATCCGACATTTGATAACTTCTCGGATCTGTTCGTAACAATGGGTAAGAGCTGGGTTACATTTTCAAGATACCTGTTTAATACTGTATGGATTACATTTGCAGGTACCTTTGGACACCTGATCATAGCATCTATGGCAGCGTTTGTACTTGCCAAGTATGATTTCCCAGGTGGACAGACATTCTTTAAAGTTATAACAGTTGCGATGATGTTCACAGGTTATGTTACACAGATTCCTAACTACCTGATATTGAACAGGCTCGGATGGATTGATACATATTGGGCAATCATAATTCCTGCGTTCGCATCACCTATGGGACTCTTCCTTATGAAGCAGTTTATGGAAGGTCTTCCAACTTCACTTATTGAAGCTGCCAAGATCGATGGAGCTAATGAGTGGAGAGTATTCTGGACAATTGTAATGCCTAACGTTAAGCCTGCATGGATGACTCTTATCATCTTCTCAGTACAGGGACTTTGGAATAACAGAGCATCAACATATATCTACTCAGAAGAGCGTAAGACACTTGTTTATGCACTTCAGCAGATTCAGGCCGGTGGTATTGCAAGAACAGGTCAGGGTGCAGCGGTTCTCGTTGTTGTAATGATTGTACCTATCGTTATATTCGTTCTTTCAGAAAGCCAGATTCTTGAAACAATGGCTAGTTCTGGTTTGAAGGATTAAGGAGGGGACATGAAAAAAGCGACAATAAAGAGAATCCTTGCCGGCGCATGTGCGGTAGCGGTAGCAGTTCTTGCTCCGCTGTCCACTTCTGCGGCCGAAAGAAGTTACTCATATATTTATGATTACTGGGGAGATGTACAGGATGCACCTAATGCATATACCTGCAGTAAGGTATTTACATCATCAGAACTTGGTCTTGATGTAATGCTTAAATCTCCACAGGGCCTTACAGTTGTAGGACAGAAGATCTACATCTGTGATACAGGTAATAACAGAATAATTGAGATTAACAGACCTACACCTCAGACACTTGAGGTTGAAAGGATCATTGATTCATTCAAAGGTGCAGATAACAATACTTTTGTATCTCCCTCTGATATTCAGATCTCAGATGAAGGAAATATCTTCATTGCAGATACAGGAAATGCAAGAATCCTAAAGCTTGATAAAGATCTTAACTACATTATGGAGTTTACAAAGCCTAATGATAAAACTCTTGATCCGGCTCTTGTATTCCAGCCAACAAAGCTTTCAATCGATTCTGCAGAACGTGTTTACTGCGTAGCATCCGGTATCAACAAAGGTCTTGTTAAGTATGAAGATGATGGAACATTCGCTGGTTTCGTAGGTGCTACACCGGTTACCTATGACTGGACAGATTATATCTGGAAAAAGTTCGCAACACAGGAGCAGAGAGCTCTCATGCAGAACTTTGTTCCAACACAGTATGACAACCTCTATATGGATCATGAAGGATTCATATATGCAGTTACCGGCTCAGGTGATTCACAGGATATCAAGAACGGTAGCGTTGATGTAGTAAGAAAGCTGAATCTTATGGGTAGTGATATTCTCGTAAGAAACGGTGAATGGCCTATCATTGGTGATCTGTATATGGGTAACGGCGGCGGATATGAAGGCGCTTCCTATTTTACAGATGTTACCTGCTTTGATAATGACATCTATGTATGTCTTGATAAGAACAGAGGAAGACTCTTTGCTTATGACGATCAGGGCAATATGGTAATCGCTTTTGGTGGTAATGGTAACATGGATGGTTACTTCAGAAGACCTGTAGCCATCGATCATATGGATTACGACTTATTCGTACTCGATGAACTTGATTGTGCTATTACACTTTTCACACCAACAGAATTTGGTCAGCAGATCTACGAAGCAATAGACCAGTTTGATAAAGGTTTCTATGAAGAATCAGAGCAGTCCTGGCGTCAGGTTATGGCTCTTGATGGTAACTATGATCTTGCTTACATAGGAATTGGTAGAGCACTTCTTCGTCAGAAAGATTACAAGGGTGCTATGGAATACTTTGAACTTAAGTATGATGATGAAAACTACTCCAAAGCCTATAAACAGTACAGAAAACAGTGGGTAGAAGACCATATTGTACAGATAGTAATCGTTATACTGGCTATATTCCTCATTCCGCTTGGTATTGAAAGATATAAGAAGATCAAGTGGGAAATAGAAAAGGCTGAATTAGATGAATTGAAACGTAACGGAGGATGATATGCTTCAAGTTGTATTACAAAAGGAAAAAAGGAATAAATACCTGGATTCGTTAAAGTTTGCCTTGTACTGCATGTCACATCCTCTCGATGGTTTCTGGGATCTTACTCATGAAAAACGAGGAACTATGGCTGCAGCGAATACGATACTGTTTCTTACAGTTTTGATCCGTATTCTGAAGCTTCGCTTTACAAGTTTTATATTTTTACAGGTTTACTGGGAAGATTTAAATATTTTCTTATATATTGCAAGTATTCTTTTCCCGCTTGCATTGTGGGTTGTAGGAAACTGGGGACTTACCACTCTCTTTGATGGTAAGGGAAGACTTGGTCAGGTTTATATGGCAACATGCTATGGACTTACACCATATCCGCTTATTCAGCTTCCACTCATGATATTCAGTAATTATGTAACTGTAGATGAACGTGAGTTCTATACAGTACTTAGTGGAATCTCTCTTGTATATGCTGCAATACTTATAGTAACAGCCATGGGACAGATACATGAATTTTCATTTGGTAAAAACATATTATTTACAGTATTCTCACTTTTCGCAATGCTGGTAATGATCTTTATCTTAATGATATTCTTCAGTATGATTTCACAGGGTGTAGCTTACTTTATCTCTTTAGGTAAAGAATTTCTATTTAGGTTGTAATGGGAGCTTATATGAAAAAAGAATTGACAGAAAGACAGGTCGAGAGACGAAATGCAATAAAAGAAACTCTCAAGAGTATGATCGCTCCTGTGATATTCCTGGCTATAATCGGAGCTATTGTATTTGCGGTTGTTACTTTTCAGAATGCGGAAGTCCCACCTGAGATTATCGAACCGAATGCTTATACGGAAATCGAAGGACCTGTAGTGATCGAAAATGATTCATTAAAGCTTACTATGGATCCTGAGACCACACAGTTCGAACTGCTTGTTAAATCAAGCGGAAAAGTTTGGAAGTCAGTTCCGGACGGAAGTGAAGATGATACCATCGCACTTCCTGAGGAGAAGGCAAAGCTTCAGTCAACACTTGTTATGTCATATAACACAGAAGCAGGTCTTGAGACTACATACGATTCATATAACTATTCTGTAAAGAATAAGATATATGAAGTAATACCAGGGGATGATCAGATCGAAGTTAAATATTCACTTGGTAAAGTTCAGAAAGAGTTTGTAATACCTCCTGTATGTACAGAAGAAGATTATGAGAAATGGACAAGCGCAATGTCCAAAGAAGGTCTCAACATCGTTGGTGAGTATTACAAAAAGTATGATATCAACAATCTTGGTAAAAAAGATAACAAAGATGAACTTCTTGCTAACTATCCGATCATAGAGACTAACGTAATATACGTTCTTCGTACTTCTACAAAGGATAATGTTAAAAAGACACTTCAGAATTATTTTGAAGAAGCAGGATATACATATGAACAGTATCTTGCTGATAAGGAACTTGATCTTTCTGAGACAGTATCCGATAGTCCTATCTTCAATATAAATGTTATCTACAGACTTGAAGGTGATGAGCTTGTCGTTGAAGTTCCACTTAAGGAACTTGAGTACAAGTCAGATTATCCGATCTATACCATCACAGTACTTCCTTTCTTCGGAGCAGGTAGTAAAGATGATCAGGGATTCATGATGGTTCCTGAAGGTGGCGGAGCGATCATCAACTTCAATAATGGTAAGACTACTCAGAACAGTTATTATGCAAATGTTTACGGTTGGGACATGTGCCTTTCACGTAAAGCCCTCGTTCATAACACAAGAGCATCATTTGGTGTATTCGGTGTTTCACAGGGAGATGATTCATTCATCTGTGTACTTGAAGACGGTAAGTCATATGCATCTGTTCAGGCTGATATCTCAGGCAAGAATAACAGTTATAATTTTGTAAATGCTGTATACAGTATCTGCCAGAGAGAGCAGTATGAAGTAGCAGATATCGCTAATTCTGAAATTTATAAATATGTTGAAGAACTTCCCGATGAGAATCTCACACAGAGATACAAATTCGTGGATTCAGGCAGCTACGTAGATATGGCTAAGGGTTATGGTTCATATCTCCAGAACAAGTATGGAGATTATATGACTCTTAACACAGATACAGAAGCTCCTGTAGAAGTAGAGATACTTGGAGCAGTTGATAAGGTTAAACAGATCGTTGGTGTTCCTGTATCAAGACCTCTTCCTCTTACAACATATGCTGAAGCACAGGGAATTCTGGAAGACCTTAATTCACAGGGCTTTAACAATATGTCGGTCAAGATGTCCGGTTGGTGCAACGGCGGTGTAAGCCAGAAGCTTCTCAAAGATGTTGACCTTGTAGGCGGACTTGGTGGTAAAAAGGATCTTACAGCCTTAAGTGATTATGCTACAGCACAGGGTATCAACCTTTACTTAAACGGTGTAACACAGTACGAATACAATTCAACTATCCTTGATGGATTCTTCTCATACAGAGATGCAGCAAAGTTCATCAACAAAGAAAGAGCAGAGCTTTATCAGTACAGTGCAGTAACATATGCTCAGAGAGAAGGAGCAAAGTCATATTACCTTCTTCACACTGAGCTTGCAGGACAGATGGCAGATAATCTTGCAAATGCAGCAGCAGGCTATGGCGCAGGCATTTCATTTGAAGATGATGGTAAAGATCTTGCAGCTGATTATTATATTAAGAAGCCTTACTCCAGAGAGGCAGTACTTAAGCTTCAGGTAGCAAGATTCCAGACAATAAATGATAATGGTCAGAAAATGATGGTAAATATGGGTAACGACTACGCAGTTCCTTATGCAAACATGGTTACAAATATGGACCTTCGTGGTAATGATTACACAATCCTTGATGAGTGTATTCCTTTCTACCAGCTTGCTATACACGGTTATGTAGATTATACAGGATATCCGCTCAACATCTGCGGTGATGACGTACAGCAGCTTTTATACAGTGCAGAATATGGTGCAGGTCTTTCCTTTACTGTTATGAAAGAGTCTTCATTTGCACTGCAGAAGACATTATACACTGAGTACTATGGATCTGATTACGATGCATGGCGCGACAGAATGGTAGAGTACTACACAAGATATAACAATGAACTTGGACATGTATTTAATCAGGAAATGGTAGATCATCAGAATATTACAGGCACACTTTCTGTAACAACTTATGCTGATGGTACTAAAGTATATGTCAACTATGATTTCGAAGATGCAACAGCAGATGGTCAGACAATTCCTGCCAGAGATTATCTGGTAGTAAGATCATAAGCGGAAAGGATTTAATGATGAAGAAGCAAAAGAGTAAACTGGCAGGTCTTCAAAAGAGAAAAGCCATTGCCGGATATTTGTTTATATCGCCATTTATTATTGGATTCCTTGCCTTTATGGTTAAGCCACTGTTTCAGTCACTTCGTATGAGTTTTTCAGAAGTTAGTCTTGGATCCGGTAACTTTTCACTTGCCTTTAACGGAATTGAAAACTTAAAGTATGCATTCAGGGTTGATCCTGAATATACAAGACTTCTTGTAGAAGAACTTGGAAGAATGGTTGTCTATTCACTGGCGATTATAGTATTTTCATTTTTCGTAGCACTTATACTTAATCAGAAGTTCAAGGGAAGAGCTCTTGTACGTGCAGTTTTCTTCCTTCCGGTTATTCTTTCATCAGGTGTAATCCTTGGACTTGAGACCAATAACCAGCTTATGGCTACACTTGCTGCACAGATCGAAGAGACAACAAGCGGTGTTAGTATCACAGCAGCACTTGAGAATATTCTTAGAACAGCCGGTGTTGGTGTTAAAGCTTTTGAGAAAGTATTCGAAGTTATTGATAATATTTATGATGTTGCTATAGCATCAGGTATTCAGATTATCATCTTCCTTTCAGGACTTCAGACAATTTCAAGCAGTATGTATGAAGCGGCTGATATCGAAGGATGTACAAAGTGGGAAAGTCTTTGGAAGATCACTTTCCCTATGATAAGCTCAATGTTTCTTGTTAACTGGATTTACACAGTAGTTGATTTCTGTATGAGATCTGATAACAAGGTAATTGAGAAAATCCAGTCTGTAATGATCGATCAGATGCAATATGGTAGAGCTTCAGCGATGTCTTGGGTATACTTCCTTGTTATCCTTGCATTTATAGGAATCTCATCATTCCTGATCTCTAAGGAGGTTTACTACTATGACTAATGCAAAGAATGTCGGAAAGGCAAGCTTCTGGGAGAGAAACAGACTCTCCGGTGGCTATCTTCTCAGAAAAAAAGTCATCGAAATAGTTGTAAGTGTATGCAGATTCATTCTTTTGTTCGGAATGTGCTTCCTCATTCTTCAGCCAATCCTGAACAAGATATCTGTAAGCTTTATGACAGAGCAGGATCTGTTCAACCCGATCGTTACTAATATTCCTGAGCATTTTACAACAGCCAATTACAAGATGGCATCAGACGTAATGTCCTATCCTAAGGCACTTATGAATTCGATCATAATATCACTTACGATAGCTGTCTTACAGATTGCTGTATGTACACTTGTAGGATATGGTTTTGCAAGATTCAAGTTCCCGCTTAAGAAATTGTGGTTCGCTTGTGTAATACTTGTAATCCTTATCCCACCACAGACAATTGTCAGCTCACTTTATCTGCACTTCAGATTCTTTGATATCCTGGGAATCATTAAACTGATCACAGGAGAGGCAATCAACCTTCGTGGTTCAAAGCTTCCTTACTATCTGATGAGTGCAACCTGTATGGGACTTAAGAATGGTCTTTATATCTATATGATCAGACAGTTCTTTAGAAACATACCTGAAGATATGGAAGAAGCAGCATACGTTGATGGATGCGGAATGCTCAGAACATTTTTAAGAATCATGCTTCCACAGAGTAAACCGATCCTTTCATCCTGTTTCCTGTTTGCATTTGTATGGCAGTGGACAGACGGATTTTATTCCAAGATGTTCCTTGGTTCAACACCACTTGTAAGTACATCACTTGCAAGAATCGTTGATTCACTTGGTGCATATATCCAGAGAATTTCAGGCATTAAGACAACTATATCAGTTGCTTATTCAAACTGTATCCTTTCTACTGGAACATTGATGATCATTTTACCTCTTATCGTTATTTACCTCTTTGCACAGAGAGCATTCGTTGAGAGTATCAGTGCTACAGGTATCAAGATGTAATGTTATTGTTACCGAAACTATTGTAATGATAGTTTCAGTAACATAAAAAGAATTATGTAAGTATCAAAAGATCTTTTTGGTAACTACTAATAACAAAAACAATTTTAAATCGTAACAGTGACGAAAATATTACCTAAGAATCGTTCAATATGTTCATGGTTTTTGTGCGAAATGTTTGGTAATATAAGTAGGGGGTTAGTTTCTGGCTCATTCGTAATTAGATCTATAATGAACAAGTCAGTATGCTAGTTCTATATAAATTCCATATTTTGATAATTAAATAAAATAGTCTTAAATAGACATTTGAATTCGACCTGAAGTCTGATATTAGGGTTGACTGTCAGGTTTGTATTGAGAAGGCGAAGATGCCCACTTATCAGTGGTTATCGATAATACAATTTTTTCTTATGAAGGAGGAAAAATATGAAAAAGCAGTTAGCAAACAAAGCAATTGCTGTAGCAACAATTACAGCTATGTCAGCAGGACTTGTTGCATGTAACAATTCTGGGGATGCTGGAAATAATGATCAGGCACCTGCTGGAGATTCAACAGGAACACAGGAACAGGCATCTAACGATGCAACTGATGCACCAGCTGAGGATGAGGGTCCACAGATCATCACAGATGAGAATGGAAACCCTATCGACCTTGGTGGTATGGAAATCGTAGTTCGTGACTGGTGGTCACCAGAAGAGCCAGCTGAGCCTTCAAACGATTACGAAGAGTCTCTCGACGAGTATCGTGAGTGGATCCAGGAGACATACAACTTCAAGATTAAGCAGGTTGCAATCTCTGACTGGGGAACAACACCTCAGGATTTCGTAGACTATGTTACAACAGGTGGCGACGATGTTAACTATGTATTCATCGTTAGAGGTGATGCAGCTATCGTTTCTGCTATGAGCACAGGTCTTATGTATGACCTTTCTACTCTTGATTGCCTTGACTTCACTCAGGATAAGTTCACAAAGAACCTTATTCATGAGCAGTATTCAAAGGGTGATGCAATCTATGCTATGTCAGCTGGTATCGCTGAGCCTCGTACAGGTGTTTACTTCAACAAGAGACTCCTTCAGGATGCTGGTATAGATCCTGACAGCATCTATGACATGCAGGCAGATGGCACATGGACATGGGATAAGTTCGAAGAACTTATGGCTAAGTGCCAGAGAGATACAGATAACGATGGTATCGATGATGTTTACGGTCTTACACTTAACGAAGGTGTTATGACAACAGCAGCTGTATTCTCAAACGGCGGTTCTTACGTTGGTAAGGATGATGATGGTTACTACACATACAACCTTGAGTCTCCTGAGACACAGGAAGCTCTTGAGTGGGCTGTTGATATGTACAACAAGTTCGATAACCACGATCCTGAAGGCGCTGAGTGGGATTACTACAAAGAAGAGTTCGTTCAGGGACACGCTGCATTCATGGTAGAAGATGAGTATGCTGGAACACCTGGTAACTTCCTTGCAGATATGGAAGACGAAGTTGGTTTCGTAATGTTCCCTAAGGGACCTAAGATGGACACTTATATAAACGTATGGAGCAACAACCCAGCTTGTATCCCTGGATGCTATGATGCAGACAGAGCTTGGAAGATTGCATTTGCTTACAACCTTTACACAGAAGCACCTGCTGGTTACGAAGATTACAACGGATTCCTTTCAACAGCTCGTCAGGGCGTATTTGATGAAAGAGCAATCGATGAGACAATCACAATGATGTCTGAGCAGGAGCATGGTACAGTTGCTTACCACGACATGATTCCTAACCTTAATCTTGGTCAGGACCTTGTATGGAGCATTGGACCTAACGCTGACGTTGCAGCTCTTACAGAAGCAATTGCTGATACATGGAAGGCTTATATCGACGAAGCTAACAAATAATTAGATTTTTTATACAATCCGTATAATGTCTAATTTAAGAGGCGGTGCAAATGCATCGCCTCTTTTTTGGAAGAAGGTGCATGCGTGGGGACTCCCGGTGGCTGGCAGTTTATAAATGATTTTCGTGTCATAAAAGAATTTCAACTTCAAGGCATGATATCTGGAGATTTATATTCCCAGGGTTCGAAAACTCGCTGCGCTCAAACAATCGAACCCTAAGCGGGAATAAAAATCTCCATCTATCAAGCTCTTGAAGTTGGAAATTCTTTTAAAGACACGAAAATCATTTATAAACTGCCAGCCATCGGGAATCCGCAAGGTATTTGCAAAGTTTTTGATGGATGAAGCTTAATGTGACTTGTTGTAAGAAGTATGGTTTAGGGAGAATTTATGAAGAAGAAGGTTTTGAGTTTGTTGTTGGTGGCGGCGCTTGTTGGATGCGGGAATAGTGGGGATAATGCTCAGAATAACGCTATAGATACTGCGTCTAATAATGCTGATGCTAATGCAAGTGATGATGATACAGATGTTAAAGGGAATGCAGGTGAAGAGGCTGCGGATGATAAAGCAGGAGATGCTTCATCGACTGAAGATAATACAACTGATCCGTCTAAGGAGGATGATGAGATGGCAACTGATATAACAGTTCCCGAGATTGATATTACGGCAAAGGAGATTCCGGATAACGAGAGTCTTTCATTTGTACATGATATGAAGATTGGTTATAACATTGGAAATACATTTGATGCATATAAAGATGCCGATGTTAAAGATGACATGACAATTGAGACTGCATGGGGGAATGACAAGGTAACAAAAGAATATGTGAAGGCTATTCACGATAATGGATTTAATACAGTCAGAATTCCGATAAGCTGGCACAATCATGTTGATGAGAATTACAACATTAATGAAGCATGGCTTGACCGCGTACAGGAAGTAGTTGATTATGCGGTAGAAGAAGATATGTATATTATCATTAACATTCACCATGACAATCATCTTGAGGCAAATGCTTTTTATCCTGATGAAGCTCACAAGGAGCAGTCACTCAAATATATTGAAAGCATTTGGACACAGGTTGCAGATAGATTTAAAGATTACGATAAAAAGCTTATCTTTGAGGGAATGAATGAACCAAGGCTTGTAGGTCATAACAATGAGTGGTGGATCGATCCTAATAATGAAGATTGTAAGGAATCTATCTCTGTTATCAATGAGCTCAATCAGAAGTTTGTAGATGTTGTAAGAGCATCTGGAAGTAATAATAAGGACCGCTATCTTATGTGCCCAGGCTATTGCGCAAGTCCTGATGGTGTGCTTAATGACGGCTTCGTAATGCCTACAGACAGTGCGGATAATAAGATAATCCTTTCTGTTCATGCATATACACCTTACAGCTTTGCACTTGAAAGTCCCGGAATTGATAACTTTGATGCAAGTGTTTATTCAAGCCATAAGGATATTGACGATTTCATGGATAAATTATACACAAAGTATATTAGCCAGGGAATTCCTGTAGTTATAGGTGAATGTGGATGTGTTAACAAGAATGGAAATTTGCAGGATAGAGTTGACTGGGCTGCATATTATACTGCTAAGGCTGCATCTTGCGGTATGCCGATCCTTTGGTGGGATAACGGAGCATTTACAGGTAACGGAGAGCTGTTCGGCTTCATCCGCCGCGATGATGGAACACTCGAATATCCTCAGATCATGGAAGCAATGCGCAAGTACGCAATGGAGTAAAGGATTTGCCTGGCCAGGCTGGTTATGAAGGTTTGGCAGGGCCGGGCGGTTTGGAAAGGTTTTGCCGGAGCAGGGATGTTTATAAAGGATTTACGATTCATGAAAGAATTCTAACACTCATGGCTTAATATCTGGAATTTTATATATTTTGGGATTCAAACTCGCTTCGCTCAGACAGGTGAATTGTTGTAGACCTCTCAAATTAACATAATACAGATCTGCTTGTTTGACACGGAACTGCTCTGTATACTGTCATAAGAACAGTATATAAAAAGGAATGTCCCAGAGCACCCTCCGTGGAAAGTCGCGTACTCTGGGACGTGGTTTTTCAACCATGATTATTATATCAGAGTACTACCTTACCCGCCATAAAGAAAATATTTTTAGTTGAGAGCAATGGTATCACACCACCGTGTCCTCACTGTGGTGGTGAGCTTAAATACCGAGATTCCAAGAAACGGATACACCGCAAGGAAGGTGGTATTATAGAGTGGTTTATCATCCGAAGGCTTCAATGCTTGGGATGTGGGGACTTTCATACAGAGTTGCCGGATTGCCTGGTCCCCTATAAACATTATGACTCAGAGATAATAACCGGAGTCATAGATGGAATTGTTACATCAGATGATGAGGATTCCGAAGACTACCCTTGTGAGGAAACTATGAAAAGATGGATCCTGTGGTACAAAGAAAACAAAGAACGTGCCGAAGGATATCTTCGCAATACCATATACAGGCTGCTTGATAACAGAGATGACTTCCTGATATCAGGCGTATCATTGCTCAGTACTTTCAAAAAAATTGAAGTCAAACCTCACTGGCTGGGATATATCATCCGCACCATCTACAATAGCGGTAATTATCTTGTCCCTGTCTGGTAATTCTTTGCACTCACTTTGTTTTGAGTGTCAAGATCAGTTCTCGTATAGTTGCCTCATAGGAGGTAACTGACGATGGAAAATAACGAAAATATCAAATGGCAGGAACGTGAGGCTCTTGAACGTTTCAGGCTTATATCACCACTTCTGGATCCTGAAATGGATAATGCTAAAAAGATCCAGATGCGAAACAAGATCGCAGTTCAGAACGATATTTCACCAAGAACACTGTACAGATATGAAAGTTCATTTCGCGATAATGAGTTTGAAGGTCTTAAGCCTGTTCCAAGATCAGGAGTACATTCACACAAGCTGCCAGAGAACTTTGACAACCTTGTAAAAGAAGCCATACAGCTTAGGCTTGAGGTACCAGGAAGATCTGTGGATCAAATCATAACGATCCTTGAGATTGAAGGTAAAGTTCCTATTGGTGTTCTTAAAAGGTCTACTCTTCAACGCCACATGTACAAACAGGGCTTTGGAACCAAACATCTTAAGGTATATTCAGATGCCAGAGAAAGCTCATCCAAAAGATTCTGCAAGCCTCACAGAATGATGCTTGTCCAAGGTGACATTAAGTATGGACCGATGTTACAGATAGGTGGAAAGAAAGTTCAGACATATCTTTCTTCTGCTATCGATGACCATTCCAGGATGATACTTTCTTCGCAGTTCTATGACAACCAGGAAGAGACCATTGTTGAAGATACCTTCAGAAAGGTCATACTCCGTTATGGGAAGTTTGATGCATGCTACTTTGATAATGGAACTCAGTACATAGCAAAACAGCTCAAGCTATCACTTACAAGACTTGGCATAAGAATCAACCATGCCAAGGTGCGAAGCGGTAAAAGTAAAGGCAAGATTGAGAAATTCCATCAGGTAGTCGATGCCTTTTTGCGAGAAGCCAAACTCAAAAAAATCACTTCTCTTGAAGAACTTAATCGCCTTTGGACCATCTTCCTTGAAGAGTATTACAACAAGAAGCCTCATTCTGGTATCAGAGAGTACTATGAAAGCGTCGGAGTAAATGTGCCGAATGAAGGTATAACTCCAGTTCAAGAATTTAATCGTGACAAAAGACCGCTTACATTCATCGATACATCAACTGTATCAGAGGCTTTCATGTACCACGTCACACGGCAGGTAGATAAAGGAGCCTGCATAAGCTTTAAAGGACGAAAGTACGAAACTAAACCTTCACTTATCAGCCACATGGTGGAAGTAGCCTATGACCCGTTCTTTCCTGAAACTATCACAGTATCTTATCCAGGGATTGAACCGTTTACCGCAAAGCCATTAAAGATTGGAGAATACTGCGACAAGAACGAAACCCTTCCGGTCGGCATACAGCTTGCAACATCTGAAACGTCAAGGTTCCTGGATGCTCTTGAAAAGAAACATGCGCAGTCAAAGAAGAGGCTTACAGATGCCATCTCCTTCGCTTCCTACAGAAAGGAAGGTGGCAACAATGTATGAACAATTCTTTGATATGAAACACACACCGTTTACCAGAAATGTTCCACCCGAAAAGCTTTATGAATCAATCGCCATAGATGAGACGCTCGGAAGACTTTCATACGCAGCTGATAGGCAGCTCTTTGCTGTAGTTACAGCTGATGCCGGATGTGGTAAATCAACTCTGATAAGGAAGTTTGTGTCAACCCTTCCCAAGGACGAGTACCTTTTCCTTTATCTATCTGATTCCAAGCTTACCCCGAGATGGTTTTATAAGGGAATGCTTGATCAGCTTGGGATTGAATCAAAGTTCTACAGAGGTGATGCCAAGAGACAACTCCAAAAAGAAGTCGAGATAATTCGCGGTGTCCATGGCAAAAAAGTTGTATGCATTCTCGATGAAGCGCATCTTCTTGAAAAAGAAACTATCGAAGAGTTCCGATTTCTTCTGAATTATCGTTTTGATTCAATGAGCCCTATGGCACTTGTACTTGTTGGCCAAAGTGAACTTTGGGATAAGCTCAAACTTCAAAGATATGCTGCTGTAAGGCACAGGATAGATATAAGCTGCGTTATACCGCATCTTGACAGGGCTGAGACTCAGCATTATATAGAATCTCATCTTAATTACGCTGAAGGACGTAAGGATATATTTACCGATAAAGCTATTGATGAGATCTATAAAGTTTCAACAGGTATACCAAGACGAATAAACCATATCTGTGATGGATGTCTTATGTATGCAAGTCAGCAGAATAAGCGTCTCATCGATGAACATCAGGTTCAGTTTGTCATAGACCACGAGATGCTTGGAGGTGAGGTATCATAATCACTTACGAATTTCCCGTAACAGAATTCGACGGAGATGACCCTGAAGATGCATACACAACCATGCACACAGCAAAGATTGATGTAGAAGAGCTGTTGCACGAACCATACGAAGTCACAGTATATGCCTTTAAGGATACGTTTAAACTGATTTTCGGGCAGTGCCATGATGGATTCTTCCTCTGTATACCAAATAAAAAGATGAGCTGCATACTTGAATCTCTGGATGATATTGAAGAGATCAGCTATGAGCTTCTTCATCCATACGAACCGCTTTGTTTTGAAGATGTAATAGCAATCTCATTTGCGCTTAATGAACTTTGTAAAATTATCAAGGTACGAAGGACATAAAATCTATAACTAAAATGATGGTGATGGATGGCTGATGCCATCCAATAGCCATCAGGAACTATTGACAACAACCTGAGCAGTCTCTTGTCATTGAGTGAGAGCAGTTCGGGGTCAAGCTAAAAGATCATTAACAGTGAATCCCAAACAAAAATATAAAATACCATCTATTAAGCTCATGAGTGTAAGAATTCTTTCAAAGAATCGAAAATCCTTTATAAACCACCCAGCTCCGGCAAAACCTTTCTAAACCGCCAGGTTCATGTAAAAAACTTTTAAAACGCTGCCGAGAAAAAGCTCTAGATTGGGATAAATTTCAAAAGCAGTAAGCTTTGGCATAATTCAGGCATAGCTGTTACAACAAGGGTGGCTATGTGATGAGAAACGTGAGAAGATATTAGCGAGACAGTTTGTAGGTATTAGTTGCTGTGTCTTGTATAATGGGATAATAGGCATTGAAGTTGATAGGTGGTGGACTTATTGAAGTATACAGCTAATATAAATGGAATAGAAACGAGTGTTGAATATTCGGAGAATAATGTAAATGAAATATTCATTCCGTTGCTAAAACAGATGAAAGAATTGAAGGATTCCAAGGGAAGTCGTATTCTTGTTATGCTTGCTGCGCCGCCTGGGGCGGGGAAGAGTACTCTGCTTAGCTTTCTTAAGTATCTGTCTGAGAATACTGAAGGGCTTGAGCCGATATCGGTTGTAGGTATGGATGGTTTCCACAGGTATCAGGAGTATCTTCTTACGCATACTATGGTCAGAGATGGGAAGGAAATCCCTATGGTAGATGTTAAGGGAGCTCCGGAGACTTTCGATATTGATAAGCTGCTTGATAAAGTTAAAAGCGTTGCCAGAGGGGATAAATGCGGGTGGCCTGATTATAACAGGATGACCCATAATCCCCAAGAAGATGCCATTATTGTTGATAGTGATATTGTGATCCTTGAAGGTAATTATCTGCTTCTTAAAGATAAGGGGTGGGATGAGCTTAAAGGATATGCAGATCTTACTATAAGCATAGCAGCCGATGAAGACTTGCTTAGAAAGAGGCTTATAGACAGGAAGATTAAGAGCGGCAAGTCAGAAGCGCAGGCCACGGAGTTTGTTGAATTTAGCGATATGTATAATGTCAGGACTGTGCTGAATAAATCGAGTGATGCTGATATCAGGCTCATGGTACTTGAAGATTGTAGCTATATATGGTAAATTAATGGTCGCTATTTTTAGAATTATTTAAATAATTATATCGTGCTGTATCAAAGGAAACAGGAGATATGATGCTCCTGTTTTTTTGTTGGACTGACTAAAAATAGATATTAGCATATATTCATTTGCTGAGCGGAAGAATATGGACCATGAATTGTTGTATGGTTGTATGACAAATTAAGTAGGAGATGCCTACTATCGACGTGAATCAGAACTGTTGGAGAGATATTTATGATTGGAGATTATAAGGAAAAAGCAGAAAACTGCAATTTTAAAAATAAGATTTATAAAGAAAGAAGTGTATTTGAAGGAAGAACAGTAGCGCTATTATCGGTTTCGGTATTAATAATCATATATTACAACGGAATACTTAGCATATGGATGAATATTATAGAGCATCCTTTATATATTATAGCTATGTCAATTGGTTTTGTGCTTTTTTTGATACCTGTTTTTGCAGTTGTGCTTGTTTGGCCATGTATGTTTATAAACACCATGATTTTTCGAAAAAAGCTGATTTTTGAGGAAGATAGATTGGTATGTAAGAGCTTTTTTATCCGAAAAAAGATTAATTATAATGCTATTGATTATGCAAAAGTAGATTATGGATATGCAGCTACAAATCAATTTCGTAATTCAAAAATGATTATCTTGATCCATACTGAAAAATCTAAATATAAAATAGTATTCAGGAATCGAGCTGTTTATAATGAACTGATTTGTGAAATGCAAAAGCATTTCAAGGTAAAAGAGCAATGAGGAATAGATATGGTTTATAAAAATGATTCTAAGGTAAAAATCAATAATGGAAAATACAAGTATGGGCTTGAAGGGGTTAAGACCAAAATGCCTCTTTTCCCAAAATTGATGGATGTTGATATATCTGCAACAGAATATAGTAATAAGAGAATTATGACTATTTCAAATGGTTGCTTACTTAAGCTGAGATTTGATCTGTATGAATATGAAGATACAGTAGATATAGTTAGACGACAGGGTATTTTTATTAAATTGATAAAAATTATTCTGTTTATGATGTTTTTGATTTTGGGATTATATCTGGTGGAGTCTGCAGATACCTTTTTTCAGACGGAGTATAAATTTTTTTTGTTATATACATTTTTATTTTGTCTTCTTATATATGCATTTTTATATAATTGTGAATATCAAAGACTGGTAGCAGTTTTCTATACAAGAGATTCAGATGTCAAAAACTATATCGAGTTAGATGAAGAAAGAAAAGATGTGTTCAAAAATCGACTATTAGATTCCATGAGAATAGAGGAAGTGGATTTAGAGGAAGAAGATGATGATATAAGTGAAGAAAAAGAAATAAAAGACTTATCTGAAGATGGTTTACCTGTTGCGGATACTTCTCTTTCTAAGAGAAAAATCATATATAGGATCGGAATAATTCTTTCTTTGCTCACGGCTTTATATGTTGTGGTATGTATAATTATTGCAAGACAAAAGGGTTTATCTAAGCCATTTATATTGGCACTGGGATTATCATCATTACCACTATTTGTGTATTCATTGATTTTCAAGAACGATGTTAAATATATCGATAAAAAGCATACCGAAGACGACTCTCGATTTAACATGTTTGGTCTTCCGTTTTTGATATTAGATGTATCATTTTTAATCCTTATGTTTACATCAGGAATTACTAAAATTGCTAAGGGTGGTTTAATGATAGCTATTATTTATATAATTGTAGCTGCTTTCCTTTTACTTATAGTTTTTATCAGATTTCATGATGTTAACAATAAGAATCAGAAGTTTTGTTATATGTTTTTTGTTGCAATGCTTACTTTTAATATAGTAAGTAGTTTCTTTTATGGAACGAGTTCTTTTGTAGGACATTTTCCTTGTGAATATGTTTCAAGATCATATTCGTCCGGTAAAACTACATCATATTATGTTACTGTCGAATTGCAGGATGGATCAATATATAAATGCAGGGTTAGTAAAGATATATACGACAGTGCTGAAACAGAAGAGCTGGTTTCGTGTCACAGTGATGGATATTTGGGTGTTAAATATATAAGCGTACATTGTGCAGATTAGATTGTATCGTCCAACTACTGGTTGGACGATTTTTAAATGTTGTAAACTAATGCGTTATTGTTTTCATCTGTCATGAGTCATTATAATAACTGTATCAACCGGTTGAATAAAGGAGGCCTTGCATTTTCGCTATTTAGTTATGCGTGGCTATTTGCAGATAACGTTATAGCTATAAGATATTTCGTTATTAGTTTTATCTAACGAATACTGCTTTGTAGCTTTGTGCAGAAAGGTGATGACAGATGAACATTGGTGATCAGATATTATTTTTACGAAAAAATAAAGGTATTACACAGGAGCAGCTTGCTCAAAAGCTTGGCATTACTAATCAGGCTGTAAGTAAATGGGAGTCGGGGCAGTGTATGCCGGATATTCAGCTTTTGCCTGATATTGCAGCTTTCTTTAATGTTTCAATTGATAAACTTATGGGTGTTGAGCCTGGGGCTAACGATGATGACATTCTGCTTACTATCAATGATCAGATTCAAAGCGCAGAGACTGGAACAGAGTATAGCAAGGTCATGAAGATAGTCAAGGCGCTTCATGCTATAGTTCTTGTAATGGAGTCAAGAAAAGAAGAATCCGGTTATCCTGAATTTGGAATGGATGAAACTATAGAGCATGCGGTCTGTAATGAATGGGGGCTTTCCAGTATAGCTATTCCACAGATAGTAACGACCATGAGGCGTGGTAACGTCTTTTTCTCAGATGATCAGAAACTGTATGATGAGAATAGCATTAAGAAGATTAGCGGTCTTATGAAGAAGTTGTCTGATAAGCTGACGCTCACGGTACTGTTTGCGATATATGATATCACCTCAAAAGATGAGAAAAAGAGGGCGTTTATAGATGAAATCTGTGAGCTGACTGATCTTTCAAAAGAAATAGTAGAGACAGTACTTGGCGGTGATATATCTTTTTTTCTTGATAAAAAAGAGGATGGGTCATTCAGAATCAAGGGCGAATACATGAATCTTCCGCCTGTTCTATCAGTTTTATATCCTGCGTTGTAATGGCTTGTATAACGACAATAAGATGTCGGATAGATGTGAATATACTATTTTTGTAGTATCATTATTAGTAGTAAGCTCGAAAATCTTTTCAACCCGAATTGGCATCGTGAAAACCGTATATTTGAATTATTAGTTACTCGTGACACTAGTGACATAAGGTTATATTTTTAAAAGGTGGGTAATGCTATGAAGATCATAGATATCTTTAATGAAAAAGAGATCACCCTATCGTTCGAAGTTTTTCCACCCAAGACAGATGCAGGATATGAGGCAGTTGAAAAGGCTTCTGCAGAAATTGCTGCGCTTAAGCCTGATTTTATGAGTGTAACCTATGGCGCTGGTGGTGGAACGAGTAAGAATACAGTAAACATTGCAGCGAATCTTCAGGATAAGTATGGAGTAAATGTTCTGGCCCATCTGACATGTGTTTCGTCTACCAGGGAGCATGTTAAGAGCATGATCGCTTCCTACAAGGAAAGAGGAATTGAGAATATCATGGCTCTTAGGGGCGATATTCCTAAAGAAGGCAGGATATGTGATGATTATCACCATGCTACAGAGCTTATCTATGACATTAAGTCTATGGATGAGAATTTCTGTATTGGCGGAGCCTGTTATCCGGAGGGGCATGTTGAGTGCGAGAGGCAGTCGGTTGATATAGGGCATCTCAAAGAGAAGGTTGATGCCGGATGTGACTTCCTTACAACTCAGATGTTTTTTGACAACGCAATTCTTTATCAGTTTCTGTATAGAATTAGGGAAAAGGGCATAAATGTCACGATAGTTCCTGGAATCATGCCGATAACTAATGCTAAGCAGGTTTCAAGGAGCGTGGCACTCTCTGGATCAACGATACCCCAGAAGATGAAGAGCATGGTAGACAGATTTGCTGATGATCCTCAGAAGATGAAGGAAGCCGGAATAATATATGCCTGCGACCAGATAATAGATCTGATCTGCAATGGGGTTGGTCATATTCATGTTTATTCAATGAACAAGCCGGATATTGCAGCAGGTATCATGCGCAATCTGGAAACGATAATAAAATGATTGCAGATCGCGCGCATTTAAAAGTTATATAAATGCAGAGTTGTACTGAAGCTGGGAGTCAGGCATTGCCAAGGTGGTGCATGGCTCTTTTTTTAGAAAAGATTTTTTGAAAAAAAGATATTACGCATATGATATTCTATTTGTGCGTATCTTTAGTTAAAATAAAAGAGTTTAGAAAACGATCAAAATCCCGGAGACTATATAAATGTCCAAAGACCAAATCCTATTAGTAGCCTTAAATGCCAAATACATACATTCAAATCCAGCGGTATATTCCCTTGCTGCCTATGCCAATGAAGTTAGCGGCAATGTGTCGATCGCTGAATTTACAATAAATGACCGTTATGAGGATGTCCTTCGTGGCATTCTTATGAGAAAACCTGAAGTTATCGGCTTCTCTGTTTATATCTGGAACGCGGAATTTATGAAGCAGCTTATCGAAGATATTCATAACATTGCGCCGCAGATTCGCCTTCTTGCAGGCGGGCCGGAAGCTACCAATGATCCGGAGACATATCTTAACTGGTGCGAGCTTGTAATGCTGGGAGAGGGGGAAAAGAATTTCCGAAAGATTGCTACCTGTATTCAGAAAGGGGAAGACTTGCCTTTTCGTGAAATGGAGGGAATTGCATACAAAGAAGAGGGAATTGCATACAAAGATTCTGAAGTCATCATAAAAGAGCCGGGGCCAAAGTCGATTCTTGATATGGACCAGATTCCTTTTTTGTATAACAGATTAGAGCCTTTTGAAAATCGCATTATCTATTACGAATCCAGCAGAGGATGCCCTTTCCGCTGCAGCTACTGTCTTTCTTCTTTGGAGAAAAAAGTCAGGTACCGCAGCATGGATATCGTAAAGAAGGAGCTTAAATACTTCCTGGATCAGAAGGTAAAGCAGGTTAAGTTTATTGATCGTACGTTTAACAGTTCTTCAAAAAGGTCTATAGAGATCTGGACCTTTATTAAAGAAAATGATAACGGCGTGACCAATTTTCATTTTGAGATTGGAGCAGATCTTCTTACGGAAAAAGAAATTGAGCTTCTATCAACACTTCGCCCTGGGCTTGTGCAGCTTGAGATAGGCATTCAGACAACTCATCTGCCGGCAATGGAGGCAATACACAGGACAGCAGACAATGCTAAGATATTCTCTAATGTCCAAAGACTCCGCAGTGCCTACAATATAAATCTTCATACAGACCTAATTGCAGGGCTTCCTTATGAAGATTATGAGCGTTTCAAGAAGTCTTTTAATGATATATATCCATTGTACGCAGATCAGCTGCAGCTTGGATTTTTAAAGGTTTTAAAAGGAACTGATATGTATGATCACAGACATGAGTATGAGCTTATCTACAGTTCCAGACAGCCTTATGAGATTTTTGCCACCAAGTGGATCACTTATGAAGAGATAGCCAGACTTCACAGGGTGTGTGATGCGGTTGAGCTTTTTTATAACTCCCAGATGTTTACGCGCAGCTTAAAGTATCTGGAGAATTTTTTTGACACGCCATTTAGTATGTTTGAAGAGATGGCAGAATATCTGAACCAGCACCAGCTAGAAGGCGTCGGAATATCTGTAAAGAAAAAATATGATATTTTAGAAGACTTTGGAAAAGAGCACGGGGCTGATGATACTTTCAGCTTATGGGTCCTTTTTGATAAAATGCTTCATACTCATCAGAGCAGGCGCATGAGCGCACGAGAGACATTCGCATGGCCTGATGGGGAGAAAACATATGAGTTTGATTATACAAATATTCACCCTGTTACCATGGAGGCGGCTTTTCGAGTGGCCTGTTCAGATGAGTAATGTTATGTGACATTAAAGAGTTTTTATAGTAACTGAATTGATAATTGTGTTATGATAGCTGTAAGCGCTTTCATTCGCTTTAGAGGCGGTTCTTATGTTTTTTATAATATAAGGATCGTCTTTACTATAAAACACTCGAAATGGAGACCGAAATGAATTCAAACTCAGCTACCTCATCACAATCAAAAATTATCTGGACCCGACTTCCAATTGTTGTAATCACGGCGATCTTTTGTTGCACCTTGTGGGGAAGTGCTTCGCCTGCCATAAAAATAGGATACGAGCTTTTCGATATCTCGGCAGGAGATACACCTTCTAGAATCCTTTTTGCAGGTAACAGATTCATAATTGCAGGAATAATGGTCATTATCTTTGGAAGCATTCTTCAGAAGAAGTTTCTTTTGCCCAAAAAGGAATCTGTTAAATACATCCTGGTTCTTGCATGCTTTCAGACGATAATCCAGTACATCTTTTTCTATATGGCACTTGCCTTTACTTCAGGTGTAAGAGGATCAATCATCAATGCGGCTGGAAGCTTTTTTAGTATACTTCTTGCAGTATATATCTTCAGATTTGAAAATCTTACAATTCGTAAAGCGGCCGGTATGATCATCGGATTTGCAGGCGTTTTCCTCTGCGTTACAGGGGGAAGTGCATCGTTTCTTGAAGGGGGATTCTCTGTCCAGGGCGAAGGCGCTATGCTTCTGGCGGCCTTTGCAAGTGCGATAGCTGGATGCTTTATAAAGCTCTTTTCCGGGAAAGAAAATCCTGTGACCCTGTCAGGCTACCAGTTCTTCCTTGGTGGAATCGTTATGAGCATAGTAGGTAAGGCTATGGGAGGGCATCTGACTATCGTATCATCAGGAAGCATCCCACTTCTTATATACATGGCATTTATTTCTGCAGGTGCATACACGCTTTGGGGAGTGCTTCTTAAGTACAACCCGGTCAGCACTGTCACAGTTCTGGGATTTGTAAATCCTGTGATGGGAGTTATCCTATCGGCCATATTCCTACATGAAGGGGCCGAGGCTCTTAGTATCTATACGCTCATAGCCCTCGTACTTGTAAGTCTGGGAATCTACATTATCAACAGGAAGAAATAATCTACTTTATTATCTAAATATGATAATCCTCCGATATACAAATAGTTGTTTAACAGATGCAGATTTTTGTATATAACACGGGCTCAAAAGGGCTATATTAGCTTGGTGCTTTTGAGCTACGAGATGAGGATTATATTATGAATTTTGGAAAAAGAGTTTCAGCGGTAATGCTCGTAATGGTAATGGCCTTTGTGCTTGTGGTTCCTGCAAGGATTCCCTCAAGGGCAGCAGGAGGCGTTGCTATTACATCAGCCCGGATCGAGGGTAGTAATGTTGTTGTTAAAGCGCAGGCTTCTTCAGTGCCATCTAGTGATGACGGAGTCTATTATCTTTTTGCCCTTAAGATGTATGAAAGTTCGCCGACGGGATCTCCTGTTGCTAGTGCGGCGGCAGGAACAAGTGCGACATTTTCTTTTGGGCTTGGTAAGGGGACGACCAGTTGCCATCTGTATGACAAGTTCGTAGTCGCAACACTAAATGGCGGTAATTATACGGTGTTAAGTAATGCACACTACATTACAAATCCGGAAGCTCTGGCTACTAATACCTCTTCAAGAAAAAATGAATCCAACAAAAAAGGAATCTGGGGTAATGAGCTGGGAGGTCTTAATGTAGGGCAGACTGCTTACAATTTCAATATTCACCAGTTTAGCATTGGCGAATCTTCAAGCGGTAACTGGACTTACAATGGTAAGACCTGGTCTATAACAGGCAATTTCTCAGGCTATGACCAGCTTATGCAAAAATATAACAATCTGGGAATTGCAGTAACCATGGTCGTACTTAACGGATACAAGGATGCTGAGTTTGTATACCCTACTGCAAGAGATGGCGGCGGTTCATGCCCTTATTATATGCTCAATACAGCGGATTCAAGAGGTCTTGAAAAGCTTGAAGCCCTTATGTCTTATATCAGTAACCGCTATAATGGCAGCACCGGTCACGGCCAGATAGATAACTGGGTTATAGGAAATGAGGTTAATGCATATCTTTCATGGAACTATCTGCCATATACTGATGTTGCATCTTATTCAAGGATCTATGCGGACAGCCTCAGGATCTGCTATAACGCAATAATGAGCGAAAATAAAAATGCGAATGTCTGCTTATGTATAGATCAGATGTGGGACAGAGACAGGACTTCTGATCCTACTTTCTATGATGGAAGAGACGTTCTTGATAATGTTAATGCCTATATCAAGTCCGAGGGCAACATAAACTGGGGCGTTGCCCAGCATCCGTACAATACTCCTTTGTACTGGACTCCTTTCTGGACCCCAATGACAGCATATTATGGTTCGCTTATAAGTCACAACGCAGCAACAGATATGCTGACAATGGAGAACATTGAAGTTCTGACAGACTATCTGTGTCAGTCGGATTTCCTTAATAATAAAGGACAGGTAAGGCCAATATATCTTACCGAGTGTGGCTATAGTTCTGCGGTATATGGTGATCAGAACATGCAGGCTGCGGGCATCATCTATGCCTATAACAGAGTTATCAGAAACCAGTATATAAAAGGTATATTTATAAAAAATCTAGAAGAAAGCAGCGTTGAGATAGCACAAAATCTTTACTTCGGAATAATTGATTCAAGCGGCAACAAGAAGGTTGCCTATGCATATTTTAGAGACATGAACGCGGGCGGAGCAGATAACGCAGTAGCATTCGCCCAGTCCGTAATAGGCGCTGATAAGTGGAACACAGACATGAGCGCATATTCAAGGTGATTAATTGGCATAAAAAGTCAGATAGCGATATAGCAGAATAATCAATATCTGTCAGATTCGCATATTACTTAACAATATACTAATGATATAAATATTATTACGTCGTGATCAGAAATATTATTTGCATTTATTTGGTAAAACGTGCGATTGTGAATGTAATATAATTGACGGAGCATTTTTACAATGAGATAATATAAAAGAGCAACGCATTGAGGCGTCGAAAGACTCTCAATGCGTTTTCTTATTAACTTAAACTTTGCACATGTAAATCATTCTCATACCTTAAATATTCCTGATGATGGAAGTTAATAAATGATTTTGGGGTCTTTGAAAATTATATTAAATTCAAGAGCTTGATAGATGGAATAATATATTCTGTTTGGGATTCATCTGTCTGAGCGAAGCGAGTTTATGAATCCCAGAATATATTATTCCAGATATCATGCCTAGTTACAGGACGTAACTAGACATGTTTAGAAATACATGGATGTATTTCTATGTCGGTGAATTTTATATAATTTTCATGACCCTGAAATCATTTATTAACTTCCATCATCAGGAATACACGAAGCCTGAAATAATACATGTGCTAAATTCGTTGCGAAGGGTTCAGGAGAGGAGGCACTATGGTAAGAAAAAACTTTTTGAAGAGTTATGGCTTTATAATAGCGATGCTCGTAGCTATTGTTGCAGGATGTATTGTGGGATGGATATGGCCTGTTGTCACAGCAGAAGATGGAAGTACTATATCTGCAGGTGCAACGGTTCTTGAACCTCTTGGTAAGCTCTTTATTAACCTGATGTTCTGCGTTGTTGTTCCTATGGTCTTTTTCTCAATTTCAAGTGCCATCGGCAATATGAAGAGTCCCAAGAGAGCCGGCAAGATCCTTGGCACAACTATTGGAACATTCCTTGTAACAGGTCTTATTGCAGCAATCCTTTTTTATATCGTTATGATGATAATTCCCCCTGTTACACATACCTATGATCTTACAGAAGGCGAGATAGGAGAGACAATCTCTATTCCGCAGATGATAATAAATTTCTTTACTGTAGAAGACTTCTCAGCTCTTTTCTCCAGAAGAGCAATGCTTCCTTTGATCGTTGCATCTGTATTCACGGGATTCGGTATTCAGGGAGCCGGCGGATCAGAATCAATAGTCGGAAAGTTCTTTTCCAATATGACAGAAGTTATCATGAGAATAGTTAAGCTGATAACTTACTATGCACCGATTGGTTTCTTTGGCTTCTTTGCAAGTCTCGTTGCAACATACGGACCAGACCTTATCGGCGATTATTCAAGAGCACTTATTACTTATTATGTATTTTGTTTCGTATACATGTTTGTTTCATTCCCGCTTTATGCATGGTTTGGAGGCGGTCAAAAGGGTATATCAGTTATGTTCTCACACCTTTTCAGACCTGCAGTTACAGCTTTTGGTACATGCTCATCTGTAGCAACGATCCCTACCAACATGGAAGTTGCTCAGGATTCAGGTGTTCCCAAGGATGTAACAGATATAGTCCTTCCTATGGGCGCAACGATGCATATGGACGGCTCATCTATGTCAGCTATCCTTAAGGTCGCATTCCTCTTTGGAATATTCGGCATGGATTTTACAGGAGGAAAAGCAGTACTTGCTATCATAATCGCTGTATTTTCATCCGTTGCAATGTCTGGAATCCCCGGAGGAGGCGGAGTTGGCGAACTTGTTCTTGTAACGATGTTCTTCCCGAATCAGATGGCGATCGCATATCCTATAGCACTTGCGCTTGGTAACCTCATAGACCCGCCTGCAACAATGGTCAATGCAGCAGGAGACTATGTGGTAAGCTTCATAGTTGCAAGATTTACTGATGGTAAGAACTGGCTTGATAAAAAAGGTGAAGAGAAACCTTTAAAGGAGAAAGCCAGTTAACAGTTAGCTGATAAAAAAGCCCTGTAGTAGTGCATGTACTATGAGTGGGATAGTGATGAAAAAGAAACTCTTGGTGGTCACGATGCCCAGTATCTTGCTTATTCGGAAGCTTCGGAAGATACAGAATTCATAGATGATGTGTTCGCAGTTCATGTAGTTAACTGGTATGATGAAGCAGAAGGCGCTACTCATTCACTTTCTGTAGCAGGTAAGGATATTAACGGCCTTGATCTTGAAGTTGTTGTTGAGAATATGATGAAATAATTCTGCGTAAAGTGATTTCGTTTATTAATCCCATAGCGATCTATTGTGGCTCGCTATGGGATTTTTGTAGTAAAAAACACTATTTACAGATGCAACTTTATATGCTATTGTTATGGACGCAAGTTAAAAATCTGCTCCGTCCGGAGCAATCGATTTCTTGGTGACACTCCTGTTGTCACATCTTCAGAATAAACGTTGTCTGAGACCTCCGGGAAATCGTATTTTCAACTTTTAAAATATACCGGAATTCCTGTAAATAAGCTTGAAAGAGGATTTGTGAAAAAATATAATAAAGGGAGAGAAGTTAATGACTAATATTAATAGCCAATATAAGGACAGGCTGTTTAACTTTATTTTTGGTCGTGAAGAAAACAAGGAATGGACGCTTAGCCTGTACAATGCGGTGAATGGCTCGGATTATACAGATCCAACAGTTATTGAGTTTAATACGATTAAGGATGTGCTATATCTGGGAATGCGTAATGATACGTCTTTTATGATCGCAGATATAATGAGTGTGTATGAGCATCAGTCAACATTCAATCCGAATATGCCCCTTAGGCTTCTTCAGTATGTTGGTGATCTCTATGCAGGATATTTATCAGAGAATAAGCTCAACAAATACGGTAAAACGCTGATAAAGCTTCCGGTCCCAAAACTGGTAGTATTTTACAACGGCAGTGATGAGATGGAAGATGAGTCTGTTCTTAAACTCAGCGATGCATTTGAAGAATCTGTTAGAAAACAGGCTGATGTTGAAGTTAAAGTCCGCATGATAAATGTCAATTATGGCAAGAATCAAGGCCTCATGGATGCATGTAAGCCGCTTTCTGAGTATTCCTGGTTTATAAGTGAGATCAGGGATAATCAAAAAGATGATCATAAACTTGAGGATGCTGTATCCATGGCACTTAACAAGATGCCACATGACTTTACTATTCGTAGTTTTCTAATGCTTCATAAACAGGAGGTACAGGGTATGCTTGATACAGAATACAATGAGACCGAAGTTATGGAACTTTTTAAGGAAGAAGGCAAGGCAGAAGGAAAGATAGAAGGCAAAAAAGAAGGTGTAGATATTGTCAATCAGCTTAATGACATCTTGATAAATCAAGGAAGATTTGATGAACTTAAAAGGACTGTCAAAGATCCTGAGTATCAAAAGAAACTTATAAGAGAGCTTATTGATAAGAACTATGGTGACGACTTATAAGTTGAGGCAATAGTTAAGTAAAAGCCCAGTATGATTTAAGATGAAATAGAGATGACCAGGTGTGACAATTCTATAACCAAAGAGTAGATATCCCGCGGCGACGTAATTCATCGCGGGATATTTTATGGCTTTAACATATCAGCCAAATTTATTGCAACAAATAACAGGACAAAAAATGAACGCAAGCGAAGTACTAAAAGAATATTTCGGATACGACTCCTTCAAACCAGGACAGGAAGAAATAATAGAGTCGATAATAAAGGGCAGGGACGTCCTTGCCATCATGCCAACAGGAGCAGGCAAGTCAATATGCTACCAGGTGCCGGCCATGCTCCTGCCTGGCATCACAATAGTAATATCCCCGCTGATATCCCTCATGCAGGACCAGGTAGGAGCGCTTAACGAAGCAGGAATACACGCAGGATATATCAACTCATCCCTCACAGAATCACAGATTTCAAAAGTATATGAAAGAGCCCGGGAAGGCACCTACAAGATCCTCTACGTTGCCCCGGAGCGCCTTGAAAGCTACGACTTTACAAGCTTTGCTAGTAAGACAGAGATCTCAATGATAACCGTAGACGAGGCGCACTGCATCTCCCAGTGGGGACAGGACTTTAGACCGAGCTATCTAAAGATCGTAGATTTCATCGATAGCCTAAAGCATAGACCAATAGTAAGCGCCTTTACCGCAACAGCCACAACAGAAGTTAAGACAGACATATCCTGCATCCTAAAACTTAAGGATCCCAAAGTAGTTATAACAGGATATGATAGAGAGAACCTCTATTTTGACGTAGTAAATACTAGGAAAAAGAGCGACTATGTCCTTGACTACATAGGGAAGCACCCAAATGACAGCGGAATAATCTACTGTGCCACAAGAAAAAACGTGGATGAGTTATATGATAAGCTCCTAAACCAAGGCGTATCAGTAGCAAGATATCATGCCGGAATGGCAAATGAAGACAGGAAAGTAAGCCAGGATGATTTCATCTACGACAGGTCCCCTGTGATCATTGCCACCAACGCCTTTGGAATGGGCATAGACAAGTCCAACGTAAGATTCGTCATCCACTACAACATGCCCCAGAGCATGGAGAATTACTATCAGGAAGCAGGTCGCGCCGGAAGAGACGGCGAACCGTCAAGATGCATACTTCTTTTTTCACCCCAGGACGTAATGATAGGTAAGTTCCTCTTAGACCATAAGGATTTCACCGACATCCCTGAGGACGACGCCGAGCTTATAAGACAGCGCGACGCAAGAAGACTCCAGGTCATGGAAGGATACTGCCGCACGTCAGGGTGCCTGCGCAACTATATCCTTGAATACTTTGGTGAAAAAAGAACCGCGCCCTGCGATGCCTGTGGCAATTGCCATAGAGAATACACCGAGATTGACATGACGATGGAAGCAAAAAGTGTCATCAACTGCGTCTGGGAGAGCAGAGGAAGATACGGCCTTAACATAATCCTAGGCACCCTCCTTGGAGCTAACAGAGCCAGGTTAAAAGAGCTAAGGACCAACGAGTACAAGACCTACGGAGTGCTCAAAGACCGCAAGGAAGCAGAGCTTCGGACCTTGATAAGCCAGCTGATACAAGACGGCTACCTCATCCAGACCGCGGACAAGTACAGCGTCATCCGCATGGGCAACATCGAGCCCCTTAAGAACCCCGATACCCATATCCTGGTCAAGACCTATAAGGAAAAAGAGCCTGAGTCCAGGAAAAAGAGCTATGGAAGTAAAAATATCGGTAAGCATGGAAGCAGTAAGAAAGATAGTCGCAGAAGCACTGATTCTCTTACAAAAGCAGGCTTTGAACTCTTTGAATCTCTAAGGCAGCTCCGCCTTACGATTGCAAGAGAAGAAGGAATGCCGCCATATATCATCTTTAGTGATAAGACCCTTGTTGATATGTGCATCAAGATGCCAGGGAACAAGGCATCCATGCTGAATGTATCAGGTGTCGGAACTGCAAAATATGAAAAATATGGCGAAAGGTTTATTACTTCTATAGCTGACTTTATAGCAGCTAATCCAGGTGCTGTTACCAATATACAGGAGTGACTAAAAAACCCGATACCGGTATTGACGTGGTATCGGGATTTTTTACGTGCTTATGCAATATTCAGTTATGATGTCATCATTTCTTTAGCTTCTTATACGGAATTTCGTTCATGGCAGCCTGTGTTCCATCGTCTGCGTTAATGCGCATCTCCTGGTATTTATCGAAGAGCTCACAAACTGAGAGAAGCTCATCGTTAAGAGAAGTTGAAGTAGAAACAATTTCAGCAATCTCTGTCTGGATCTGGTTTGTATAATCTGTTGTATCAGAACTTTCGTCTATGTTTTTCGCGGGGCCGTTCAAATTTATCCTTCAATTATATCCAACAATATATCTTTTAGATCTTCTTAGCAACGTGATCGTCTGCAAACAACATTCCTCTTACCGGGTAAAGAGCATTGAGCAGGATCTCACCAAAGATAACACATGTAATAACTTCGCCGGCTCCAACTGTAAGCATTATAAATGGAAGAATATGAGTTGAACCGTAAGCAAATTTAAGAACAAACGGAATGATAAGTACATTACTTATTACAGGTGGAAGAGAGCAAAGAATTCTATGTTTTCTGAGCATATACGTTCCAATACATCCAATGAATGTTGCAAGTGTTCCGAATATAACATCAGGAAGTGGACTTGTAGTTAAAATATTGGCCAAAAGACATCCAATTGTTACTCCTGGAATTGCAGCTGGTGTAAAGAATGGGAGGATTGTCAGAGCTTCTGAGAATCTACACTGGATTTCTCCACTTGCAAGGTTGAATCCCTGCGCAAAAAGGGTTAATACTACATACAAAGCGCCAATGACGCCTGCCTGTACGATGTACAGAATCTGGTTTTTCTTCATTATCTTTCTCCTTTAGTGTTAGTTTGCGAGTGGGAAGGATTTAACACTCGTATAGCAACAGGAATAATACCACGGGCGCATATTATTGTAAAGAGAATTCTGCTAAAGAATTAGATCGTGATTTAAGGCTCTTTAGTGAATTTAAACGGCTTTTCCTTTTTATATTTAAAGACCCTAATGTCATTCGTCGCATAAATTTGTCATTTCAGGATAAAATAACAGATTTAAGAAGTCTTTATTCTATGATGTAGTTGTCTGTAATATCTAACAATTCTAAATAACGACCCAGTTGCTTAGTTTTAATAATTTTATTGGATGGAAGGAAATATATTATGTCAGTAAAAGTATGGCCTCATGAAGTTAATAGGGATGATTATTTCGAACTATTTGAAGAATGTGTAGAGAATATTGACATCAGTGTTCAGGCCGGAATTAAAAGAGATCACATCGTTAGAGAGACAGTAAATGCGATAAAAGAGATAGTGTCTGTTTATGACATCGACTATTCTGAGATAGCAGTCCTGTATCCGGAGAAGGATAGCAAGGGACTTAGATATTATATTCAGTATTGGCTTAGAAAAGCTTTAGATACTAATAATATACCTTATTCTTCTGTTGTACCTGAAGAAGATGGAGAAGGCGTTTATATAAAAGATGAGGGCGGCGTAGTAGTGGCATCTCTCGATGCCATTGCAGGACTTGAATTCAAAGCCGTAGTCCTTACCGGCCTCTACCCATTTTCCTATGTCTTTGATAAAAAAGGAAACAGGATCAAGTTAAATGATTGGGATGCAATACAGTATTTATCTGATGAAAACAGAGAACTGATCCATACATATTTTGCAAAGATATACAAGGGATACCTCAGGGCAAATGAGATCCTGTATGTGCTAAGTGATGCAGAACAGGGAACGATCATAAACGATGTTGTAGAAAACAGCTACAAAGAACCCGAAGAAGATTTTGATTCTATTATCGATGACATATTAAAAAACGTTGTGCTGTGTTAATAGGAATATAGGGGATCACCTGAATATTTCAAACGAACAATTATAAGAACATCATTGGTGAAAAGAGGGACAGTTATGAAAAAGAAATATCTGATCGCAATGGGGGTTTCATTAGCCATGCTTATGACAGGCTGCAGTTCATTTAGCGAGATACATGAAATGACAATGCTTGATAAAGGCGATAAACAGACATCGTCTCAGTCTTCTGATGAAGAAAAAGACATGGATTCTGAAGAAGATAATGAAGAAACAGACAATAAAAACGATGACAACAACGATAATGGCAATAAAGACGATGATAATAATCAAGGTGATACCGCCAGAGAATTAAGCCAGGCCGAACTTTCTGAATTTGAGGATATGTTTAGTGACCTTAAATATGAGGCTTTCATTGATTATGGCTTTGCAGATGTCACTGAGATTCCGTGGGATGATGTAGTCTATTATGAATCAGAAAATCTCTGGACTCCTGCTGATGATGAAAAAGAAAACATCTATCTTGATACAGTCGGGAAGACTGTTGATGAGTATCTGGGAATGATAGTTTATGTTGAACAAAGTAAACTCGAGGAATTTTGCTTAACCTATACAGGAACGGATTATTCCAATGCAAAATTTCCGCTTACATGGCTATATATTCCGGAATGTGATGCTTATTTTTATGAGGTTACGGACGCTAGTGATCCTACATATTCAGTGTTGTCAGGAATAGTCAACGATACTACATACACAGTAGAAATTCTTGACCCTGCTTATGACTATAACAAATCAAGAACATTTACATTTATCAAAGATGGCGATGATGTAAAGGTTATTTCCAATATCATTCATTGGGAAGAAGGAGCAGACAACTCATATACATTTGATTCTGAAATCTATGGTGAGTCTACCATTTACACCTATGGAACAACTGCATATCTTATAGCCCATGGTAATCAGCAGGGATATATTTATACAACATATAGCGGGCATGAAATGACATCAATTGATGATATATACTTCTTTGATTTCAATGCTGACGGTATCAAGGATATTCTGGTAGTAGGCGATTCTAATGAAGGCCCGACAATTACTGTTACATATTCCAATGGAAGATATTATTCGAATTGGCTTACCGGTCTTGACGATGCAATTAACGACGGCATTGATGGAGATCTTACAGAGGATAATCTTAAGGCGTTTCTTTTGAAATATGGCAGTAACGGTTCCTATTCTTCGTATAAGGAAGCTTATTCGCAGGTAGCGTATATTCGTGATCTTGATGATTATGAGTATAATTATGGACTTCAGGATCTTGATGAAGACGGCATGCCTGAACTGATCATAAAAAAGGTCGAAGGTAGTTGGTTCAGGATTGATGTATATTCATTCGAAGATGATTATGCAGTTCGTGTAGCTTCACTCGCAGCTACACAGGATACTCTGGAAACAGAAGAAATTGATGAATACGAAAATGTAACTTTGGGTCAGATAGATATGTCATTGACCTATGAAGAACTTATATCAGAGCTGGATGGATAAAATAGACTTCCTGCAACAGATATGATCACTGCCCCTCAATTATAAGGTTTTCTTTACGCAAACAGAGGAAGTGATAACAAGAGATGGTGAAAAATATGTGATGGAATTAGAACAATTTGATAATACTTTTGTCAGATTTTACCCATATAAGAATCTCTTTTTTAGCGGCCTTATAAGTATAGAAGAATCTTATCCCGAAGCAACTATTATCTACTATGATAAAAACGGCAGAGAGATAAGTGATCATCTAAGTACCTCTGAAAACCAAGAAGAACTGTGGTATCTAAACAATAGAATGACGTAAGGGTCAAAAGGAACTTTTGACACCTACCTCATATTGTAATTTAACAACAAAATATGAATTAAAGTATTTTGGGGAGATGTGAGCTATGAAAAAAAAGACATTTTTAACGGGAGCATCATTAGTTATAGCATTAGCCACATGTGGCTGCAGTTTTAGTAGCAATGCGGCAGGAGACAATGTGATCAGTTCACCGCATTTGCAGGAAAAATCCGATGATTTCGACTGGGACTTTAAGATTGCCTATAAAGAAGTCCAAAACACTTATGACGGCAAAAAGAAATCTTCAGATGCCGAGAAAAACCTTGAAGACGGGGTGCTTTTTGAGGGAAAATATGCAGTTTTGATGATGGATGAAGATAGCGATTATAAAGAGCTTTGTGAAGCCATTAATAAGCATGCTGAAGCCAGGATCAAAGAGCAGGAAAAGATCACACTTGAGACAACAGAGCTTGCAAAATCAGCATACGAAGATGCTGTTGATAATGACTACTATTTCTGCGGACCATATTCATACTACGAAAATGTCAATGTGATTCGTGTTGACGATACTCTGGTCAGCACAGTAACAACCATAGATGAGTTTTATGGTGGACCTCACAGTAATATAAATAGTTATGGTTTTACCTATGACACTCAGACCGGAGAAGAGCTGAAGATAGGTGATGTTTTAACCTGCACTGAAGATGAACTCAACGAAATTCTTGCAGAAGAACTCCACGCAATTGAGGAAGATGAGGATCAGTTCTATAATCTCGAAGATGCGCTTTCTCATTACAAATTCGAGCCAAAAGAGTCGGATTCTTCAGATTCGGATAAGGCTGAATACCCATACAACTGGTATTTTGCAAAAGATGGTATTCATTTTATATTTAATGTTTACGAGATTACCTCTTACAACTTTGGAGCTTCAGATGTTGTTATAGGTTATGACGAATATGAAGATGTGATCGGTGAAAAGTTTATTCCGGATGATGAAAGTAATTATGTGACATATCATACAGCTTATGATGGCAGCAGCAAAGCAGATGAGAACGGGATCAAGCTGGAATTTGTTGATGATGGTGAGTACAAAGATGGATATATACCAGAAAAAGCGCTTATTCTCACTTTGGATGGCAAGAGTGAAACTATTAAAAAGAAGTTTAAGTCTTGCTCCACTATTATAGATTATTATTACGTTCACAAAGAAGATGGAAAAGAATTCATATACGTAGTTGTTCCCGAAGAAGATGAATCATACACCGTTTTCACATATGACATCACGGATGGAGATATTGAGGCTGTTGGTGCAAAGTCTCATGAAATATCAACAGAAACGCTGGAGAATGGTTATACATTGTATCCTTCATATGCATTTCGTGGAAGAGAACTGATGGGCAGATAAAGGAGTATATGTTACAATCAAAGAAAAACATCTTCCGGAGATACGAATGGATATAGCTGTTTTTAGTGACATACATTCAAATCATAGCGCCCTTCAGGCCTGCTTTGACAAAGCCTGCGAGAAAGGGATCACCAATTTTGCCCTTCTTGGAGATTATGTAACCGACTGTCCCAATCCTCAAAAAACTATGGAAATGATATACATGATGCAGAAGTTTTTCAAAGTCTGGATCATAAGAGGTAACAGGGAGGAATACCTTCTTGATTACAAAAAAAGAGGAGAGACAGGCTGGAAAAAAGGTTCTGCAAGCGGGACACTTCTTTATACATATAAGAATCTTACGGATAAGGATTTTAACTTTTTTGACTCACTTCCTATTTATTCCATGTGGAAGCAAAAAGGTATGCCATCTTTTGAAATGTGTCACGGATCGCCGACATCTTCAAGAGAATTCATGATGGGCAAGAGCCGTACAACAAGACGTATCGTAGCTCAGCTTAAGTCTGATTTTATAATTCACGGTCATCATCATGAACAGGAGACCTATACTTATAGAAATAAAAGAGCTGTTAATCCCGGATCAATAGGCATTCCGTGGAATTTTGGCGGAAAGACCCAGTTTGCCATAATTCATGACGAAGGCGGCAGATGGGAAGAGGAATACTATCAGCTTGATTATGACAGAAAAGAGATACTGTCTGAGTTTTCTTCATCAGGCCTCATGGAGATGGCACCTGCATGGGCAGCAGTAACGATGCACACTATCCGAACTGGAATCGATCTCAACCAAACTATACTTATGAGAGCGACCCAGCTGTGCGAGCAGGAAAGAGGAGAAGCACACTGGCCTGATATCCCTGAAAGATACTGGGCCCTCGCTCTTAAAGAGAACTTTATCGACATGAACGGTAAAGACATACCGCACAAATAAAAAAGCATGCGCAGAGGATTCCTGAGGCTGACAGTTAATAAATGATTTTGTTGTCGTGAATTTTATATATTTTTCAAAGACAAGAAAATCGTTTATTAACTGCCAGCCTCAGGAATCCTCAAGGTATTGACCGGTTATATGTGCGAAGGATAATCTGGTTAGATAGTGAAGATAATCAAAAACAGATAAGATCCTTGATATAGCTGAATTAGACAAAAATAAAAAAAGAATAAACAAAGGATAATAAAAAAGGGACATCCTCCTCAAAGTGGCTTAGAAAGCGCGTTTGAGGGGGTGTTCTTTTTTGATGCGACATGTGCAAGAAGCAAAAACGAGTAAACGAGAGATTATGAGAGAAAAATAGAGGTATAATGAATTATAATTACAATAAATCAATTTGCATCAAAACATCTGCGACATTATTATATATTTTGTGGTTAGCACTCAGGGGAGATGAGTGCTAATAAACTAGAAAGCCAGTATTCAGGCTAAATGATAAAACTAAAGTTTTGGTTTTATCGTCGAAGGTCCTGATCTTTGGACTAAAAGTTAGCGGACATCATGGATGTTTGTTATCTTTAATAAATCGCAAATTATATATGTATATAAAGGAGGCTTTATCATGAAATTAACACCACTTGGAGACAGAGTTGTATTAAAGCAGCTTGAAGCAGAGGAGACTACAGCATCAGGAATCGTTCTTCCCGGAAAGGAAAAAGAGAAACCTCAGCAGGCTGAAATTATAGCTGTTGGTCCTGGCGGAGTTGTTGATGGCAAGGAAGTCAAGATGGAAGTTAAAGTTGGACAGAAAGTTATCTATTCAAAATATGCTGGAACAGAAGTTAAGCTTGATGAAGAGACATACATCATCGTTAAGCAGAATGACATTCTTGCAGTAGTAGAATAATTGGCGCATTAGTCAAAAGATATTTCGCTAAGGTTATTTCATAGTGAATATGAATTCTATAGATTTTTTCACAAAAGTATATATCTAAATAATAATATATGGAGGTCATGTATCATGGCAAAGACAATTAAATCAGGTGATGATGCCCGTATGGCAATGGTTGCAGGCGTAAACAAGCTTGCAGATACAGTAGGTGTAACAATCGGACCTAAGGGAAGAAACGTAGTTCTTGATAAATCTTACGGCGCTCCTACAATCACAAACGACGGTGTAACAATCGCAAAAGAGATCGAGCTTGAAGATCCATATGAAAACATGGGTGCTCAGCTTGTTAAGGAAGTTGCTACAAAGACTAACGATGTAGCAGGTGACGGTACAACAACAGCTACAGTTCTTGCTCAGGCAATGATCAACGAAGGTATGAAGAACCTCGCTGCAGGTGCTAACCCAATCGTTCTTCGTAAAGGTATGAAGAAGGCTACAGATGCTACAGTTGAAGCTGTTAAGAAGATGGCTACAAAGGTTAGCGGCAAAGAGCAGATCGAAAGAGTAGCAGCAGTTTCATCAGGTGATGATGAAGTTGGTAAGATGATCGCTGACGCTATGGAAAAGGTTTCTAACGACGGCGTTATCACAATCGAAGAGTCCAAGACAATGCAGACAGAGCTTGACCTTGTTGAAGGTATGGAATTCGACAGAGGTTATATCTCAGCTTACATGGCAACAGATATGGATAAGATGGAAGCAAGCCTTGAAGAGCCTGCAATCCTTATCACAGATAAGAAGATCTCAAACATCAATGACATCCTTCCTCTTCTTGAGCAGGTTGTTAAGACAGGTCAGAAGCTCCTCATCATCGCTGAAGATGTTGACGGCGAAGCTCTTACAACACTTATCGTTAACAAGCTCCGTGGAACATTCAACGTAGTTGCTGTTAAGGCTCCTGGCTATGGCGACAGACGTAAAGAGATGCTTCAGGATATCGCAATCCTTACAGGTGGTAAGGTTATCTCTTCAGACCTTGGCCTTGAGCTTAAGGATACAACACTTGATGACCTTGGACGTGCTAAGAGCGTTAAGGTTACTAAGGAAAAGACAACAATCGTTGACGGCGAAGGCAACAAGGCTGACATCGATTCAAGAGTTGCTCAGATCAAGAAGCAGATTGAAGATACAACATCTGATTTCGATAGAGAAAAGCTTCAGGAAAGACTTGCCAAGCTCGCTGGCGGTGTTGCAGTTATCCGCGTAGGTGCTGCTACAGAGACAGAGATGAAAGAAGCTAAGTACAGAATGGAAGATGCTCTTAACGCTACACGTGCAGCTGTTGAAGAGGGTATCATCTTCGGTGGTGGTTCTGCTTACATCCACGCTTCCAAGGAAGCTGCAAAGACTCTTGAAAGTCTTGAAGGCGATGAGAAGACAGGTGCTAAGATCGTTCTTAAGGCTCTCGAAGCTCCTCTTTTCCACATCGCTGCAAATGCAGGTCTTGACGGATCAGTTATCGTTAACAAGGTTAAGGAGTCTGAAGTTGGAATCGGCTTCAACGCTTACAAGGAAGAGTATGTTGACATGGTTAAGGATGGTATCCTTGATCCTGCTAAGGTTACAAGATCAGCTCTTCAGAATGCTACATCAGTTGCTTCTTCATTCCTTACAACAGAAGCTGCTGTTGCAACAATCAAAGAGCCTGTACCAGCTGCTCCAGCTCCAGCTCCGGGAATGTATTGATTAACCGGATGATCGATCCTTTGGACAAAGATCAATAAAAGATTTGATATAAATAATGAGTGCATCACGTTCGTATTGATTAAATATGATCGTGATGCATTTTCGTTTTGACTGATATACTGGAATGCAAAACACTGATAAATACAGCAATTGTGGCATATGAACCCAGAAGAAAGTCGATAAAAATGCGTGGTATCTTGCTTTACAGGCGTTTTCTTGGTAAAATTAACAATATATGTCTGAATTAATCAGTGAATTGTTATAAAAGTGTTTGGTATAAAAAAACTTTACACCAAAACAACGTATGGCGCCGGAGACAAAAATTGCTTTGACTCCTGCTTTGTTATTTTACTATAACGTTTTTATAATGAACAAATTGTGAGCTGATTCACAAAGTTAATCAGATAATAATCATATAATGATTATGGAAAAGAGGAATAATGAAAGAATTAAAAGACTATGTACGTACAATACCTAACTTCCCTGAAGAAGGAATCATGTTCAGGGATATCACTACAGTAATGCAGGATCCGGATGGACTTAAGCTTGCCATCGATACAATGCAGGATCTTGTTAAAGATCTCGATTTTGATGTAGTAGTAGGAGCAGAGTCTAGAGGATTCATTTTCGGAACTCCTATCGCATATAATCTCCACAAACCATTCGTACTTATCCGCAAGAAGGGTAAGCTTCCTGCAGAGACAGTTTCGATCGACTATGATCTTGAGTATGGCAAGGCTACACTTGAGATGCACAAGGATTCTATTAAGCCTGGTCAGAAGGTCCTCATCGTTGATGATCTTATTGCTACAGGTGGAACAACAGAAGCTATGATCAAGCTTGTTGAGTCACTTGGCGGAGAAGTTGCAGGTGTTCTTGTAATGATGGAACTTGCAGGACTTAACGGAAGAGCTAAGATTGCAGGATACAGACTTGATTCTGCAGTTACTTACGAAGGAAAATAATAAATAATGATATAGAAATTATAGGAGTTCATTTATGAACTCCTTATTTCTAAACATATTAGGTTACATTTTCTACAAAAACTAATAGATTGAAGCAAGAGGGAAAATGTTAGAACAAAGATTTGATGACGGGAAAATTGAATCAATTGAAGAGTTTCAGCCACCGGAAAAGCTCTATGAAGGTCTGATCGCCAGAGTGCAGAAGTATCATCCGTCAGATGATATCACAATGATCGAGAAGGCTTATAATATTGCGCGCGAAGCCCACAAAGACCAGCTTCGTAAATCCGGCGAGCCCTACATTATTCACCCGCTGTGTGTTTCTATTATATTAGCTGATCTTGAGCTTGATAAGGAGACTATTGCAGCCGGGCTTTTGCATGATGTCGTTGAAGATACCATTCTTACTAAAGATGAGATAGATGAACAGTTTGGCTCAGACGTAGCACTTCTTGTTGACGGAGTTACCAAGCTGCAAAGCCTGCAGCTTCCTGCAGACTATAAGGATAAGACCGCTGAGCAGCTTGAAATGCAGGCTGAGAACCTCAGAAAGATGTTCCTTGCTATGGCAAAGGATATCCGAGTAATCCTTATTAAACTTGCCGACAGACTTCATAACATGCGAACCCTGACACATATGCCTCCTGAAAAGCAGCACAGAATAGCTCAGGAGACACTTGATATCTATTCACCTATCGCAGGTCGTCTTGGTATCAGTAAGATCAAGGTTGAGCTTGATGATCTTTCTTTGAAATACTTAAAGCCTGAGATCTACAGAGATCTTAAGGAGAAGGTTTCTGAGAAAAAAGAAGAGCGCGAAGCTTATGTTGAAAAGATTGCCAAAGACGTTGAAGTTGCGATCAAAGAAGCCGGCATTAAAGGCGAAGTCAACGGACGAGTTAAGCACTTCTTCAGCATTTACAAGAAGATGCACAATCAGGGCAAGACTCTTGATCAGATATATGACCTGTTCGCAGTCAGGATCATCGTTGAATCAGTAAAGGACTGTTATGCAGCTCTTGGTATCATCCACGAGATGTACAAGCCTATTCCCGGACGATTCAAAGATTATATAGCAATGCCCAAGGTCAACATGTATCAGTCACTTCATACAACGCTGATCGGACCTAACGGCGCTCCCTTCGAGATTCAGATAAGAACTTTCGATATGCACAGAGCAGCTGAATACGGTATCGCTGCTCACTGGAAATACAAAGAAGCTTCTGATGGAAAGAAGATCGAGACTCAGGAAGAAGAGAAGCTCGTATGGCTTCGTCAGATCCTTGAGTGGCAAAGAGACATGAGCGATAACAGAGAGTTCATGAATCTGTTAAAGAGCGACCTTAATCTTTTCTCAGAAGATGTATACTGCTTCACCCCTCAGGGTGATGTTAAGAACCTTCAGAACGGTTCTACACCTATCGACTTTGCATACAGCGTTCACTCAGCTGTCGGCAACAAGATGATCGGTGCCAAGGTCAATGGTAAGCTGGTTCCTATTGATTATGTGATCCAGAATGGAGATCGTATCGAGATCCTGACATCACAGAATTCCAAGGGACCATCCCGTGACTGGCTTGCAATAGCCAAGTCCACATCCACCAAGAACAAGATCAACCAGTGGTTCAGATCTCAGCAAAAAGAGGAGAATGTTAACCACGGTAAAGAGCTTATCGCTGATTATTGCAGAACCAAAGGTATTGAAATCTCTGATATTACAAAGAATGAGTATATCAATATCATAGTTCATAAATACGGTTTCCATGACTGGGATGCTGTTCTTGCAGCAGTAGGTCTTGGCGCCCTCAAAGAAGGCGGTATCGTTAACAAGCTCTGCGAGCTTTACGAAAAGGATCACAAGAAGAATCTTACAGATGAAGAAGTTCTTGCAGCTGCCAATATTTCAAATTCGCCTGCAAGGATCAACGGAAGCGGCAATGCCATTATCGTTAAAGGTGTGCATGACGTTGCAGTAAGATTCTCAAGATGCTGTAATCCTGTTCCAGGTGATGATATCGTTGGATTTGTAACAAGAGGCAGAGGCGTATCTATCCACAGACGTGACTGCGTCAATGTTGCAGAGATGACAATAGAAGATAAGAGCAGACTTATAGAAGCCCGTTGGGAGAACGACGGAATCATCGGCTCTGAGAAATACACAGCCGACATCAAGATATTTGCTAACGACAGACGAGGCCTTCTTGCAGATGTATCAAGAGTTCTTACAGAGAACAACATCAGCATTCTGTCTCTTAATACAAGAACAAGTAAACAGGGCCTTGCTACTATGGATACTTCATTCCAGGTATCAAGCCGTGAAGAGCTTGTAACTGTAACAGATAAGCTTAGACAGATCGATAGCGTAATTGATATCGAAAGAAGCACAGGCTAAGAATATCTTTTTAAATATAATTTACAAAATATATTCCAATATGCTTTTTGAAAAAGAGCAAATCAGAATAGAGAAAATCAACGCAAAGAAACTGATCTTATCAAAATTGAATAAGATCATATAAAACAGAGTATACTAGATGAATATAAATATTAAAGTTGGTATGGTTACCCTTGGACCCGTACAGACAAATTGCTATTTTGTTTTTAACGCTGCGGATCCAGAAGAACCTACTAAATCAGATGCCCCTATTCCCTGCATAGTATTTGATCCCGCAGATAAGGGCGATCTTTTATATGAAAAGCTTACTCAGAATAATCTGAAAGTGGAACTTATACTTCTTACACATGGTCATTTTGATCATATGTCAGGAGCAGATGATCTTAGAAAGCTTTCAGGAGCGCAGGTTTGGTGCTGGGAAAAGGAAGATGACCTTTGCCAGGATCCCGATGCAAACCTTTCCTACGATTTTATTGGGAAAAGTATAACAATAAAACCGGACAGATTGTTAAGAGATGGCGAGATCATTGAAGCAGCAGGCCTTAAATGCAGGCTTATCGGAACTCCCGGACATACAGTGGGTTCTTGCTGCTACAGCTTTGACGATGATAAGGTTTTAATAAGCGGAGATACTTTATTTGAAGGATCTGTTGGAAGAACAGATTTCCCGGGCGGAAGTGCTTCAACTCTTGTCAGATCCGTTAAGGAAAAACTCTTTGAGCTTTCAGATGATACGATCGTATATCCCGGGCACGGCGGGGGTACAACTATTGGTGATGAGAAACAGTATAATCCCTATATCAGGTGAGGGATTAAATCAGATTACCAAATCGGAGTTTTTATGATTATCGTTAATACAGATAAAGAGAAATACTTTTATGACATCCATTCTCTGGTCAAAAGTTTTTATCCGGAGGAGGATGTCCTTGTTTTTGTAAAAGGAAGTCGTGAGATTCCAGAAGATTCAGATGTCATCCTCACTATAGATCTTTTGCTAAAGTGGGATGAGGGACATATTGATGCTGAGTTTATCAAAGAAAGTGGCGAAAAAGAGTCTCTTTCTATGAACTGCATCAAGGAATCTGAAGCGGACAGCGCGGATATGACAGATTCTCCCAAGAACGTCCTTAAGCGTCTTTTGTATCAGATGCTTAATAAAGAGACAGGCAAGGACCTCCCATGGGGAACTCTTACAGGAATAAGACCTGTTAAGATCGCAATGCACAGACTTCTTCTAGGAGATGATGACGAAGCGATTCGCGACTATATGAAGAAGACCTATATCTGTTCTGATGAAAAGACAGATCTTAGTATCGAGATAGCTCATAGAGAAAATCGCCTTCTTGAAGGAACAACAGATGGTAATGGATACAGTCTTTACGTTAATATTCCTTTCTGTCCTACAAGATGCGCTTATTGCTCATTCATGTCTTCTCCAATAGGGCTTTGGAAGGGACAGGTCGACAGATATCTTGACTGTGTCAAAAAAGAGATAGATGAAACCGCGCCCTTATTTAAAGATAAGCGCCTTGACAGCGTATATATAGGCGGCGGTACACCTACAACTCTTGAGCCTTATCAGCTTGAAAAGCTTATAGGATGGATAAAAGGTGCCTATGATATATCTAAAGTTAGAGAGTTCACCATAGAATCAGGCAGGCCCGACTCTATCACTATGGACAAGCTCCTTACTATGAAAAAAGGCGGAGTTACCAGAATCTCTGTAAATCCTCAGACAATGAGAGATAAGACCCTTGAGCTTATCGGCCGCCACCACAGCGTTAAGCAGACAATTGATGCTTTTTATATGGCAAGAGAAGCAGGTTTTGAGCATATCAACATGGACATCATCCTTGGACTTCCCGGGGAAGAGCTGGAAGACGTTCAGTATACAATGGATGAAATAGGGAAACTAAAGCCCGACGAACTTACAGTTCATTCACTTGCTATAAAAAGAGCTTCAAGACTCTATGACTACGTAGCTGACCACGGACTTGCAGGCATGGATACAACTTCTTCCATGATGAAAGTGGCAGAAGAGGGGGCAAGAAATATGGGCCTTAGCCCATACTATCTCTACCGTCAGAAGAATATTAGCGGTAACTATGAAAATACAGGGTACGGCCTTGGTGATAAGATGTGTCTTTATAACATAATCACAATGGAAGAGACCCAGAGCATCCTGGCACTTGGCTCAGGTTCTGTATCCAAGCGTATATTTGAAGGCCACAGAATAGAAAGAAAAGGAAATCCAAAGGACGTAAAGCTCTATATGGAGAATATGGAAGCAGGCCCGTCTCCTATGAAAGAGTTCTTTTCCTGAAGAGCCAAAAAAGATCTTTGTACTTCAAAATAGAGGTACAAAGATCTTTTTAAGTGCCGTAAAATAAGCATTCTTTTAAAAGTTTTGAACTACTGTTCAAAATTAATAAAAAAAATCTAAAACTGTCTCGAAAATTTGTTTGAACAGTCATTCAAAAATCCATTGACATTGAAAGACAATAACTTTATATTGGTATCGTAATAAATACCTCACCTAATTATAGCAGTTCATTATATGAACTGCCTTTTAAATTTGGCCTTAATAATAACAAACAATACACGGGCAAATTCATCACAAAAGTTATGAATTTATAGTAATTCATTTTTGTGATCGATCAGGGGCGGAGGAACTAATTCATTGCTAAGCACATTTATTATGTGCGGAAAAGGGAGACTATTATGAAGAAGAAAGTATTAAGTACTGTTCTTGCAGCAGCTACATGCGTATCAATGCTTGCAGGCTGCTCATCATCAAATGGAGATGCTAACCAGAATGCTGGTAATACTACAGCTAATAACACTGAGAACGCTACAGAAGGTGGCGAAGCTATCTCAGCTTCAGACATCAAGATCGGTGTTATCTACATCGGTGATGAGAACGAAGGATACACAGCTGCACACATGGAAGGTATCGACCAGATGCAGGCTGCTCTTGGAATCTCTGATGATCAGGTTATCGAGAAGACACTTGTTCCTGAAGATGAGTCATGTACAGATGCTGCAGAAGATATGGTTGATCAGGGATGTAACGTAGTATTTGCTACAAGCTTTGGTCACGAGTCTTACCTCATGCAGGTTGCTGCTGAGCATCCTGAAGTTCAGTTCTGCCATGCAACAGGTTATCAGGCAGCTTCTTCAGGTCTTTCCAATTTCCACAATTATTTTGATAACATCTACGAAGCAAGATATGTTTCAGGTGTTGTTGCAGGTCTTAAGTTAAACGAGATGATCGCTGATGGCAAGATCACAGAGGATGCTGCTAAGGTAGGTTATGTTGGTGCTTATCCTTATGCAGAAGTTGTTTCAGGTTTCACATCTTTCTATCTTGGTGTTACATCTGTTTGCCCTACAGCAACTATGGAAGTTCAGTACACAAACAGCTGGGCTGACATGACAGCAGAAGGTGAAGTTGCAACTCAGCTTATCGCTGATGGCTGCGTACTTATGAGCCAGCACGCTGATACAACAGGTGCTCCTACAGCATGTGAGTCTGCAGGCGTTCCTTGTGTAGGTTACAACGTAGATATGACAACAGTAGCTCCTACATGTGCACTTACATCTGCAACAAACAGCTGGGGTGTTTACTATACATACGCTGTACAGGCTGTACTTAACGGTGAGGCAATGCCTACTGACTGGACAGCTGGTTACAATGACGGCGCTGTAGCGATCACAGCTCTTAACGATGCAGCAGTAGCTGAGGGAACAGCTGAGAAGGTAGCTGAGATCGAGAAAGCTCTTGCAGACGGAACACTTCACGTATTCGACACAAGCAAGTTCACAGTTGGTGGTAAGAGCCTTGAAGCTGCAATTGCAGAAGGCGGAGACTACGCTAAGTATGCTGATTATGTATCAGATGGATACTTCCACGAGTCAGAGCTTGCATCTGCACCTGCATTCGACATTATCATCGACGGAATTACCTCAAATGCAGATTAAATTTGCAAAGCAAATTTAATCTGCTAGACATCAGATTACTTTCAGTAATCTGATGTCCACATGTATAGTAATTACATGGAATCGTGTAAATCGATTTATTTAGAAATAAGAAATGAGATTATTATGGAAAATTATGCGATAGAACTTAAAGGTGTTACAAAACGCTTTGGTAGCGTAGTTGCCAATGATCAGGTAGATCTCGCCCTTAAAAAGGGCGAGATTCTCTCTATTCTTGGTGAAAATGGAAGCGGAAAGACAACCCTCATGAATATGCTTTCCGGTATATATTATCCGGATGAGGGTCAGATCCTTATCAATGGAAAAGAGGTTTCCATCAACGGCCCCAAAGATGCTTTTAATCTTGGAATCGGTATGATCCACCAGCATTTCAAGCTTATTGATATACTGACAGCAGCTCAGAACATCATTCTGGGCCTTGATGGCGGTATGAAGCTTGATATGAAGAAGATCAATCAGGAGATTGATGCCCTTGTAAGCAAGTATGGCTTTGACCTTACTCCTGCTGAGAAGATCTACAATATGTCTGTATCACAAAAGCAGATCGTTGAGATCGTCAAGGTACTTTACAGAGGTGCTGATATCCTTATCTTCGATGAGCCGACTGCAGTTCTTACACCTCAGGAGACAGAGCGTCTTTTTACAGTTCTTAAAAAGATGAAGCTCCTTGGTAAGTCTATCATCATAATCACACATAAGCTTAATGAAGTTCTTGAGATCTCTGATAGAGTTGCCGTTCTTCGTAAAGGAAAGTGCGAAGGCGTAGTTGAGACTAAGGACGCTACCGTTGAATCTCTTACAGAACTTATGGTAGGAGAGAAGGTAGAACTCAATATTCAGAGAAGCGATCCTAAAAAGCCTGAAAAGAGAATCGAGATGCGAGGCGTAACTGTAAGAAACAGTGAAGGCCTTTCTATTCTCAAGGACATTTCCTTTGTGGCTAAAAGTGGTGAGATCCTTGGAATTGCAGGTGTCTCCGGCAATGGTCAGAAAGAGCTTTTGGAATCCATAGCAGGTATACAAAAGATAGACAGTGGCGAGATCTTATATTATCCGCCTAACAGCAATAATGTTGAAAAGCTTTCTGAAAAAACAGTCAGAGAGATCCAGAACCTTAAGATAAGCCTTTCCTTCGTTCCTGAAGACAGACTTGGAATGGGACTTGTCGGTTCAATGGACCTTGCTGATAACATGATGATCAGAAGCTACAGATCAGGTGACAGCAGATTTTTCACAGACAGAAAGACTCCTCGTAAGCTTGCAAAGAAAATAGTAGATAAGCTTGAGGTTTCAACTCCTGACATTAACACACCTGTAAGAAGACTTTCAGGTGGTAATGTTCAGAAAATCCTTGTAGGACGTGAGATCGCGCTCAATCCTGATGTTCTCATGGTTGCTTATCCTGTAAGAGGACTTGATATTACATCTTCTTATACAATTTATAACCTTCTCAATGAGCAGAAAGAGAAGGGCGTAGCTGTTATGTGCGTTGGTGAAGACCTTGACGTACTGCTTCAGCTTTGTGACAGAATACTGGTACTTTGCGAAGGCAAGATCAGCTGCATTGTTAATGCAAAACTCACTTCTAAGGAAGAAATCGGTATGTACATGACAGGTGCCAGAAAGGCAGGAGTTTAATGGACTTAATAACTAAAAAAACATCACGAAAGTCTTTGCACCTTTCAAAGCGTGATTCTATCGCAACATGGAAGGCATGGGTCATAAGACTTGCAGCGGTACTTCTTGCCCTTATCGTTTGCGCATTTGTTATCGTAGGAATCACAGGAGAGAATCCTTTAAATGTTTACTCGGGAATAATAGACGGTGCAGTGGGGTCTAAGCGTCGTATCTGGGTTACAGTCAGAGAGACTGTAGTACTACTTCTTATCGGTGTAGGTCTTATGCCTGCATTCAAGATGAGATTCTGGAACCTTGGAGCAGAAGGCCAGATTCTCATGGGAGGAGCTGCTGCAGCAGCACTTATGATCTATGCAGGAAATCTTCCTCCTGTACTTTTGATCATTCTTATTCTTATAGCATCAGCCTGTGCAGGTATCATATGGGGATTTTTACCTGCATTTTTCAAGGCTCACTTCAATACCAATGAGTCTTTATTCACACTGATGCTCAACTATGTCGCTATGCAGATCATTACCTTCCTTATCGTATTCTGGGAGAATCCATCAGGATCCAACTCTGTAGGTATCATTAATTCTGCAAATAAGGGCGGCTGGTTTCCAAAAATCTTCGGATCTGACTATACTCTTAATATAATAATCGTAGTAGTAGTAACTCTTGTTATGACTATATACATGAAGTATACCAAGCATGGCTATGAGATAGCAGTAGTTGGTGAAAGTCATAACACAGCTAACTATGCAGGTATCAATGTTAGGAAGGTAGTTGTTCGTACTATGCTTATTTCTGCAGGAATCTGCGGCGTTGCAGGCGCTGTTATCGTAAGCGGAGCAAGCCACACGATCTCTACATCCACTGCAGGTGGCAGAGGCTTTACAGCGATCATTGTTGCGTGGATGGCTAATCTTAATCCTCTTGGAATGCTTTTAGTATCAGCATTTCTCGTATTCATGCAGCAGGGCGCGATCCAGATCGCATCCCAGTATGGGCTTAACGAGAATGCATCAGACATAATCACAGGTATTATCATCTTTTTCCTTATTGGATGCGAATTCTTCATCAAGTATAAGGTAAGAGTTAAAAAGAGCGAGGAGGATGCAGCATGACACTTCTTCTTACATTTTTAGTTGCAGCGATCGGACAGGCTGTGCCTCTTTTGTTCGGTGCAACAGGCGAAATCTTAACAGAAAAATCCGGTAACCTTAACCTTGGAATTCCAGGTATCATGTATATGGGCGGTATTTCAGGTCTTATGGGAGCCTTCCTTTATGAAAATAATGTTCAGGATCCTTCAACATTTGTAGGAGTACTTATAGCTCTTGTTTCTTCACTTGTAGTGAGCTGCCTTGGCGGTCTTTTGTACAGCTTCCTTACTGTAACACTTAGATCCAATCAGAATGTTGTTGGTCTTGCGCTTACTACTTTTGGTGTTGGATTTGGTAACTTCTTTGGCGGATCACTGTCAAAGCTTGCAGGTGGTGTTGGACAGATCTCCGTAGCACACACAGCAGAAGGATTTGGAGCATTCCTTCCAACATTCCTTCGTAATATACCTTTTGTAGGAAAACTTCTGTTTTCATATGGCTTTTTGACATATCTTTCTATTATAATAGCTGTTATTGTTACATGGTTCCTTACAAAGACAAGAAAAGGACTTAATCTTATTTCTGTTGGTGAGGACCCGGCAGTAGCTGATGCAGCAGGTATTAACGTAACAAAGAATAAGTATTATTCTACTTTGACCGGTGCTATGATAGCAGGACTTGGCGGACTCTACTTCGTAATGGAATACCTTCACGGAACATGGTCCAATAACGGCTTCGGAGACAGAGGATGGCTTGCCATAGCCCTCGTAATCCTTGCACTTTGGAATCCGACCAATGCTATCTGGGGATCACTTGTATTTGGAGCATTATATGTTTTATATATTTATATACCAGGACTTACAAGAGCATCATCCGAGCTTGTAAAGATGCTCCCTTATGTAGTAACTATCGTGGTACTGGTTCTTACAAGTAAGCGTAACAAGCCAGAAAACCAGCCGCCGTCAGCACTTGGAAAAGCTTACTTTAGAGAGGAACGGTGAGTTTGGATCTTAGATCCAAACTCTGGACGTGCATAGCACGTCCCCATTGGGCGGAGATTAAAGAAAGATAGATCTAGGATCCAAACTCATTGGGCGGAGATTCAATCTCATGAAAAGGAGAAATATGAAGAATATAGAAAAAAACAACGAAGAAAAGATTCTTGATGCTACACTTCGCGTAATTGAGTCATATACTATCAGTGGAACGAGGATCAGTCTTATTGCTAAAGAGGCTGATATGCTTCAGTCTAATGTTCTTTATTATTACAAGACTAAGGAAGAGATCCTTGTAGCTATGCAGAAGAGGATCCTTGATATTTTCCCAAAGCTTCGTGAGGAGCTTAGAGACAATACAGAAGATACTCTTGAGTCAGCGCTTGAGGTCTTTTCAAAGAATGAAGAGAACCTTTTAAAGAACTTCCCGGAATACAACCATGCTGAGATGGACTTCTGGGTACAGAGCAGAACTGATGAGGATACAAGAGTACGTTTTGCAGAGTCTTATGATCTTTGGAGACAGGAGATCAGAGAGGTTCTGGAAAAATATGTTCCGGATCTTCCCGAGAACCTTAAGAAAATACTTCCTGCTCAGTATGTATCAATGCTTGAAGGCTTTACTATTCAGTATCTTATTGATGAAAACAATATGGATATGACAGAGTATTTTGCAATGAGCAGAGAGCTTATCCTTAATACTGTTAAGCCTTATATGAAGTAAGGTCTATGCATTTATCTTCAAAATAAAAATTTATGACCCCAAAATCAGGGCTTAATTTAGATATGATCAAAGGAGAGACAGACATGAATTTTCTGGAAGAGCGTATTGCCTCAGACGGACAGGTAAGGGCAGGAAATATATTAAAGGTAGACAGCTTCCTTAATCACCAGCTGGACGTTGAGCTTCTTGATAAGATTGGAAAGACTTTTTACAAGAAATATAAGGATAAAGGTATAAACAAAGTTCTTACTGTTGAAGCATCAGGTATCGCTATTGCCTGCATGACAGCTCAGTATTTCCACGTTCCCGTGGTTTTTGCAAAGAAGGCAAAAAGCAAAAATCTTGACGGAGACCTTTATACATCAGTAGTTCATTCCTTTACTTATGACAAGGACTATAATGTAACACTTGCTAAGAAATTCCTTTCATCAGAAGATAAGGTTTTACTTGTAGATGATTTCCTTGCAGTAGGTAAAGCCATGAACGGTCTTATCGATATCTGTAATCAGGCAGGCGCAACAGTTGCAGGAATCGGCATTGCAATCGAAAAAGGATTCCAGGATGGCGGATCAAGACTTCGCGGCGCAGGATATGATGTAACATCACTTGCGATCGTAGATGCAATGGATGAAGAAAAAGGACTTACCTTTAGGGATCAGGGCTGATATGTTGGCCTACGTTTGTTTTTAACCAAGGATTGTGAGAGTTTCGAAGAAACGGAACAATCCGTTAGTCATAAGGTGTCAAAAGGAACTTTTGACACCTACCTCATAAAATTATTAAAAAAATCCGATATAAGTTAATGATAGCTTTTTAACAGCTGTCTTTAACATATATCGGATTTTTTCTTAGGAGAAATGCTGATGCGTTCATTGCGAAGCAGGATCACTGCTACAATGCTATGCGTTATATTTGCTGCACTTGCATTTGCAACATTACTAAGCGCTATCTTTATACGAAGGACCGAAAGCCGCAAATCTGACCAGCTGCTTACTATGCTGTGTGAGACTGGGGCTATGAGCCTTGATTATTATTTTGACAGTGTTCAGAACTCTGTTTTAAAAGTTACATCTTTTGCTGAAAATGATCTAAGTACTATAGAAGAATTTAATGACGAGCAGTTTGAAGAGCATATGAAGGCTGTTCGTGACTATTTTGAGATCATGGCTAATAAGACCAAAGGCGTTCTGACTTATTATTACAGGGTTGATCCTTCTGTTTCGAAGACTGTTAAGGGGTTCTGGTACATTGATCTTGATGGTAACGGATTCAAAGAACATGAAGTTACTGATATCACCCTTTATGATGTTGAGGATACGTCTAATCTTGTATGGTTCACGATTCCCAAATACGAAGGCAGGGCAATATGGCTGACGCCTTATATTACTGACAATCTCGATGTTCGCGTAATTTCTTACGATGCGCCGGTTTACTATAATGGACAGTTCATTGGAGTTATCGGAATAGAAGTTGATTATTCTACGATGGCCAAAGAAGTGGACGCAATACAGCTTTATAATAACGGATACGCATTTCTGGGCGATGCAGAAGGCAACCTTTTCTATCATCCCCATATAGATGTAACAAGTCTTCAGGGAAGCTTTTCTATAGATATACCTTATGACAATTTGGAAGATAGAAGTCTTGTTAAGTACAATTTTGAGGGAAAAGAGAAAATAGCTGCCTGCAAGCCTCTAAGTAACGGCATGTGCCTATATGTCACTGCACCTATCGATGAAACCCAGGGTGAATGGCAGGGACTTATTTTAAATATTGTATTGGGAACAGTTGTGATACTAATTGTAGCAAGTTTATTCCTAATGCTATATACAAGGCGTATCACAAAGCCTCTTGAACAGCTGACAGAGGCGGCAGATAAGGTATATAACGGTGATTACGATTTTGAACTTACGTATAACGAAGACGATGAGCTTGGAAGACTTACCAGATCTTTTAAGAGTCTTTCTGATAACGTAAAGGCACATATAAGCGACCTAAACGCCCAGGTTTATGTCGATTCTCTTACCCATGTAAAAAATAAAGGAGCATTTACTGTAGCGGTAGATGAACTTCAAAAAGAGATAGATTCAGCTTCTAACCCTGAGTTTGCGATTGGCGCTTTTGACTGTGATAACTTAAAAAGCATCAATGACAGATTCGGACATGATAAAGGCGATATATACCTTAAGACAGCCAGCCGCGCTATAAGTGATATCTTTAAACATAGTCCTGTGTTCAGGTTTGGCGGTGATGAGTTCTTTGTAATACTTCAAAATGAAGATTATCAAAATCTAAATGAACTTAAAGAACAGTTTGATAAAGCAGCTGATATGATCAATAAAAATGCAATAAATCCCTGGGATAAGGTCTTTATATCTAAAGGCTTTGCAAGTTATAATCATGTGCAGGACAAAAATGTGGATGAAGTTATACAAAGGGCAGACAAGTTCATGTATGATAATAAACGCGAAAGAAAGAGCGGACTTTGCAATTATCTATAAACCAATATAAAATTATCAAAACATGGTATAATATTAAGTGTACTTACCGATATACTTATTTGGAAACCTTCTTTACTAAATAGGATTACATAAGGAGTTTATCTCAGGCTCCGTAATTCGAAGAAAGGAAAAATAAGTTTGTGAGTGATTTCGAGCCGCGAAATACAATAGATGAGCTAACAGGGCTGCCTAATTTCGCCTCTTTTATTGCTATGGCTCAGCATGTACTTAACGATCCTACCGAACGTAAGGATATTGCGTTCGTCTATTTTAATCTGGAAAATTTCAGATCCTACAACGAAATATATGGACTTCCGGCAGGTAATGACTGCCTGGTTACTGTTGCACGCACGATCGAGGCTTTTTTTCCACAGGAGCTTTGCGGGCGTATTGCTTCTGACCATTTTGCAGTACTAACAGATAAGGCTGATCTTGAATTCAAGATAGTGGCCGTATGTGAAGAGCTTCTCCCGTTTAGGATGGATACGCACCTTCAGATGCGCGCCGGAGTATATCTACCAACTGAGAAGGATTTTGACGCTCATAGCTGCCTTAATAAGGCAAAGGTTGCCTGCGACAGTATAAGGAAGAAGTACGACACCATGTTTGCTTACTACGATTCTTCCATTGATGAGAACTTCCAAAGAGAGCGTTTTATAATCGAGAAGCTGGAAAAGGCAATAGAAAACAGAGATATCAAGCCTTACTATCAGGCTGTTATCCGGGTTCTTACAGGCGAAGTCAGTGGATATGAGGCTTTAGCAAGATGGGATGATCCTGAGATTGGAAGAATATCTCCCGGAGATTTTGTTCCGATTCTGGAAAAATATCAGGTCATCAAAAAGCTTGATCTTCACATAATAGATTCAGTATGCAGAGACCTACGGGAAAAGATAGATAAGAGCATTATGGTAGTACCTGTTTCTGTTAACTTATCCCAGCAGGATTTCTTCGGAGATGATATCGTTACAGAAGTTGATGGTATAGCTAATAGATACGGCCTTTCAAGTGACCTGTTCCATGTGGAGGTAACAGAATCTATTTTTGCAACAGATCCAAGAAAGATAGGAAGCTGCATTGACAGATTCAGAGCACTTGGATATCAGGTATGGCTTGATGATTTTGGAAGCGGATATTCATCCCTCAACATGCTCAAAGATTTCAAGTTTGACTGCATCAAGCTTGATATGATGTTCATGAGAGGATTTGAAGAAAATCACGAAACCAGAGTTATCCTTCGTTCTATTATCAATATGGCCAAGAATCTTGGCATCCAGACAGTTGCGGAAGGCGTAGAGACTCAGAAAGCGTCTGACTTTCTTAAGAAGATCGGGTGTGAAAACATACAGGGCTTTTTGTATTCATGTCCGGATAAAATAGAGAATATTTTCGCATCATCTCTAAAAAGAGAGTCAGAGGGTATGAGGAAATACTATACAAGGATAGGAAAAGTCAACCTCCTGTCAGCTAACCCTCTTGATGTCCAAAATACCGGCATGGATTCTGAAGGTCTGCCTATGGCGATCATGGAGATGAGGAGAGACAAACTCATCTATTTGAGCTGCAATCCGGCTTATATGGGTCATCTTGCTGAGCTTAATATCAATACGCTTGAGGAGGCAGAGGAATTCCTTAACCAGGGCAAGCGAAAGCTGCCTTCAGTATTTGTAAATGCTGTAAACAGGTGCAAGAGCTCAGGCAAGCAGGAATCCTGCGACTATGTTATAAATGGTCAGAATTGTACCTTCCAGGCAAGGCATATTGCAACTTACAGGAACAGATCTGCTTTCCTTATAACAAGTATCAACATGTCTGTATATACGCAGGCTGCAAGATCAGAGAAGCAGAAGGCTCTTCTTAAGTTTATCTATACCCAATACAACAAGATAGACGTTTTGGATCCGGAAGAGGGGACCATAGACAATATTTATATAAACAGTTCTGAGTACGTAATGAATAGCACTATCATGTCCAGCGATGAATACAGTAGGACTTTTATAAAAAGTTGTGTTCATGAGAAAGATAGGGACAGATTTGTAGAATTTTTTGTCAAAGAAAAGATACTTGATAAGATATCAAGGACCAATAAAGAATTTGTAACTGAATGTTTCAGAGTCAGAGACATCGAAGGCAACTACAGATGGCAGAAGTTTGATGTTATCTATATTGAAGTCAAGAAAAAGCCTAAATTCCTTGTATGCATAAGCGATATCGATATTGACCGTGTAAGAATGCTTGGTGAACTGGATGAGAATAAACATAAGATTCCTAGAAATCCTGCTTTTATGTGGCTTTCAAGCCGCGAGTTCTCCAAGATGCTGGGCTATAAGTCATATAATGATTTTTTGGATGGTGCTTTTTATTTTGAAGTCAATCTGACTCAGAATACTATTATTGATATGCATTTCCGTGCAAAGAGCACTCTCGATACGAAGGATTATAAGAGCCGTTATAACGATTATCAGAGCGTAGTACAGGATCTTATAAACATTTCGGTAGACTTGCAGGATCTTGACGCGGTAACATCCTTTTTTAACAGAGAAAGCATAATAAGAGAATATGAGGCCGGGAATGAATTTGGCTCTATAGAATTCAGATCTTATGCAAGTGGCAAGATGTTATGGCTTCATGCCATATATCAGGTTGTAAAGTCTAATGAAACGGGAGAACTTTTTGCATACTTCCTTGATTATGATGTCAATGAGTATCACAGAAAGCTTCTTAAGGAAAAAGAAGCTGTTGAGACAGATTTTCTTACAGGCCTTCAGAACAGATATAGCGCAGTTCCTGTTATTCGTGATTACTTGTTCAAGAATCCTGAGAGTACATCAGCACTTATCATGATGGATCTTGATGATTTTAAGCGTGTTAATGATAAGTTTGGGCATAGCGCCGGAGATGAGATGCTTAAAGCCGTGGCCAAAAAACTTAAGGATAAGTTTGAAATGTACGGACTTGTATGCAGGATTGGCGGCGATGAATTCCTTGGCCTTCTCATGAATAAGTCCAAAGAATTTACAGATGAATTCTTAACGGATCTTCTTTCAAAGCCTGTAACAATCGAATACGAAGGAAATACTATCAGCTGCAGGATGTCAGCTGGTTACTCCATGTATCCGGAACAGGGAAGAGAATATCATCATCTGTATCAGATGGCTGACAAGGGAATGTACGCAGCAAAACGAGGTGGCAAGAGTCGTTTTTGCATGTATACACCTGGTGATGATGAAGAGACCTTTAGTAAGATCGAACTTACGACAAGCGAACTTCTTGAAACAATGCCGGCGGCATTTGCTATATGCGAAGCATCGATGAATAATCCGGTACTTCTTGTTAACAGTAGCTTTACAAGGCTGTTCAGATGCAATTCTGTCCCTCAGCTCCACAGCTTTTGCGAGGGTCAAATGATCAATCTTGTAAGTCCGGAATCAAGAGATAAGGTAATAGATGCGATCTACAGTGGATACGACAATTATTCAGGGCAGACGATCAAAATGCTTCTGGAACTGCGGCTTTATGATGGCACTACTTCCAAGAACATGTGTCACATAAGACTAACGAAAACAAGAGAAGGCAACAGGCTGCATATAATGATAACCTAGAACCAGGTAGCGCTTATGCGCAGAAAGCGGGGTAAAAATGGTATTAGTAAAATCTCAGACATTTACAACAGAACGTGAACTTAATGAGTATATTCTGAATAAGATGACAGATCCTGTAAAAAAAGATCCTGCTTTTAAGGTTCATAGGATCACACCTGTTGTACTTACAACATCAAGCGGAAAAGGTGAGGAGTTTTCTATTAATTCTACAATCAACTATGTCCTTGAAAACGAGGAAACATTTGAAGTTCCTAAAAAATGAGTTAACCTTCGGCTAAATGAGTTTATCGAAGGTAACTCGGAACGGGGCGTCGCAAGCGACACCACGTTCTATTACAAGCGACTTTCGATAGGAGGATTATTTATGGGTGAGAAGTATAATATATGTCTTGATATTGGAGGAACCAAGATACTTGGAGCTGTATTTGATGAAAAGGAGAAGATCACATACAGACTCAAGAAGAAAACTAAAGAAGGCGGAGACAGTGCGGGTAATGTAGAAGAAGTCATTATCAGCGTTGTTGACGAGCTCATAAAAGAATCAGGTATTGATAAAAAAGATATAGGAGCTATTGCAGCAGGTGCTCCGGGTGTTATCAACCAGAAAGACGGAATAATCCTCTTTTCCCCGAATCTGCCCTGGAAGAATTATGATATCAAGTCCCCGATAAAAAAGAAATTCGGCGTGCCCTTCTTTATCGGCAACGATGTTAACGTAGGTGTTCTTGGCGAGTACAAATACGGCGCTGCAAAGGGATATAAGAACGTTGCAGGTTTCTTCGTAGGAACAGGAATGGGCGGCGGACTTATCTTAAACGGAGAGCTCTTTACAGGTAATGAGTTTAAGGCTGCTGAGTATGGCCATATGATACTTGACCCTGAAGGCCCACTTTGTAACTGCGGACAAAGGGGATGTCTTGAGGCATTTTCAAGTAAGCAGGGTATGTCCGGATATATCAGACAGCAGGTATCTCGTGGCCGTAAGAGCGAGATGGCAGAAGCTGTAGAAGGTGGCGTATTTAAGTCTAAAGTTCTTAAAAAAGCTCTGGAAAAAGGTGATAAGGTTGCCATGGAAGCTGTTGACAGAGCCTGCCACTACCTTGCGATCGCATCAGGCAATATGATCAATACCATAAGCCCTGATATCATCGTATATGGCGGCGGTGTAATGGAAGCTGTGGGCGATATCTTTATGGAGAAGATTCTCGCAGAAGTAGACAGATACTGCATGCCGTCCATAAGGACCACTGTGGACCTTAAGAAAGCAGCGCTTGGAGACGATTCTATTCTCTACGGCGCACTGTCGATGATAAAGAGTAGTAAGAAATAAGATTAAATTAAGAAATAGTTGCAATCCGGCCTCTGGTTATCTTGAAATGTATGCCAGAGGCCGTTTTGATCATCCTGGCATGGTATGTATATCAACATACTCTCGTGGAGAGTAGCCATATTCCTTACGGAAAGCTTTGTAAAAGTTAGAGTAATCGTTGAAACCATAAGTAATATACGCCTGGCTAATAGGTATGCCGCTCAGCATCTGATCCCGGCAGCCGGCCAGGCGTTTTTTTACTATATATTGATGGACGGAGAGACCGAGTCTGTTCTTGAATTCATGTACGATGTAGGACTTGCTGACAAAAAGCTTTTCTGCAAGGATGTCTAGAGATAGTGTGTCGGTTAGGTGTTCATCAATATAGGTTATGAGCTGGCCCATCATGTCCGTGTTCTCCGGTACGCTTATCTTGTGCTCAGATTCGTAGACGTATCTTGTAAGAGTCAGCAGTAGCTCAGATGAATATATTCTAAGGAAAGCATCGTGGCCATAGTGCACGGTGCTTATTTCTTCAAGAACAGTAATTGCTTTGGACTGAACCTGGCCAAATAGAGCGGATTCAAGGTGGTGAATGAATTTGCCTTTTTGAGCTTCCTCTATGAGATAGGCATAGTCAGGAGAGATACTTACCAGCTCTTTAAGGTACTTATCGTTTATCCAGAAAACGAAACGGCGGTAGGGGGTAGGATTTTGCTCTTTACCTTTATTTTTAGGGGCGGAACGCCTTGCTATTGCATGATGCCTTACACCAGGAGGGAATACGACTATATCGCCCGGGACGAGTTTTATATTTGGCTCTGCCACATTTTCAATCTCCATAGCTATGTCGCCTTCAAGGAATATATAGAATTCATAATAATCGTGCGAATGCATCTCAACGGGTTTTATTGTAACATCGCTGTAATAATAAAGCTCGAAAAGATCTGAAAGCATGGTCTGTCTTGTTGTAAAATCGCTTCTGAGTTCTCGTCTCATATTTAGAATTCTCCACAAAGTTGGGAATCTCAAACTTCGTACATATAGAATTAGTGTAAGTCTCGATTATTACAGAGTGAATTCTATATGTGTGAAGTTTGGGCGGGTGATACGAATAGTTATATTATCTTTAAAATATAGTAATTCATAGCACTATTATTATATTGCCATTTTTGCAAACTATGCAACTTTTTTGTCAATTGAATTATAAGTAGAATTAGCAGAAAATAAACGATGTAATCGATTTCAGTAGAATTTCAATGATTATAATATTTTCAATATATAAGAGATAGGAGATTTTTGCGTTATGGAAATGACACTTCGTTGGTATGGTAAGGAATTTGATACTGTTAAGTTATGGCAGATAAATCAGATTCCAGGTGTAAAGGGCGTTATCACAACACTTTACGACAAGGCAGCAGGTGACCTTTGGACTCAGGATGAGATCAAAAAATTAAAGGCTGACGTTGCAGAAGCTGATATGCACATTTCAGGTATCGAATCAGTAAACATCTCTGATGATATCAAGATTGGCGGCGGTAAGCGCGACGAGCATATAGATAACTACATCAAGACTCTTGAGAATCTTGGTAAAGAAGACATCCACATGGTATGTTACAACTTCATGCCTGTGTTCGACTGGACCAGATCAGAGCTTGCAAGAAGAAGAGCAGACGGCGCTACAGTTCTTGCTTACAATCAGAAAGCTGTTGATGCCATCAATCCTGAAGACATGTTCGCTTCAATCAACGGCGACATGAACGGAACAGTTATGCCGGGCTGGGAGCCTGAGAGAATGGCTCGTGTAAAAGAGCTTTTCGAGATGTACAAGGATATCGACGAGGATAAGCTTTTTGCAAACCTTGTATACTTCCTTGAAGCTATCATGCCTGTATGTAACAAGTATGACATCAAGATGGCAATTCACCCTGATGATCCTGCATGGAACGTATTCGGCCTTCCTCGTATCATCAATAATGAAAAGAACATTCAGCGTATGATGAAAGCTGTTGATGACGTACACAACGGTGTTACATTCTGCTCAGGTTCTTACGGTACAAATCCTGAGAACGACCTTCCTCAGATGATCAGAAATCTTAAGGGTCGTATCCACTTCGCACACGTACGTAACCTTCAGTTCAACTCCTTCCAGCACGAAGACGGAAGCCAGGTAACAAGCTGGACAGGCGAGAAGATCCCTGTAGGTCCTGCAGATTTCGAAGAAGCATGCCACCTTTCTTCAGACGGAAGCTTCGATATGTATGAGATCGTTAAGGCTCTCTATGATATCGGTTTTGACGGACCTATCCGCCCTGACCATGGCCGCATGATCTGGGATGAGAAGGCAATGCCTGGATACGGTCTTTATGACAGAGCACTTGGAGCTTGCTACATCCAGGGACTTTGGGAAGCAATCGAGAAGAGCCATAGATAAAAATTATAGATAAAAACTATAGATAAAAACTATAGATAAAAACAAATAGAGATCATCTATATAGATATAGAAAAAATTGTAGTTTGATTGAAGAAAATCTTTATGAGTAAAAAGATATAGATGATGTGGGAAATAATATAAACCACAGAAAAAATAGATTCACTTATAGAATAAAAAGTTATTCATAGAATATAAAGAGGATATGATCATGAAACTTACAGTAGAGGGAATTAAAGATTCAAGCGCTTGGGAATCCAAAGGCTATCATCTTCCTGCTTATGACAGAGCAGAAATAATCAAGAATACAGAAGAAGCTCCTGAATGGGTACATTTTGGTGCAGGTAACATTTTCCGTGCATTCCATGCAGTTCTTGCCCAGAACCTTATTGAAAAAGGACTTATGAACACAGGTATCGTAGTAGCAGAAGGCTTTGACTACGAGATCGTTGAGAAGGCATATAAAACATACGAGGATCTGTCTATCCTTGCAATCCTTAAGTCAGACGGATCTGTAGAAAAACAGGTTATCGGCTCAATTGCAAAGTCTTATATCCTTGATTCTGAAAGAGATGCTGAGTTTGAAGGCCTTAAGAAGGTATTTAGAAACAAGAGCCTTAAGCTTTGCACATTCACAATCACAGAGAAGGGCTATAACCTCAAAAAGACTGACGGAAGCTACATGGATGCTGTTCTTGCAGACATGAACGAAGGCCCTGCAAAGCCTCACAGCTACATTGGTAAAGTTGCATCCCTTATGTATGAAAGATATACAAATGGTAAGCTTCCTATCGCTATGGTAAGTACAGATAACTGCTCACACAATGGTGAGAAGCTCTATGCAGCTATCTATGAATTTGCTAAGGCATGGGCTGACAACGGCAAGGCTGATACAGGATTTGTTGACTATATAAATGACAAGAGCCTTGTATCATTCCCTTGGTCTATGATCGATAAGATCACACCAAGACCTGATGACAGCGTTAAGGCTATGCTTGCAGAAGACGGCGTAGAAGGTCTCGAGCCTGTTATCACAGGTTTCCATACATATGTTGCTCCTTTTGTTAACGCAGAAGAAAGTGAATACCTTGTAGTAGAAGACGACTTCCCTAATGGAAGACCGGCCCTTGAGAAAGCTGGAGTTATTTTCACAGACAGAGATACAGTTAATAATGTAGAGCGTATGAAGGTTACAACATGCCTTAACCCTCTTCACACAGCACTTGCTGTATATGGATGCCTTCTTGGATATACAAGGATCTCAGAAGAGATGAAGGACGCTGATCTTGTTAAGCTCATAAACACAGTTGGTTATGTAGAAGGCCTTCCTGTTGTAGTAGATCCAGGCGTTATCAATCCTAAGGACTTCATCGATACTGTAACCAAGGTTCGTCTTCCTAACCCATTCATGCCTGACGCACCTCAGAGAATCGCAACAGATACTTCTCAGAAGCTTGCAATTCGTTTCGGTGAGACTATTAAGAGCTATATTGCATCAAGTGATCTTGATGTTCATGCTCTTAAGGCTATTCCTTTTGTACTTGCAGGTTGGCTTAGATACACAATGGGAATCGATGATAAGGGCGCAGAGTTTGAGTGTAGCTCAGATCCACTTCTTGATGAAGTAGCAGCGATCACACGTACTATTAAACTTGGCGATACAAGAAGCGTAGATGAGCTCAAAAAAGTTCTTCTTCCTATCCTTAAGAGAAAAGAGATCTTTGCTGTAGATCTTGAAGAAGCAGGCCTTGCAGATACAGTAGTAGCTGACTTTGCAAAGCTTATAGCAAAAGAGGGTGCAGTTCGCGAGCAGCTTGCGGCTCTCCAATAATAGCTAAAGACTGATGTATTTAATGCCGAAATAAAGAATGGACTATAAGGTTTATTCTTTGTTTCGGCTTTTTTGTGTCCTTGATCTTAAAATAGTTTTTGAATTCCGTTCTACAAATTTTTTAAAGCACTTTTAGGTACTTTTGAAAGGTCTTTGGTATGCGTAAACACATAGTTCTGATAACTAATATCCTTATAATCGTCGTGGTGGTCGCAGGATTTGCGGCAATTGAGTTTGGGCTGGTGAATTTTTTCAATCAAAATGCCAAGAATCAGGCCCAGAACGATGTCATAGTAACGGGCATTGATGTATCGTCGCAGATTTCAAATGTTTCCACCACTCAAAGAGTCGCATCCCAGATGATCGCTTCAGATATTTTCCTGAAGAAATGGACAGAATCAGAGACGGCGATCCCTGAAAATAACGAAAATATAGACCAGCTCTATGATTATCTCAAAGAATATCAAGAAGTCCTTGGATACGACACAGTATTTTTTGTATCAGAAAAAACAGGTAATTACTATTATCAGGATGGTCTTAACAAGACCATATCCCCCGCTGATGATTTTGACAGCTGGTACTACAATTTCGTAGAACTTGATAAATCCTATGATATCCAGATAGACCACGACGAGACTATGGGATTTACTACAAATCTCTTTGTTAACTGCCGCGTGGAAGATGATGACGGGAATCTCCTTGGAGTAGCAGGAACGGCTCAGGAAGTTAGTGAGATAGAAGAGTATATAACAACTATGAAGGATACCATGGATGTTGACATTATGATCGTCAACACTGGTAATGCCATGAACTCTTTTAGCGGAAGCACTGATTATTACAAGACTCCGGAAGAAGCTGCAAATGCCCTGGGGCTTACGGAGACTGTCATTACATCTACTGACCTGGGAAAAGACGATTATATCTGGCTTGACAGAATTCATTGTATGACAATAAAGCACAATACAGATCTTAACTGGAATGTAATCGTAGTTAAAGATATTTCTGATGTTCTGTCAGAGTACAACAGGATCATAGCGTATGCTGTTGTACTTCTTGTGATTGTTCTTGCAATCTTTATAACTGCATCGACTATACTTCTTACTAGGATGAACAGGCTGTCAATAGAGCATGAGAATACGGATGATCTTACAGGCCTTTTTAATAACAGAATGTTCAGGATGAAATATACCGAAAATTTAAGAAAACATCGCGGAAATTTATCTCTTTTCATGATTGACGTTGATGATTTTAAGCAGTTTAATGATCAAATGGGACACCTGTACGGTAATGGTGTTCTTAAGATGGTGGCATCGCTCCTGCAGCAGGCTACAGCCAATTGCGGTATAGTCGGGCGCTGGGGTGGTGATGAGTTCATTGGGATCATGTACATGAATTCAAAAAGGGCAGCCGATATTCTGGGGCAGATCCAGTCGGACCTCGATAAAGAAGATACCAAGATGCCTGTAAGGATAAGCGGCGGTGTGACCAATGTACATCATGGAGAAACAATAGAAGCTGCCATAGAAAGAGCGGATCAGGGGCTCTATGCAAGCAAGAACGCGGGCAAGGGCACAGTGACGGTGCATAATTGAATCGTATCTTTTGGGGTTCCTGAGGATGGTAGTTAATAAATGATTTTGATATATTTTTCAAAGCCAACAAAATCATTTATTAACTACCATCCTCAGGAACTCGCAAGCGATAGATATTTATTATGTGTGAAGTAATGCATATTGCGTTGGCAATAAGCTTTTGGATTATGGAGAGATGATATATGAAGTCAGATATGACAAAGGGGAACATAGCGCCTATATTGATAAAGTTTATGATTCCGCTATTTATAGGAAATTTGTTTCAGCAGTTTTATAACATGGTGGATACGCTTATAGTTAGCAGATTTGTCGGGGCTGATGCGATGGCTGCTGTTGGGGCTACGGGTACTATTATGTTTCTGATCCTTGGGTTTGCTAATGGACTCGCTACTGGTTTTACGGTTCTGACTAGTCAGAGCTACGGTGCACGTGATGAGAACAGGCTTCGTCATAGTGTGGCTAATGCGATAATACTTGCTGTTATAGTGACTGTTATCACGACTTTTATAAGTGTTGTCAGTATGAAGGGGATTCTTCGTATCATGAACACGCCTGACAATATATTTGATTATTCATATGCGTATATTATTACTATAGCTTATGGTATCTGTGCCAGTGTGTTCTATAACCTGGGGGCATCTATTTTGAGGGCTATTGGTAATAGTAAGGTGCCGCTTTATTTCCTGATGCTTTCTGCAGGTTTAAATATCGTTCTGGATCTTGTGTGTATAGTAGGACTTGATCTTAAGACATTCGGTGCGGCGCTTGCAACAGTTGTATCTCAGGGAATATCAGCGATTCTTTGCTTTGTATATATCTATAAAAAGCAGCATTCTATCTGGCCGGAAAAAAGAGACTGGCATCTTGAAGCAAGGGATACAAGCCACCAGCTAAGAGTGGGAATACCTATGGCACTTCAGTTTGCTATCACAGCGTCAGGTACTATGATAATGCAGGCTGCGATCAATCTGTATGGTTCTGTGGCAGTTGCATCATTTTCTGCGGCAAGTAAATTGCAGAGTCTGATCACACAGGGAATGCCATCAATTGGCCAGACAATGGCAGCTTATGCAGGACAAAACTTTGGTGCAGGTAAATATGACAGGCTTAAGGGCGGTGTTAAGAACGCGCTTATCATTATGACTGTTTATTCTGTTGTAGCTGCTATACTTTCTACTTCATTGCTTGAGCCGGCCATGTATCTGTTCTTTGGCTCCGCAGAGAACGTTGCTATCCAGCTTCCATGGGCTATACCATATATAAGATTTTGCGCTATTTGCTATATACCATTATCAGCTATTTTCATCTTCAGAAATATGATGCAGGGCTGCGGATTCGGTTTCCTTCCCATGATGGGCGGAGTGGTAGAGCTGGTATCACGAGCTATAATGGCGGCTTTGTCTATGAAGTTTATGATATACGAGCTTGCAAGTGCCTGCGACCCGGCAGCGTGGCTTACTACGGGAATATTCACTTTTGTTGCATGGCTGTATGTAGCGCCTAAGATAGAGAGGATGTTTTCGGGGAGACAGAAAGTGATTGATTAAGGAGATGTATGAGGATAAAAAGAAATTCTATGAGACAACCGGGAATGACAGAAGGAAATGAAAATAACAAGCTAAAGGATAGCTCTTGGAATGAAGGTTCCAAGAGCTTTTTATAACAACCGAAAAACACCAAATGAAAGTGCCGAAAAACACCAAATGAAAGTGCCGAAAAACACCAAATGAAAGTGCCGAAAAACACCAAATGAAAGTGCCGAAAAACACCAAATAAAAGTGCCGAAAAACACCAAATGAACTTGAATAAATGCTGTAATAATGCTAGAATTCCATATAGAAGAGGAGAGGCGCTTTTATGGAATATATTCAGAGAATTGTTGATGGTGAAATCAATCGAAAAATTGAGGCGTTTAATGCGATCAATATAGTTGGACCAAAAGGCTGTGGTAAGACAAGAACAGCTAAAGAAAGATGTAATACTATCATTGAGTTTCAAGATGAGGAGAAACGAGATGGCTATCTGGCAGTTGCTGAGACGTCACCACGACTATTTTTGAAAAACCCCAAGCCTATTTTGTTTGATGAATGGCAAGATGCGCCCAAAATATGGGGGACAATACGTAAGGACTGCGATGATAACCCTGATGATATTGGTAATTTTTATTTGACAGGATCTACATCCAGGAAGATAGATACTCCTCATTCCGGAACTGGTAGAATTACAGAACTTCTTATGCTTCCTATGACACTGTCAGAAACGGGAGAGTCAAACGGGAGCGTATCTCTTAGCAAGGTTATAACAGACAAGACATATGATATTGATGGAATTCAATCGAATTTATCACTAGATGATCTGTTTTTTGCTGCATGTAGAGGCGGATGGCCTAGATGTCTGGCTATTAAAAAGGATTCTGCTAAGCTTGAAATTGCCAAAGACTATTTTAATCAGATATACAAGAAAGATATAAGTGCAATAGATAAAGTTAATAGAAATCCTGAGCTTACCAGAACTATTCTGTGGTCTTATGCAAGAAATATGGCGACTTGTGCCAAGAAAACAAGTATTTATGCGGATGTCAAAGCTGAATATAATGTTTCTGACAATACAATTGCTTCATATATTGATAAACTGGAACAATTATTTGTTATAAAGGATATTGATGCTTGGACTCCGCAAATTCGTTCGAAAACAGCTATAAGAGCAGCTAAGAAACATATTTTTATAGATCCTTCTATTGGCCTGAGTGCTCTTAATATTAAGCCTGATTATTTTAATAATGATCTGGACATGTTTGGACATGTATTTGAAAACCTTGTTTTACGAGATCTTATTGTGTATGCCGATGCTCACGACGCACGAATCCTGCACTATGCAGATAGTACCGGACTGGAAGCTGATGCTGTGTATCAGATGGATGATGGAAGGTATGCACTGATTGAGATTAAAACAGGGGCTAATAAGATTCCGGAAGCAGAGAAAGGTTTGCTGAAATTCAGAGATGTTATAAAAGCGCATAATGAATCTGCATTAGAAAATAAAAAGCATCCACGCCCTGTTTATAGAGAACCGGAGGAGTTGATAATAATATGTGCTACAGCACCAATGGCATATACTACTGATAATGGCGTAAAGGTAATACCAATAGGATGCCTTAAAGATTAATATTCATATTATGAGTTGCAAAGATAGATGAATATAGATAAGTATATAAAAGGTATTATATCCCTTGTTAAAAAAGATGATACTAAAGACATAATCCCGGAAGAAACCAAGGCTGTTTCTCGCAAAGACCCCAAGATCCATATCCTTTACAAATGGGAGAAGGGCGGAAAGTTCTTTGCTCCGGGAGTCCTTTTGTATGTTGAAAATGGTAAAGGGCTTCTCCATGAGGAGTACTACTATGATTATGAAAAAATGAGCTTCGGTACGCTGATGTTTAGAGATACACCTCTTTTTCAGCTTCAGGGAAGAGGGTATTATTGTCCGACATGTGAGAAGATAGTAAAAAGTGGTTATGATCTGGAGAAGACAAAAGAGTTTTCCTGTGATGCGATAAACGAAGATGGAGCTCTCTTTGAAGATGTAGTTGAGCAGATGAAACCGCTGCTGGGGCTTTTAGAAGAAGATTTTTACTGTCTTTGGGATACAAAGCTTTATCCAACTGATGGTAATGAAAATCTGTTCTGGGATTTTCCAAATGAAGATAAGGCACTACTGGGATCATGTATTTGCTATCTTGGCGACGGCAACTATGCAAGCATTATACCGCACTATACTATAGGTACACAGCCAAAGAGATTATATAATCCTGAGAGAGCTGAGTATTACAGGGATAAGAAAGGTAGCAGAGCAATTGCCTATTACATGGATGGTAATCTTACAGCGCTTATTGATGGTCATCACAAGGCTATGGCAGCAGCTATGGAACATAGAGAAGTCAGTGCGGTTGTTATTTCTAATTGCTACTACGGTGAGGGTAAGAAAGAGAAATATCTTTCTGCTAATGAGGTGCAATTTAGACTTGAAGATCTGCCAAATGATGAACCTATATATGAATGGATTCGCGCGAGACTTGGCAGAAAGGATAGGGTGAAGAAAACCTATAAAGAGATTAACGTTACCGATGATACAGCATTTTCTTTTGACACCAAGGAACTTGCAAGGCAGTATCCAACAGTGTTTGAAAAAGGGTGTGTGGATTATTTTGGTAAAATAGATGATGAGCTGATTGACGGGCTAGTGTATGGTAAAGGTACTGGTACAAAGATTGTCCCAAGAGCTGCCGGGGCTTCGTATCTGGATGACCTTCAGTTATTGATAAAAGCTCTTGGAACCATTAGGCATAAGAGATTTTTTGAAGTTGCTGATCATATTTTACACACAGAAGTGGATGTGGATACTTTGATCATGTGTGTTGACCAGATCGGCAGACAACTTGACATGGGCGATACCATGGGAAGTGGCATGGATATTGATGGTATCAAGGACTACCTTATAACCTATATGGCAGAGATAGAAGATGAGTTCCCTGCTGTAGGAAAAGAAATCTTTATGATTTTATAAAAAGCGGCATGAAAATTGAGTTTTGTGCGACTTTGTTAGAGGAATGATTATGGTAAATATTATTTTTGGTATTATATTTTCAGCATGTATGCTTGGATGGCTTCTATTTTTTTCTATAAAGGGAATGATACTTGCCAAGAAGGCAATGTGTGAGCGCACTGATACTATAGAAGTTACCTGTACAAAGTGTGAGAGGACTTTTCAAGCGACAGTAAAGGATCTTATTACAACGTCTCGTTTGCAGAAGAAGGTAAGGGTCTATACTCCCAACAAACATGTGTACAAAGTACAGAGAAAATGCCCATGCCCATATTGCGAGAGCGTAGAATGGGTGAAAGTTAATGTAGAGCAGCTTAGCGTTATATCACGTGAAGTGGAGTACCCTATTTTAGCTAAGTACCTGGCTATTGCCTTTGTGCCTCCGCTTATTATTGGACAGCTTTTGATGCGTTTTATGTAGAAAAAAGAGAAGGTTGATCAGATTAAGTTAACATTGGAGAATTGACGTGGACAGAATAAAATCTCTTTTTACAAAAATAAAACCTTTGTATGCATATGCATGCTTTACTTCTTTTAATCTTTTGATTCATTTGATAAATTACCAGCGAGGAATATTTGGCGAATATCTGGATTATCTTCTTTACATAGCTAAGATTGCTATATGTATCTTTGTCCTAAGATCTGGAGAAAAACCTGATGATAATGCAAAATCCAAGGTGGATTTGTTGTTCAGGCTGATAATAGCATGCGATCTTTTTGAGATGTTTGTTTCTTTTACCATGACAAGTCTCACGGGTCTTGCGTTGTGGATGTTGATAGGTCTTTTAGTGATCAAATTTGTACTAGACTGGACAGTCTATGCAAGGATCAGCAGATATACGCAAAGAGGATTTTTATGGTATTTTGGAAACGTTGGATGCGTTGTTTTATTTGCTTTTTATCTCAAGATTGGACATTTGGCTCTTTTATATACACTTATAGTACTGCGACTGCTCATAAAGGTATATGTACTTAGGAAGCCTCAAATGCTTGCGTTAGAGAGTGCAAGCGCAGATAAAGCAGAAACTGATATGAAGGCAGAGGCTAAGCTATCCAATACATGGAATAAGATTGCGCTTGCGGTTACAGTTTTATTAGCTTGTGTATTCTTGTTTCTAAGATATGGAAGAGTTCCTGGCCAATATGAACTTACAACTCAAAGTGGTAAACAGACAGTTAGATCTTCTTCAGAGCGTTTAGGAATAATTTCAGATAACAGGGAAGAGTATTCGCTGACCAACTGGCTTCCTGAATGGACTGGTTTTCACATGGAGTGGCACGGCATTGTGGATTCTGAAACCGGTGATAAGACAGGTGCTGTTTATGGGAATGACCTGATCTTTGATGACTACGGGATTGCATGGGACTATTCAGGTCACTTTATAGACACGAATGGAAAAAACGTGATTACAGTATCTCCTTTTGTAATGGAAAGAAGATCGGGCAGGATGAATCTGCTTATATACGCATTTGATGAATACTTAAATGAGCGCCAAAGTTATAGTAATTATGAATCGTATTTGGAATATCATTCAAATATTACATGGCAGGAGAAGTCTGTTTTCGATGGTAATATTCGAATGTACCGCAGCAGCGATTTTAACGATCATGAAAGCTCATATTTTGAGAATCATATCGCGCCGTTTTATTCTGAAGCTACGGGGACCTATGGATTTATAAATGACAAGGGCAAAATCATAGTAAGCCCTAATTATATCGCATATGATGATTACAATTCTGATTATGAGCTTATTACGCTTACCAGAAAGTTTTCAGGTTCGAAGACCATTGTGAACTATAAAGGAGAGTATATTCTTGGCAGATGGGGAAGCTTTGATTATATAATTATCGATTCTCATAATAAGCTTCTTTTTGCAAAAAAACCTAATGAAATTGAGCTATATGATTTTGAAGGCAATAGATTAAATGCAGATAGCGTTTATACTAACCTGGGAAGTTATAAATATCATGGCGATATTGTCGTAATTGGAAAAAGCAATTCCTCAGACAGGCAAGTTTATAATGCTGTAGTTATCGATAGAAATGGCAATGAGCTATTTGAATGTGCAGGATATGATGAATTCTATGGTTATGAGGATTCTACCGGTAGTATTAAATATGTTTTGGCGAGGGATAACGATACCTATAATAATAACTGGGTTTTTCTGACTAGAGACGGACTTGATAAAATAGGCGGAGAATATAGCGAAATTCAGGTACTGGATGGTTTTGAACTATATGAAAATCCTGTTGTGATCGCTGTAGAAGCAGGATCAAATAATGTTTCGATCATGCATTGTGATGGGGAACTTATCGAAACAGGGTATCGATACGAAGAATATAATAGTGACTATAAGCTGATCGAAGTATCTAAAGAAGCTGTTGATGGATTGACATTGTATAATTACGTTGACATGAATGGAGAACTTGTATTTGATAGATGGACTATAGGGGGTCTTCATTAGTGACGAAGAGCGGACAAATTAAAACTTACAAAACAAGAAAACCAGTCTCTATGAGGCTGGTTTATTTTAGAAAATCATTCCTATGATCTACGGGATTAAAATTGTACCCGCGTCTTATCATATCTGAAACCTTTAAGGCTACAAGATTGATATCAGAATCCATACACTTTGCGATCGTACATGCATCCATTCCCTGATAGATATAATCAAGAAGCTCGTCATCAGGAAGGGAAATTTCTGCAGCAAAAAGATTGGCCTCGTACTCCATACGGCTTGTCTGCATATCGAACAGGTTGTATTCTGCAAAGCCTTGTGCAATGTCTCTATGGAGACGGTCGTGGCCTATTTCATGCAGGATTACAATGTTGTAGAGTTCAGGAGCGAGGTCTTCTTTGATGAATATAAAAGGTATATCTTCAATAACCTGATATACCCCTTTTTGCTTCTTAAAAGGTACGGGCTTTATGATTATTCCAAGATAATCTGCAAGTAAGGCGGGATCTGATGCCCCGGCTTCTTTAATAAGGCCTCGTGCCTCTTTTATTATATGATCGTTATCGTAATACATAGTCTTGGAAAAATGAAATTGTTATTATCAACGTGATCAGAATGAGTTATTGTTTAGCTTGACGTATCAAAGTGATCCTTAAGTTTAAGTATCAATCGTCATTTATGTTGGCAGACAGGATCAGTTGCTACGGTGTTTCTTCTTAGCTTCAACATAAGCCTGCTGCATAGAGAGCATGAGAACATCCATATCGTCCTCATCCATCTTGCCACCTGCAAAAAGACTTGTGAGTTCAGCTACAAGGCGCTTTGCTTCAACTTTCTCTTCAACTTCTTCAGAGCTTATTAAAAATCTGTCATCGTCTGCTACAAGGTCAGCAGGAGTTACGCCCAGTACGTCTGCGATCCTGCGCAGCTGATTGGATGTACGGGGGATGCTAAGGTCTGTCTCGTAAGATGAGATAGTTCTCTGAGCTACACCTGAAGCCTCTGCGAGTTCTGTCTGAGATATTTTTCTTTCTTTTCTGATTGATTTAAGTTTTTGACCAAATGACATGAGTATATCTCCTCCAAATTAGTTTAACAGCTGATATATCAGCTCATATACAAATTAACTGCGGATTCCATAGATGGTTAATTGGAAAACTTTAAATATTGGAAATGTTGAAAATAGCATATTATCAAAGTATCATCCGAATGATGAAGTTGAAATGCTAAAACTATCATACAGTATAGAAAAGCATTTAGCAAGCCAAAAGAGGAAAATAGCCTGTGCTTATTTGTGCGTGACAAGCAAAAATAATGCTAATAATATAAATAACAAAGAGATAACTTAAGAGTTTTGGGGAGTGTAAAAAGATTCTAATGACAGATTCTCATGATTTTGCTGAAAATTGTTAAACACAGATGCAGTATGATTTTGTTCAAACACTGAATATTGCGGCATTTTTGTATATGTAAAAAATTAACGATATATAAGGAATTTTAGAAGAATTTTTTTTATAAGTTGCCAAATGAAAAAAATTAGAGTATAGTTCTGACTTGTATGAAGCAATTCGCTTTATTATAGAAGAAACACATCATTGTATTTGTTCGTGTTATAGATTAAATCTTAAATTGACGGATTATTTATGACTTCGAACACATCTTTTTACTAAAAATACATTGTAGCAATTGGCTGCAGAAAGGTTATTAAATGGCAGGAAACAAATTACTCATCGTTGAGTCACCAACCAAGGTCAAGGCAATCAAGAAGTTCCTTGGAAGCGGTTATGACGTTGCGGCGAGCAACGGACATGTAAGAGATCTTCCCAAATCTCAGATGGGAATAGATATTGAGCATGGTTATGAGCCAAAATATATAACTATCCGCGGTAAGGGAGATCTTCTGGCAGATCTTCGTAAGAAAGTTAAAAAAGCAGATCACATATATCTCGCAACTGACCCTGACCGTGAAGGTGAGGCTATCAGCTGGCATCTTATATCAGCACTTAAACTTGGAGAGGGCAGCAAGAAGGTATCTCGTGTAACTTTCAACGAGATCACTAAGAATGCTGTTAAGGAAGCATTAAAGCACCCAAGAGATATCGACATGAATCTTGTTGATGCTCAGCAGGCAAGACGTGTCCTAGACCGTATCGTTGGTTATAGCATAAGCCCGCTTCTTTGGAATAAGATCAAGCGTGGTCTTTCTGCAGGCCGTGTTCAGTCAGTAGCACTTCGAATCATCTGCGACAGAGAGGATGAGATCAATGCTTTCATTCCTAAGGAATACTGGAGCCTTGATGTAAATCTCGGAGTTTCAGGCGAGAAGAAACCTCTCGTTGCCCACTACTATGGTGAAGGCGATGAGAAAAAAGAGATAGCATCCAAAGAAGAGCTTGAAGCACTTGTAAAGTCTTTGGAAGGTGCAGATTATAAGATCACACAGATCAAGAAGAGCGAGAGAACAAAGAAAGCTCCGCTTCCATTTACAACATCAACACTTCAGCAGGAAGCTTCCAAGGCGATTAACTTCAGTACTCAGAAGACAATGCGCGTTGCACAGCAGCTCTATGAAGGAATTGATATTAAGGGTAGTGGTACTGTAGGTTTAATCACATACCTTCGTACCGATTCTACACGTATCTCTGACGAAGCTATCGCAGCAGCATCAGGATATATCGAAGAGAACTTTGGAAAAGAGTACCTTGCAGAAGGCGAAGCTAAAGCTAAGAATGCTCAGAAGATACAGGATGCACACGAAGCTATCCGTCCTACAGATGTAAACAGAACACCTGTAGTAGTTAAGGATTATCTTACAAGAGAGCAGTTCCGTCTCTATCAGCTTATCTGGCGCAGATTCATGGCTTCCCGTATGGCTCCTGCCAAGTACGAGACAACATCAGTTCGTATTGATGCCGGAACTCACCGCTTTACAGTAGCTGCATCCAAAACTGTATTCGACGGTTTCATGAACGTATATACAGATGATGAAGATAAAATTGAGAAGAACACACTTATGAAAGGCATTGATGAAAAGTCAGTCCTTAAGTTCGAATCATTCGATCCTCAGCAGCACTTCACACAGCCCAAGGCTCACTATACAGAAGCTTCACTTGTACATGACCTTGAGCAGCTTGGAATAGGACGTCCATCTACATATGCTCCTACAATCGGAACAATCCTTGCTCGTCACTATATCTCCAAGGATGGAAAAAATCTTTTCGTAACAGATCTTGGTCTTGCTGTTAATAAGGTTATGAACGACCAGTTCAGCCAGATCGTTAACGTTAACTTTACAGCTAACCTTGAGACACTCCTTGACGGCGTTGCAGAGGGAACTGTTAAGTGGAAGACTATCATCGAGAACTTCTATCCTGATCTTGATGATGCTGTTAAGAAGGCAGAGGTTGAGCTTGAAAAAGTTACTATCGCAGATGAAGAGACAGACGTTGTCTGTGAGAACTGCGGCCGTAACATGGTTATCAAGTATGGCCCTCACGGTAAATTCCTTGCATGTCCAGGATTCCCTGAGTGTCGTAACACAAAGCCTTACTTCGAGAAGATCGGCGTAGAGTGTCCTGAGTGTGGAAAGGACATAGTCATCAAGATGACAAAGAAGGGCAGACGCTATTATGGCTGTCTTGGCTTCCCAGATTGCGAATTCATGTCATGGGCTAAGCCTTCTAAGACAAAATGTCCTACATGTGGCGGCTACATGGTTGAAAAGGGCAACAAACTTGCCTGCGCTAACCAGGAATGCGGCTTCGTAATGGATAAGCCTGAGGAAAATAAAGACTGATAAATAATAGAGTCCTATAGCAGAAATGTACTGCTATAGGACTTTTTGCATGATCAATATTAAGACAAAGTGTTTTTTTGAACTATTAAAAGAAGATATGTTCACAGCACTCAATGTGCAGGGCAAGGCTGATAACCAAATACCGATAATTGTCAGAACATTAATGTAAATTGTTGCATTTGTTTGCTTTATTCGATTGATTTATGATTTATTTGTGTTTATAATGATATAGGTATTAGAAATGTATAATTATGACTTTGTGTATTTGCCTGCAAAGTCATAATGATATATTTGCTTCTATTTTCAGATATCTTTTTTGATGCAGATAATGTTTAGCAACAATTACAGAAAGGGTTCTCATGAGCAGCGTTCAGCTTCTAGACAAGACTCGTAAGATCGGTAATCTTCTTCATAACGTTAATTCCGGCAAGGTGGTATTTAACGACATCTGTGATGTACTTGGAGAGATTCTTCTTTCAAATGTTCTCGTTATAAGTAAAAAGGGTAAGGTACTCGGAACTTCCACAAGGAATGAGATCCCGGAGATCAAGGATCTTCTGATTGGAGAAGTTGGAAGTTTTGTAGATCCTATGCTCAATGAAAGACTTCTTACAATTCTTTCGACCAAAGAGAATGTAAATCTGACAACGCTTGGATTTGATTCTGAGGAATCGGATCGTTATCAGGCTATTATCACACCTATCTATATTGCAGGTGAGAGACTTGGAACACTCTTTATCTACAAGATAGAGCAGTCCTACGAAATTGACGATATCATTTTGTGCGAATACGGAACTACTGTTGTAGGTCTTGAAATGCTTCGTGCAGTTAACGAAGAGAGCGCAGAAGAGAATCGTAAGATCGCGGTTGTTAAGTCTGCGATCAGCACACTTTCATTTTCAGAGATGGAAGCTATCGTGCATATATTCGATGAGCTTAACGGTATGGAAGGCGTTCTTGTTGCCAGCAAGATAGCTGACAGGGACGGAATCACACGTTCTGTTATCGTTAACGCACTTCGTAAGTTTGAGAGTGCAGGCGTCATTGAGTCCAGAAGTTCCGGAATGAAAGGAACTTACATCAAGGTCCTCAACGACGTGGTATTTGACGAAGTCAAAAAGCTTAAGAAAGAATCTAAGTGATGTAGATGGTCGTAGCCGCGGGGCTATGACAGATAAATTCATAAGCCTCATGTGAAAAAAATCCTGATTTTCCTAATGTTATTATCCGCTTACGTGGACACGCAGTACTTCAGCTCCTAATAACATAAGGAAAAGCAGGATTTTTTTCAAAATCGGCTTATGAATTTATCTGCCATAGCCCTGCTTTTTTGCGTTCAAGCATCAAGACTTTTTTGCACTTCGTTCAAAAAGTCTTGTGAGCGAGGTGCGTTGGGAAGGACTTTGTTTATGGAAGCGGGGATTAAGTCTAATGAATGCTGATGTTTTGGCCGAAATATAGGTGACGGCGTATGATTATCGAGCCTTTTTATAGGTGGCGGGGAGCGTGTGAGTAAGTAATAATTATCAATAAAGTGATAACAATACTTGCATTTTGCAGGTAAAAGTTTTATCATAAATATTGAATAATCAGATAATTAATTACTCTTTTTGCGATAATTATTCCATGGATGGGAGAAACGCTAAGTAGCAGGAGCTGTATACTGCAGGTAACGTGTTTTTGGGCCGCGGAATGAGCGGGAAAAAGAGGTTCGTATGATTAATTCCAATGCTTTCGATTATATAAATGTTCTGGATGCAACGGCTGATGCGGCATGGGTCAGAAATGAGATCATTGCCAATAATATTGCTAATGCAACAACTCCCGGTTATAAAAGAGAAGATATTGATTTTGAGAATGAACTAAGACGTGCTCTTGGATACGTGAAATTTAAATCACTTGATGAAAAGGTTGCAAATCTTCGCGGAACTAAAATTAAAGGAAGATCCTTCTTAGACAGCGCTAATTATTCCTATCGTCTTGATAAGAACAACGTAGATCCGGAGCAGGAGAATATAGAACTTGTATCCAACCAGCTCAAATATCAGGGCGTAATTGCAAGTCTTACTAATGAGTTCCAAAATCTTCAGACAGCTATGAGGGCACCATCATAAAGTTGAAAAAACGGATTGCGGTTTTTGAATATTTAGGAGTGTTATATGAGTTTATTTACATCATTTGATATCAATGGATCAGGTCTTACGGCTCAGAGATTTAGGATGGACATAATCTCTGAGAATATAGCTAATGCTAATACAACCCGTGATGAAGACGGAGATCCTTATGTACGTAAGGTTGTAACTTTCTCAGAAAAAGGAGAACAGACTCCTTTTACAAAGATATTTAATCAAAAACTTGATCACTACTCGGGTAAGGGTGTTAAAGTTACAACTGTTCAGGAAGATACGAAGACACAGATGAATATAGTCTATGATCCTTCACATCCTGATGCAGATGAAGATGGTTATGTTACATATCCAAACGTTAATATTGTTACAGAGATGACCAATCTCATCGATGCGAGCAATGCTTACCAGGCTAATGCCACTGCTTTCAACGCAAGTAAGCAGATCGCACAGATGGGACTTACAATGGGTAGGGGAGGTTGATAAATCAACCGCTTAACCTAAAAACCAGGTCGGGACGGTAATGTTTTATTCAGGGTAAAAGAACTAATTGTTAGGGGCACTAAGGGGCGGAGAAAACTTGTTCGGGGGGAGAATTTATGCAGGCTAGTGAATAGCTTGTTAATCTCCATGAACAAGTTTTTTGTTTTCGCTAAAAAGGAGAGGGCTGATGGCTGATATTTCTACTCTTACAAATGTCACATCGGGTGCGGTAAAAGCTGCGGAGATAGCTAATAGCCGTGTTAGAAATCCTATGGGTAAACCCGAAGATGATCGTAATACTTTTTCTAGAATTCTTGCTACCACCATCGATAACATCAATACGACCAATGCTTATCTTTCTGATGCAGAAAATGCAGAGATAGAATGGTCTCTTGGTCAGGCCAAGAATACTCACGATCTGACTATCGCTTTAAATAAAGCTTCAACAGCACTCCAGTATACTGTCGCAGTAAGAGACAGAGTGCTTACAGCATACAACCAGCTTATGCAGATGCAATTCTAAGTTGCCTAGAAATACATCCATGTATTTCTAAACAGGCACAGGATACATCCTGTATCCGTTGCCTAGAAATGCATCCATGCATTTCTGAACAGGCTCAGGATACATCCTGTATCCGGTTGCTTACATACAACTGTTTTCTCGCTTAATGGGAGTTAAGCATACCTCAGAGGGGAGGTAGTAAGTATGCCTGAAAGATTAAAAGCAATTCTCGACAGAATTAAAGAGTGGTGGAACCGCTTTACCACCAAACAAAAGACAATGATAGTAGCAGTAGGTGCCGGTGCGCTTGTTACATTGGCTGTTCTTTTGCTGATCTTTTCACAGCCTAAGTACATCACCCTGGTTACGGCGGATGATACGAAGCAGGCTGCTGAGATCAGAGATCTTCTTGAAGAGAACAATATAAATTATCAGCTGTCGGAAGATGCACTTGTATTCAAAGTCCGTGAAGAGGATCAGCAGGATGCAAGACTACTTCTTGCGGCCAACGGTGTTCAGGCTGATGACTATACAATTGATAAAGTTACTGATTCGTCTTTTACCACAACAGAATCTGATAAACAGAAGAAGTACGTAACTTATATGGAAAAAAAGCTTGAGAAGGACCTTGCATCTATCGAGTCTGTAAACTGGGCAAGGATCACACTTCATGTTCCGGAAGATGACGGAACGCTTCTTGCATCACAGGAAGAGTCTACAGCAAGTATACTTCTTGAATTAAGCGATCCGGAGCATTTTACCAAAGATAATGCGGCATTTATCGCCAAGATAATATCCGCAGCTCTTGGAAATGAAACTACTGAAGGCATAGTTATCATGGATTCAACAGGTATGATGCTCTATGCCGGAGAAGATGAGACTGTAATGGGCATAGCAACTTCTCAGCTCACGTTAAAACAACAGGCTGAAGCTTCAGTAAGAACGGCAGTCAAAAACGTAATACTTGGAACCAACATGTATGACAACGTTGAAGTTGGTACCAATCTGAAGATGGATTTTTCTACAATAGATGACACCATTCATACTTACACACCTGTTGAAGGAGGATCTCAAGGCGTTTTAAGTGAGCACAGATCCTACTCTTCAGATTCTACAGGCGGCGAGTCGGGGGTTCCGGGAACCGACTCAAACGATGACACAACTTATGTAACTCAGGACAACGAGAATTATTCCCAGTCGGTTACGGAAGAAGAGTCACATTATCTTCCAAATGAAAGGATCACAACGACCAATACGCCTCCGGGCTCGATCGATTATACCACTTCGACAGTATCTGTATCAGCGATCAATTATGTAGTACTTAATGAGGACGATTACAAATCAGAAGATCATGAGGGACTTAGTTGGGACGAATTTAAGCTTGCAAATTCTCAGCCTGTTGATGTTACTGAAACAATTGATGCAGCAACACTTGTAAGGCTTCAGAATCTTGTAGCTAACGCAACAGGTATCAGCACAGATAATGTTACTGTAGGTCTTTTTGAACAGAATATCTATTTTGACAGCGAAGGCCTTAACATGAGCCTGACAGATCTGTTACAGATAATCCTGATCCTTGTAATCCTTGCACTTCTTGCATTCGTTATCGTCAGAAGCCTTCATTCCGAGCGTCAGGAAGAGGTGGAGGACGAACCGGAAGAGCTTTCTGTTGAACAGCTTCTTGAGTCTCAGCCTGAGGAAACTGAAGCACTTGAGAACATCGAAATGGATCAAGGTTCAGAGACCAAAAAACTTATCGAAGAGTTTGTTGAGCAGAATCCTGAAGCAGCAGCAAACCTGCTTCGTAACTGGCTTAATGATGATTATGCGTAAATGGGAGAAAAAGTATGTCAGAAGAAGGCTTAATGGAAGGCTTTACGCCAACGGTGAATTTAACAGAAAACCTGTCGGGTACGCAGAAGGCAGCGATCCTTCTCATCGCACTTGGACCGGAGAAGTCGTCGCTTATCTTCAAGTACCTGAAAGAGGAGGAAATCGAGGAGCTTACTCTTGAGATAGCCAACACAAGGTCTGTAAGTTCTGAGATAAAAGAGGCTGTTATCAATGATTTCTATGGCGTATGTCTTGCCCAGCAGTACATTGCTGAAGGCGGTATCACATATGCCAAAGAGCTTCTTGAAAAAGCTCTTGGTGAAGACAAGGCAATGGATGTTATCAGTAAACTTACTGCATCCTTGCAGGTTAAGCCTTTCGAATTTATCAGAAAGACTGACCCTTCACAGATACTTACTTTCATACAGGATGAGCATCCTCAGACGATCGCACTTATTTTGTCTTACATGTCACCTGCTCAAAGCTCGCAGATTCTGGGTGCCCTTACTCCTGACAGACAGGCAGATGTTGCCAAGAGGATAGCAACTATGGATAGAACGAGCCCTGATACTATCAAGGATGTAGAAAAAGTACTTGAGACCAAGCTATCGTCTCTTGTTAACCAGGATTACACTATCATCGGCGGTGTCGATGCTGTTGTTGAGATCCTCAATACAGTTGATCGTCAGACAGAAAAGCATATCATGGAGACTCTGGAAATCGAAGAGCCCGAGCTTGCTGATGAAATCCGTAAGAAGATGTTCGTATTCGAAGATATCCTTATGCTGGATGATCGTTCTATCCAGAGGGTACTTCGTGATGTTGATAACTCAGATTTGTCCCTTGCATGTAAAGGTGCTAATGAGCAGGTACAGACTGCAATATTCAACAACCTTTCAAAGCGTCTTGCAGTTATGATCAAGGAAGATATGGATTTCATGGGACCTGTTCGTATGAAGGATGTTGAAGAAGCTCAGCAGAAGATCGTTAACATTATCAGAAAGCTTGAAGATTCCGGCGAGATCGTAATCTCCAGGGGCGGAGGTGATGATATAGTTGTCTAATCTTGTTAAAGGCATGTGGGTAACTCTTGATAGTGAAGATGCAAGAATCATCGATAATAATGAGCTGTCTGATATCAAGATTCAGGAGTCTTATGAGGAAGAGATGCGGCGCCGTGCAAGGCAAAGTGCCCAGATGCAGGGTGAAGACGGCATGGATGGAATGGATGACATGTACGAACCCTCTTTTAACGAAGGGATTCCTGCTGAACCGATTGACAGACTGATGGAAGATCAGGAGGGCATGGATGGAATGGACGGTATGCCCTCTGAGATGAGTCTGTCTGATTTTGATGGCGAAGACGGTGCTATGCAGGGCGGAACCGGTGGTCAGGATTATGGCGGACCAGGTGAGGCCTATGGGGCTGGATCTTATGATGGAGGCCAGGGTTATGGCGGGGGTCCTAATGAAATGCCGCCTAATATTCAAAAAGATATAGATCAGATCTTAAACGATGCCCAGGTTCAGGCTAATCAGATAGTTGCAGATGCAAGAATGCAGGCTGATCAGATCCTGAATCAGGCGAGAGAAGAAGGACACCGCCAGGGTTATGATGAAGGCTTTCAGGAAGGCATGGCCAAGTCCGAGGATAAGGTAGAAAAGACTATTCAGAAAAAAGAAAAAGAGCTTGAGGCAAGATACGAGCGCATGACCCAGTCGGTTGAGCCTGAAATGGTTGATACACTGACAAGGATTTATGAGCATGTGTTCAATGTATCTTTTAAAGACGATAAGGAGATAATCCTTCATCTACTCCAGACAGCTCTTTCAAGAATAGAGTCAAGCGGAAGCCTTCTTATACACATTTCGCCTGATGACTATGACATGATAACGGATGCCAAAGAGCAGCTTATGCAAAACGTTGTAAGTCCTGACACAGTACTTGAGCTTGTTGAAGATCCAACGCTTAAAGAAAATGAGTGCATCATCGAAACAGATGGAGGAATCTTTGACTGCAGCGTAGGAGTTGAGTTAGAAGAACTTGGAAGAAAGATAAAACTTCTTTCGTTTGATAGAAGAAAATAGTAGATACTATTGGAAATGGTCGAAGAATATTATTTGGATATAAATAACATCTTTGGTAGTTAAAATACTAATTTAAAATCCAGATCTTATAGGAGCAGCGAATAATGTCAAGTGGACTTATTGATTTTAGTAGATATAGAAAGCTTGAAGCGCAGACCTTTTATCGTACAAGAGGAAAGGTAATAAATATCGTCGGTCTTACCATCGAGTCAGCAGGACCCGATGCCAAGATGGGCGATATTTGCTATATCTATCCCAAGCAAAAGGGAGATGAGTCTCCTGTTAAATACTCCGGAAAGCCTACTATGGCTGAAGTTGTAGGTTTTTCTAACGGACGAGTCCAGCTGATGCCTTATGAGAATACAAGTGGTATAGGTAGCGGTTCTATAGTTGAAAATACTGAGTCTCCCCTTAGGGTAAATGTTGGCGACGGCCTCCTTGGTCAAACTCTTGACGGACTTGGCCGAATTGACGGAACCAGCTATGGTCAGGGGCATGTTCTTGAAAACGGAATCTCATATTCAGTAGAGAATCAGCCTCCGGATCCTATGACCAGAGACCCTATATCAGAAGTATTGTCTCTGGGAGTCAAGGCAGTTGATGGGCTTCTCACAGTCGGTAAAGGCCAGCGTATAGGTATTTTCGCAGGTTCCGGTGTTGGTAAGTCAACGCTCCTTGGAATGTTTGCTCGTAACACCAAAGCTGACATCAACGTAATAGCTCTTATTGGAGAGCGTGGAAGAGAGGTTCGCGAGTTCATAGAAAGAGACCTTGGAGAAGAAGGTGTTCAAAGGTCAGTTGTTGTAGTCGCAACTTCTGATAAGCCTGCTCTTGAACGTGTAAAGGCGGCTAAGACTGCAACCTCAATTGCAGAGTATTTCAGAGATCAGGGTAAAGACGTACTTCTTATGATGGACTCCTTAACCCGTTTTTCCATGGCTCAAAGAGAAATAGGCCTGGCAAGCGGTGAGCCACCTGTATCAAGAGGATATCCACCGTCTGTATATGCTGAAATGCCGAAGCTACTTGAAAGAGCCGGTAAATCTCAAAAAGGGTCTATAACGGGCCTTTATACAGTTCTTGTAGATGGTGATGACTTTAATGAGCCTATCACAGATACAGCAAGATCTATTCTGGATGGACATATTGTCCTTAACAGAAAGCTTGCGCAAAAGAATCATTATCCTGCGATTGATGTACTTCAAAGCATCTCAAGATGTATGTCTGCTATAGCGTCTCCCGCTCAGAAGCGTTCTGCAGGAAGATTTAAGAACGTAATGGCAACTTATAATGATGCGGAAGATCTTATAAACATCGGAGCATACAGAAAGGGTGCCAACAAGAATATAGACTATGCGATCGATAAGATAGATGCAGTCAATGATTTTCTGCTTCAGTCAACGGATGAGAAGTTTTCATTTGAAGAAATAATTGATCAGCTGGAAACTCTTTTCCCAGATGAACCTAAAAAGACAGAATAATATTAGGTGTTGGAAAGATCTTTGTTTGAGAATTTGGAGTTATGTTTTGCGGTTTTGATCATCCTTTTTTGATAATTAGAAAAAATATGATCATGTGGCCTGGAGGTTATATTGGCAAAGTTCGTTTATAGTATGCAGAGTGTCCTGAATTTAAAGATCAAGACAGAAAACCAGTCCAGAATGGAGTTTGGTGCTGCTCAGATGCGTCTTAACGAAGAACTCGACAAGATGGACCGCCTCCAAAAGCGTCTTGAAGACTACATGCTTCAGGGAGAAGAGCTTCAGGCAAACGTCCTTGATGTGCAGGAAATTTTGTTTAACAGAAATGCTGTTGAAAACGTAAAAGCTCAAATTGAGGACCAGAAACTGAATATAGAACAGGCTGAAAAGATAGTAGATGAAGCAAGACTTAAATTGTCCAAGGACATGCAGGAGCGCAAGATGCAGGAGACTCTGAGAGAAAGAGCCTTCCAGGAGTATCTTCAGGAAGAAAAAGATGCAGAGTTCAAGGAAAGCGACCAGAGAACCAGCTTTACCTACGGACAGAAGATCAATAAGAGCAGGTAGAACAACTACAGGATGTAGTTAGTACATGTTTAAAAATGCATGGATGCATTTTTATGTACCAATTACAGGATGTAGTTAGTACATGTTTAAAAATGCATGGATGCATTTTTATGTACTAGGAAAGGATCGACATATGGCTGATAAGAAGAAAAAAGAAAAAGAGCCCGAAAGACCAGCTTACACATTGCCCGATGATCCTAAGGAGGCAATGAAACAACTTAAAGCCGATAGAAAGCAGCTACGTTCTGACCAGAAAGCTGCAGCTAAAGAAGCGAGACTTCGTGCAAAAGAAATGGAAGAGGCGGAAGCTGAGCTTAATGGAGATATCCATGGTGGCCTTGGATCTTTTCTTCTGATCCTTTTGATAATACTTGTGTGGATGCTCCTTATGGCCATAATGATCAAGTTCAATATCTTAGGACTTGGTGATACATTAACGCCTGCACTCAAGAACGTGCCTTATATAAGGAACCTTCTTCCAAATGCACAGATTACTCAGATGAATAGTGAAGAAAATTCAGAAGAGGTTCTTGTTGATAATTCTGATTATGTAGCATCTCTTGAAAGAGAACTGTCTAATCAGCTTGCGCTTAATGCTTCTTTGTCCGCAACTATAGACAAGCTTAACGCAGAGGTGGCAAGACTTGAACCCTTCGAAGAAGAACAGGCTGAATTCGACAAGCAAAGACAGCAGTTCTATCAGGACATAGTCTACAACGACAATGCCCCCGATGCCAGCGCCTACGCATCCTACTACGCAATGATAGATCCTGAAGAAGCTGCAAAGATCTATGAAGAGATAGCAGCAAGTGAAGTTTCCGATGAAGAAGTTAAAGTCTACGCTGCGACTTTCTCTGCCATGAAACCAAAGGAAGCAGCGGCTATCTTTAACAACATGTCCAATATAACCCTTGTTGCAAGAATACTTCAGCAGATGGGAAGTGATGACAGGGCTAAGATCATGGGCAAACTCGACACGGATGTAGCAGAGAAAGTAACGGAACTTCTTGAACCTGAAGGACTTCCGGGACTACCAGGCGACAACGCGGCGGGGACGTAAACGCTCGAGGGGTGAAGATTCCTGCGGGTGGCAGTTAACAAATGGTTTTGGGGGCGTGAAAATTTTATGGAATTCACCGACATAGAAATACATCCATGTATTTCTAAACATGTCTAGTTACGTCCTGTAACTAGGCATGATATCTGGCATTATATATTCTGGGATTCATAAACTCGCTTCGTTCAAACAATGAATCCCAAGCGAGAATATATAATTCCATCTATCAAGCTCTTGAATTCTATAAAATTTTCAATGACCCCAAAACCATTTGTTAACTGCCACCCGCAGGAATCTTCTAGGTATAGCGTGCGTTTGGGGTGAGAAAGCTCAGGCGAGAAAAGCAGAGATGAGGATAGTTGTGAGAAGTTCGGGAGGTTAAAGGTATAGAGGGTACAATATGGATGAAGAATTTGAGGCGTAAAGGGTGGGAATGTATGATTTACGTATTTTCAGGAATATTAAAGGTATAGAGTATATATATTTGATAAAGTTTACTAACACTTGGTATTGATATAATTTCCCAAAAGATTAGTATGAAAATTTGAGGAATATGGGGAGGGAGAACTGGCTATGGGAGCTGTGGATAAGGTTGTTTTAGAACTTAAAAAGATTTGTGCGGAAATAATTAAGCATAAGTGTCTTATAGCGCTTCTTATATTGTTGGCTACGCTTTCGGGATCGGTTGCTTCTGCTAAGGTTGCAGATCTTCCTGTTTTTTCAAGATCAGTTGAAACGCTTGATGAATCTAAGACGGTAGTTATGAAGGTCACGGGTGCTACGATCGCGCTTTCGTTTGCGATAACGCTACTTCCAGATGACTGGGGGACTCCGCTTGCGGATTCTCTGGCGGATATGAATAAATATCTGGTGTTTATGCTAGGGATGATCTATTTTGAGAATCTTCTGGTAACTAAAGGCATACCGATCATATTCAAATATTTACTCCCAATAGCATTTTTATTACTGATAATATATCTTATTGCCACCACGAAGTGGGTAAAGAAGATTGCTATAAAGCTGTCTTTGAAGATTTTTGCCCTTTCGCTTGTGCTTATCCTGGTGGTGCCTTGTGGAACTGCCATATCAAATCGTCTGTGCTCAGGTTCCATGTCATATGTGAATGATGCGATAACCCTGGCAGAAGATGGGGCGGACAAAGTGGAAGGCATGTCCGAAAATGCATCTGAAGACAAGAGTTTTTATGAAAGAATATCCGAGCTTTTTAACACGGCAATAGGAGGCGTTCAGGATCTGTTTAACTATTACAAAGGAATTGTCGGTAAGTTCGTAAATTCTATCGCGATACTTGCAGTTGCTTACTGTGTTATTCCTGTTTTGACTTTCCTTATACTCTTTTGGATACTAAACCAGATGCTCCAGTTAGAAAGCTTTAGAAGTCGTGGAGATTTCTTTTTGAGGGAAAAAACAAAAGAAGATAACAATGATTTTACCGAGAATAAAGAGATGAAGAGTTAATAAGGGACTCTTATCCGGGTTAACTTTATTAAAGAATATGTTTTCGCAACTTTGAATCAGAAATCCGCATTTACTGCGGATTTCGTAAGAAAATGAATCGGTAGGTAAATAGGCCTAACACCGAAGGTGTTCTCAATTGGCCTATTTACATGACTTTTGGAACGAAGTGACAAAAAGTCATGGTAAGTTGTTACAGCATCATTTTTGTGGGAGAGCTTGTATATGAAAAAAGCAACCGTATTTAAAGTAATTAGCATCGTTTTTTGCGTTATCTGCATCATTTCTTCAATTGTGATCTGGCTTATATATAAAGACTATAAAAGTTATGATCTTTCGAAATATAGGGATGGCGTAACAGTTGTCGATCCTAATACCATAGTTCTTAGTGATAGTGGAGTGAGAGTTTCATTTTCTGAAGTAATCTTGTCAAAACCTAATGAAACTCGGAAACTTGTTGTGTTTGAACAGGAAGGTACTGTCAGTTATACGATTGAAGACAGAATGTTTAGCTTCCTTGATGCTGAGTCAACCAAAAAGTACCAAACAGTTAAATATACCGGCAAAGGCTCTTTTATCGTAGAACTTGATGAACTGACCGCTGCTAACATAATTGATGACAGCGAAAATAAAGTTCTGACGATTAAGATCCCACATCCAAGGCTTGATACCATCGATATTGACCCTAACAAGGTTGAGATCGGAGAGCAGACAACCGGTTTCTGGGCGATTGGAACAATAAAACTTACACTTTCAGACTACAACATAATAGAAACAGAGCTCAGAGACAGATTAGTAGAAAAATTCAATACCACCGCCAATGGGCAGGAAGCCGATGACCTTGCTTTGGACGCCGTATATGCCATATATGCGCCGGTTGTTGAAGCTGTAGATAGTAATTATGAATTGAAGATTGTATTTCAATAAAGAAATACATGGGAGTTTTTCTGAACTCTGTATATATTTGGTATGTGCCGTGAGCCTTTACAATAAAGAGTAGTTATGCTACACTTTGTTAGCAATGTTCTTATGCATGTAGAGGTATCACGGCATTTTCGCCATTTATCCCTATTTTGAATTTGAAGATTATTACTATAAATTGATGAACTTAATGTTTTTTTAGCTTTATAGCCAGAACTTTTTGTATCTTTTGATTCTGATAAGTCTTTTTTCAAGGAATGCCTCTTGTGTATTTGATGTTGCAAGCAAAAATATCAGTACATATAATGGAGGTAACAAATGGAAGAAGTAGTAACTGAAAACAGGGGCAACAGAGAGCACAAGGACAGATTTTTCAAGAAGGTTTTTTCATCAAAGAAAGCCTTGCTTAATTTGTATAATGCTGTAAATGGGACCAATTATACGAATCCTGATGACATTGAGATCAACACTATCGAGGATTTCTTATACTTGAACATGAAAAACGATGTGTCTTTCCTGTTTACAGATAAGATGAACCTTTATGAACACCAGAGTTCGGTTAATCCCAATATGCCATTCAGAGGTTTTATCTATCTTTCGAAGCTTTATCACAAGACTGTATATGAGAAGTACGATTTTTTTGATGATAAGCTTGTAAAGATACCAATGCCGCAGTTTGTGGTATTTTATAATGGAACTAAGGAAGAACCAGACAGGAAAGTGCTTAGCTTAAGTGATGCATTTAATGGTGATGGCAAGTTTGAACCAGCTCTTGAATGTAAGGCAACTGTGCTTAATATCAATTATGAGCACAATAAGGAACTTATGGAGAAGTGCACGGAGCTTAGAGACTATGCATTGCTTATCTCAAGAATCAGAAGTAACTGTCAAAGCGGGATGGTGCTTGGAGATGCGATAGATAAGGCAATAGACGATTGCATCAACGAAGGCATTATGAAGGAAATTCTGGAAGCTCATAGAATGGAGGCGAAGGAAATGCTGTTTACTGAATATAACGAAGAAGCACATATCAATCATGTCAAAGAATCGTCATATGAGAATGGGTACGGAAAAGGATATGATAGTGGAATAGATATTATGAGCCAGTTATATCAGAAACTGAAAGAACTCGGTAGACTTGATGATTTTGATAAGGCAATGAGTGATCAGGGATATAGAAAACAACTTATTGAAGAGTTTTTTTCTAATGAAACTCATATATCGTCTTGCTGATTAATGTATCAAGAAATATAAGTTAATGTCCAAAGGAAAATGGGAATGTTATGGGTGGAAAAGTACTTGATTTACCTGGTTTCATAATTTATGAGCAGGGTATTTTTATCTTCATAGAAGATAAGATCGAAGACAATATTTCAGTGGATGTAATACAAGATAAGTTATGTAAAAAATATAACATTTCAGACGATAAAGCAAAAGAGTACATAGAACGTGTCAGCGCTTTAATGAAAGAAAAGAAGTAATTAATCATAATAAATAATCGATAGAATCGATAAATCCCACAGCAAGGAAAAATCCCCTACTGTGGGATTTTTTAATTGCAGCGATTTTCTTCGCTACTTTCTACTACGCGTTTTTTGGAGAGAAACGATACCGCAGATTTGGCAGAAACCACTGATATAATCCTCGAGCGTAATCCGTACGAGGAGTGTCCAGGGGCATCGTACGTCAATTCGTAAAAAAACTGTACGTATCCAATTACCCTAATGCGAACAATATAAGCCCCTACGACGAGTGGCAAGGTAGCTCGAGGATTATATCAGTGGTTTCTGCCAAATCTCCCCCGCTATCCCCAAAAACGCTCCCCCATTTCTTTTTTATCAGAAAAGGTTATTCCTTTTGCATTTCACTCCGATATATGTGATGACAAGTAATATATGCGCAGGGAAGCGCGTCTAAAGTTCTTAAGCAAATCCATGACACGGAAGTCAAAGATATAGCTGGAAAGGAGCGACAGTACATGCCAGGAAGCACAATGGGCGAAGCCTTAGTACTTTCTATGATGCCGCAGATATCGACCCAGACTCGGCAGCAAGGCAAAGTACAACAGGCGACCAAAGGCGGTGATTTTGGCAGTGTCATCGAGGATGCAAGACTATCGAACATATCAGGCTCAAACAATTCACTACAAAAAGATAGTACATTGCAAAACACCGGACAGACCGCTTCACAAAAAGATGTGAACAACAAAGGACGGACAGACACAGAAAACAGAATAAAGGATTCAAAAACAGACACTAAAAAAGCAGAAACAAACAGACCAGACAAGAAACAGACACAAGGCATCAAAGAAGAGAACAAGGCAAACGATCTTGAAAACAAAATCTCTGAGATAAGCGAAGATTTAGAAGATGCAGGCAAAGAGCTGGTATCAGAGATAGCCGATGAACTTGATGTAACAGATGAAGAAGTATTAGAGATTTTAGCACAGCTTGGATTGACACTAACAGATCTTTTTAATCCTGAGAATCTGACACAAGTGGTAATGGAAGTCACCGGTACAGAGGATGTTTCAGAGATTCTAATGGATGAAGATCTTTCACATTCACTGCAAGACCTGATGGAAAGCGCTCGCAAGATGATTGAGGACATAGCTACAGATTACGACGCTGAGCCTCAGGAGATAGATCAGATGCTTGAAACTCTTAAGACGTTTCAAGGAAAAGAGCTTTCAGGAACCTTTGAACAAAACATTAAAAATCTAAAAGACGCAGAACCGAAGACATTAGAAGACAAGATAGAGATTGAAGCATCAGATAAAGGTCTTTTAGAAAGCGAACAGGTAAAAGAAAGTAAAGATACTGAAAAACACGAAGGCGAAGGCAAAGAATTTAAAGGCGAAAACAATAATCTCTTTTCCCAGACAGATGAGATCAAAACTCCTGAAATGAATCCTTATCAGCAAATGGTAAATGACCTGAAGAACGCATTTAATGAAGCAGTAAATGAAAGCACAAGACCCCAGACTCAAGGCACAAATCCATTGGACGTTATAAACCAGATCACAGATTACATGAAAGTTAACGTCAAAGAGACAATGACATCAATGGAGATACAGCTTCATCCCGCAAGCCTTGGAACAGTAAGAGTCATGGTAGAGCAGGCACAAGACGGCGGAGTTACAGCAAGATTCACAGCATCCACAGAAGAAGCCAAGACAGCACTTCAGACACAGCTAATACAGCTTCAGCAAAAGCTCGATGAACAAGGCATCAAAGTAAACGCAGTAGAAGTAGCAGTTGATGCACACGCATTCGAACAAAACCTTGAAAAAGGAAATCAGCAGAACGCATCAGAGAAGGAAGAAAAACGTCAGAGCAGAATACGAAGAATTAACCTTGGAGACCCGGACCTATTGCAGGAGGGAACCTTGGAGCTCGACGAAGAAACTAGACTGGCAGCCGAAATGATGGCAGCAAACGGACAGACAGTTGACTACCAGGCTTAAGTGGTCAGAATCACAAAATGGTCTGATCCCCGGCCACAAAAGGTCAAAGTAACGAGGTGGAAAAAATGGCAGTAGATGCAATAGTAAAAGATGGAGTAATCGTAAATAACAGTAAAGCTGCTTCAGAAAAAACGGAAACCACATCTAACAACAAAATCGGCGAATACAAAGAGCAGTTCATGCAGCTTCTGTGTGCACAGATGAAATATCAGGACCCCCTGGAACCTACTTCCAACACAGAGTATATTTCACAGTACGCTCAGTTCACACAGGTTGAGCAGATGCAGAATCTGGCTAACACAGTAGCACTTAACAGAGCAGCCGACATGGTAGGCAAGACAGTTCAGATCAAACAGGTAGATGAAGATACCGGCGAAGTTAAGTCTATCGTTGAAGGTAAGGTTGATTTCGTTTCTTATGAAAGCGGCGATTCTTATGTAAGCGTAAACGGTAACAAGTACAAGCTCGACGATGTAAATGCAGTTGTCGATGGCACATATTATGACAACACGCAGCTGGCAGGAACCGTACTTGAAATGCTGGATAAGCTCCCGGCTGTAGATTACATAACACTTTATGCTGACAAAGAAAATATCGAGAAGATGCTCGGAGCATACGAATCAATGACAGGTGATCCTTCAGCATTCTTCTCAGCAACAGAACTTACCAAGATTTCACAGTACGCTCTTAAGTATGCAGACCTTATGGAAAAAGCAGTAGCGGAATCAGAAAAAACTTCAGGAAACAGACAGGTTGAAGAAGTTCAGGAATCTGAGGAAGTAGACAACGATTAAGAATGATCAGGAAAAGACATACGACAAACATCTAAAGTAGTACCTAGAAAAAGGAATAAGGGGGTTAAAGAAAAATTTAGCCCCCTGAAATAGAAAGGAGAAGGCAGACAAATGAATAGTTTGAATCCATCCTTTCTTTCCATAGATCAAGTTCAGGGTCAGTACCTGGGCAAAGACAAAGTTTCAAAACCAAACGTCCAGATCGGTGAAGGCAAGGAATCATTCGCATCCATTCTGGACAAAGCGCAGGAACTGAAAAAACTAAACGAGCCGCTTAAATTTTCAAAACATGCAGCGGCAAGATTAAGTGACAGAAATATCGAAATCACCAAACAACAGCTTGAACGCCTGAATCAGGGAAAGATACAGGCAGGAGAGAAAGGAATCAGCGAATCACTTATACTGGTCGATTCATTAGCATTCATAGTAAACGTACCAAACAATACAGTAGTTACAGCAATGAACCAGAACGACAAGAGTGATAGCAAAGTATTTACAAATATCGATGGAGCAGTAATAGCATAAGGCCGGACTTAAGAAAAAAAGATTTTTTTCTACAAAGAGGTCTAGAAAATCCCGACTGACAGAAGGATTTTTCAAGAAATATTCTGCTCCTGCTGATACCAATCATTTTCATAGTTTTGCTAAAAAAGGTAAATTCGAATAATTTACGGATAATGGCAGACTGTGAATGGTATCGACAAGTAGGAGGTTTTATCTATGTTAAGATCAATGTATTCAGGTGTTGCAGGTCTCAAGACTCACCAGACCAAAATGGATGTTATCGGTAACAACATCGCTAACGTAAACACCACATCTTTTAAGTCCCAGTCTATCAGCTTTTCAGATCTGATGTACCAGACAACACAGCACGCATCAGGCTCAACCGAAACAACCGGTGGTGTCAATGCCCGCCAGATAGGTCTTGGTGCTCAGTCAGCTTCCATAGCTACAGCGATAGAGACTCAGGGTGCAACTCAGACTACAAACAATCCATACGATCTTATGATATCCGGTGATGCATTCTTCATCGTCAATGACGGTACCCAGAATGTATACACGAGAGATGGTTCATTCTATGTAGATGGTAATGGTAATCTTGCTACTCAGTCAGACGGTTACTACATCATGGGATGGATGGCAGTTACTGATGAAGAAACAGGTGTTACATCAATAAATACAAACGGCGGTCTTACCAAGCTCCAGATCATGTCAGATGAGACCAGTACATTCCCTCCTGAAGGAACATCTCAGGCAGTTATCAGCGGTAATATCGACGCTAAGGATACAAACATCACATCATCCGCAGGTAAAAAAATAGCTCTCGAGTTCTACGATAACCTTGGTTACCTCTACACAGCAGAGTTCACAATCAAGGACGTAGATAACGAAATGAACACATATACAATGACACTTACAGACATCATGGATTCTGATGGTGTATCAGTTGGAGCAGAGCAGCTTGCAAATGTACATCTTGGAAGCGATGCACAGGCTGGTGTTACAGAGCAGGTTCCCGGAGTACTTAAGTCCGGTTATTATGTATCTAATTATTCAGCAGCTAAGGGAACTGCAGATTTTGCTCTGTCAGATAGTGACAGTACAACAACTGATACAACAATGTTTTCAGCAGTACCAACAAGTGGAACTCTTAAAGATCTTGATAATGCCGGTGTTTTAAAAGACCTTTATAACATAGCTATCGATGGTAAGACTTTCTATGACGCAGATACATATACAATGGATAATCTTGGAAATCTTACTATCTCACATACAGGAACAACTTCAACAACTACAAAAAAGGCAGTAGTAAATGATACTAACACAGCATCTTATAAAGTAACTGTATCCGGATCAGTAGCTACTATTGAGTATAAAACTACTACTGGTACTCTTACATCAGACGTTGATGGTGGTAAGTATACAGCAATATCATCAGCACTTAAAACTGCTTATAAGATTCCTACAGGATTGAATTCTGCTAGTACATATCATACAGAAGATGGAAGTACAGTAACTCTTACAGTTCCTACTACAACTACTCTTGGAGTTGGAAGTGGTTATGAAGTTGTGGTTACAAGCGGTACTGCAACCATCAGAGAAGGAAAAGCTGAAAAAGTTAATACTGATGTTTCGGGAACAAATTTTTCGGATTTTGCAGCTAGCGAGGACGGAGCAAAAATACTAGCATATTACAACAATTTGACTCCAGCTACATATACTAGCGATCATCCTGATGCTTCATATAGATTTGAACAATATGAAAAAAGTGGTAATAAATACGCTAAATTACTTGTTTCATATAAAGAAGCAAAGAATAATACATCGGTCGCTGATTCACTTGCAACTGGCTATTCCTGTGATTTTACAACAACAGATGACACAACAGATCCCATTAGAATTACATATGGTACAGGTTATGCTGATGTAACTAAAACAGGTAGTCTTACAGATGCTATTGCTACCTATTTTGGAATATCAAGTGAAGATAAAGAGAAATACCTTGCAGAGGGAGCAAATGCAACATATGCAATAACTGTAGACACAACAAATAATACATTATCAATGGTTGTTACATATAAAACATATGAACCAAAGACTGATACATATGAAATGGACACAACAAAACCTGTTACGGCAAATGTTGGAACTGAAAAAGTTGCATTCAATGATGAATCGTCAGTACATGAATATACAATAAATTCATCAGGCAAGCTTACAGATCTTACAGATAATTCACAAGCAGAAGGCATTCTTAAAGCATTTGGATTAGATGCTACAAAAGTACAGGACTATGTTTCTGAGTCAACGTATTCAAAGTCGTCATATGTTATTTCTTCAAGTGGACTTCAGATTACAAGTTATAAAGATACAGATTATACACTTAATACAGCAGATGGATATTCAGCATCAGCATCAGGAACAACTATTACTGTATCACTTACGACAACAGAAGATGTTGATACATCAGGTAATATGACATCTCTTTCAGCACTTGCTAAAAATGCATTTGGAATATCCAGTAATGAGTTTGATACAAGTGAACCATATGATACTTATACAATAGAAATGGATACAAGTGGTAATGCATCTCTTACAATCACAGATAACTCCTATAAGACTATAGCAACAGAGTACAACCGTAACGAAATGACTCTTAACTACGATCATGCTAATGGTTCTTATATCGGAGCAACCTTCAAGCAGGCTGACGGATCAGAGAACGGAATGGGATATTCAACCATTACAACTGATAAGATCATCCTTAACTTCAATCCTGATATGGATGATACAGTTAACCCTTGGACAGATGTATACCTTGATCTTTCAACAACAACTAACTACAACTCATCAGGAACATCTACTCTTCAGGCTTCAAAGGGAGACCTTGCAGGTAACAACACAGGACGTATGATGGGTACAATGACAGGTATTACGATCTCTAAGGATGGTAAGATCTCAGCATCTTACTCTAACGGTCAGACACTTCTTCTTGGACAGATTGCATCTGCAACATTTGCTAATGCATCAGGTCTTGAGAAGGCAGGTAACAACCTCTATACAGCAACACTCAACTCAGGTGATCCTGTAGTTCAGGATATCACAGTTGGCGGCGGTTCAATCTCAACCGGCGTTTTGGAAATGAGTAACGTAGACCTTTCCAATGAGTTCACCAACATGATCACAGCACAGCGTGGTTTCCAGGCGAATTCCAGAATTATCACAGTTTCAGATACACTTCTTGAAGAACTTACTAACCTGAAACGTTAATGAATGATCAGGTACATGAGACCTGAATACAGGTCCCTATAGGACACCCTATATTTCTTGCATGCATCTTAAAAAAGGTGCATGCAAGAATATGATTTGTATCAAATTGTTTTTTGTTTTAATCAATTAAAGAATCAACCAATATCAACAAATTTTACCAAAAATTGCAAAAATATTTGTGTCATTAGTATAAAATTGACAGACAAGTACAATATTTCGTGATATAATAATTTTTATAATAAACATTAATTGCGGAATTGATTGCACGAACCATGTCTATCTATTGTTATTCTCGCGTTTGAAAGTCCTGTCTTTCAAACCTTATTCTAAGATGGATAAAGGAGATTTAACGTGGATCTAGCTACAATAGCAGCTCTTGGTGGTGGAATTGTAATAATCCTTCTGGGAATTGCGACGGCCGGTGGTCTTCAGACTATTCCCAGTTACATTGATATACCGTCGGTTGTTATCACAATCGGTGGTTCTCTTCTTGCAACATTTGGTACCAATACGATTCCTGGTGCTATCACAGCACTTAAGACGATTGGTGTTGTTATTAAGATGCCAAGTCTTGACATGTCAGGACTTGTAAAACAGATCGTTGATCTTTCCAATACCGCCAGAAAAGAAGGACTTCTTGCTCTTGAAGAAGCAGCTAACAGTATTGAAGACCCCCTTCTTAAAAAGGGACTACTTCTTACAGCAGACGGTACTGAGCCTGAGCTTGTAAGAGCCATTCTCGAGGCGGAGATTGATGCAGTTGATGCAAGACATAAGCTAAACATCAAGTTCTTTGAGGACTGGGCCAGCCAGGGACCTTCCTGGGGTATGATCGGTACCCTCATCGGACTTGTTAACATGCTTAATAACATGTCAGATGCATCTTCACTTGGACCTAACATGGCGGTTGCTCTTATCACGACATTCTACGGATCCGCCATCGCGAACTGGATTTGTTTCCCTATTGCAGAAAAACTTAAATTCGATAATGACGCTGAGCTTACATATAAAGGCGTAATGATAGAGGGAATCTTGTCTATACAGGCAGGAGAGAACCCCAGAGTAACAGAAGAAAAGCTTAAGGCATTCATGACTCCTTCAGAAAGAGAAGCTTACGATGCGGCTAATGGTGGTGGCGGAGGTGAGTAATGGCTAAAGCAAAAAAAGAAGCCCCGCCTAAAAAAGGATGTCCTGCCTGGCAGGGTACCTTCGGCGATCTAATGAATCTGCTTCTGTGTTTCTTCGTGCTACTTTTCTCAATGTCAACTTTGGATGCGGCAAAATATGAGGAAGTTGCAGCTTCCTTTAGTGCGGCTTTTGGTATTTTCGATGGTGGTCAGAATGCACTTGGTGATGGCGCTCTGATTGGAGATGGTGTATCACAGCTAAGTTCGCTTTCTGCATATACAACTTCTATGGGTGCTTCTGCATCAGGCGATGCTGATGAGACAACAGATGCAACAAGCGGAGAAGATGTATCTGAAGGCGGTCCTGACGTCTCTGAAGCTGAAGCGACACTTGAAGCAGCCCAGATGGAAGCTTCAGAGCAGCTTGCAAAAGAAGTTACTGAGGCTCTTCAGGCCGGAATGACTGAAGAAGAAAAGGCAGAGCTTACAGAAGAGGAAGTAATATCTGACGTAATACTTAACTATACAAGTCAGTATGTGCAGCTTACCATAAGTGGATCACTCTTATTTGCATCAGGTAGCGCCCAGCTTCAGGAAAGCGCTTATCCTGTACTTGATAAGGTTGGAGCCGTACTTGAAAGCTACGCAGGCGGAACTATTGAAATCGAAGGTCATACAGATAATGTGCCCATCAGTAATGCTATGTTTGCTAATAACGATGAGCTTTCTGATGCACGTGCACTTTCTGTTTTCTATTATATTTTGGATGTAACAGAACTTGATCCTGCTAATATCAAGCATTCCGGAAGAGGAGAATATGTACCGGTTGCTGATAACACAACAGCAGAAGGCAGAGCTAAGAACAGACGTGTAGAAATTAGAATATATAATCCTTTAAGTTCCTCATATTAAAAAAGGAGAACGAATATGAAAAGGAACATGCTGGCTATAATTATTCTGGCTTTACTTATTATCAATACGGTTCTTACCGGAATAGTAATGCTGTCAGTTATGCAGACTAATCAAAAGACAGCCACAGTAATATCGGATATTGCATCGGCTCTTGAACTTGAAGCAGGGGGCGGCGCAGGAACAAGCGCAGGCTTTGCAAGACAGGCATCGGATATAACAGCTGCTGATACAGCTAACTATGAGATCACAGATATCCAGATATCTCTTTCCAAGACAGAAAGCGGTCAGTCTGCGATCTTGCGGTGTTCACTTAATATATCTATGGATACTGTAAATTCAGATTATGCAACACTTGGATCAAGTGAAAGTCTTGCAGGTGCAACATCCAAGATCAAGTCTATTGTTAATGAAGTAGTATCACAGTATAACTTCGATAATGTATCAGATAACCAGGCAGCGATCGAGAGGGAGATCCTTGATAAGGTTCAGGACTATTTCGGTTCTGCATTCATTTATGACATAAGCTTCAGTTCATTCTTGCCAGTAAAAATGTAATATGAGTTTAATGAGTTTGATAAATCAACCTCGTTAAACTCTGGACCTAAAAAACAGGTCCCAAAAAGTTTGACTCTGGTCCGAATAGGGTATGGGAGATAGAGGAGTATGAGTGATGTCTTAAGCCAAAATGAGATAGATAACCTACTGGCGGCGCTGTCAACAGGTGAACTAGATGTCGAAGAGATGTCCAAGGCCGATGAGAAAAAGGTCAAGGACTATGATTTCAGACGCCCTGCGAAGTTCTCTAAAGAGCATCTGAGAACACTTGAGATCATCTTTGAGCATTATGGAAGACTTCTTGCTACAACTTTGCCCCTTTATCTTAGAAAAAATGTACAGATAACAGTTGAAAACTCAGAAACAGTTACATTCTCGGAATTTTCAAATGCTCTTTCAAACCCTGTAATTCTGGGTATTGTTAATTTTAATCCGCTACAGGGTCAGATAATTGTTGAAGTTCAGTCCAATATAGGATTTTCTTTTATAGACAGAATGCTGGGCGGTGAAGGAACGGCGCTCGATAAGCCAAGAGCCTTCACTGATATTGAGATGCCTCTTATAGAGAAAATGGTAACAATATGCGTTCAGCAGCTGGTCGAGCCATGGGAGAACGTTGTAAACATTGATCCTATTCTTGACAGAATAGAGACCAATCCTCAGTTTGCACAGGTCATATCTCCGACAGATATGATCGCTATCGTAACACTGAATCTGAAGATAGGTGAAGTAGAAGGTCTCATGAACTTCTGTCTTCCTTTCTTTACACTTGAAAGTGTAATGGATCGTCTGAATACCAAGTACTGGTTCTCCAGTATGCAAAGGCATAACGAAGAGAATGATTCAGAGTTTCTTGAATCCCTCGTTAGAAAGATTGAAGTACCTGTCAAAGCAGTGCTTGGAAAATGTCAGGTATCTGTCAGTGACTTTGTACAGCTTCAGCTAGGGGACATTATAAGACTTGATTCCAGAGTTACTCAGGAAATGCATGTATATGTGGGAAATATAGATAAATTCACTGCACTTCCTGGAACTTCGGATAAAAAGTATGCGGTTAGGGTTACGTCGGTGATAAGAGAGGAGGAATAAAAGATGGACGGAACACTCTCTCAGGATGAAATTAATGCCCTTTTGGAAGGCATGGATACATCTGGCGGCGGAGATTCGGGTGATGCGGCGCCGGATGGAGGCAGCGTTATGAGTGGTGAAATTGATGAGTCCCTTCTTTCCGATGTGGAAAAAGACGCGGTCGGTGAAGTTGCCAATATCAGTATGGGTTCTTCTGCGACAACTCTTTTCTCGCTCGTAAATCAGAAGGTTAATATCACAACGCCCGTAGTTTCATTATGCAACTGGGATAAGCTCATGAGTGACTATGAGAGACCGTGTGTATTTGTACAGATCAAGTACACGATCGGTCTTGATGGCAGTAACATCATGATATTAAAAGAACATGATGTTATGGTCATCACTGATCTTATGATGGGCGGCGACGGTACCAATATTCAGGATGGTGAGATCGGAGAGCTGCAGCTGTCTGCTATTTCCGAAGCCATGAACCAGATGATGGGTGCTGCTGCGACAGCGCTTTCATCAATGATCGATGAGAAGGTTGATATTTCGCCGCCTCAGGCAACGCTCCTTGCAGCCATGGATACGGATCCTGGTGAAATAGCAGAATTCCTGCGCGGAACTTTTGTAAGGATCAACTTCAAGATGCAGATCGGCGATCTTGTGGATTCGTCAATCATGCAGTTGTATCCTGTTGACTTTGCAAAGAGTTTGTATGATACTTTTATTACAAGCACTAAAGAGGATCAGCTTCCTCCTCCGTCTGAACCAGCGCCTGCTCCCGCAATGGATGCAGCGCCAGCGATGGATGCAGCAGCTCCTCCGCCAGCAATGGATCAGTCTATGGCACAGCAGCCGATGATGCAGCAGCCAATGATGGGCCAGCCGATGATGGGACAGCCTATGATGCAGCCGCAGATGATGATGCAGCCACAGATGATGCCTATGCAGAGTATGAACGTTCAGCCGGCATCATTCCAGAATTTCAGTCCGGACGGTCAGCTCATTGCAGGCGGCGAAAACATTACTCTGATCAAAGACGTTCCGCTTGAAGTTACTGTTGAGCTTGGTAGAACGCACAAGCCAATTTCTGACATTCTTGATTTTGCACCAGGTACTATCATAGAACTGGATAAAGTTGCAGGTGAACCTGTAGACGTACTTGTTAACGGCAAGTATGTAGCCAAAGGAGAAGTAGTTGTAATCGACGAAAGTTTTGGTGTCAGGGTCACAGAAATTATTAAGTAAAGTAATTTGCATATCTGTCCGATATATTTTACGCAGATTGCGATTAGCTTTTTTAATCGAGTTAAATTACCGATGGTAATTTAATCTCCTTAACCGACAACTATATTACTAAAAAGAAATGGAGAATGAGCGATGGCAAAAAATGTGTTAGTTTGTGATGACGCAGCATTTATGAGAATGATGATCAAAGATATTCTTACAAAAAATGGCTACAATGTCGCAGGCGAAGCAGAGAATGGAGCAAAAGCAGTAGAAAAGTATAATGAGCTTCATCCGGATCTTGTGCTGATGGATATTACTATGCCTGAGATGGATGGAATCCAGGCACTCAAGAAGATCAAAGAAGGCGATCCTAAAGCCGTAGTTATCATGTGTTCAGCAATGGGTCAGCAGGCCATGGTTGTTGAAGCTATACAGTCAGGCGCTCGTGACTTTATCGTTAAACCTTTCCAGGCAGACCGTGTTCTCGAGGCTGTCAAGAAGGTTATAGGATAATTTGGACGTAACAGCTATAGCTCAGTTTTTAACTGTGATATTTTTATTCATAGTTATTCTGGTGCTTACGTATTTCACGACCAGATTTATTGCTGGATATCAGAAAAACCATTCTGTTAATACCAACATTGAATCTGTTGAAGTCATGCGCCTTAGCCCAAGCCAATACGTGCAGATAATACGTATTGGCTCGAAGTATGTGGCAATAGCTGTGAGCAAGGATTCCATAGAAAAACTCTGTGAACTTTCATCCGAGGACGTGGAAGTTGCAGCGCAGGATTTTTCTTCAGGTAATTCTTTCCAAAATATCATGGATAAAATTAAACAGGGTTGGCAGCAAAAATAAACTTTGCTTAGCGGGGGATCAAGCGGAATATGAGAAATCCTAAGGGAAAGGACAACATACGCCGGTTGCTTTCTAGAGCTGTCATCAGCACTGCGGCATCTGCGGTTATGGTGGCCTTTCTTTCTTTTGCAATTCCTATCGTATCAACTGCGACCGAGGCCGGAACAGAATATGTTGATGACACCACGGACACTGACCCCACTGTTGAACCGGATTATCATTTGACTGGTACGGATGATGAACGTACCAATATCAAAGACCCCGGCACAGCCGAAACGGCTGAAGACCTTTCGGAACTTAATATTGCTAATTATGTTACCGTTACCTACGACAATGGTAACGGTGACATTAATGGTGCGCTGCGCATTTTCATAACTCTTACTCTGCTCGCACTGTTACCTTCTATTATCATTATGATGACCTCGTTTACGAGGATCATTCTGGTTCTTCACTTTACAAGAACAGCTCTTAATACCCAGACAGCCCCTCCTAACATGGTACTTGTAGGACTGGCTCTGTTTCTGACCTTCTATATAATGCAGCCGACTATACTTCGTGTATACAATGAAGCTTACGTACCGTTTAATAACGGCGAAGTTACTCAGCAGGAGTTTTTGGATAAAGCCATGAAACCTATAAGAGAGTTCATGTATCCACAGACCCAGCGCAAAGACGTTGTTTTATTTATGGAGATAAGCGGAGATGAATGGGATGGAACACTTGATGACATCCCGACTACGGTCCTTGTTCCTTCATTTATGATAAGTGAACTTAGAACCGGATTCATCATAGGTTTCCTTATTTACATCCCATTTATTGTTATCGATATGGTAGTTGCATCCGTACTTATGTCAATGGGTATGATGATGCTCCCGCCTACTACGATTTCTATGCCATTCAAAATACTTCTGTTCGTACTTGCAGACGGTTGGAATCTTATAATCGGAAGTCTTGTTAAGACGTTCTACTGACGTACATAGAAATGCATCCATGCATTTCTGAACATGTACTGAGTTACGGAGCGTAACTCTATACATCCTGTAGTTCCCGATCTTGTATTAAATCACATGGAGGTACGATCTATGGATGCTGGTGTTGTTAATCAGATCATAAGAGAAGCACTATTCCTTGTAATAAAAGTCGGCGGCCCGATGCTTCTGGCTTCCCTTATAATGGGTCTTATGATCTCCATATTCCAGACTGTAACCTCGATACAGGAACAGACCCTGACTTTTGTTCCTAAACTTCTTGTTGCATTTGGATGTTTGATATTTCTTGGAAATTATATGGGTACGCAGATATCCAATTTTATGACAAAGCTGTGGTCAGATTTTTCCCTATATATTCATTGATCAAAAAAGAAAAAAGTCTCACTTATAAGGCATAAATCATGGTTGATCTTTCTTTTACCTATGGCGATCTTGAATATTTTCTGCTTATTCTGGTCCGGGTCTCGGCCTTTATATTTGTTGCGCCGTTTTTTTCTGCCAGAGGTATACCTGCAAGATATAAAGTTGGCTTTTCGATATTTCTTGCTTTTATCCTTTTTGACGTGGCTCCAAGAATGAACCTTGAGTATTCAACTGTCTACGGCTATGCTGTCATAGTCATGAGAGAGCTCGTAACCGGAATTATCCTTGCTTTTGCATCTCTTATCTGTATGCAGATAGGTTCATTTGCAGGTCAGATAATAGATATGATGACGGGTCTTTCTATGGTATCTATAATGGATCCGGGCACCAATACCAACGTGACAATTACAGGTGCTCTTTATCAGCAGATGCTTATGATAATGCTTATTATAAGCGGTATGTACAGATATCTTGTGAAGGCGCTTGCAGATTCTTTTGTGATCATTCCTGTTAACGGAGCAGTGCCCCAGACCAATTTCCTTTTAAAGAGCATGCTTGAATTTATGAAGGACTATATGGTCATCGGCTTTAGGATCACGCTCCCTGTATTTATCATATGTTTTACCATGAATATAGTCCTTGGTATCCTTGCCAAGGTTTCTCCTCAGCTCAACATGTTTGCTGTAGGTATGCAGCTCAAGATCCTGGTAGGTCTTGGGATACTGTTTTTGACAAGCTCCCTTATGTCAGCTGCATCTGAATTTGTTTTTGACCAGATGAAAATACTTGTTCAGGAGTTCGCTTATGGACTTACGCCTTAGGTATGATCTTCAGTTTTTTGCCAAAGAAGGTCCCGGCGGTGAAAAGACCGAAGAGGCAACCAGCAAAAGACTAAGTGATGCAAGAAAAAAAGGTCAGGTGGCAAAAAGCCAGGAAATAACCGTGGCTGCGGATCTTTTTGCCTTTTTTATCATATTGAGCGTCTATAAAGAATACCTTGGCACTAATTTCCTGTTTCTTTTCAGAAATATCTATGAAAATATTCCTGATACCATAGTGATGGTGGATGGATATATCCCAAGAGCTACATTTGATTCTATTTTTAAAAAGATAATTGTTGTTGTCCTTCTCACGGTTCTTCCGTATCTCATCGCAGGATTTGCCCTGGCGCTTATCTGCAATATAATCCAGTTCGGATTTAAGATAACCCCGGAGCCTATGAAACCCAAATTTGATAAGCTTAACCCTCTTAACGGAATTAAGCGTATTTTTTCTGTTCAGTCTCTTTTTAATCTGTTAAAAGCTCTCCTTAAGATAGGCCTGATATCAGCTGTGGTATATATAACTCTCACAGGAAGAGAAGAATCAATATACCTTCTCTATGACATGCCACTCAAACAGGGAATAGCCCTTATGGGTGATCTGATAATAGATCTTGGACTTCGATGCGCTCTTGTATACGTCATTGTAGCATTCGCAGATTTTCTTTATCAGAAGCATAAATTCCGTGAAGACATGAAGATGACCAAGCAGGAAGTTAAAGATGAATATAAAGATACTGAAGGTGATCCTCAGGTCAAATCGAAGCAGAAACAGAGAATGAGAGAAGCTGCCCAGCGCAGAATGATGAAAGAACTCCCCAAAGCTGACGTAGTTATCACAAACCCTACCCACTATGCAGTAGCCCTTCTTTACAACCAGGATGAAGACCCTGCTCCTAAAGTAATAGCCAAAGGTGCCGATTTTGTAGCTCAGAAGATCAAGGAAGTAGCCAAAGAAAATCACATCGAGATAGTAGAAGATAAGCCCCTTGCACGAATGCTCTATGCAAACGTTGAAATAGGCGAATTTATCCCGCCTGAATTGTATAAGGCAGTGGCAGAAGTATTAGCATATGTATATAAACTGCAGGGAAAAATATAAAAAAGTGATGTAATTGCGCTATTTTTTTGATAAAATATCATTAAGGTGTTAGGGTTAGTGCATTTTTCAATCATTTTATGAGAATGATTGGGAAAGGGGGATGCTTATGAATCGTAAGAAGATTACTGAGCTGGTTTTTGACTATGGCGTAGCACTTTATATAGTATCTGCGCTTATAATGCTCATCATTCCCATCCCTGCGATGCTAATGGATATTCTACTTGCAATCGACCTTTCTATGGCCTTTGCAATTTTATTTAATGCCATGTATGTCAAGGAAGCTTTGGATATGAGTTTTTATCCTACAATGCTTCTATGTACAACGGTTTTCAGAATTGCTCTAAACGTTTCATCTACAAGACTTATACTTACAACCGGTAACCCCGGTAAGGTTATTGAGGTTTTCGGTCAGTTCGTTGGTGCCGGCGACCTTATTATTGGTATTATCGTTTATTTTATCCTTATCATTGTTCAGTTCGTAGTTATCAACAAAGGTTCAGAACGTGTATCTGAAGTAACAGCAAGATTTACACTTGATGCTATGCCCGGTAAGCAGATGGCTATCGATGCCGATCTTAATACGGGTGTTATAGATGACAAAGAAGCTAAGAGAAGACGTGACCATATTCAGCAGGAAGCAACCTTCTTTGGTAACATGGACGGTGCTTCCAAGTACGTAAAAGGAGACGCTGCTGCGGGACTTATAATCACGGCTGTAAATATCGTTGGCGGTATCCTGATGGGTGTTTTAAGGCAGAGCCTTTCACTTAATGAAGCTGTTGATAAATACACAATCCTTACAATAGGTGACGGCCTTGTATCATCAATTCCTTCTCTTTGTACATCCCTTGCAACAGGTGTTCTTGTAACTAAGGGTGCAGGCGAATCTGATTTTGGTCATACACTTATCAATCAGGTATTCGGTCTTCCTAAGGTTATGTACCTCGTAGGTGCAGTTGTAGCTTTCCTTGGCGTTTTCTCACCACTGCCGCCTGTTATCTATGTTATTATCGGTGCCGTCTATATAGTTGGCGGAAGAATGATGCAGCAAAGGGTTGAAGAATCTATAACAGAAGAAGCGGTGGAAGAAACTGAAGAGGCCCAGGCAGAAGAGATAAGGCAGCCTGAAAATGTTAACTCCCTTCTTCAGGTTGATCCTATAGAGCTTGAGTTTGGATACGGTATCATTCCACTTGCTGATATCAATCAGGGCGGTGACCTTCTTGACCGTGTTGTTATGATCAGGCGCCAGATAGCTCTTGAACTTGGAACGGTTGTACCTATTATCCGTCTTCGTGATAATATCCAGCTCAATCCGAATCAGTATATCATTAAGATAAAAGGTATACAGATAAGCGAGGGCGAGATCTTATTTGACCACTATATGGCCATGAATCCGGGACATGTTGAGGAAGAGATCACAGGTATCCCGACCTTTGAACCTTCCTTCCACCTGCCGGCTATATGGATCACGGAAAGCCAGAGAGAACGTGCGGAATCCATGGGTTATACAGTTGTTGATCCGCCGTCTATCATCGCAACTCATCTTACGGAAGTTATAAGAGAGCATATTGCTGAGCTTATGACTAGGCAGGATGTTCAGAATCTTGTCAATAACCTTAAAGAGAACAATGCAGCCCTTGTTGACGAGCTTGTACCAAAGCTTATGAGCCTTGGTGAAATAGAGAAGGTTCTACAGAATCTTTTGTCAGAGGGTATATCAATAAGAGACCTTGTAACTATATTTGAGACTCTTGCAGACTATGCTCCGAGTACTCATGATACGGATATACTTACTGAATATGTGCGCCAGAGCCTTAAGCGTGCTATATCCAATAAGTATTTCATCCCGGGCGAAACCACAAGCGTTGTGACCCTTGATCCTAAGGTCGAACAGGAGATCATGGGATCTGTCAAACAGACAGAAACAGGCGCTTATCTTACGCTCGATCCTGAGAGAACGAGAGCTATACTAAAGAGCGTTGTCAGTCAGGCCAAGAAGCTTGAAGACAACGGCAGAAGTCCAATAGTCATGACTTCTCCGATAGTTAGAATGTACTTTAAAAAGATGACAGAGGAAACTTACAAAGATCTTATAGTCATTTCCTACAACGAAGTGGAAAGTGACGTTGAATTACAGTCGGTTGGCATGGTAACAGCATGACCAATATAGATGGGAAAAGAGCCTATGATCATCAAGAAGTTTGTTGGTAAAACAGAAGAAGATGCCACAGAGCAGGCGAGAGAGGAACTTGGTGCAGGTATCGTAGTGATGAATGTACGACCTGTACGAAAGGTTGGCTTTTGGTCTTTTTTCCAAAAACCTAAGACAGAGGTGACGGTTGCACTGGAAGAAGAACCTGATCTTGCTGATAAGATCGTGCGCCCCAAAAAGAGTACTATCACACCTGAACAGTCTGACAGCAAGCCTTCAGAAACTGTGGATCCGTCTAAAAAGCTTATCAAAGCTTCTCAGTCAGGCGTTCTGCCTCCGCTTAAAGTTGGTGGTAGCAGCACATCTTCAAAAATCGCAGATATAAATGCTGTTGTAGCCGAGAATGCAACGGCTTCTTCTGTTGTCCTTGAAAGACCCGGAGTTACTGTGACTCCGTCAAGTTCTGTCATAGAAGAAAAGCTTGATTCACTGCATTCTCTTTTGGAAAAAAATATCGTGCGTCCGCAAAAAGAAAACGAAGCATCTAATGCGTCTGATGATAAGGGCGATAACGTCGTTGTCCATGCTAAGGATGATACGATCCCGGAAGAGACTCTTTCTTTTATCAAACTCCTTTATAACACAATGATCGAAAATGAAGTTGACGAGCACTATGTAAATGACCTGACCGACGAAGTCGAGAGATTTGCAAAGCCAGGAGTTCCGCTTGAATACTTCCTTAGCAATGTATATCAGAAGATGATCCTTAAATTTGGTAATCCCGAGGAGATAAAGCCTTCTGAAAATGGTGTCAAAGCTGAGATCTTCATAGGACCTACAGGTGTTGGCAAGACTACGACTATAGCAAAGCTCGCATCAAAGCTTACTGTAGTTGAACACAAGAAGGTTGCTCTTATTACGGTTGATACTTACAGGATAGCAGCCGCAGAACAGCTTCGTACCTATGCCTCAATACTGGAGATCCCATTCAGGGTTATCTACAGTGTTGATGATATAAAGAAAGCTGCAGATGATTTTAGCGATATGGACTACATTATGGTAGATACAGCAGGGCACTCCATTCATAACGAAGAGCAAAGAAGTGAAGTTGGGAGTTATGTAAAGGCTCTTAAGGAAAAGATGGATACGGATACTTTCCTTGTTATGAGTGCATCTACCAAGTATCGTGATCTTTTAGAGATAGTTGATAACTATAAAGAGGACTTTGATTACAAGCTTATTTTCACCAAGATGGATGAAACAAATGCTGTGGGCAATCTTTATAATCTAAGGCTCCATACCGGCGCGCCGATGTCTTATATCACAAATGGCCAGAATGTACCTGATGATATCGCGGTATTTGACGCACAGAGAGTCGTAAAGAACCTTCTTGGTGGCAAAAAGAAATAAATATCATAAGACGATATTTGTTCCTGGAGATAGACGGAGCTTATCTCGTATATAAAGCCGGGGGATAGTGTATGCAGGATCAGGCAACGCAGCTTAGAAATATAATAAAAAACGCCAATTCTACAAAGTCTAACAGGCCCCTTGCCAGAGTTATTACTGTTACAAGCGGTAAGGGCGGCGTTGGTAAGAGCAATGTGGCCATCAATCTGGCTATTCAGTTTCGCAAGATGGGGCAGAGAGTCATAATCCTTGATGCAGACTTTGGACTTGCCAATATCGAGATCATGTTTGGTACAGTTCCCAAACATAATCTTTGCGATCTTATCTATCAGGGAAAAAATATTAAAGAGGTTATAACCTGGGGACCAATGGGAGTTGGCTTTATTTCTGGCGGTTCCGGCATTTCGGGCATGTATAACCTTTCAAGAGATTATCTTGTTTATATAATAGTTAATCTTGCGGAACTCGATGCAATAGCCGATACAATAATTGTGGATACGGGAGCTGGAATTTCTGATGCCGTTTTGGAGTTTTTAGTTGCAAGTGGTGAGATCATCCTTGTGACTACTCCGGAGCCTACATCGATCACCGATTCCTATTCACTTCTTAAAGCGCTTAATCACCATCCCAGATTTAGCAGGGAGGATACAGTAATTAAAACGGTTTCAAACAGAGTGAGCTCAGAAGCGGAGGGCGAGCAGCTTTATCATAAGCTAAGTGCCGTTTCTACAAGGTACTTAAAGCTTCCCCTTACGTATCTAGGCTCTATTCCGCAAGACCAACAGCTTTCAAACGCTGTTATGCAGCAATCGCCGGTGTCGATTGCTTTTCCGAATGCAAAGTCGGTAAGGTCGTTTGAAAGTATTGCAAAAAAACTTATGGGCGGACCGGGAACAGAACCGGAGGTTCAGCCCAGAGGAATGGCAGCTTTCTTTTCTCATATTATAAAGAGCAGAAAACTTGAATCTACTACAGCTGAGGCCGTAAGCGGCACGAAAGGATGACATGCTATCTGATTACATAATACCGGGAAACAGAATAGAACTTCAGACGTATACCAGCAATTTTACTGACTCGAGCAATGAGAGAAAGTCATATGCAAGTAAGATCTATGACATCCTCTCAGAAGAGAAGATCGATGTCATGATGCCCATGGAAAAAGGGCAGCTGCAGCTCCTTCCAGTAGACGGCACTTATACTATAGTTTTTTATTCTGATAAGGGACTGTTCCAGTGTAATGGACGGGTCGAGGACAGATACAGGTCCAATAATATGTATATCCTGACGCTGGAGCTCACGAGTCCTTTATCAAAACTCCAAAGAAGAGAATATTACCGTTTCAGCTGCGCGATAAATTTCAAATTCAGGAATCTGACGCAGGATGAAGAACTAACGATCAGGGATAATCCATTCTTTTCACTTGATAATGATGAACCTATGGAGAAAGGAATGATTGTCGATATAAGCGGTGGCGGTATCAGGTTCATATCTTCGGAAAGGTTCGATGAAAATACCAGGATATTCATCTGTTACCAGCTTCCTCAAAGAGGCAGTCCCAAGGATTACAGGATCATCGGGCAGATACTTAAAACAAGAGAGCTTGAAAACAAGCAGGGAAGTTTCGAGCACAGGGTTAAGTATACCAATATAGATGAAGATGATCGGGAAGATATAATCCACTACATCTTTGAAGAAGAACGTAAATTAATGCGACGCACATAAACGAATAAACGTAAGAAAGTAGGCGCAAATATGAAAAAAATTTTCTTAGTTGATGACTCTGCACTTATGAGAAGCGTTCTCAGTGATATCATTAATTCAGATTCAAAATTTCATGTGGAAGCTACCGCAAGAGACGGTGTTGAAGCGCTTGAAATGCTGAGGCAGTCCAACTCTTATGATGTCATGGTTCTCGACGTTAACATGCCTAAGATGAACGGAATTGAGCTTCTTCAGAAATTGAACGAAGAAAAGATCAGAATACGCACTATGATGGCTTCTACGGATACCATGGAAGGTGCGAAGGTCACAATGGATGCTCTGGATCTTGGAGCTATAGACTTCGTTCATAAACCTGACAGAGCTTCTGCCTGCAAAGGAGAGGATTTCACCAAGGAATTTCTTTCAACCCTTTGGAGCGTAAGCATTTCAAAGCTGCCTACTATCGTAAGTGTTAATAAAACTGAAAAACCCGCCGATAAAAAAATTGATAAGCAGATCATGCAGGCTGTTCAGAAAAGTACAGCCAGCATATCAGGCAATAAGATCGTCGCTATAGCTTCTTCTACAGGCGGTCCTAGAGCCCTTCAGGCGGTTATACCAAAGCTTCCAAAAAATCTCAAAGCACCAGTTGTTTTGGTGCAGCATATGCCGGTCGGTTTCACGGCTTCCCTTGCTGCTCGTCTTGACTCTCTTTCTGAGATATCAGTCAAGGAAGCAGCAGAAGGTGATGAGCTTCAGAAAGGAACCGTATACATCGCCAAGGGCGGTGTACATATGCACATAGAGAAGAATCCTTCCGGTAAGCTGGTTATCCATTTTAAAGATGGTCCTACAAGAGAAGGCGTTAAACCAAGTGCCAACTTCATGTACGAATCACTTGCAAACTCACCTTATGATGAAGTTGTATGTGTAGTCATGACAGGAATGGGTGCTGATGGCACAGAAGGAATCAAGAACCTTAAAGCTAGTAAAAAAGTGCATGTTATCTCACAGGATGAAGAATCCTGTACAGTTTATGGTATGCCCAGAGCTGTAGCAACTGCCGGATTATCCAATCAGGTAGTATCGCTGGATAAGATCGCACAGGAAATAGTAATGAATGTAGGGGTGAGTTAGAAAGCGAAGCTTTCTAACTCTGGACATGAGAACTGGGTTCTCATGTCCGGAGGAGTTATAGCACGAAGTGCTATAACTCCCGACTTTGTTAAGAAATCACGCCTACATTCCGGTTATTAACTCTTCAAGGAGGGTAATAAAACATGGATACTTCCCAATATCTAGGCGTGTTTCTTGATGAAGCTAAGGAACATATCCAGACTCTGAACGATGCTATTATGACTCTGGAAGATGATCCTACCAACGAAGATTGTGTCAATGAGATATTCCGTTCGGCACATTCCATGAAGGGTATGGCAGGAACCATGGGCTATAAGCGCATGCAGCAGCTGACCCATGACATGGAAGATGTATTTTCTGATGTGCGTAATGGTACTTTAAAAGTTGACACACATATGACTGATACCCTGTTCAAATGCCTTGACGCGGTTCAGGAATATGTTGATAATATCGAATCTTCACAGGATGAAGGTACGGAAGAAAATGCAGACCTTATTCAGGCTCTTGCAGATATTCGTGCCGGCAAGTCTGGCGGAGGAGGCGGGGCAGCACCCGCATCAGCGCCTGCAGCACCTGCAGCAGAAGGCGCACCCGCAGCTGCAGCACCTGCTTCTTCAGCAGAACCTGCAGTTCCTCATGGTGATTGGCATCTTATTCCTCTTGATGATACAGCCAAAGAGGCTATCAAAAAGGGTATTGCTGACAGCCGTAAGGTATTTGGTCTTACGGTCAAGATTCAGGATACCTGTCTGTTAAAAGCTGCCAGAGCTTTCCTTGTAGTTAAAGGTCTGGAAGATATCGGCGAAGTTGTTGCTTCTGACCCCAGCAATCAGGATATCGAAGATGAGAAATTTGATTTTGTTTTCTCACTTATTGTTATTACTGATACTGAGGATGTCGAGAAAGTTTCAGAAATCGCCAAGAATGTATCTGAAATTGAATCGGTTGAAATAGGTGAATTTGATCCTGATGCACCTGCTCCTGCACCAGCAGCAGAAAACGCACCTGCAGCAGCGGCTCCGGCACCAGCAGCTCCGGCGGCACCTGCTCCTGCACCTGCACCTGCAGCCGCAGCTCCGGCACCAGCGCCTGCAGCAAAGCCTGCTGAAGCTGGCAAAGCTGCTGATGCTAAGAAACCTGCAGGAAAGCCTGTTGTATCAAGAACAATTCGTGTTGATACAGAAAAGCTCGATTCCCTTATGAACCAGGTATCAGAGCTTATCATTGCAAAGAACTCACTTATCTCTGCAACTGAGTCAGCAGGAATTCAGAACAGTAATGTTACTGAACAGATAGAATATCTTGAATCAGTAACAACCAACCTTCATGAATCAGTCATGAAAGTTCGAATGGTTCCTATCGAATCAGTACTTCAGAAGTTCCCTCGTATGATCAGAGATCTTACAAAGGCTCTTGGTAAGAAGATGGAACTGACCATGACCGGTGAAGAGACAGAAATGGACCGTACCGTTGTTGATGAGATCGGTGATCCTTTGATGCACCTTCTCAGAAACAGTGCCGACCATGGTATCGAAGATTCTGAGACAAGACTTGCCCGTGGCAAGGATGAGACAGGACAAATTTTCCTTCATGCTTATCAGGATGGTAACTCAGTTGTTATCGAGGTTGGTGATGATGGTAATGGTATAGATGCCAACATAGTAAGAAATAAGGCTGTTGAAAAGGGTATCATGACCCGTGAAGAAGCTGATGTTCTTACAGAGCAGCAGGCGGTAGAACTTCTTTTCCATCCTGGATTCTCAACTGCCAAGCAGGTTTCCGAGATTTCAGGCCGAGGCGTTGGTCTTGATGTTGTTAAGAGTAAGGTTGAATCTCTCTCCGGTACAGTAACAGTAAATACTAAGCTCGGAGAAGGATCCACATGGATCATAAGACTTCCTCTTACACTTGCTATCATCCAGGGTCTCATGGTTGAAGTTGGTGGCGAAAAATATGCTATTCCGCTTGATTCCATTCAGTCTATTGAAAATGTTCCTGTATCGGATATCAAGTTTGTATCAAATAAAGAGGTTATTAACCTCCGTGGTAGTGTAACAAGACTTATCAGAATGAATGAAGTTCTTGATAATGAGTCTACAAATGATCCTAACGAAGACATGATCGTAGTTATCACCAAACGCGGTGATCAGCAGGTTGGTCTCGTTATTGATAAACTTGAGGGTCAGCTGGAGATCGTTATCAAACCTCTTGGCAAGTACATGACGAAGTGTAAGTTCATAAGCGGCGCTACAATCCTTGGCGATGGCGAAATTGCACTCATTCTTGATACCAATCAGATAGGAGGGTGAGTTTGAAAATGTGATTTCAAACTCTGGAAGTGGTGTCGCGAGCTCCATCACTTCCAACCATTAGCCTCTCGTTTCACTCGCGGCATGAGGTTAAATCATGGATGCACTTAGAGATACCCAAGATATAGGTGAAATCGTTCAATATATCATCATCAAGCTTGCTGACGAGCAGTATGGTATCGATATCAAGTATATCGATAATATAGTCAGGATGCAGAATATTACAAGAGTTCCTAAAGTTGATGACTACTTCAGAGGCGTCCTTAATATCCGAGGCGTTATCGTTCCTGTAATGAGTATCCGTATTCTCATGGGAATGGAAGAAGATGTTATCACCAACAAGAGCCGTATCATTATCCTTAAGATCGGCGAAGAAGGCGAACTTCTTGGAATAATCGTAGATCAGGTTAATCAAGTACTTAATATCGGCTCACGCAACATCGATAAGCTTTCCTTTGATGAAAAGACCAAGAAGACCAACGGTAAGTTCATCTCCGGTGTAGGAAAGTACGAAGGCGGACTGGTATCAATCCTTGATCTGACTGCCCTTGATCCTGAACAGGCAAAAGAAAAGAAAGAATAACGATATAATATTAAAATTAAAATGAAAATGTGATACTATATAAAGAGAGATATTTTTATCTCTCTTTATATAGTACATGGGAGTTCATAGGAGTTCATAGGAGTTCATAAATGAACTCCGTACATCTAAACATAGTTTAGATGTACATATTTGGTTTACTTTTATTTTAATGTAAAAACGGTGGTTTTAGATGTGTTAGTTACATCCTAGGTTTTTATAGCAGGAGGGTATATTTTGGCTGATTTAAGTCTTGATGCTCTTTCCGAGCAATACTATGATGTGCTTAAGGAACTTGGTAATATCGGAGCAGGTAATGCTACAACGGCACTGGCGCAGATGCTTGGTGCTAAAGTTGATATGTCAGTTCCCAGTGTAAAGCTTCTTGAGTTCAAAGATGTTGGTGACTGCATGGGTGGTGCGGACCAGATCATGGCCGGCATCTATCTTCGTATGGAAGGCGATGTTGATGGCTCTATCATGTTCCTTACAGGTCAGAAGGAAGCCAGATATCTTGCCAACAAACTTATTATGCAGGACAAGTCTGAGGACGAACCATTTGATGAAATGGAGCTTTCTGCGCTTAAAGAGATTGGTAATATCATTACCGGTTCTTATCTTAATTCCCTTGCAACAATGACAAATTTAAAGATGATCCCTTCAGTTCCGTATGTTGCTGTTGATATGGCAGGAGCTATTCTTTCTGTGCCTGCAATAGAATTCGGACTTATGGGAGATAAGCTTCTTCTTATAGAAAACAAATTTTCTGATGATGTTCAGATAAGTGGATATTTTATTCTTTTACCTGATATTGATGGATATAAAAAGATTTTGAGTTCCCTTGGAATAGATGTTTCAATGTTTGATTGATGCTTTTTTGAGTAATGAATTTGATCGAAGTATTTATAAGTCATAGTCATACATTTGATGAGGAATATGCATGGCTGCAATTATAAAGGTAGGAATGGCTGATCTGAATACGTGTAAGGCGCCGGATGGCATTACGACCCTTGGGCTTGGATCTTGTTGCGGTATTGCAATACGTGATCCTGTTACCAAGATTGGTGGACTGGCTCATATTATGCTTCCGGATTCTAACGAGATCAGAAATAATAACAATATACCGAAGTTTGCGGATACCGGAATCAGAGAGCTAGTAAAGCAAATGGAAGCACTTGGCGCATCAAAATCCAGGATGGTTGCCAAGATCGCAGGCGGTGCGACGATGTTTGCTTTCCAGTCGGCAAGCAACAGCATGCATGTCGGAGAGCGTAATGTAGCGGCATCACTTAAGGCCCTTAAAGAACTGAATATCAGAGTCCTTGCTCAGGATACGGGGCTTAATTTCGGACGAACAGTTATTTTTTATCCAGAGACAGGAGATTATGTAATAAGGGCTGTTGGCAAACCGGAGAAGATCATATGAGTGATGAGGATAATCTTGAAATTCAGGACGAAGAAGCGCAGGAAGGCGAAGCCGAAGAGTCTCAGGAGCTATTTGATGCTCATCCCGAAATGTGGAAGGATCCCCGGGTTGAAAACATTATCAGAGCTATAAGAAAAAATGAAAAAGCTAAACGTAAAACTGAGATCATCAAGGTAAATTATAAGGTTCTGATAGATCCTAAAACCAAGCTTATTGCTCCTTTTGTGACTTTGTTTGGGGCGGCTGTCATAGCAATATATACCTTTGTTAACGGTATGCCGACAGTAAGGTGGTTTATTGTTGTATGTGCCACTACAGTTCTTTTCCTTCTGTTTGGGTCTATCCTTCAGAATATGGTGGAAAAATATGAAGAAGAGGCTGTAAAGAAATGGATAGACAGAAGACTTGACTGGGAACGCCAAATGGATGAGGAAAGGGCAAGGCGTGAGGCAGAAGAACTTATAGCTCAGGCACAAGAGGCAGCTAAAAAACAAGAAGAGGACATTTTTTTCTAATATCAGTTTCATAGAAGTTATTCTTTAGATATATCGTGTGCTTTTAAAACTCGAACATGGGGGTAAGCTCTACATGGATGAAGCAGCAAGAATCAAGTTGTGGAAAGAATACGAAAATTCTAAACTTCCTGAAATAAGAGAAAAGCTGATACTTGAATATGCTCCACTGGTTAAGCTGGTTGCGGGCAGACTTTCAATGTATCTTGGTTTTAATGTCGAATATGATGACCTTGTTGGCTATGGCATATTTGGCCTTATTGATGCTATCGACAAGTTCGATACGTTGAAGGACGTTAAGTTTGAAACTTATGCGAGCCTTCGTATTCGTGGTGCGATCCTTGACCAGATCAGAAAGATGGACTGGATCCCGCGTACAATAAGAGACCGTCAGAAGAAGATAGATATCGCCATCAAGGAAGTCGAGGCTGAGAGCGGTCACGTTGCGACTGATGCTGAGATTGCCAAGAAGATGAATATAACCGAAGAGGAGTATCTTAACTGGCAGAGTCAGATGAAGGTCACAGGTGTCATTTCTCTTAACGAGTTTATGGAGCAGGGCTCTGATGTTCCTGAAGACCGCAATCACGGTGCCAGATTCGATAAGCCTGAAGAAGTTATAGAGAAGGCTGAGCTTAAGAAGATGCTTGGAGAAGCACTTGAACTGCTGACAGAAAAAGAGCGTAAGGTCATTCTTTTGTACTATTACGAAGAGCTTACATTAAAAGAAATCAGTAATATATTGGAAGTTTCAGAATCCAGAGTTTCTCAGCTTCATACAAGAGCACTTCAAAAGATGCGCGGCAAAATGGGCAAGTATATGGGTATCATTACAGATAGGGTCTAATGACATAGAAGTACATCCATGTACTTCTGGACATGTCTTGATTACATCCTGTAATCGTGAATAGAAGCTTCGGAGATTATGAATGAACGGATATTTTCAGCTTGTTATAGGTAAGGCCGGGACTGCTGTTAAGGTGTTTGGTGCAACTGACGGGGATCCTGAGATCACTACCGGTGAAATAACTGAATATCTGGACAGGAACAGGATAGGCTATGATGTCCTTGCTGTTAATGATGCGGTCAAAAAAATGGGCGGTGAACCTGTTTATTTTACCCAAAACAGGGCCAATCCTGTAAGAGAGCAATATAACATGATCATTTCCGAAGATCAGATGACTGTTGTGGTTCGTTTTTATCCTCCGTCTGAAAATGTTGCCGGCGAAGAGAATGGCCAGCTTACGGATTCCAAAGAGGTTATTGGCGATCTGGTCCTTAAAAAGATCAGATACGGCGTTGATAAAAATGCTATAGAAAGTTTTTTTACCAAAAGAGAATATTGTAAGGATTACGTTATCGCAAAGGGAAAGCTTCCCAGAGACGGTAGCGATGCTGTTATTGAATATAAATTCGGGACCAGCAGAAGGCCTCGTCCTACGCTTAATGCGGACGGTTCTGTTGATTATCACAGTCTTAATATCATTAACCACTGTAAGGAGGGAGATCTTCTTGCAGTACTTACGCCGGCAGACATGGGCGACTATGGAACCAGTGTCTATGGCAATCAGGTTAAACCAAAGGCTGTTAAGGTCAAGAGCCTTCACTATGGTCTGAATGTATGTATTTCAGAGGATAAGCTTACACTTACTGCTGAAAAGGCCGGTCATGTTTCGCTTCAGGACGGTAAGGTTGTTGTATCTAATGTTTTGAATCTGAAGAGCATTGATGTATCAACCGGTAATATTGACTATGATGGCAGTGTTATGGTTTCTGGCAATATTGCTTCAGGCTTTAATGTTAAAGCCGGTGGCAATATAGAGGTTAAGGGCACGATCGAAGGTGCTGTACTTGAAGCCGGAGCTGACATTATCATGGAAAGAGGTATCAACGGCGCAGGCGGCGGCACTATCAAGGCCGGTGGCAACGTTGTTACTAAATTTATAGAAAATGCGAATGTTATCGCAGGCGGAAGTGTTAATGCCGAATCGATACTTCATTCAGATGTACAGGCAGGAACAGAAGTCAATGTAACAGGTCATAAGGGCTTTATAGTCGGCGGACATGTTGTCGCAGGCGAGAAAGTAAGCGTCATAACAGTAGGCGGTGAGATGGGAACCACAACAAGAATTGATGTTGGCGTTGATCCTACTCTCAAGGCCAAGATAAGAGGCCTTATGACAGAGATTGGCGAATCCAATAAAAACCTTCAGCAGATAAAGCCTACAGTTGAAGGTATAGTCAAAAAGCTTCAGGCAGGAGTTGTCCTTAGTCCTGACCAGGCGGCATACGCCAAGAAGCTTATGGCTATGAAGACGCAGCTTGAAAATGATATCAATGATAAATCAGAGAATCTGATGGAACTTCAGGATAAACTTGCAGACAGCCATGATGCCTTTGTAAGGGTTGAGGGAATTTGTAATGCTGGAACCATCATAACAATTGGGGAATTGTCAATGACGGTTAGTAAACCTGTTAAGTTCAGTAAATTCGTGGAAAAAGAGGGAGATGTCAGAGTAGCACCGCTTGATTAAATGGGAGCTTTTTGATCAGCATCATGTTCATATCATAAATTTATGCTTGGGTTATGCCTTTGTGTATCCATAAACAAAGGTAAGGAGGACTGGATGGGAATTGGCGTAGTTATATTACTTGTAGGCGGTGTTATCGCGATCGTTCTTGGATTTATCCTTCCTGTTGGTAAGGACCTTGAAAAGGATGATAAAAAAGCAATGGAATCAGCCGTAGCACAGGCTGTTCATAATTCTATTGAAAAATCCCACGATAAAATCCAAAGAGAAATAGATGATACGATCGAGGAGTCTCTTCTTAAAACGGAGAGGGGCCTGGATCGTATTACCAATGAGAAAATGAGCGCTATCAGTGAGTATGCAGATACTGTCATGAACGATATTCATAAAAACCATGATGAAGTCATGTTCATGTATGACATGCTCAATGATAAGCAAAAGAATCTCACATCTACTGTATCTGAAGCTGAAAAGACGCAGGAACAGGCGCTCCAGACAGTTCGTGATGCAGAGATCACCGCAAGAGCAGCAAGAGAAGCGGCAACCAAAGTCAGCATGATGGCTCACGGCATAAATCCCGGATCTGCCAACATCGCTCCGCCTGATTCTAATTCACCTGCAGGATTCTATGATGCTGCAACACCTCCTGTTTCTTTTCACAATGCAGCAGCCACTAATTTCTTTGAGAATCTTGGAATCGATGGCTACGAGCTTGACGGCACTGTAAGCGGAATTCAGCAGGCCAAAGCCGCCATGGAAAAAAATAACAGAAAACCGCAGAGCTCTGTATTTGGAGACGTTAGAGCAGGTAAATCGGCTCCAGGAACAGATCAGAATATATTCGACGGTATAGACGCCAAGAGCTCCGGATTTGCTCCTCTTGGAGCCAGTGAACATCTTTCGAGCGAAGATCTCGACCAGCAGTTTGCAAGGGTATTTGGAAGCCCTGAAAAGACAGAGGATGATTTCAGTGCCCTTACTGATGAGATGGAAGCAGTAAGGGCAATAGCAGCTGCAGCATCAGATCCCGTATCTGATAAGGTTATTCCGATAAGTGACGGACAGCGCGCATCCAGAGAAGATGATGAAATAAGCGAACAGAACCGTCAGAACAATAAAATAATGGAGATGCACGAAGCCGGCAAATCAAATATTGCAATAGCAAGAGAACTTGGACTTGGTGTTGGCGAAGTAGGACTTGTAATAGAACTTGCACAGAAGAATCGCAGAAAAAGACAGATTTGAGTTTGGTGACAGCCTGAAAGGGGGAGCATGAAACTAAAATTATATTTGCGAGGTCTTGGAATAGGTCTTTTGATCGGAGCTTTGGCGCTTCTTATATTTGGAGGCGTTAATGTGGGAAGTGGAACTGATTCTACATCTGACAGTTCTACTGTTGGACTTGTGACGCCTGTGGAGAATCCTAATGAAAACGAAGAAATCGAAGGCACGCTTTACGCTACTGCGTATCCTCTGGAAACATCTTCCTCTGAGGAAAAGAGCAGTGAAGTATCTGAAGAAGGAAAAGAAGCATCTAAAACGATCGACGAAGAACTCACTTCGACAAGTGACACTGTTCCGGAAGAAACTGACGAGACTCAGGAAGCAATATCGCAGGCTCTCGCAAAATCCACCGATGCGCAGCAGAGTTCAGAGACAGCTGAAGATGCTTCAAAGGATGCCACAACAAAGATAGAAGTTGAAGATGGCGAAGCATTTGCGGTTACTGATGAATCTGATACCAAAAAAGATGAATCAGAAACTGATACAGCTAAGAATACGGATACAACTCCATCCGAAGCAGACACTGCTACAAATGAAACAGATACAGGATCTGCTACGCCAACTGCCCAGGACACTACAGACGATACGACCACAGAAGCTGCCACGGGTCAGTCAGTTGTAGTCCAGATACCAGGTGGAAGCGATTCAGCCTCTGTATGCAGGGTATTACAAAATGCAGGAGCTATAGACGATGCTTCAGCCTTTGATGCATACCTCGTATCAAGAGGATTGGACAGATACATACGTTCCGGAACCTACTATATTACAGCAGGTTCTTCTTATGAAGATATAGCAAAGCTCATCACCGGAAGGTGATGAGCTTTTTTCTGAATTATTTTTGTAAAATGGCAGCAAAGGGTTCTTTATTGTTATTAACTGTATTTTTTTAATAAAAAGCCTTGCGCTTTCTGAGTTTGTATGGTATTGTAGTAGAGCTGTGGAAATTTATAGGGATATTTATGTCCTTAGATATTTCTACTATAACAAATCAATCACGTATGTCTGTTCTTCGTTCGGGTGCTGCATTGCAGTTGAACGAAGGTCTCTCCCGAGTGTTAACGCCGCTTGGGGCCAAAGAGTGAGGACGTACGGAAGAATAACCAAATGGAGGTAATATCATGAGCGTTGTTACAATGAAACAGTTACTTGAGGCAGGTGTACACTTCGGACACCAGACAAGAAGATGGAACCCTAAGATGGCTCCTTACATCTTCACAGAGAGAAACAACATCCACATTATCGATCTTCAGAAGTCAGTTGGTAAGGTTGATGAAGCTTACAAGGCAATCTTCGAGATCGCTGAGCAGGGCGGTACAGTTCTTTTCGTAGGTACTAAGAAGCAGGCTCAGGATGCTGTTAAGGAAGAGGCTCTTCGTTGCGGTATGTACTATGTTAACGAGAGATGGCTCGGCGGTATGCTTACAAACTTCACAACAATCCAGTCAAGAATTCAGCGCATGAAAGATATCGAGAGAATGCAGGCTGATGGAACATTCGAAGTTCTTCCTAAGAAGGAAGTTGCTGGTCTCAAGAAGGAACTTGATAAGCTTCAGAGAAACATCGGCGGTATCCGCGATATGAAGAGAATCCCTGATGCAATCTTCGTAGTAGATCCTAAGAAGGAACACATCTGTATCCAGGAAGCTCACGCACTTGGAATCACACTTGTTGGTATTTGTGATACAAACTGCGATCCTGAAGAGCTTGATTACATCATTCCTGGTAACGATGATGCTATTCGTGCCGTTAAGCTTCTTGTTGGTAAGATGGCAGATGCTGTTATCGAAGCTAACCAGGGTGCTGAAGTTGAAGCTCCAGTAGCTGAAGAAGTTTCAGAAGACGCTGAATAATTTATAAAACTTAAGTTTAAACCCGCTGTCTCTCGGCGGCGGGTTTGAACATTATCTGAGAGAAGGAGAATAAAACAATGGCAGCTATTACAGCAGCAATGGTAAAAGAATTACGTGAATCAACAGGCGCAGGAATGATGGAGTGCAAAAAGGCTCTTGCTGCTTCTGATGGAGATATGGATGCAGCAGTTGAGTTCCTCAGAAAGAACGGTCAGGCTAAGGCTGAGAAGAAGGCTAGCCGTATCGCAGCTGAGGGTCTTACAGCAGTAGCTGTTAAGGATGAGAAGACTGCAGCAGTTGTTGAAGTTAACTCTGAGACAGACTTCGTTGCTAAGAACGAGAAGTTCCAGGCATTCGTTAATGCAGTAGCTACACAGGCAGTTAATTCTGATTCTGCAGACCTTGATTCTTTCATGAACGAGGCGTGGAATGAGGATTCCAGCAAGACTGTTAAGGAAGCTCTCGTAGAGATCACAGCAGTTATCTCTGAGAAGATCGATATCCGTCGTTTCCAGAAGCTTACAGCTTCTGAAGGTATCGTTGTACCTTATGTACACGGTGGCGGACGTATCTCTGTTCTTGTAGAAGCTAAGACAGACGTTGTTAACGATGCTATCAAAGAAGCTCTTCACAACGTTGCTATGCAGGTTGCAGCTCTTGCTCCTAAGTATGTAGATATGAACGATGTTCCTGAAGAATACAAAGAGCATGAGAAGGAGATCCTTCTTGCTCAGGCTACAAAGGAAAACGAGGAACTTCCTGAAGAGAAGAGAAAGCCTCAGCAGATCCTTGAGAAGATGCTTGTTGGTCGTCTTAACAAAGAGCTTAAAGAAATCTGCCTTAACGAGCAGGTTTATGTAAAGGCTGAAGATGGCAAGCAGACAGTAGCTCAGTATATCGCACAGGTTGCTAAGGCAAACAGCGCTGATCTTACTATCAAGAGCTTCGTTCGTTTTGAGACAGGCGAAGGCATTGAGAAGAAGCAGGATAACTTTGCAGAAGAAGTTATGGCTCAGGCTGGACTTAAATAATCAAAACTTTGTTTATCAAGGCTCCGGTTTACCGGAGCCTTTTTCTATCTATGGGGCAATCAAAGGACGTGATTTGTACATTTTTAGAATTACATGGATGCAATTCTATGTACTCTCTATATTGTACGTTGCCCTAATTTAATAAATGAGTTAAAATATTATATGCGCTAATGGATTTTACTTGGCAGCATGGTATTGAAAAGAGGATTTAGAAATGGCACAGCCAGTTTCTATTAAGGGGACAAAGTCTGGTATCATTCTGGTACTCGATGAAACAATTCCTTTTATACAATTAAAAGAGTTAATAGAACAGAAATTTGCAGAGGCATCTGCTTTTCTTGGTAATTCAAGCATGGGCCTTTTGGTTAGAGGTCGCAGACTTTCAGAAGCAGAAGAGGCTGAGGTTCTTGATATTATTTCAAGAACAACAAAACTCAGGATCGTATGTATTCTTGATGAGGATCATCCTCTTGATACAGCTTTTGCAAAGATGGTATCAGGAGCAGGCTCTGTAGAGACTGCAGCTAAAGAGCAGATACAGCCGCAGGCAATTAAGCCGCAGCTTTCAAACGAAGAAAGACAGCAGCTTATGGACCAGGCCTACAATGAAGCTTATCAGGCTGCATTTGAGCAGATAGGCGATGCTAATGCCAGGATTCATGTTGGTAACATTCGTTCGGGACAGGAGATAATATCACAGCATTCTATTATTGTTTTTGGCGATGTTAATCCCGGAGGAAGCATTGTCTCCGCAGGTTGTATCTTTGTATTTGGAGCATTGAAAGGTAATGCATTTGCAGGCGCTACAGGAGATCAGAATGCTTTTGTAGTAGCTACAGATTTTAAACCTTTGCAGGTCAGGATCGCAGATGCGATTGCAGTTTCAGAAGAGGAATCTTCATCTAAATCAAAAGGATTTCTTAGAAGAAAAGCAAGCCGAAGCGTTGTTCCGGGACCTGAAGTTGCCTACACATATCAGGGCGCGATCGCAAGATCTGAATTTAACAATAAATATCTTAGAAGTAATCAGTTTTTCAAATAATAAGTTAATAAAATCACACGATTTTAATAAATAATTTTCTTTGGAGGAAGGCTACAATGGGAGAAGTTATAGTTGTTACATCTGGTAAGGGAGGCGTAGGTAAGACTACTACTACTGCCAATCTCGGTACCGGTCTTTCATTACTTAACAAGAAAGTAGTTCTGGTTGATACAGATATAGGTCTTCGTAACCTTGATGTTGTACTCGGACTTGAGAACCGCATAGTTTACAATCTTGTTGATGTTGTTGAAGGTAATTGCAAACTTGCACAGGCTCTTATCAAAAATAAGGATAATGCAAATCTGTATCTTATTGCAGCTGCACAGCAGAGAGATAAGAATGCAGTTAATGAAGAGCAGATGAAGAAGCTTACAGCAGAGCTTAAAGAGCAGTTTGATTATGTTATCATTGACTGTCCTGCAGGTATTGAGCAGGGATTTAAAAATGCCATCGCAGGCGCTGACAAGGCAGTAGTTGTTACTACACCTGAAGTATCAGCCGTTCGTGATGCAGACAGAATCATCGGACTTCTTGAAGCCAATGAGATGAAGGATTCACAGCTTGTTGTTAACAGATTAAGACCTGATATGGTTAAGCGTGGCGATATGATGAGCGCAGATGACGTTGTTGAGGTTCTTGCGGTTAATCTTCTTGGAATCGTTCCTGACGATGAAGATGTGGTTGTTGCTACTAACAGAGGTATACCGCTTGCAGGAAACGGCAAGTCACTTGCAGGTCAGGCATATATGAATATCTGCAGACGTTTGAATGGAGAACAGGTTCCTTTCCTTGATCTTGATACTAAAAAAGGATTCTTCAGCAAATTATTCAGTAAATAAAAACTACCAGGCGGAAGGGGAGACGTACAATGAAACTGTCAGATTTGTTCAAAAAGAAAAGTTCAGGTGATGTTGCAAAAGACAGACTTAAGATGGTTCTTGTCTCTGATCGTGCTAATTGCTCACCTGAAATAATGGAACGTATTAAGAGCGATATTCTTGAAGTGCTTTCCAAGTATGCTGAGGTAGACAAAGACCAGTTAGATATTCACATTACTCAGATGGAAACAGATGAAAGCGGTACTAACTCAGTACCTGCTTTGTATGCAAATATTCCGATCAGAAATATTCATCACACAGCAAAATAATGCACCAGGAAGGTTATTATGACAGGACTTACTGCACAGGAGGCGCAGGACAGATATATACGTGGCTATGGCAATACTCAGATTGATAATGCCCAGAAATCCACGAAAGATATCTTAAAAGAAAACATATTTACATATTTCAACCTGATCTTTACTGTGTTGGCGGTTTTACTTATAATCGCCGGCTCATACAGGTCGCTTACATTTTTACCGGTTGTTATTGCAAATACCCTTATCGGTATTTTTCAGGAGCTTAAGGCTAAGAAGGTTTTAGATAACCTCTCGGTTCTTAATACGCCTACTTGCCAGGTTTTAAGAGATGGTGAGGAGATAACAGTTCCGATTCAGAATCTGGTTATAGACGACGTGATAGTTCTAAGAAGCGGCGTACAGATTCCGGCTGATGCAATAGTTATATCCGGTGAAGTCAATGTAAACGAGGCACTTCTTACAGGCGAGGCGGACGAGATCAATAAAAAAGTTGACAGCGAACTTATGAGTGGTAGTTTTGTTGTCAATGGACTTTGTTATGCACGTCTTATTCGTGTTGGCGAGAAATCCTATATATCACAGCTTACCCTTCGTGCCAAGAAGATGAAAGCCGGTGAGCAGTCAGAGATGATCAAGTCCATAAACAGGATAGTCATTTTCTCAGGTATTGCCATTATTCCTGTGGGCGTAACGCTCATGTGGCAGTCTCTTGCTCTTGGCAATAACTTTAGCGAAAGCATAGTTTCTATGGTTGCCGCAGTTATTGGTATGATTCCTGAAGGCATGTACCTTCTTGTGAGTCTTGCCCTTGCCATGAGTGCTGTAAGACTTGGTATGAATCAGGTCATGCTTCATGACATGAAGAGTACAGAGACGCTTGCGAGGGTAGATGTCCTTTGCGTTGATAAGACTGGTACTATCACCGACAACTCAATGCTTGTATGTGACATCATTCCTGCAGAAGGAAGAAGTGAAGAGCAGCAGACACAGGATCGTATCCGAATGTCGGAATACATAGAAGCCCTTCCTGATGACAATATGACTATGAAGGCGCTGGCGGATTATTTCCCGTCAATGGGAGCCAGAGGATGTGTTTCTAATCTGCCATTTTCATCAGTCAGAAAGTATTCCGGTGTTCAGTTTGATGACAAGACCTATGTTCTTGGCGCTCCTGATATAATCCTTCAAAAGGATTATGAGAAGTACAAGCCACTTGTTAATGAATATGCAGGTAAGGGACTCAGAGTTATAGTTTTTGCTGAATACTCTGATGAAGAGTCATCTGTTCCTGTTCCTGAAAACGGAACCGGAGATGGCAACGTTACTCCTGTAATGTTCGTTCTTTTACAGAATCCGCTTAGAGAGAATGCGGCTGAAACCTTTGCTTATTTCAGAAAACAGGGAGTTGAAGTTAAAGTTATATCAGGTGATAACCCTGTGACTGTCTCAGAGGTTGCAAGACAGGCCGGAATCGAAGGGGCAGAGAAATATGTAGATGTTCGCCCTCTTAACGATGAGATGCTCTTTGAAGCCGCAGACAAGTATACAGTATTTGGAAGAGTTCAGCCTGAGCAAAAGCAAAAGCTTGTTAAAGCTCTTCAAAAAGCCGGTCATAAAGTTGCCATGACCGGTGACGGTGTTAACGATATTCTTGCAATGAAGGATGCAGACTGTTCTATAGCTATGGCGGCAGGTTCAGAAGCAGCCATGCAGGCTGCACAGGTAGTCCTTCTTGATTCTGACTTCTCACACATGAAGCAGATAGTGTCTGAAGGTAGAAGAGATATCAACAATATCACAAGATCAGCTACACTGTTCCTTGTTAAGAATATTTTTTCACTATTGTTATCGATATTCGCTATTGTCAGCCTGATGACATATCCACTTCAGGCTTCGCAGGTAACATTTATCAGTATGTTTAATATTGGTATTCCTGCTTTCTTCTTTGCTCTTGAAGATAATACCAAGAGAAGCAGCGGATCATTTTTGATCCATGTCATGATGAAAGCTCTTCCTGCGGCTATCACCGACTTTTTGGCTATCGCAACTCTGGTAATATTTGGCGAGACTTTTGGTGTTTCAACCGAGGATATTTCAGTTGCGGCAACCTTTGTAATGACAATTGTCGGTTTTATGATACTTATCCATATAAGCTCACCTATGAATAAATTCCGCACAAGAGTTATATTTGGGTGTATTATAGGAATGGTATTTGCAGCAATTGTATTTAGTGATCTGTTCGCAATTACGTATGTATCTAAAGAGTGTGTAATGCTCTTTGCACTTTTTGTAATTGCCACAGAGCCATGTATGCGCTATCTTACAAAGCTGTGTGAGTGGATAGAAAACAAATACAAAAATAGGAAAAGGAAGTCATAAAAATGTCGGAAGAAAAGAAATATGATTCATTAAAACTTGAGAATCAGCTTTGTTTTCCACTTTACGCTTGTTCAAAAGAAATAGTAAGGTCGTATAAACCTTTCTTGGACAAAATTGATCTGACTTATACACAATATATTACAATGATGGTTCTTTGGGAAAAGAAGAAGGTCAATGTAAAAACCCTCGGAAAGTGTCTTTTCCTTGATTCAGGTACGCTTACACCTGTACTTAAAAAACTTGAAGCAAAAGGTTATATAAACAGAGAGCGTAATGCAGCTGATGAAAGAAATCTTGAAGTGACAATCACTCCAGCAGGAGAAAAGCTCAGGGATGAAGCCCTTTGCATTCCTGAAAATATGGGCTCTTGTGTAAAATTAACCCAGGAGGAAGCTCAAGTTCTATATAAATTACTATACAAAGTTATAGGAAATATTAGAGAAGATTAATTTTTGCTTTATTTAATTAAAAGATATCTTGTGATATACTGTTAAAAAGTTTTTCACAAGAATATTGAAAGGTTTTAGGCCGAAGGGGACGGCAGGTATTTATATGAAGTTTAATCGCGTTGATGATACACGTGTTGAATGTATTATTTCGGAGGAAGATCTGGAAGAGTATGGTATTGGTCTTCAGGATCTTCTGACCAAGAAAAAAGAGGCTATGGATTTTCTCAGGGAGATTATCGAAAAGGCTGAGGAAGAAGTTGACTATAAGCCAATGGAAGGCACTTGCATGCCAATGCAGGTTACAGTAACTCCTGATAATCGTATCTCTATCACTTTGAGCGAGGATCCGGATGGAACTATTCAGGATCTTCTTGAGAAGCTTACTCATGATGCAGGAATTCAGTTTCCTAAGAATTTCCTCGAAGAACTGGGCGATGCTCCTGAACAGGAGAGAATTGAAAGGATCAATCAGTATCTTCAGCACATTCACGAAGTTGAGACTGAGAAGCATGATATTATAAAGAATACATATCCCGGCAAGCATAATGCTGGAAACGGCCTTAATAAAAAGAATAATAGCGAGCGCCTTTCTCAGATCCGTGATAGTAAAAGAAAACGTAAATCTTTTGCTCTGGACAGACTTGAGTCTACAGGCTTTGTTTTTTCTTTCACTAATATGGCTGATATCATAAGATTTGCACATATGGTAACAGGCAGGATAAAGATGCAGACAAGCCTTTACAAGAATCCTAAGGATGACCTGTATTATCTGCATTTTGAAAAAGGTACTGACAGTGTGGCACATTTTGCTTCAGTATTTACTACTGCATATGAATTCGGCAATTTTGTAACAAGCAGCCCTATTTATATCGCTAATGTAGAAGAGAGCTATGAAGCTATTATAAAGACTAAGGCTGTTGATACACTCAGAAGCTTTAGCGCATGATACATGATTTCCTGATTTTCTTTTAGAGACTTGGGAAATTGTTTATATGTTTTGATTATTGAATTGAATGGAGATTTTTATGAGTCATAAAGACGAGAGCGAGCAGGTTAGGCTTAATAAGTATATAGCGCAGTGCGGCATTTGCTCTCGCAGAGATGCTGACAAGATCATCGACGAGGGTCGAGTATCTGTTAATGGGCAGCCAGCTCTTGCTGGTACCAAAGTTAACCCTGGAGATGTAGTAAAGATTGATGGCAAGAGAATCAAACTTGTAAGCGAGACCAAAGTATATGCATATTATAAGCCGGAAGGTGTTGTCTGCACGCAGCGTGATGCTCATGCAAAGCGTACTGTGGCAAGTGAAGTCAAGACTCCGGTAAAGGTTAATTACGCAGGACGATTGGATGCTAATTCAAGCGGACTGCTTATTTTATCCAATGATGGCGAGCTCATCAACAGAATGATGAAGTCTGCTAATGATCATGAGAAGGAATACGTTGTAAGAGTCGATAAGGAAGTCAACGGAGCCTTCCTTCGTCAGATGGCAGGCGGAGTATACCTTGAGGATCTTGATGTTACTACCAAGAGATGTAAGGTTGTTAAGACAGGAAGAAATTCTTTCAGGATCATCCTTACTCAGGGTCTGAACAGACAGATCAGACGAATGTGTAAGGCGCTTGGCTACAACGTAAGAGAACTGATGCGTATCAGAGTTCTTAATATACAGCTTGGTGATATGAAGCCCGGCGAAGTAAGAGAGATTACAGGCAAAGATTTGTATACATTGTATTCAAAATGCGATCTCAGGAAAGAGTGATATTTCCTGGTTCAAATAGGTTCTTATAATTATTTAATATAATTCAAAATCCGCACTAGCTGCGGATTTTGTGATATCATGATATTTGATTTTATAATATTTTAAGTGAGGACATATAGTGGGAGAGACTAATTTAATACAAGAATACAAGAATCTGTGTGATACTATCAGATACCACATGGATTGTTACTATAATCAGGATGCTCCACAGATAAGTGATTATGAATACGATCAGCTTATGCTTCAGCTTAAGGCAGTTGAGAAAGAGCATCCTGAACTTATATCTGAGGATTCACCAACAAGAATCATCGGCGGCTCTGTAAAGAGAACTGCAGGCGTTACTGTAGAGCATGATGTTCCTATGCTCTCTATTCAGGACGTATTCACCAAAGAAGAAGTTCTTGAATGGGTTCACGACGTAAGAGCCATGCACCCTGACGTTCGCTTCTGTGTAGAGCACAAGATCGACGGACTTTCAATGAGTATCAGATATGAGAATGGCAAGCTTTCTCTTGCAGAGACAAGAGGCGACGGTCTTATAGGTGAAGATGTTACTTCTAATGCCCTTGTAATACCGGACGTTGTCAGAAGCATCTCATCTGACTTTAATTCCCTTGAAGTTCGCGGTGAAGTATATATGAGCCACGAAGACTTTGATAAGACCAACAGGATTCAGGAAGCTCATGGCAAAAAAACTTTTGCCAATCCAAGAAACTGCGCAGCAGGAACTCTTCGCCAGCTTGATAGTGGAATGGTAAGAGAACGTGGCCTTTCAATGTTTATTTTTAATATACAAAGATCTGATCCGCAGATAGCTTCTCATTCAGAAGGCCTTGAAAAGCTTAAAGCCATGAAGATGGCAGTGGTTCCGTCAACGGTTTGCACAACAGATGATGAGATACTGGCTAGAATTGATGCAATAGGAGAATCCAGAGGAACACTTCCTTACGATATCGACGGAGCAGTTATCAAGATAGACCAGATCGCTTACAGAGACGATTTCCCGGCAGGATCCAAGTATTCAAGCGGACATATAGCTTATAAGTATCCACCTGAAGAAAAGGAAGCTGTGATCAAGGACATAGAGCTTTCTGTAGGTATGACAGGAAGAGTCAATCCGACAGCAGTATTTTCAGAAGTAAGGCTCTGCGGAACAACAGTTTCAAGAGCAACTCTTCACAATCAGGATTTTATCGACAATCTTGGAATAGGAATAGGTCGCACTGTACTTGTTTATAAGTCAGGTGAGATCATCCCCAAGATCAGAAGCGTAGTTGCTGATAAGAACCCTGCAGATTCAGTTACATTCAAGATCCCTGATATCTGCCCTGTATGCGGCGGCAAGGTAGTCAGAGAGCCTGATACAGCTGATATGGTATGTATTAACGACGATTGCCCTGCTAAGCTTGAGAGACGTATCATCAACTTCGTAGGTCGCGATGCTATGGATATCAAGGGCTTTGGTGAAGAATATATCAGAACCCTTATAGACAACGGTTATCTTCACGATATAGCCGATATATACCTTCTTAAGGATCATAGAACAGAACTCATAGAAAAAGGCCTTATAGGCAAGCAGAAGGGCACTGACAACGTTCTTAATGCAATTGAAGGGTCTAAATCAAATGAGCCTGCAAGACTCCTAACAGGACTTTCTATACCCAATGTAGGTAAGACTTCTTCAAAGACTATCATGAAAGCCTTTGACAGTATCGATGATCTGATGCATGCAAGAATCGATCAGCTTGTAGAAGTTCAGGATGTAGGAGAGACTACAGCTCTTTGCATTCATGACTTTTTCCATAAGGAGTCCAATATTAAGCTCCTTGAAAGACTTAAGGAATACGGCCTTACATTTGCAGCCGAAAAGACTGAAACTACAAGTGAACTTGCAGGCCAGACCTATGTTATAACGGGAAGCCTTGAGAAATTCGCTAATAGAGATGCAATGGTGGCCTTTATTGAAAACCATGGCGGAAGCGTATCAGGAAGCGTTTCCAAGAAGACTTATGCACTTATCAATAATGATATTACATCTAATTCAGGTAAGAACAAGAAGGCAAAGGAACTTGGAATACCGATCATTACTGAAGAAGAACTTCTTAGCAGAGTATCAGAATGATATTTTGAGAATTAGAAATTATTGTTGCTTTGAAGTTGGAAATTTGTATTTATTATGAGTTTCTTATTCCCGACATAGAAGTTCATCCATGAACTTCTAAACATGTCGTAACTACGTCCTGTAGTTTGAGTGATCCAATAATATATGGATTCTTGTTAATGTGAATAGAATCACGCTTGTATGATTCCAAGAATCTATTACGACATTTATATTTAGTGGAGAATCAGTTATGCCTATTAAGATACAAAATGATCTTCCTGCAAGGGAACAGCTTGAAAAAGAAAATATATTCGTTGTAGATGAAAACAGGGCTATGCACCAGGATATCAGACCCCTTTCAATCTGTATCCTTAATCTGATGCCGCTTAAAGAAGACACAGAACTTCAGCTTCTTAGATCTCTTTCAAATACGCCTCTTCAGATCGATGTGACATTTATGAGGGTAAGCTCTCATCAGGCGGGACATACATCTACAACCCACCTTAACAGCTTTTATAACACATTTGAGGAGCTTAAGGACAATCATTACGACGGTATGATCATTACAGGTGCGCCTGTGGAGCAGATGGACTTTGAAGAAGTGGATTACTGGGATGAACTCTGTGAGATCTTCGAATGGACCAAGAAGCACGTGACATCAACCTTCCACATCTGTTGGGGCGCACAGGCTGCTTGCTATTACCACTTTGGACTTAAGAAGATCCAGCTTCCTCAGAAGCTCTTCGGAATCTATGCTCATAAGGTTTCAAACAGAAAGGTTCCGCTTATAAGAGGATTCGACGACGTATTCTACATTCCGCACAGCAGATACACATCAGTCCCGATAGAGGATATTCATAACTGTAACAAGCTGATCGTACTTGCCCAGTCTTTTGAAGCAGGAGCAATGCTCTGTATGACCAAGGATGGCAAACAGATATTCAGCTTCGGTCATGCAGAATACGACCGTTACACACTTGATAGTGAGTATAAGCGTGATATTGGTAAGGGCCTTAGTACCCCCCTTCCAAGAAACTATTATCCGGACGATAATCCAAGCAATAAGCCAAGGCTTACCTGGAGAGCGCACTGCAACCTTCTGTATTCAAACTGGCTTAACTATTACGTATACCAGGCAACACCTTATAAATGGGGCCAGATCTTAGATGCAGAGAATATGGTCAAAGCATCCAAGGCACTTACAGAGAAGACGGATTAATACAATTAGTAATATTAAAAAGCTATGCAAAAATGATTCTCGATCATTCGGAGCATAGCTTTTTTATTATCATAAAAAAATGCTCTGCTAAAGATGTTTTAAAAATATATCTATCGTAAGACTTTATTTATCAGTATAGCCTATATTAAGACGATACCAGATGAAAATTAATTAACGGAATTACGTAAAAATCGTTTGAAAAACATACCTGAAAGATTTAAAATATATATATGGTGTTGTTTGAAAAATAAGATATGGTTTTAGCAATTCAGCTGTCGTAAGGTGTTGGAAGATACTGATGACACCTGCATCTTAGTATAAGAAAAGGAGATTTTATTATGGCTCTCAATCTTGAGGAGGAACAGGTAGAAAAGAAGGAAGTTAAAACCAGAAAGAAAACCAAAAAGACAAGGGAGCTCTTAGAAGAAGCGGATCGCCAGATGCAAGAGCTTCACAGACAGCGCGATGAATATGAAGAAGTTCTTGCTTCTTTGAATAAGCAATCTGATGACCTTGGTGAGAAGAATGCCAAAGGTCTTAAGGTTGAGCATGTGAAATTTGGAGAAGGCAAGGTTACTTCTCAGGATGGAAAGTATATAGAAGTTAAATTCGGTAAGGTTGTAAAGAAATTCGTACTTCCGGGCGCTATTGCAGAAAAACACCTTAAAGTAAGCGACGAGGAAATTCAGGAATATTACAACAAGAGTGATGATATACACAAACAGATTCTGAAAGTTCAGATGCAACTTCGTTCTACGGATTTTGCAATTGAACGTCAGGCTGATAATATTGAAAAGCTTAATCAGAAGGCTTGATAATCCTAAAGAAATACTTAAGATCACTAAAATAGAAGACATTATTATTTGAAGTCATAAGGGATGATTCGAAGTTAAGTAAAGAATTAAACTTTAAAGATATAAATAAAGGTTCTGTCGCAAATAAAAATGCGGCAGAACCTTTTTCTTTAAGATCCTAAATATCTATGGATAGCACTATTCACATGGGTGCCCGTAGATATCATTATTTAATCAGATAGCAACCTTTTCACTATCACTGGAAGTCTTATCTTCATGTTTCTTATCCGATACCTTCTTGTTAGCAGTAGAGAGCATAAGCTTGATTCTGTTAAGCTGGTTAACTTCTGAAGCACCCGGATCATAGTCGATAGCAACTATGTTAGAACCAGGATAATGTCTTCTGAGTTCCTTGATAACGCCCTTACCTACTACGTGGTTAGGAAGACATCCGAATGGCTGTGTGCAGACGATGTTGCCAACGCCTTCTTTGATCAGCTCGATCATCTCACCTGTAAGGAACCAACCTTCACCTGTCTGGTTACCGATATCTACGATAGGCTTAGCATATTCTACAAGCTTGTAGATGCTTGTAGGAGCTTCAAAGTGCGTGGATGCTTTAAGAGCCTTAGTAGCACCGCCGCGAAGCTTCTCAAGAGCCCAGATGGCAACCTTCATAGCTTTGGCAGTCTTCTTGCTTGTTCCAAGGTATTCAGCTTTGTAGATCTGGTTGTAGAAGCAGTAGAGCATGAAGTCTAGAAGATCAGGAACTACAGCCTCGGCACCTTCTGATTCAAGAAGGTCAACAAGGTGGTTGTTAGCAGCAGGAGCGAACTTAACAAGGATTTCTCCAACGATACCAACTCTTGGCTTAACCTCATCTGTGATCTCGATGTTATCAAAATCTTCAACCATCAGACGGCACATCTTCTGGAATCTTGCCATATCAGTTGTAACATTTATATTCTTTTTAGATACAAATTCTCTGCAAGCCACTAGCCACTTCTGATGAACCTCTTCTACAGAACCCTTAACCTTCTCGTAAGGACGCATTCTATAGATACATCTCATCATGATATCGCCAAATACAGCGCCGTAAGCGGCACGCTTAAGCATCTCAAAGTCAATCTTAAAGCCAGGGTTAGACTCAAGCTTGGACAGGTTAAATGAGATAACAGGAATCTGCTCCATACCGGCCTTTTTAAGAGCTCGTCTTATAAATCCTACATAGTTTGTAGCACGGCATCCACCACCTGTTTGAGACATAACTACCGCAGTCTTGTTAAGGTCATACTTGCCTGAATGGAGCTCATCCATGATCTGACCTACAACCCAGAGTGAAGGGTAGCATGCATCATTATTAACATATTTAAGTCCCATATCGATAGCATGCATATTGTCATTCTGCATGACGATAAGATTGTAACCGCAGGCACGAAGCGCAGTCTCTAAGATGTCGAAGTGGATAGGAGACATCTGAGGACACAGAAGAGTATATCCTTCTTCCTTCATTTCCTTTGTAAAAAGAACTCTGTGGTTAGCACAGTCACGAACAGTAGCGTGCTTACCTTCCTCTTCACGTACACGGATAGCAGCAAGAAGTGATCTTACACGGATTCTTGCAGCACCAAGGTTATTTACTTCGTCAATCTTAAGACATGTATAGATCTTATCTGAACCGTTAAGGATATCAGCAACCTGATCAGTTGTAACAGCATCAAGACCGCATCCAAAGGAGTTAAGCTGGATAAGGTCAAGATCTTCACGTGTACGTACGTAAGAAGCTGCGGCATAAAGCCTTGAGTGATACATCCACTGGTCTGATACGATAAGAGGTCTTTCAGGTGTTCCAAGGTGTGAGATAGCATCCTCAGTAAGGACAGCAACACCATAAGAACAGATCATATCCGGGATACCATGATTAATTTCAGGATCGATATGATAAGGACGACCTGCAAGTACGATACCGTGGCGGTGGTTGTCTTCGAGCCACTTAAGGGTCTCTTCACCTTTTTTCTTAACATCCTCGCGGCACTTTGAAAGCTCGTCCCATGCAAGAGTAGCAGCTTCAACAAGCTCTTTTTTCGGAATCTCAGTGAATTCCTTGGTAAGAGACTGAAGGATTGTATCAAGTGAAGTGAAAGCCATGAAAGGATTTCTAAGTTTAGCTTTACCGGTAGTTATAGCTTCAACGTTATTTTTAATATTCTCAGAATATGATGTAACAATAGGGCAGTTGTAGTGGTTAGTTGCGCCCTTAACTTCCTCACGCTCGTAGAAAAGACCCGGATAGAAGATAAAATCAACACCCTTGTGAATGAGCCATTCTACATGACCATGACTGATCTTGGCAGGATAGCACTCTGACTCTGAAGGGATGGACTCAATACCCATCTCATAGATCTGGTGTGAAGATCTTGGAGACAGAACTACCTTATAACCAAGCTTTGTAAAGAAGGTGTGCCAGAAAGGATAGTTCTCGTACATGTTAAGAACTCTCGGGATTCCGACTGTTCCTCTTGTAACTTCGCTGTCAGGAAGCGGCTGATAGCCGAATACTCTTTTGTATTTCCAGTCGAAAAGGTTAGGAATGCCATCAGCATTCTTGACTTTACCAAGACCTCTTTCGCAGCGGTTACCTGAAATGTGCTGTCTTCCGCCTGTGAACTTGTTGACAGTAAGACGGCAGTGGTTGGTACAACCCTGGCAGGTAGCCATGGAAGTTGAGTACTCAAGAGTATTGATCTGATTAATAGTAAGCATTGATGTTTCGTAAGAAGGATCCTGCATGAATCTGCTTCTTGCGATAAGAGCAGCACCGAAAGCGCCCATGATACCTGCGATATCAGGACGGATAACTTCAGCGCCTGCGATCTTCTCGAATGCACGAAGAACAGCATCGTTGTAGAAGGTACCACCCTGTACTACGATGTTCTTACCAAGCTCCTTGGCATCAGAAACCTTGATAACCTTGAAAAGAGCGTTCTTGATTACTGAATATGCAAGACCTGAAGAAATATCGTCGACACCGGCGCCTTCCTTCTGAGCCTGCTTAACTTTAGAGTTCATAAATACAGTACAGCGAGTACCAAGATCGATAGGATGCTTAGCAAAAAGAGCTTCCTTAGCGAAGTCCTGAACGCTGTAATTAAGAGACTTGGCGAAAGTCTCAATGAAAGATCCGCAGCCTGAAGAGCAAGCTTCATTGAGTTGAACAGAATCAACAGCCTTATTCTTAATACGGATACACTTCATATCCTGGCCGCCGATATCAAGGATACAGTCAACCTTAGGATCGAAGAATGCAGCAGCATTGTAGTGAGCGATAGTCTCAACTTCGCCGTCATCAAGCTGGAAAGCGGACTTCATAAGAGATTCGCCATAACCTGTAGAGCAGGAGCGGGCTATACGTACACCCTCCGGCATAAGCTTATATATCTCCTGAAGTGAGCTGATCGCAGTCTGAAGAGGTGATCCATTGTTACTTGAATAGAAAGAATAGAGAAGATCACCATTTTCAGATACAAGCGCACACTTTGTAGTAGTAGAACCTGCATCAATACCAAGGAATGCATTACCCTTGTAGTTATCAAGAAGAGAAGTCTTGACCTTGTACTGATCCTGACGCTTCTTGAAGGCATCATAATCTTCCTGAGATGGGAAAAGAGGATCCATGCGGGCAACCTCAAATTCCATATGGATCTCTTTAGAAAGTCTTGAGACCATCTCGTTCATATCGTAAGAAATCTTCTCGTCAGCATTCATGGCACTACCCATTGCTGCAAAAAGATGTGAATTCTCAACATCGATAGTATGCTCGTCATCAAGCTTTAAAGTTCTGATAAAAGATTTTTTCAGCTCAGACTGGAAGTGAAGAGGTCCGCCAAGGAATGCAACATGGCCACGAATAGGCTTACCGCAGGCAAGACCTGAAATAGTCTGATTTACAACAGCCTGATAGATGGAAGCTGCAAGGTCTTCCTTAGTAGCACCATCATTGATAAGTGGCTGAATATCTGTTTTTGCAAATACACCGCATCTTGCAGCGATAGTATATAAAGAATTGTAATTCTTTGCATACTCATTAAGACCGGCTGCATCTGTCTGAAGAAGAGATGCCATCTGGTCTATAAAGGAACCTGTACCGCCGGCGCAGATACCGTTCATACGCTGCTCGACATTACCGTCCTCGAAATATATGATCTTGGCATCCTCACCGCCAAGCTCTATGGCTACATCTGTTTTGGGCGCAATCTCCTTAAGGGCTGTTGATACTGCAACAACCTCCTGTACAAAAGGAACTCCAAGATGCTTGGCAAGATTAAGACCGCCTGAACCAGTGATAACAGGATGAATTGTAACATTGCCAACCTTAGCCTGTGCCTCTTTGACAAGCTCAGCAAGAGTCTCGCGAATATTAGCGTAGTGTCTCTTATAGTCAGCAAAAATAAGCTCGTGGTCCGGATCAAGCAGAGCCACCTTAACAGTTGTTGATCCTACGTCAATACCAAGTGTGTAGTCTTTTGCAATCATCTAAACCTCCAAATGAAATTACAAATAGGCTAAAATATAGTGTCAGTCAGTATTTATGTAATAGCCCTTTACAAAAAACAGGGGCAGCGTCCTTATCGATCTTACTGGTGCTGCCACATACTTGTAATTTCATATTCAAATATGATTTCTTATTAAATAGAAATTCCATTAAACATTCTTAGTGATTATAAATCATGAAACATTTTTTTTCAATGTAAAATGGTAACTAAAAGAGTTCTGTATGAGTGTTTTTGTCACTTATTCATTATTGCAATCTGAATAATATCTAAAATTTTGTTGTAATCGTTTACAGAAAACCTTTTCGATGTTAAAATTTTTTGTGTAAGAAGCGCAGTGGGACGTTTTATAGACTTTCGACTGCGCTTAAATTGTAGCTTTGAGCGTGTGTATTTATGCAGAATATACGCGATATCTTGTACAGAAATTCGAAGAGGTTGCTATGTTTAATAAACTTGAAAGAAAATATGGTAAATATGCCATCAGAGATCTTACTATAAAGCTTATGATCGTCTATGCCGTAGGATATGCGGTATGTTTACTTGGTTCAAATGCAGATCCTGCCTTTGTTTACAACTATATAAGCTTTGATCCGTATAAGATCCTTCATGGACAGGTGTGGAGACTTATAACATGGATACTTATTCCGCTTCAGGAGAATTTCATGTTATATGCCATCTCAATTATTCTTTTTTATCTCCCTATAGGTAGAATGATGGAGAATGTTTGGGGATCCTTTAAGTACAATATGTACCTGCTTTTAGGCTTTTTGGGTACTATTATCGCAGGATTCCTTTTGTACTTTGGCTATATGATATATGGTTCAGCTGTTGGTGTTGAAGTTGATGTATTAGGCCAGTATGTTGGTCTTTTGATCGGCTCCTTCACGCTTCCGTATTATGTAACAATGTCCATATTCTTTGCTTATGCAGCTACATTCCCGGATGCAACAGTACTTCTTATGTTTATAATCCCGATTCAGATGAAGTGGCTTGGAATTGCTTATGCTGCAATTTACGTATACAGCATTGGTAAGTACATTATGGCAGGCAACCTGTTTGGAATCGTAGTTATACTTGCTTCGCTTATACCATTCTTTGTTTTCTTCTTCGGAGACCGTTCAAGTAAGCTGGCTCGCGGTGCAAGCAGATACAAACCCTCCGAAGTCAAGAGAAGAACCGAGTTCAAGCACAACGTAGAAAGCGCCAAGAAGGCATCACGTATGGTAGCACCAGGCTCAGCACACCACAAATGTGCAGTTTGTGGCCGTACAGAGATAGATGATCCTAATCTTGAGTTCAGATTTTGCTCAAAGTGTAAGGGTGCACATGAATACTGTCAGGATCACCTGTTCACGCACGTTCACGTAGATAAGTAAATAATAATTCCCACTTGTTTTGGCGGATCCTGTTATCGGGATCCTGGTCAGTGCAAGTGGGAAGTTTAATTATAAAGAGGATTACAATGGATAAAGAAAAAGAATTTGCTGCGCTCCTTGCGGATGTAACTAAACTTGGTAGAGAGCAGAAGGGTATCGTATCAGAAGACCAGGTAAAAGAAGCTTTTGAAGCACTTTCGCTTTCAGATGATCAGCTTACCCTTGTATACGACTATCTTAAAAAGCATGGAATCGGTATCGGCACACCTGCTGATCCTGAAGAGTTCCTTTCAGAAGAAGAACACAACTATCTCAAGGACTATGAGGAGTCATTAAAAGAGCTTCCTGAAGTTTCTGAAAATGAGAAGATCGGCATCACCATTTCAGCTATGTCAGGCGATAAGTCAGCTCAGAACCGTCTTATCGAGATCTACCTTCCTTCAGTTCCGGATATTGCCAAGATGTACGTAGATCAGGGCGTTTATATTGAAGACCTTATCGGAGAAGGCAATCTTGTACTTACATCAGGCGTTACAATGCTCGGAGCTATTGAAAAGCCTGAAGAAGCAGAAGCCTTCCTTACAAAGATGATCATGGATGCTATGGAAGAGCTTATTTCAGACAGCCTTGATGAGGATGCAAGGGGACAAAAGGCTGTAAAGCATGTTCAGAAGGTTGCTGATAAGGCAGCTGAGCTTGCAAAAGAGCTTCGCAGAAGCGTAACAGTTGAAGAGCTTGCTGAGGAAAGCGGCATGAGCGTAGATGAGATCATTGAAGCCATTCGCATGACAGGTAATAACATCGAAGATATAGATTATACAGAGGAGTAATAGGGGATCTGATTTTCTTTTTGCCCTTGGGGGAAGTATGAAACAGTTTCTATATGAAATCGCTAGCGAACGCAAAGCGGATAATGTATTTCTTGATGCCAGAAAATTTGCTGCGGAGCACAAAGACTGGCTACCGGTTGCACATATATACTATGGCTGTACTCAGCTTGATAAAGCCATGGAAATGGTATCTTATCTAAAGGAATTGTTCCCGGGGATCATAGTCGCCGGTACCAGTTCCTGCGGTGAGATCAAGGACGGACACCTTACAGACCGTTCTATTCAGCTTACGCTGTCTTTCTTTGAAAATACCAAAGTCGAAACAATTATATTTGATTGCCGTGATAAGAGCGAATATGATAACGGCATCCTTATGAAGGAAAAAGTGGACTCTATACCTGATGCAAAGGCTGTAGAAGTCCTTTTTCCCACGCATGCCGGACTTCACGTTCAAAAGTTTTTTGATGCTCTTGAACTATGTAACGAATCCGTGGCTGTTTTTGGCGCTGCTGCCGGCAAATACGAATACGACAGCGACACCTTTGTTTTTAACGAAGAAGGCATATCGGTTTATGGTATACTCTGCGTTATCTATTCGGGCGAAGATTTTCATATCAATATTTCCTACGCCCTTGGCTGGAAAGAGCTTGGTCACTCAATGACCGTTACAAGAATAGAATCTGACAGACTTTATGAGCTTGATGGAGAACCGGCATTTAATGTATACAAAAAGTATTTGAAGATCCAAAACGACAGCTCTTTTTCCAGAAATGCTCTTGAATTCCCTCTTATGTACAGGGAATATGGAGTAGATGTAGCCAGAATACCACTTAAATGTACACCGGATGGAACACTGATCCTTGGAGGCGAATTAAATAACGGAGATACAGTAAGACTTGGATACGGCGATCCCGGAGCAATCCTTGATAATGTTTATGAAGCACAGGACAGGATAAGACTATTTCAGCCTCAGGGAATCTTTCTGTATTCCTGCATGACCAGAAAAGGATTCTGGGGAGATGACATCGATATTGAGATTTCTCCTTTTGACAAGGTTGCCCACACCTCAGGTTTTTATACTTTTGGTGAATACCTAAGGATAGGCACTAAGATCTATGTTCACAACGCAACATTAATTGCTATCGGAATGAGAGAAAAATCGCCTGTTGGTATACCTGTAATGGCTCTTCCAAGACTCATAGAAAAGAGGATGAGTGGCGAAATATCCATGGTTGAGCGACTGGTAAACTTTATTCAGGCTACTACAGGAGAACTTGAAAAACTAAATCATTCTCTTGCAAAGAAAGCACTGACAGATGATCTTACAAGGATGAACAATAGGCGCAGAATAGAAGAAGTTATGGAAGACTTCGTTGAAGAAAGCAAGTGCGACAATGATCCAATATATGTATTTCTCATGGATATAGACTATTTCAAACGGGTTAATGATACATATGGTCATGAAACAGGCGATAAAGTACTTAGGAAAGTCGCGTCAGTTCTTAAGAAACACATGCATGAAGACTGCATGTCAGGAAGATGGGGCGGCGAAGAGTTTATGATCGTTGCACGCCACATTACAAAGACAATGGCGCTTGATCTTGCTGAGACGATAAGAAAAGATATTTCAGAAGTAAGTTATGATCCTGTACCAAAGCTTACTGTATCTATTGGTATAGTTGAGATGGTTCCGACAGACACCGTTCTTGATCTTTACAGAAGAGTTGATAAGGCTCTTTATCAAGCCAAAAAAGCAGGAAGAGATTGCGTTTACTTTGGAACTTCCGATAAGGAATAAGAAACCGGGAAAACCAGTGGTCATTTTTTTGTGAATTATTCACAAAGAAAAAAGTGCGAAATTTTCATGTTTTTTAAAAAATGGTGTTGCTTTTTTGAGAATAATCTGTTATATTTTACTACGTTGAATCCACGAGATAATCTTAGCAAAATAAGCGAAAGCTTATGACGCAAAGCTATAGGGCCTGTAAAATGGCAGCCAGTTGCACTGTACTTAAAGTTTTTCCACCGTCTGCATATTCCGCAGGCGGTTTTTTGATGCTCATTTCTGGGCATATTTTTTGACATAGGATTAAATCCAGTAATTCTCATAATAGCATGATTTCTTGAATGTAAATTACAGAAACGCGCATTTACTGCGTGTTTCGTAATTTGATGAATCGGTTGGCAATAGAGCCTTCGACGAAGTCGAACTCAATTGGCTCTATTGCTGCATTCTTGAACTATATGTTCAAGAATGCATGAGTTTTCGGCTCGATTAGCTGTAGCTTTTCTAATATTTCTCCGATATACATATATGAATTGTACTTAACTAATACAAAAAATATAAAACGAAGGCATATTTAAAAGATGCTTTATGAAAGTAGCTAAAAAGATTATAAGATCCGGGTTGTACAATTCTATAAGAATCTTATCGACAGTTATGATCATAGCTGCCGTTTTTGTGCTGTCTGCATATTCTTCTTTGCATTCCCATGCAGCTCCGGAAGACTTTAGTAAGTCATCTGACAATAAAACAGGTACCGGTTTTTATGAAGACGTGGAAAATGTTCCTGATCTTGTTAACTTTGACAGTGATGACCGTTCTTTTAGCAGAGTGATCAAGGTTGGATATTTCATGATCGATGGTTTTCAGATGTATGATGAATACGGTATATATTCAGGTTATGGCTATGACTATCTCCAGAAGATCCGCACCTATACAGGTTGGGAGTATGATTATATCGGAGATGATGAAGATATTACTTTTGCCGAGCTTTACAGAATGGTTGTAGATGGTGAAATCGATCTCCTTGGCGGAATAACATGGACTGAAGAAAGAGCCCAAAAGCTCCTTTTTAGTAATGTTCCTATCGACATGGAATACACGACTATATTTATAAAAAGCGGTGATACCAAGTATTCTGCCGGTGATTATGGCAGATGGGACGGTATCAGGCTTGGAATATGCAAAGGTACAACCTATGTAGATAATATAAGAAAATTTGCAGAGGACAATTTCTTCACCTATAGAGCCAGATATTATGACAGCGATGCAGAACTTGTATCTGCGCTTGAAAACGGAGAAATAGATGCCTTAGTAAGCGGCAGTTCTCATAATTTTTATGGAGTTTCGATCCTCGCCCAGTTCAATCCAAGCTATCTGTTTTTTGTCACAGGACTTCAGAACCAGGATCTGATGGACAGCCTTAATCATGCGATTTCTCAGATAGAGACAGTAGATGCCGGCTTTAAAGAATCGATCATGTCAAAATATTATCAGGGTAACGGGATAAGCAATATTACATTTACATCCCTGGAAAACCTCTATCTCCATACCCTGAACATGAACGAGAGAACATTTGTCCTGCTTGCCAATCCCGATAACTGTCCATTGTCTTATCTTGATAGCAATGGAGAACCCGTCGGAATCCTTGTTGACATGACCAAGGCAATCTTTGACAGTATAGGACTGTCTTATGAGTTCTACAAAGTCGCCGATGGAAGAGAGTATATTCAGGCTCTGGGTGAGAAAAAAGCTGATATCGTAATAGATCTTGTTTCGGATTTTAGCGGATCAGAGAGAACCGGATACTATGAATGTGACACATATTTCAATACGTCACTTTCCATGATACATCAAAAAGAAGAACAGGAATTCAATACAGTTATAAAAAGAGATGGTGATGGCATCTTTAATGATACTGTTATAAAAGACCTTAGCGGAGCAGAAGAAATCATAATGTTGGGTTCTATCGATGCTTCAATGGATTATCTTGTAAGACACCCCAAGTCATGTACATTTTTGCCTTCAGAAACAGCAAACGTACTAGTTGAACTTGAAGAGACCAATTCTCTTGAAGCTGACAGCGCATCATATAGAAACCTGTATTATTGCCTGGCGATCAATAGCGGCTGCGGTAATTTCCTTGTCGGAATCTTCAATAAAGCCACTAACTCCTTATCTCCACAGACAAGAGGTGAGATAATAAGCAGATATAGCCGCGATAAGTACAGGGTTCACACCTTCAGGTCATTTATCTATGACAATCCAATGTATGGATTCGTTGTTGTTGGCGCAGGCATTATCATCTTTTTCCTAGTTGTGATCATATATAGCGGTAAAAAGACCAGGATCAAGATCGAAAAACTCAACACCCAGCTATCAGAATCTCTTAGCAGGGAGAAAAGAGCTTCTGAAGCCAAAAAGAGATTTTTTGACAACATGAGTCATGATATGAGGACGCCACTTAACGGTATACTGGGCCTTACAAGGAGCGTACTCAAAAACGGCGAGTCTTCAGGTAATAACCTTGATTATCTTTATAAGATAGAGGATAGCGCTAGTTATCTTGAACTTCTTATAAATGATTCTCTTGTCATGAGTAACCTTGGCAAGATCGAATTTGACCTTGATCCCAAGCAGGTAGACCCCGGCCAGACTTATGACAGCCTTAGAAACGTGGCCCTGACCTATGCGGACGAAAGAAATATACGATTTGTAGTTAGAAGAAAAGAAATAGTAAACCTGCCCACAATCCTGGATTATAACAGGCTTGAACAGGCTGTCCTTAATGTTGTCTCAAACGCAGTCAAGTTTTCATATGTAAATGGTATAGTTGAGATCGACCTCACAAGTAAAATGACCCCTGAAAATAAGGTCGAATATACTCTTACTGTTCAGGATCATGGAATTGGTATGAGTAAAGAGTTCCAGGAGACCATGTTTGAAGCCTATACTCAGGAAGACAGAGGCGAGATGACCGATCATGCCGGAACTGGCATCGGCCTTGCCGTAGTTAAGTCTATTGTTGAGAAGATGAACGGCTCTATAGACGTTAAGAGCCAGGAGAACATCGGAACAATAGTTAAAATGACCTTTGAATTTGAAGTAAATACAAATTCTATTGTAGAAGAGCTATCTGATGCTCCTGACAGGAAGGACTGTCTACATGGCAGGAACGTTCTTTACTGTGAAGATAATGAGCTTAATATGGATATAGTATGCGCTATACTAGAAAGCGAGCATGTCAGCGTGGCAAGAGCCTGGAACGGACAAGAAGGTCTTGATAAGTTCCTTAATTCTCCTGCAGGAACTTATGACGCAATCCTTATGGATATCAGAATGCCTGAAATGGACGGCTTTACAGCTGCCCGAAAGATAAGAAGCTCTGATAAAGAAGATGCAAATAGCATTCCTATTATTGCTGTGACAGCCAATTTCTATGACGATAATAAACAGGCATCGAAAGAAGCGGGTATGGATTCGATCCTTTCAAAGCCTGTTGATCCTAAGATTCTTATTGGAGAGCTGAAGAAGTATATCTGTAAATGAAACTAATATTTTACTTCAGTTCAATGATTTTGTAAGTTTGTTAAAAAAACTGGTAATAATGCCTTCTTACATCTATTTATTACGGAGTTTGCGCTTCTTGAGCCAGCGTACGAACATATAGCGAAGAATCAGGAATCCTGCAGCACTGGATGCAATGGCAAAACCCATAAATCCAAGGAATGGGATTCCGAAGATACGAGGCTTCATGTCGGTAGTACAGATGATGGCTGAACCTATAAGAAGGCCAGTAATGCACATTCCAATTACAAGATTTCTTACAGAAGTATAGACAAGCTCTGCAAAAGGACCTGAAATCTGGAGTCTTAGATTGGTCCTTGATTCCCCTTTTAAATATTCCTTTAATGCATCTGTAGCAAGGCCCGGGAGTTCTATGCCTTTACTTGCTGATCTGTAAAGCCTCTTTAGATTAGTCTTAAGCTCTGCCTTTAGATCGATATCTTCAAGATATGTCTCACTAACCCTTGATGCAGCGATATCAAACATATTGATCTCAGGAGCTATAGCTACAAGATCGCCTTCTATATGGGCAAGACCCCTTGCGAGCATAGTGACACCGTGAGGGAGAGCCAGACAGTTATTTTTCATGATGTCCATAAGATCCTGCATGGATTCGGGGATGTTTATGGATCCCATGGAAAGAGAGCCGTATTTATTTAAAAAGTCACGCAGATGTTCATATAACTGAGCTCTGTCAACAGGACCAAACTCATCGCAAAGGTCCATAACAGCGCTTTCAAGCATCGATACATCGCGAAGAGCGATACTCTCAACGCCCCTCATCATGATACGTCTCTGCTGCTCAGTTAGGCGTCCCATCATTCCCATATCAAGCCAGATGATCTTGCCATCTCTAATGCATATATTGCCTGGATGCGGGTCTGCATGGAAGAAACCATCGTCCATGACCTGTTTGATAAAATTGTTGACGAGCTTCTGGCCGATCTCATGAGTATCATAACCACGCTTTAAAAGCTCTTCAGTATCAGTAATGCTGACACCATCAACATATTCCATTACAAGGACGCGGTCGGTCGTATATTCTTTGTATAGTTCAGGAATACCTATATAAACAACATCTTTGTTGTTATGAGCAAATTCAGTGATGTTGGCTGCTTCCTTAAGAAAGTCCATTTCCTGCTGGGCAACAGTCCACATTTCGTCAAGGACCATGTCAAGGTCCACCATATTCTTAAGATCACCAATTTTGGGCATCAGGGATACAAGGCGGTGAAGAAGTCCAATATCACGCGCCATGATATCGTAGATGCCTTTTCTTTGAACCTTAATTACAACATCATCCCCGTTTCGAAGGACTGCTTTATGAACCTGAGCTATAGATGCTGAGCCAAGGGGAGTTTCTTCGATAGAAGATAAGATGTCGTTTATGTTACACATCCATGACTTTTCAAGGACTTCCTGGACCTCGTTAAAAGGCATGGGAGTAACATCTGACGTAAGGTCCATCAGAGCATCACAATAACGCTTGGGCAGGATGTCTGAATGAAGAGACATTATCTGCCCAAGCTTTACATACGTGGGTCCGAGTTCTTCGAGAATCGTCCGAAGCTTTTCGGGAGATATGCCGCGGGTAATATGATTGCGCATAAGTACCTCGCGGATTTCTTTGAACCTGGAAGTGTTGTCTTTGGTGTTTTTAGTAGTAGTTTCAGCCATATTCCTTATTACCTCGGACTACATCGACTTTAATAATAGTGGAAGTGGTGGAGCTTGCGACACCACTTCTTAGAGATTGAAAATTGAAAATTTTCAATCTCATTTTTCCTTTAGAGCTTCTTTTAAGTTCTTGAGTTCCTCTTCAGAAAGAGAACCTACGAAATCCTTCATATCTTTTGGAGCTGCAGAGCCGTCTTTGTGCTCTTTATAAGTGCGCTTTAACTCTTTGTTGAGTTCCTTGCCCTGTTCTACAGTGAGTTCACCTTTTTCAACAAGAGTTCCTACAAGCTCATCAGCCTTCTCAGCTGTAAGAGCAACAGCGCCTACGCTTGCCAGAAGAAGCTTTTTAAGACCGTCAGTAATAGGGTTTTTGTTGTCTGCCATGATGAATCCTCCTTATTTGCATGTATTTTAGTATTTATTGACTTGAACTTTGCACATTTAAAATAGTCTAGGTTGTCGAGTATTCCTGAGGATGACAGTTGATAAATGATTTATTTGTCATGAAAATTGTATAAAATTCAAGGCATGATATCTGGAATAATATATTCTGGGATTCATAAACTCGCTTCGCTCAGACAGATGAATCCCAAACAGAATATATTATTCCATCTATCAAGCTCTTGAATTTAATACAATTTTCAAAGACAAAAAAATCATTTATCAACTGTCATCCTCAGGAATATTCAAGGTATTGAGTATGTTTTAAATGTGCGAAGTTTAAGTTATCAATTAAAAAATCCAATAATGAAATAGTATAGTTTTGGAAAGAAGATTATGCCGCCAATAACAGCAGACAGGATGGCTGCTACTAGAACGGCGCCGGCTGCAGCGTCTTTGGCTTTTTTTGCTAGGGGTGCATATTCTTTGCTTGCTAGATCCACGACTGCTTCAATTGCTGTGTTTACAAGCTCAAGGGGAATGATAATCGAAAAAAGCAAAATGCATATGAACCATTCAGTAAGGCTAATTTTAAGGATAAAGCCGAATATAATGACCAGAGTAGTAACAATTAGGTGAATCTTGATGTTACGCTCATCTTTGATAGTGTTAAAGATTCCTTCAAATGCATACCCAAAGCTCTTGTAAAGTGGACTTCGTTTCTGATTATTCTCCATTGGCATCTGCCACCTTTGTTTATGACTTTTGAACTGAAAAAGATATAGGAACTATATTATTTATTTTACTATAAATGGATTATTTAATCCACATCTGACTTCGCTTTTACGCGTTTTAAGCCGCTTATCCTGAAAATTGTGCAGTTCGTCGGATTTTGAAGAGGAATAAGGTGAAAGGTAGTACAATGCTGTTTAAGCGGTATATCGTAGAAGTTTTTAAATTTAGGTGAAATGAAGAAGGATAATAATCAGATGTATGAGAATAATATAGTAATGAACCAAAATACCAGACATAATAAGACTAAGGAGAATCCTATAAATGTATCTTATTTTTCTACTGAATATTTTGCGCTTTGTTTTGCTGGGGTTATGGTAATTTTGCTTGGATTACTTTTCTTGACAAATGATAGCTTTGATAGACACGGTAAAGAAGACAATGCGCTAGGTGTATTAGTTATTATTATTGGTATATCAATGATAGTGGCTGGCATTATGATCATGAAAAATCGAAAAATAAAGATTGTTGGAAATAGGCTGATATATGTATCAATGTTTAGGAAAAAACACTCTTTTAATATTGATAATATAAAGAAAGTAGAAATATTGGGATATAGGAATACTTCAGAATATAAGATTGAGATTATAATAGATAATTATTCTTGGTGGTTAAAAGTTTATAAGGACTGTCCGGGTTATGAAGAGTTAAAAAAATATTTTTACAATAAAGGAATGTTATCTGTAGCCGGACTTAAAATACGGCCTTACGATGATGAAAATGAGATATATAGTGATGATGAAAACTGATAATAAACAGTTATAATCTTAAAAAAGACCTGACAAAATAATAAATACAAGCAGGATATGGAAAGAAGGAGCTATTTATGAAAAAAGTTACATTACTTAAAAAATACTGCCTAGTAGGACTGGCAGGTATTATTGCTGCATCGGCTATAGGATGCACTAGCGAAGATATCAATCTTGATAAAGATGAAGTTGCAGAAGATGTATCTTCGGAAGAATCATTAAAGGATGAAGAAAACGAAAAGGTAGAAGATAATGCCGCAGGTTCTACTGGCGATTCTTCCGATAGTGAAGATGGCAAAGATGAGTCAGATGCTAATACTGAAAGTACCGAAGACGCTGATGGCAACGACGATGATACAGATATCGGCGCTAATAGCAGAACTGCATATAAAGAATTTGAAGATGGCACAGCGAAAGTTAAGTATGTGATATCAGATGGCGACTTATTCTTCAATGCTGAGTATAATGATCCGGTATTTGAAGAAGGCGAGTTCTATTCCATGGATGAAATCATTGAAGCTTGTAAGGAACTTGGTCAGTACAATGCAGATGGAAATCCTACGATTACCTATACAGAGATCGACTGTGGAGACGATTGCATTCCGGAACTATATGTTGATATTCAGTTTGGCGCTGCATCTTCTCTTGCAATGATCATTAAAGAAGTCGATGGCGAGCTGGTTCTTTGCTATGATGAACTTTATGGTTACAGATATATGCTGGAAATTGGCTCTGATGGAACTATTGAAGGATCAGGAAGCAGTGCGGCAAATATTCATTCTATTAAGAAAGCATTTATTGACGCTGATGGAAATTATATTTACTATTACGGATGTACAGAAACACTTAGTTTATACAACTTCAGTTTATATACATCAGGAGTAAACGAAGCAGACCTTTCTACTGACGGACTTGATATTAATCACATCGGCGTAGACCAGTACTACTTTAGTGAAGACTATAGAAACTGTGATTACTTCTATCATTACTTCATATTCGATGACAACTATGAAGATATTTCTACTGATGCAGACTATGAAGATTCAAGCGAGATCAAGCAGGCATTCAGCGATGCCGGCGTACTGCCTTATACTCAGGATGAGATAGACGAAATGCTTGCTGAAAGGGCAGAAGAAGTCGGATATCCTGGAAAATAATCTTTATGAGATAGTATAAATTCATGACTTTTAGTATGAAGTGAAAAAAGATATAGAATCATAAAGAACAAAGATTATAAATCAAAAACCCGTTTACGTTAAAGTGAACGGGTTTTTGTACGATTAATTGGGAAATGGTCATTCATATAATTGCCTACGGAGATCAGAGTTGAACGATGTATTTACTTTGCCATTTTCTCCATTCTATCTTTAATGACAACAAACCTCTTTTCTTTACATACCGGATTATATCTTTTATGCTCCATATAGCGCAGGAAATACCATGCTGTATTGTGAGGTAACTCTTTATCGGATGTGCCGGTACAGATTTTTTCTACATGGGCAAGCATATTTTCAAGGCTGGTTAAGGTTTCTTCTTTTTTTCCTTGAGCCACATAATAAGTTGATATATATCTGTACAGTACTGCAATGCCGCCATTAAAATCAGCTGACTTTTCTTCATTCGTTATTTCCGATATGAGCTTGCAAAAGTCTATAATGCGTTCAAAATAGCCAATCTTAGCATCCCAATTATCTTCCTCATTCGGTAGAATGTATGCCACATAATCACGGAGATTATTGACCAGACAACGTGACAGAGTAACTAAGCAATCACTGATTTCATCCTTTTCCTGATTAGCTCCGTTAAAGAAATCTGTGATAAACATTTCCCTGCATGACCAAATGCTCGGGAGCATTTTAACTACATCGGCATAGCCTTGTTCATCCTTCCAGGCTTCTTTGTAAAGAACTGCCAGATTTTTGATACATTCAAACCTGAAATCATAATCATCTGACTGTCTGATGAGACCTCGAAGCATTTTCTCTGCTTCCCTTAATAATGCGGTGTTGGGATTTTCTTCGAACATTTCGGAGCATAAAGCCTTAGCCAAAGAAAGACTTATCTTCATATCGTTTGGAAATTCCACATGAGCCTCTCTTAACAAATCTATCGAAGCACGATTATACCCAGAATCTTCTATGTTATTTATTGCAGTATAAATATTTTCACGTCTTGTTTCACGCTCCGAAAGCTTAACACCTAGCAACTCATCCACACTTATGCCAAAGAAACCGGCTATATCAGGCAGATACTCTATCGCAGGATATCCTGATTCAGATTCCCAACGACTGATAGCCTGCGGAGTAACCCCAATGCTTTCAGCAAGTCTTTCCTGCGTAACACCTTTTTGGGTCCTTAATTTCTTTATGTTTTCTCCTATTGTAATATTCATTCCACATCACTCTCCAATGTCATTTTCAACCGGCAAAATGTTTTGCGTTTTAGTTCTGTAAGCTTACAAACAAAGCATAGCGACAATGGGTAGAGAAATCAATTATCAATTCATTGTTGTTATATAAATGATTCATTGTGTTGAAACATAAAAAATTGAGCCATATTACCGGCCCGAGAGATAACGAAAAAGGGCTAAGCCTTTTGATGTCTGCGGAAGATGGGACTTGAATTTTTTTAGAATCTCACAAACCAAGTAAGAAAAGAGGTTCTGACACCGTCCCCCGAAAGGGAACCCCCTAGGGAACCCCTCGCACTACTCTAAAAATGAAAGCAGTTCTTTTATGTGATCTGTATTTTTGCTACCGACAATTATATGGTCACAACCATCCAAAGCAAATTCCAAAAGTTCATTTAGGGAGTGTTCTTTTAACGCATCACCCATAGCCAGAGGCATACTTGCTACGGTCTTAAAGCCCAGCTTGTGACATGCCTCGGCAAGAGTCAATGCTTCGCCATTAACATGCTGGCTAAGTACTGTCCGAGAATAAGGGCAAAGCATGTTGTATTCAAAAATAACGTACTTTAAATGGCTTTTCCCGCCAGCTACTTTGTCCGCACGTTTTTTCGTTACAGTTCAGACCCAATGTCATTTAGTTAACATCACGAGTTAGATTCTTTATTTAGGGTCTAACTCATTTTTTATATAAAACAGTTGACATAGTGAATCAAATATGCGGCCGCTCTAACTACTGATTGATTTTTAAGAGGTAGTTAGAGCGGCCCTTGAAATTAGCAATGTAATCATTGTTTCAATTTCAAGGAGGTTCAAAAATGTCATTTGCTCTACAAGTCAAAGATTCGCTACTTAATATTATTTCTAACATGTCAAAAGATGCAGGAAAGTTTTCTATTAATCCTGACAAGTTTTTTTCTAGAAACAGAAAGCTTGATTTTTCTTCCTTAATTCATCTTATGTTATCAATGGAGGCGGGAACTATTAAAGATGAGCTTCTTAATTATTTTTCATTTCAAGTAAATACACCGACTAACTCTGCATTTATACAACAACGATGTAAATTGTCTACAGATGCTTTACCTTTTTTGTCACATACATTCAATGATTTATACCCATACAAACTTTATAAGGGTAAATATCTTCTTTTAGCTGCCGATGGTTCTTCTTTCACCTTTACCAGAAATCCAAAGGATGAAGAGTCATATTTCCCACCAGATGGTAAAACTACAAATGGTTATAATCAAATACATATAATTCCACTGTTTGAGCTGTTATCAAAACGCTATACCGATTGTACTGTGCAACCAATCAGAAAGAAAAATGAGTTTCAAGCCTTATGTGATCTTATTGATCGCCATCACTATGTCCCTGATCAAAAACCTATATTTATAGCAGATCGAGGATTCCATTCTTTTAATGTATTCGCGCACGCAATTGAACATAATGCATATTTCCTTATTCGTGCCACTGACATAAAGACTCAAAGACTTCTTGGTGCAGATTATATTTTTACTGAAGATGGCTTCGATATTTCTATCAATCGTATACTTACCCGGAGTCAATCTAAAAAGAAACGCCAACATCCAGAATTGTCCGAACAGTACAAATATATATGTCCAGAAGTAAAATTCGATTACATTACTCCAAGCGAGCGGAGTGAGTATCAATTATCTCTCCGTGTTCTCCGATTTAAAATCTCTGAAAATATATATGAAAACATTATTACCAATCTTCCGGTTGATAAGTTCTCAATGGAGGAAATCAAATATCTATACAATCTCAGATGGAATGTAGAAACTTCATTCCGAGAGCTTAAACATGTGATTGGTGCAGCTAACTTCCATTCAAAAACTCGTAAATATATTGAAATGGAAATCTGGGCACGTCTTATTCTTTACAATTTCTGCTCTATAATTACGGGGCATGTTACAATCATTCAAAAAGGCGGAAAGCACATATATCAAGTCAACTATTCTGTTGCCTACAAAGCATGTCATTATTTTCTAAGCTTACATGCTGGAGAAGATCCACCTGATGTAGAAAACCTGATAGGAAAAAATTTGCTTCCTATCAGGCGCGATCGGAAATATGCCCGCCAGCATAGATTCCGAAATCCGTCTAGCTTTACTTATAGATTCAAGTAATAGCTATTATACCAATAATAGAATACTATGTGAGCGGCAGATTTGCATCTGCCTATTTGTCATGCTCAAAAGTCACTTGTGAATTCATATCAGCTTGGAAATAATTTTTAACTATCGATTCCGACCATAATAATGCTAATTATCAGTTCTAGTAATAACATCTATCCTTCTTAACTTACTGACATTGGTTCAGACCCTAGCTTGAGATGAGAAGACCGGTAGACTACACTTGATTCATCAAGTCGATCTACCGGCCTTTTGTCTATCGAAGATCTTCGATACGCTGTCATACACGCTGGATTCTGGATCCTGTCTTAATGACAGAAGCATACTCATGCTCTGACAGAGGTAATCAATGCTCGCATCCGAGCGGAAACTCATGACTTGGTGCTGCTTGCGTTTATAGGCACGCAAAAGACGTTCCGCCATGTTATTGTTGTGCGGAACTCTTATATCATGTAAAAACAGCAGATGGCTGGACCTATACTTTGCCATGCGCCTGTATAAGTTATAGCCTTCCCTATAGTATTTACTGGGTGGAATATATTCGTATTCTTCTCGGGCTTCTTCCAGGATGCTGTCATATCTTTCTTCAAATTCCATGACAGTTTTTTCATCAAATCCTGTGGTTTCATCAATGCCATTTCGGTAATGAACCATTTCCCGCAGAAGTTTATACATCTTCTTATTCCATTTTCGATCAGGCTCATTCTGTATGCTGTCTTTACAGTATCTCAGGATATGAGCGATACATTCCTGATGGCCACTGCCATAATTATAAAAGGTGGTGTCATGGTCATGGATGAATATCGCTGACTGGTTAAGGTCGACAGGGGTATCTTTTATTCCTGCATGACCTTTGTTTTCCCTGAAATAGTACTGGGCAGTCCCATCCGGAGCAGCAACAATAAATACAAATCGACTGCTTCCATTGCTTCTGGCATTGGTGTTATCTGTATGGAGTACAGGCTTCTGCATCAGTGATGCAAAAAGCTCTTTCTTTTCCTTATCCGTTTTCATGGAGAATTCTTTGGAGAGACCATTGACCATGCCTTTTGAAATGCTCAGTTTTCCGTCAGTGAGATCTGAAATAAGTTTGATGGTCTTGTCTATGGAGACACAACATTCATTATTAAGGATGAATGCAAGTGCTTTGACGCTGCCGCCATAGTTTACGTCATTGATATATCCTTCTGGGAACTGCGCGTGGGATCTTTCGCCCGTCTTTGAATTATAGTAGACTTCAGCAGCGTATTCGTTAACATCCAGGAAAAACCTCAGATTTATCATCTGTTTACGGATGACTTTGCCGGTTTTCTTGAAGTCAGGATCTTCAAGTACTTCTTCCGGTGGAGGCAGCATAATAACTGGCTCTGATACAGCCTGCTTTTTTCGACCGTGACCTTTGTGCCCAGGCTGACCGCCTGGACGTCTGCCGCTTTTTTCTCTGCTGTTGGATATTTTCTTGTGATTTGGAGACTGGGAAGATGGTTTAGAAGAGTTCTCATAATCTCTGTTGATCTGAGCCGTCAGTTTAAGATTCTTTCCCTGTTCTTCTTCAAGCTCAGTTTTTACTTCATATAATTCACGCCTTTGTTCAGCGACCTTGTCCAGGGCAGCATCTCGCTGCTGCTCCACCAGGATGATGCGCTTCTCGAGCGCTCTGATCCTGGCATCTTTAGCAGCGATTTCTTTCTGATGATCCTTATAGACATCTTCAATGGTGTCCCACCATTTATTTCTGACATCTATAGTTTGTGCGTGAGCCTTGGACAGCTCGACTTCAAGTTTGTGTATGTGGCATTCTTCAGTATGAAGCATACTCTTATACTGAGCATCCATCTGCAGATACTTGGATCCGTTCTTGAAGGCATCAACCTGTGCCTGAAGATTCTTGACGCGGTACTGTAGAGTTGTAATTATTTCATACTGATAGTCGTTCATAGAAGTGATTACTTAGCCTTTAACTGTTTTATTTCTGCTTTGAGAGATTTGATGAGTATTTCTTGTGCTTCACATTTCTTTTGAAGCTTTTCATATAGCTTTTTGTAGTCGGGGTCTTTTTCTTCGGTTTCCGCGGTCTTTCTATGTCTTCCATCAGTTGGAACCATTTCACCGGTTTCCGGATCAATCCTTCCGATCAGCGTTCTTTTTGCCCGGCTCTGCTTTTTTTCTTTGTCCCAGTATGCCTTGGATTCATATACGTAAGTGATGCCGGTTCGTTTGTCTAACTGCTTAATTATGCCCATGGCGTTCTCCTTTCAAAGATACATCGTTACGTTAATATTATATATCATAACGATTATAAATGCAATAGGAAACCCAGAAAAAGTCAGATTTTTTCTGGGTTTGTGTTACAGTTCAGACCCTAGCTTGAGATGAGAAGACCGGTAGACTACACTTGATTCATCAAGTCGATCTACCGGCCTTTTGTCTATCGAAGATCTTCGATACGCTGTCATACACGCTGGATTCTGGATCCTGTCTTAATGACAGAAGCATACTCATGCTCTGACAGAGGTAATCAATGCTCGCATCCGAGCGGAAACTCATGACTTGGTGCTGCTTGCGTTTATAGGCACGCAAAAGACGTTCCGCCATGTTATTGTTGTGCGGAACTCTTATATCATGTAAAAACAGCAGATGGCTGGACCTATACTTTGCCATGCGCCTGTATAAGTTATAGCCTTCCCTATAGTATTTACTGGGTGGAATATATTCGTATTCTTCTCGGGCTTCTTCCAGGATGCTGTCATATCTTTCTTCAAATTCCATGACAGTTTTTTCATCAAATCCTGTGGTTTCATCAATGCCATTTCGGTAATGAACCATTTCCCGCAGAAGTTTATACATCTTCTTATTCCATTTTCGATCAGGCTCATTCTGTATGCTGTCTTTACAGTATCTCAGGATATGAGCGATACATTCCTGATGGCCACTGCCATAATTATAAAAGGTGGTGTCATGGTCATGGATGAATATCGCTGACTGGTTAAGGTCGACAGGGGTATCTTTTATTCCTGCATGACCTTTGTTTTCCCTGAAATAGTACTGGGCAGTCCCATCCGGAGCAGCAACAATAAATACAAATCGACTGCTTCCATTGCTTCTGGCATTGGTGTTATCTGTATGGAGTACAGGCTTCTGCATCAGTGATGCAAAAAGCTCTTTCTTTTCCTTATCCGTTTTCATGGAGAATTCTTTGGAGAGACCATTGACCATGCCTTTTGAAATGCTCAGTTTTCCGTCAGTGAGATCTGAAATAAGTTTGATGGTCTTGTCTATGGAGACACAACATTCATTATTAAGGATGAATGCAAGTGCTTTGACGCTGCCGCCATAGTTTACGTCATTGATATATCCTTCTGGGAACTGCGCGTGGGATCTTTCGCCCGTCTTTGAATTATAGTAGACTTCAGCAGCGTATTCGTTAACATCCAGGAAAAACCTCAGATTTATCATCTGTTTACGGATGACTTTGCCGGTTTTCTTGAAGTCAGGATCTTCAAGTACTTCTTCCGGTGGAGGCAGCATAATAACTGGCTCTGATACAGCCTGCTTTTTTCGACCGTGACCTTTGTGCCCAGGCTGACCGCCTGGACGTCTGCCGCTTTTTTCTCTGCTGTTGGATATTTTCTTGTGATTTGGAGACTGGGAAGATGGTTTAGAAGAGTTCTCATAATCTCTGTTGATCTGAGCCGTCAGTTTAAGATTCTTTCCCTGTTCTTCTTCAAGCTCAGTTTTTACTTCATATAATTCACGCCTTTGTTCAGCGACCTTGTCCAGGGCAGCATCTCGCTGCTGCTCCACCAGGATGATGCGCTTCTCGAGCGCTCTGATCCTGGCATCTTTAGCAGCGATTTCTTTCTGATGATCCTTATAGACATCTTCAATGGTGTCCCACCATTTATTTCTGACATCTATAGTTTGTGCGTGAGCCTTGGACAGCTCGACTTCAAGTTTGTGTATGTGGCATTCTTCAGTATGAAGCATACTCTTATACTGAGCATCCATCTGCAGATACTTGGATCCGTTCTTGAAGGCATCAACCTGTGCCTGAAGATTCTTGACGCGGTACTGTAGAGTTGTAATTATTTCATACTGATAGTCGTTCATAGAAGTGATTACTTAGCCTTTAACTGTTTTATTTCTGCTTTGAGAGATTTGATGAGTATTTCTTGTGCTTCACATTTCTTTTGAAGCTTTTCATATAGCTTTTTGTAGTCGGGGTCTTTTTCTTCGGTTTCCGCGGTCTTTCTATGTCTTCCATCAGTTGGAACCATTTCACCGGTTTCCGGATCAATCCTTCCGATCAGCGTTCTTTTTGCCCGGCTCTGCTTTTTTTCTTTGTCCCAGTATGCCTTGGATTCATATACGTAAGTGATGCCGGTTCGTTTGTCTAACTGCTTAATTATGCCCATGGCGTTCTCCTTTCAAAGATACATCGTTACGTTAATATTATATATCATAACGATTATAAATGCAATAGGAAACCCAGAAAAAGTCAGATTTTTTCTGGGTTTGTAGCCAATTTAATATGTGATTTTTAATCGTTAGGGTTGTGTGTCAATCTAGCGTCTGAACTGTAACGGGTTTGTAGCCAATTTAATATGTGATTTTTAATCGTTAGGGTTGTGTGTCAATCTAGCGTCTGAACTGTAACGTTTTTTCAACTCGTGAAGCCTCGATATAGGATATATGATTGTATTTGATCTATATATGTGATATCATGCAGTTGAATAAAAGAAAGGGCGATTTTTCGCAGAGGTGACTGAATGATTATTAGATAATTTGATTTAGGTGAACATGTTGATGATGGCTGCTGCTTATGCAGCGGTATTATGTGTACGCTTAAATTGGATTATCATGCATTCGAAGCCTTTATTTATATATAGGTCTTTTTGTGTGAGTCTATTTTGCGTACGCAGGATAGGCTTATTTTTTAGCTGAAAAGGGAGACTTATATGGCGAGACATTTATTGATAAAAGCAGAGAATATAGTCCATTCCTATGGAGAACAGACCGTACTGGATTTCGACAGGTTCTATCTGTATGAGGGCGAGAAGGTTGGACTTGTTGGGATGAATGGCGCAGGCAAGAGCACGCTTCTCAAAATTTTGGCAGGGGAGCTGGAACCAACCAAAGGAACAGTTTCGAGCAATTGTATTCCGTTTTTTTTTGAACAGTTTGGCTCAGACAGTGAATACTTTGAAACTGACTATGCAGAAGCCGGCAAGATGGGAGTTGCAGACCACATCTGGCAGGAAAATGTTAGCGGCGGAGAAGATACCAGGATAAGACTTGCACAGCTCTTTTCAAGTCCACATGCAGTGGCATTTCTCGACGAACCCACATCAAATCTGGATTATAACGGTGTGGAAATGCTCAAAAAAAGACTGAACGAAATAGAAACACTGGTCGTGATCAGCCATGACAGGTCCGTTCTTAATGAAATATGTGACAGGATCGTAGAGATTTCTTTTGGCAAACTTCAGAACTATAGCGGAAATTATGATGAATATGTTGTTCAAAAAGAAGAACAGCGAAAGACTCAGCAGGCCGAATACGAGAACTATCAGGCTGAAAAAAAGAGGCTTCAAAGCGTTTACGTTGAGAAAAAAGCTAAGGCTAAAACTGTAGATAAAAAGCCCAAGAACATGTCAGCAAGTGAAGTAAAGGTTAGAGCGTTCATTGGAAATAGAAAACCTGAGGACAAAGCCCGTGGAATAGAAAGAAGTGCCACAAATGTCCTAAAACGCCTTGAACATATGGAGGTTAAAGAAAAGCCCAAAGAAGAACTTACAGTAAGACCTGATTTCAGACTGACCAATCCGCCAAGAAATCCCATAGTGATCCGTGGAGAACATATTTCTTTTGCCTATGATGACCACGTTATATTCGACGATGCAGATTTTATGATCAAGAATGGAAGTAAGGTTGCGCTACTGGGCGGTAACGGAGCCGGCAAGACTACTTTACTGGAACTAATAAATAATAGAGAAAAAGTATACGTAGTCCCAGGAGCCAAAATAGGATATGCCAAGCAGAACATGTCCCAGATCGACCTTGATCGAACCGTTCTTGAAAATGTGCGCAGAGTCAGTATCCAGAGCGAGAGTCTTTCGAGGATTGTACTGGCACGTCTTTTGCTATCAGAAAGAGATATGAACAAAAAGGCATCAGAGCTTTCGGGTGGTGAGCGGATGAAGCTGTCTTTTGCCATGCTCTTTGTATCGAATGTGAATTTGCTGATACTGGATGAGCCGACGAATTATCTGGATATACCATCTGTAGAGGCTTTGGAGAAAATGCTGATCGAATATGAGGGGACACTTGTATTTACTTCGCATGATAAGGTGTTTGTGGACAGGATTGCTACAGAGCGGATGTATATTGGGGACGGGAAGATTAAACAGGAATAAAAAGTGGCGTCACTTAGCGTGGCGCCATTACTCTTTCTATATATATTATACCACAGATAAATACAGCATTTAAAGCCTTGTTTTTTGCAATTTTGAATGGTAGATTTAGAGCCTGAACGCAGTAGTAAAGGGGGATTCGGGACTTATGAAAAGCTATTTTAAAATTGTAAAAATGATGTTTGCATCAAATAAGCGATTACTATTTGGTGCCTTTGTAGTAATGATGGCATTGATCGCAGTTGAGATGGCAATACCGCTTGGTATAAATGCCATGATCGATATGCTGGAAACGGATAAAGCAGTGTATACCTTTGCGATAGCTGTGCTGCTGTTTGTTATCGGCTATTTTCTTTTATCTCTTTTATCAGGGTTAAATACCAGGCTGTATATCCGTATAGGCAATGATCTTTTATGGAACATGAGACAAAAGATATACAAAGTACTTTGGGGAAGCGAGTACATGGAGTATGTTCAAAAGTCCAAGGACAAATTTAAATATGTCCTGTCAGGACAGACATATACTGCGTTTGCGATTGCAGTGATTTATTCTGTCGGGGGCTTTGTTAATACGCTTACGGTTATAGCTTTTTTGATAATTGCCTTTTGGTATAGCATTCCTGCAGGTATAACGTTAGTCTTAGGGATTGCATTTACACTCGGAACATCATTTATAACAGGCCGTGGCATATTAGGTAATTATGAGCTTTGCGACAAAGCGCATGAACAAGATACTGCGCAGGTATACGAGACGGTGGATATGGTTGAAGCTACTCGTACAAACGGTTTAGAAGATTATTATCTGACTAAGAATAAAAAAATACATGATAGTTTTATGAAACTCTCTGAGAAAGCCGAAGGAAAATCTGCGTTCTTTGAGACAATAGAAAAAAGCTTTACTGACCTTATATACATTATAGTTGCCGGCATGCTGCTTTTGACATCGAACGTAAGTGGCGGAAAGCTTGTAACAGTCCTTTTTATAACAAATACTATTCTTGCTGTCAGCGGGCGAGTTCAGCGCCAGATCCAGGTGATCATCAAGAATATTCCTGCCTTTGACAATGTTGTAAAGCTTATGGATATTCCCATTATTTCCGGAAAAGAGATAAGTGATATCGAGAATATCAGTTTTGAAAACGTAACGCTCGAAATCGATGACAGGAAGATCATGAACAATATTTCTTTTGATATAAATAAGGGCGATAATGTCCTGATCCGTGGTGAAAATGGAAGCGGTAAAAGCTCAATACTTAAGATGATCCTAGGCTTATATAAGCCGTCAAACGGGCAGGTATCTATCAATGATATACCATTTTCTGAGTATGATTCATGCTCTTTTTATAAAGAAATATGCTACGTTTCGCAGGATGAACTTATACTTAATGAAAGCGTCGAAGATTATCTTAGAAATGTAACTCATTCAGATTACAGTGAGGATGAAATAGCGGCAATGCGTAAGAAACTGAATCTGAACCCAGAGATTGATGTTATAGAAGAAAATGGAGCAACCCTTTCCGGAGGTGAAAAGAAGAAGCTTTTCATGATGAAGTGCATGATGGAATCTGATGTATCGCTGGTTATTCTGGATGAGATTGATGCCGGGCTGGACGTTGAAACCAAGGCACTGCTTAAGGATTTGGAAAAAGAGCTGTTGAGTGATCCTGATAAAATGGTCATTAAGATATCTCACATTGATAGTGATGATACAGGATTTGATCAGATTATAGAATTATAACGCAGTAAAACTGATTTATGAAATGTCCATATATTATTTATGCAAAATAATTGCATGAAAAATATGATAATGTTATAATCATAGTGAACAATAGTAAAAATCCTTAACGGAGGAACGGCTATGATTATAGAGATTAGGGCAAAAAACTGCTTCGCATTTGATGAACAGATTGCTTTCTCAATGAAAGCTGATATGCGTAATAAAAAATTTGCCTCAAATGTACATAAAGAAAATAACTTTAATGTCCTTAAGACAGCTGGAATCTATGGCCCTAATAATGCAGGAAAAACCTGCCTTATAAGGTGTATTAAAGCTATAAAAAGCGTTTTACTGAATAAGAAAAATGGCCTTATGTCAAATATTTTTACAGACAACGATATCTGTGAACTTGGAGTCACTTTTTTATCAGGTGGAAGAAAGTTCTCGTATGATTTCAAGTACGATGTCAAGAAAGAGGCTTACGTCTTTGAATCATTTATAGAGGTGTTGAAAGATCAGTACAATAACGAAAAAGAAGTGTGCTGGCTAAAACGCGATACTCTCAATGAAGAATATGAGTGCATAGATACAGAGCTTTTGACAATGATGCCTGTTGTTGCAAAGAATAATGTTATTTTCCACCTTATTGATTCTACAAAATTTAAGGCACTCAATGAGATGAAGGAAGTTCTGGTTGGTTTTGCTGAAAAGATAGATGTTATCAATATGAATAACATCCCTATGGAGCATACCATCGACCTTATGAAAAACAAGAATCAGCTACAGCAGAAAGTTGTTGATTTTATTAAAAATGCAGATCTTTACATGGGCAATTTTGAATATGTGGAAATGGGAAATGTAAAGCTTAATGCTGGTGACGCTGATGAAAAGCCTGAGGAAAAAGTGCTGGATGTTCCAGATAGTGTAATGGATCAGATCAGACTGGTTTCTACATATAAGGGCGTTCAGGTTCCAAGTATGTTATTTGATTCTACAGGAACTAAAAAGATAGCAGCAATGGCAAGTTATGTTATTGAAGCGCTTGAGCAGGGACGAATCTTGGTAGTAGATGAGCTGGATAGCAGTATTCATTTTAAACTTACAAGAGCCACCGTCGCTATGTTTAATAATGAGCTCAATACTGATGCACAGATGATCTTCACAGTACACGATATTAACCTTATGGATTGCAAACGCCTTTTCAGAAAGGAACAGATCTGGTTTGTAGATAAGGATGAAAAGGGCGTTTACGTTTATTCACTGTCTGACTTTACCGCAGAAAATGGTGTGAGAGATACATCTGACATAATAGAAAAGTACCGAAAAGGAGCTTTTGCGGCGTTGCCTGATCCTGAACTGATAAATTCCCTGTTAAGTATAAAGGGAAATGTGAAGGGAGCAGTTGCAGATGGCGAATAGACTTCCTGAACTATATGAAGCGGTAAACAGCAAAGATGAGCATGTTTTTATTGTTAGGAATTGATAATAATCACTTTAGTTGGAGGATATGATGCTTATTCATGAAGTAGATTTAAACGAAGACGTTCTGGCTAAACTAATCAGTTTTTCAGAGGACTGGGCAGCAGAGAACAGTTGCTACGGATATCGTCCAAATGATAAATCAGATATTGAAGGCAATAGAATATTTCTTGCAGAGGACGATGGTACTATTATTGGGTATCTTTTTGGTAAAGTTTGTGAATCTAAGCAGATGAAATCAATAATACCAGAGGGGACTCCATTCTTCGAAGTAGAAGAACTGTATGTAATTTCCGAGAAGCGTTCCCAAGGAGTTGGAGAGAAGCTTTTTAGATTTGCTGAGAACGCTGTCAAAGCAGAGGCAGAATATATGGTTCTGAGCACTGCTACGAAAAACTGGAAGGCTATATTCCATTTTTATATTGATGAACTCAATATGAATTTCTGGAGCGCAAGACTTTTTAAGAAGATAGAGAGATGAAGGTAAGAGACGTGGAGCATTTAGTAACAGTAACATCGGAAATTGAAAAATATGTAGCATTTGCACGTCAAATAAACGCTGACAAAGATTATTCACAGCCTCTCCTGGATTCTGATTTGATAGAGGAGAAGCTTGAAAGGGCTGTTCATAATGCGGATGATCGTGTACTTGCAGTTTTTGATAAAGAGAAAATAATCGGATTATTCGTTCTTCTTGTTATAGATGATGAAAAGTATGTAGAAGAAACTATGGGACTGTCCAGGTCACAAGGTGCCTATATTGAGCTGTTTGCCTATTTGTCACAGTACTTTAACGGTTACCAGATTGATTTTTCCTTTAATCCATGTAATGAAATTCTCAGGAATATTTTAAAGACAAAGAATGCGCTTTTCCGCGAAGAACAGCAAAAAATGGTTTTGAAGCAAATTTTGGAAATTGATGATATATCTGGAATCGAATTGATAGATGATAAATATATCAGAGGTTATCTTGCAATCCATGATACATCGAATTACTGGAACGGGGAAAGAGTACTGGAAGAACCGGACAGATTCTATGTTTTGGTGGCTACTGAAGAAAATAACGTCGTTGGCTATTTGGATCTCACAAAGAATTATGAAGAAAATGAGCCCTATGATGTGTTTGTAAAAGATGAATACCGCAGAAAAGGATATGGCAAAAAACTTCTTGCAAAAGCCATAGAACTGAACAATCCTAAGGGCATGTCTTTGATGGTAGATGTTGATAATGTTCCGGCAATTCGTTTGTATACATCAATTGGGTTTGATAAAGTTGAAGGACAGAACTGCGTATATGCGACTTGGAATGTGTAAAGCTGCATATTAAAAGGGTCTTAAGTATTTATAACAGACAAAAAAATCTACTATCTGTTGGATGAAGTTGCTATGCAATTTCTCGGGGAATTGCAGAATGAGATTGAGGGCCTGCGCAAGTAAACGAAAGTATTAATTATCTTAGAAAAACAGTAGAATAGCCATTTTCACTATGGTATCATAAGGCATATGCTTGCGAAATCGTGAGTATATGCCTTTTATATTAAAACAGTGGAGAAATATACAATGAATAAAGTGCAAATTGATAAATCCTGCGGCGCAGTAGTATTTACAATAGACGGCGAGGAAATTAAATACATTATGGTTGAGGAGGCAAGCGGCTTTTTTAGTCTACCCAAAGGTCATGTTGAAAATGATGAGACTGAGGAAGAGACTGCTATCAGAGAAATAAAAGAAGAGACCGGATTGGAGCTTAGTCTTATACCTGGATTTAGAGAGGTTCAGGAGTATGACCTTTTAGATAGATCTGATGTAAGAAGGCAAATAGTCTTTTTCCTTGCTGAATATAAGGATCAGGAACCGCATATTGTAAGACCTAATGAAGTGAAATCAATAAGAATAAACAATCTGAAAGATACGTTTAAGCTGATAGAGTATGACAGTCTAAAAAATGTGTTGCTGTCAGCAGATAGTTTTATAAAAAAATCATATGAGAAATTAAGAGGAATGGCAGATTATAGCTCTTTTACCATAGAAACTAAGAATGTGATGTTAAAAAAGGCTACGGAGTCAGATTTAGATGACATATATAACAACTTATGGCGACATGAGGAAAGTACAAGATATATGCTCTGGACTGTTACTGATAGTATAGAAAAAGCAAAAGAAAGACTCAGAAAGTCTGTGAAGTTCCAACAGGTCGAAAAGTATGCTTTTTTCGTATATGAAAAGAGATCCGGTAAAGCTATTGGTTTTGCAGGGATGGAAGAGATTAAGCCGGGAGTGTATGAGGATACCGGAATAGCCGTAGGCCCTGAATTTGTAGGGAAGGGATATGGTACGGAAATACTGACGGCTTTCATGGATGAGGCCAGAAAATGCGGTGCACATAAATTTGTCGCATCATGCAGGAAGAAAAATATTGCATCTCATAAACTTATGATGAAATGCGGCCTTTCTTTTTCTCATGATGAGGATAGAACAGATCCGAGGGATGGCAGTCCGTATGTGCTTGAGTTTAATGAGATTGCTTTGAATTGAATGATTTAATATAAAAGCATACGAGCAGATGAGCAAAAGAAAGTCCGATTGGGTTTCCAACCGGACTTTTTGCAACTCATTTACTGATTAAATCTCATTTTTTCTCTCAACATCATCGCTATTCATATATCTATTAATGATGAGGCATACAATTGCGACAATAATTATTCCTACTCCCGGAATATAAAAACTACGTATATCTTTAGTAACATTTATAGCTGAGAAAAAGAATGAGCCAACAGGCATAAATATCATGATAAAAGCGAAGATGACGCTAAATACGCGCCCTTGGAAAGCTTCATCAACACTGGTCTGGATATATGACATGAAATTTATGTTATACATAGCCAGGGTCATACTAAACAAAAGGTATGGGATAAGTCCAATAAGGAGATTGCCTGATAATGCAGCAATAGGGATAAATAACAGGGAAAGTCCAACCAGTACTTCCATTTTTAAAAGAGAAGCTCCGTCCTTTAAATAATTTGCAGCAATCTTGGTATTAACAACTGATCCCAGAATTCCACCAATAGCATCAGCAACAAGAAGCTTGCTATAATATCCGTCAAATGTTCCTTTGTAGAGGATCTCAGTATAAGGTGCCAGTAAGTTATATACGGTGATAAAGAAATTTGTGAAGGCACAGACTATGACTTGGATAAGTATATTCTTTTTCTTATATACATATATGATTCCTGATGGCAGTTCCTTTAATCCTGGTTTCTTTGCTTTCTCGACTTCTGGTTTAAGTGGGTTTAGGAAGACTTCGGAAACAGCTGAAATGAAGAATGAGCCAGCGTTTATAAGTAGAGCTCCCCTTGCCCCGACCAATCCCATAAGTGCCATGCCAAGGATAGGACCGACGATGTTTATGATCTCCATACCGGCATTGTTTACGGAGTTATATTTAACGATCCTGTCTTTTTCTATCATCTGACTTATAACAGCTCTAAAGCATGGTGATTGAAAAGAAAAGACCAGTGCCAGAAGCCCATTAGCGATGATAAGTGCAGCTGCCATATAGTTTGATGTGACAAAAAAGCTTGCTATAAAGCAGAAAGTAGCGCTAAACAGATCTGAAATGATAATGATTTTCTTTTTATTACCAAAATCGGCCAGTAGTCCCCCGATTATGTTAAAGATGATCCCGACAATATATTCCATGCTTTGATACAAGGCCAGTACCCAAGGCTTACTTGTAAATGCAGATACAAGGACGATCTTGTTGGCGTAATCAAAAATGATGTCACCCAATTTTGACGTCAGATGTCCGAATAGTAATATTTTCTCATTGCTTTGTGACTTTGATGATTTCATATTGTTTGTCCTCCTGGGTAAAAAAATAGCCCCATCAAACATATAGTCTGATGAGGCTTAATAAACATATCTATTATGGAGTTATAGTATTAGACCGCATTCCTCCATATTTCCTCATCATTAACAACAAAAACAGACCCCTGAGCATTCACGGGTCTCGCGTTCGCGGCTATAGAATTAATGATGAGTCCATTGTGTATCATAGTTTTTCTGCTTTCTGAAAAATATTAAGTAAAAGTATAGTTGGCTTGTAAAAATAAGTCAACATATAGTATGTTTGATTTTTGATTTAATAAAAGATTACAAATGTAGTAGAATAGCTATTTTCACTATGGTATGATAAGGCATATGTTTAAGAATTCGAAAGAGGAATAATCTAACGATGGGATATTATAAGCCGTGTGATGAGCTGGACAGATGTAGAGCTCTAGGTAAGTATTGGGAAAATGAGGATTTTGAAAAATGGACATCTGAATATCTGAAAATAGCAAAAGAAACAGGTTATCCCCTTGCAGAATGTCAGGTTGGATATGCATATTTGGAAGGTATTGGAGTCGAAAAAGATCTAGAGCAGGGACTATACTGGACTACAAAGGCAGCAGAAGATGGCGACAGAGATGGTCAGTATAACCTGGCATGCTGTTATGAACAAGGAACCGGGACTGCTATAGATATGGAAAAAGCAAGATTCTGGTTTGAAAAAGCGGCTTTACAGAATCATGATCTGGCAATAGAAAAAATGAAAAGAATGTGATTTGTAACAATTTTCGGATTAATGAAAAAGGTATAGAAATGATAGAAATAGTTGAATTTACAAGAGATTACGTTGATAAAGTGATAGATTATGAAAAGAGATTACGTCAGGAAGAGCCAGATACATATTTCTGGGAGCCCGATGATGAGTATAGGGAAAAAATTATAGCTTCTTTTTCAGATGAAAGGTTTGTTAATGCAGTGTCATTTCTTGCGATAGAGAAAGATGCTGTTATTGGCAGAATTGATGCTTCAATCGTATCAAGCCGAAATGATGGAGAGTGTTATGCAGCATACCTTGACTGGATATGTGTTCTCAAAAGTAAAAGGCATCTTAAGGTTGCTCAGATGATGCTTACAAAGCTTCGTGAAGAGCTGAAGAATAGAGGTACATCTATGTTGATAGCACTTATGGCACGAAATGATGAAGCTCAGAGATTTTATAGAAGCGTAGAAAATGCAGAGATCCATGATGAAGGGATTTGGATGAACATTTGATGAGGAAATGTTATGTTGGAATATCATGTGACTACTGACGTAGAAAAGAGCATAATATCTGACTGGAAATATGCTGGAGATTATTCAATCTATAATAGTATTCCCTATGAAGAGCAACTATCGAACCATTCTGGATTTGGAAATCCATGTAATAACTACTACTCGTTTTATGATGGAACATCTTTGGTAGGATACATAAATCTGAAAGAGAAAGAATCTGATGTAGTACTCGGAGTTGGTGTTCATCCGGATATGTGTGGTAAAGGATATGGGCAGACTATAGTAAAATTGGCCATTGAATTATCAAAAGTTGTTTTTGGAGAAAAAACGATTTATATGGAAGTTAGATCATGGAATACTCGAGCAGTGAAATGCTATGAAAAAGCGGGGTTTCATATAATAGGTGAACCATATAGAAAGACAACGCCTATAGGGGAAGGTTTGTTCTATAGGATGCAGATTTAGAGGAACTATGTGATGGATATTAAGCTTGTTTCTGAAAATGAAATTGACAATGCATTGGATCTTATCATACGTGTTTTTATGGAGTTTGAAGCCCCTGATTATTCTGAAGAAGGCGTTGACTCTTTTGTAAATGACATAATTAAAAATGATGATTTTAGAAGAGGCTGTCTAACTGGGCAGTTCAAAATGTATGGAGCTTTTGATGGTAAGAAAATTGTTGCAGTAATGACCATGCGAAAGACTTCACATATTATGCTTGCTTTTGTCGATAGGGATTACCAAAGGCAAGGTATTGGAAAGAGGCTGTTTGAGTATATATGCAATGATATAAGGTCAAACAATGACGATATTTATGAAATCACCGTTAACTCGTCTCCTTATGGCGAAAAATTTTATACAAGCCTCAGATTCATAAGAATATCTGAGGAACAAGAAAAGCATGGGATTAAGTATATTCCTATGGTATATAAGTTGAAAGAATTCAATAGGTACTAAGATTACGGGAACAACATTACTATTTTTAGAAGATATAAAGAATAAGTTTAATCTGAAATCTATCGGTGCATTTACTTATTCTGATAACCTGGCATCTATTAAAGTGTTGGAAAAATCTGGATTTGATTTGGTAGAGTCTTTTGAAGAAGATGGCAGAAAATCCAAATATTTTCAAAAGTGTCTCTAATATAGACTATTTTGGAAAAGAAAAAATAATTCAAGTATAACTGGTACAGAGTGATCGGGAGAAAAAAATAATGGGAAAAATAGACCTTATTCCGGTAAAAGAAAATGAACTCGAACTACTACACAAAATGCAGGTAGAAAGCTTCATGCCCCTATATGAGAAGTACCATGATGATTGTAGTCCTGCAATAGAAACTCTTGAAAGAATTAAGAAAAGAGCAGCCATACCTAACAGGCAGTATTATTTCATAATGCAAGACGTCGATAGAGTCGGAGCGATCAACCTCGGTCACAATGACCCTGAAGAAAAACATATTTCTTTTATCAGTCCCTTATTCATATTGCCGCAGTACCAGGACCAGGGAATGGGTTACAAAGCCATACAGGCTGCGTTTGAACTGTACCAGGAAGTTAAGGAATGGATACTTGAAACAATACTTCAGGAGCCGAGAAACTGCCACTTATACGAAAAATGCGGATTCGTAAGATTCGGCCGCGAAGTGGTTGTGAATGATAAAATGACACTGATAACATACAGGCTTGAAAGAAACGCCCCTAGTAAAGAAGGATAAAAACCATGAAAAAAGTATATCTAAAAGAAGCAAACATGGAAGATGTGCAAAAGGAGTACGAGTTTATTACTCAGCTTCCAGAGGACGAAAACGGCTTCACCAATAAGGATTATGGTTGCTCATACGAAGAGTTTGAAAAGAAGATTCTCCCGGGATATATAGATAAATCCAATGGAATAAACCTTTCTCCCGGACATGTTCCCGGAACAGAATACTTCCTGTGGGATGGCGATACGATCGTAGGACTTTTCAGGATCAGGCATCACCTGTGCGAAGCGCTTGCCAATGGCGCCGGACACATAGGATATGGAATCAAAAAAGAATACCGCGGCAAAGGATATGCCAATGAAGGCCTGCGCCTGACTATAGAAAAGGCATGGGAGATCATTCCGGAAGACGAGATCTATATGTCGGTTCATAAGGATAACCCAGCATCTTTGAAAACGCAGCTTAAGAACGGCGCTTATATCCACCATGAAGATGACAAGGAGTTTTTTACCAGAGTGAAAAGACCTGAGGCTGATCTTGAATTGGTAGAAGCCGATGACAAATATGCTGATGATATCAGTGCATACAGACAGGAATTCATTGACTGCGAAGATCACATGGATGGCTGCGGCTCTCTTAGAAAATTTGAGAATCCGCTTGCGTACATTGAAAATTGCAGGCAGAGGGCAGCAGAAGGCGCGCCTGCGGAGATTGGAGGCCACGCTCAGCAGTTCTTTTGCATAAGAAAATCTGATGAACATCTTATCGGCATGATCTAGTACAGATATGAAGCAGATCCGAAGTTCCAGATAGGATATTCGGTACGTCCATGCGATAGAGGCCATGGCTATGCAAAGTGGATGCTTAAGGAGCTTTTGTTATGGCTTAAACAGCAGGGAATGAAAGATGTTACTATAGCTTGTGAACCTTCTAACATTGCCAGCGAGCATGTGATTCTTAGTTGTGGTGGTAAGGTTGTGGAGACTTGCAATTATAAGGGGATTGAGCTACGGGTGTATTCTTTGGCACTATGATATAAAGATTATGGGAGAGGTACTATTCATAGAAATCTAAGAGAAAAAACGAAATGAGTAATTGACCTTGATGTTGGATGTTTATATTATAATAAAAGAAACAGAAGACTAGATCATCTGTTGACGTAGAAATGTAAATCCCTACTGGCAGGGGGATACATGGAGTCCATGGGCGGGTTTGGTGTGATAACCGCGAGCCAGTTAGGCGTAAGCTGAAAAGAAAACACTAATAAAGCTCCGACATTCTGGCCGGGGCTTTATTTATATTCTAAGCAGGAAATTGTATTAAATAATAGACTGTATGAAAAAAGGGGAGGATTATAAAAATGCCATTTTCTTTAAAAATCACCAGAAAAGGCTTTTTTACCAAAAGAACTATCGATATCGGGGAGATGCTGGAAAACTGCAAATTCAAGTTCGGCACGTACAATGATTTTTACGTATTGGATGAAGGTAAGCACCAGAACAATTCTTGTATTCTATACAATCCGCAGCATATCGGACGTGGCATTTACTTTGATGGGAATAATGATGCGCTCGTAGAGATGTCTATTAATACGCCCACTTCTCAATATGAAATCGAAGACTTCTTTGCTCTCGCTAAGGAGATATGCAGACAGTATAAGAGCTTCGATATTCTTAACGTTGAAGATAATAAGAAGTTCTCATTGGAAGAACTTCTAGGAATAAAAGATGATTTTATTAAGTTCAATTATGATGAACTGCAAAAAGGAATAGAGAAGTCCGATTTTGGTGAAAGAGCTTGGATCATGACAGCTACCATGTGGCCCATATGGATTGATAAACATATGGGTGACAAGATGCGTGAGTCTAAGGATCTTACTGTTTTTTCAAAATTACTCCATGACAAGCAGAACATGGATACGTATTATGCAAAGCCATCGCTTATGCGCAATGAAGTAGATAATTCTATTCTTGCTATATATACACTTACTGAAGATTGCCCAAGCATATTTCCGATGAATTTCAATGATTTTATCAGTGCAAGCAATCCTCAAAACCCTATCAGAGCAGATAAAGGTATGATCAGATTTTTTATCTTCTCAGAAAACAGACCGCTTGATGGAATGTGGGATTATGAAGAGTTCATTAAGTATGTTATGGAACGCGGCGCTACAAAGTATGATGATGCGCATATTCTGATACCGGAATATAACAAGGCTGGTATTGAAGAGATGACTAACTCAATTTTAAGGCATGCTTAAGTTGATAAATAGTATAACAGGGCTTTAACGTTGTAATTTGTAAGTGATTTGATTGTATAGTATTGAAAGTGATTCTATAGTGTAATTTCAAAATCTTCCTATCAGGAAAGTTTTATCATCCAAAATCCTACACTTAGTCTGTTAAGTTCAGCTACCAGGCCGTTTAGAATAAAGGTAGCGAAAACATACATAAGTGAGGATTTGGAAATGAAGAAAAGTACAGGTTACAGAGCTATACTCCATAATTATCAGTACATGAAACTGCTTGTGGCAGGAATAATAAACAGATTTGGGGATTCCATTGATGCAATTGCATCAGCATGGCTGGTATATGAGCTTACAAGCAATGCTATGTGGTCAGCGATAATTTTTGGAGTCAATAAGATTCCATCTGTATTTATCCAGCCATTGGCAGGTGCATGGGTTGAAGGTAAAAAGAAAAAGCCCATCATGGTCGTTACCGATCTTATCAGAGCTATATGTGTGGCAGTTATTGCAACAGGATTCCTTTTTGGATTTCTTAATGCATGGATAATTGTAATTTCTACATTTGTCATTTCGACAGCAGAAGCATTCAGGCTTCCTGCTGGTTCTGCAATAATACCCAAATTACTTAAAAAAGAAGAAATAGTCTATGGAACGTCTTTATCAACGGCTATTTATACAGTTGTTGAACTGATTGGAATGGGCGCTGCAGCCGGAATAATTGCACTTATTGGCACCACAGGTGCAATTTACATTGATATGGTAACATTTGTATTGTCAGCACTTATTATTGCAACAATTAAGATTTCTTCAGATGAGTCAAGAGATATTAATGGAAGTCTGCAGGCTTATTTTGATACATTAAAGCAGGGATTTTCCTACATTGCTCGCAGTAAGGCTGCTATGTTCCTTGTTCTGTTTGCTGCATTTTTGAATGCTATTCTCGTTCCCCTCAACAGCTTAATGGCACCGCTTGCTAATGAAGTTATCTGTACAGGAGCAGAGACTATCTCTTTGATCAGTATAGCTATTACATGTGGAACGCTTTTGGGAACAGTTATTTATCCTATTCTTAGCAGGTTCGTGAGTAAAGAAGTGTTTGTAATAAGCGGAGGCATTTGTATAGGTCTTTACTATCTGGCTGTAATTATTGCCAGGCCTTTATACAATAACACGGCATTTACATACGCATATGTCGCATTTATAAGTTTTATCATGGGAGTGTTTGTATCACTGCTTTCAGCATTTTTGCAGGTAATATTTGTCGAACTTATTGATGAGCAGTATTTTGCAAGAGCTGCTTCCATAATGAATGCCATGGGTAATGCTGCTACACCTGTTATGTCTGTTGTAGTTAGTTTCCTTGCAGCATGGCTTTCTACATCGGTGATATTCGTAGTTATTGGTGCGATTGATGTACTGGTGTGTTTATATTTAATGCTTTCACATACATTATCGGATATCCTTTGTAGTAAAAAGGACATAACAGTCACTTCTTCTGAGTCGGCATAAGGTGTATAGTGATTTAAGAATCGTATTCGATGTAGGAGAACCTTTGGATGCAACACAATTTGAATGAAAACATCAAGAAGTATCGAAAAGAAATGAATCTTACACAGGCAGATCTGGCAGAAGCTTTTGGAGTAACTGAAGGCGCTGTAAGTAAATGGGAGAGCGGAAACACAGTTCCTGATATATCTATACTGATGGATCTTGCGGACTTTTTTGACATATCTGTAGATACATTGCTTGGATACGTCATTTCATCCAAAAGTATAGATGGTATCTCGGATAGAATGAAAAAAGCTCTTGATGAAGGAAAATATGACGAAGCTATCTCTATAGCTGAAAAGGCCGTTGTCAGATATCCGGGGAATTTCAAAATACTTTATAAGTGTGCATATACTTATGAAATGGTATTACCATATAGAAATCCAAAAGAGTATTGCAAAAAGGCCATAGAGCTTTATGAGTCTTCACTTCGTTATTTATCTCAAAACGAGGATCCTGAAATAAATGAATTATCCATAAAAATGCGAATAGCATATGTGAAAATATGGGATGATACAGATAAAGCTCTTATGGATTTTGAAGCACTGAATTATATGGGAATAAATGATGTTCAGATAGCAAGACTCCTTATGAGAAAAGGAAAAGCTGATGAGGCTCTCGATAAATATACCAAAACAATGGTAAGAATGTTAATAGAAAATCTTGATCTGGCAGCAGGCATGTATATAGCTCTTATCAGTACGAATAAAAGCAAAGCATTTGTCGAAGCTTCTGAACTAATGGATTGGTATCTTGCAATCATTGATGCTACCACCAATGGAAAAATAAGCTATTTAACAAAGCTTAAGACAGTAATATTGGTCTTAAAAGCTATGAGCTTATCATGTTCCAAAGAATATGATGGCATGAAGGATTGCATAGACAAAGCTTATGAGATAGCCAAAGAATTTGATAAGAATCCATCCAATGACTTTAATGGAAAAATCAAGTTTTGGCATGCAAGTAAGGATCACAACACATCAGTCTATGATGAAATCGGGCACAGTGCTGTAGATGGCATAGGCAACCTATTGGATGAGATATTACATAAACCTACACCTGAAATGGTTATAAAGAAGATGGAAGCGGCCAGGAAATATTGGGAGAGCATTAAAGAAGAATAAAATATATCGTGTACGATATATTTATGTTGCAAAATATATCTTGCACGATATATTTATACTGCGAAATATATCGTGTATGAAATAAAGCTGTACGATATATATTCTGTAAAATATATCGCACAAGATAATAAAAAAGAGGCGGAGAGAGCAATTTAAGCTTTCTCCGCCCTTTCTTTAAAATTATCTTTTGATCACATGAACCCCGGCCAGCAGTATCATCAAAACTCCAACAACCGTAAAGCAAGCCGACACCCCAAGCCCTGCGACGAAAGCCGACGCGAACAAAAACACGACTTCAACAAAGTTAACACCCATGTTGTAGGCAGATAGCACCTCAGCTCTTTTATCTTCAAGATGATTCTTGTCGATCACCTTATTCTCCATCTCGTCGAATATGTATGCCGGAACACTGACAATAAGCGGAAGAATCAGCATGATCGGAATGATGACCAGCGCGATATTTATTCTTCCAAACACGAGCATGCAGATACCTGAAAGGATGAAGCCCATAACGAAGGCCTTGAAATAGTTCTTTTCCCCGATGGTATCAAGAATCTTCTCAGCAGCCATCTGGAATACTGAGTAGCCGAGGATGATGGCGGTCATCCATTCTTCCGAGATCCCGAGGATTTCAAGCTTGTCTACGTAGAAAAAGTTGATCAGGATAAAAGAGATACTGACGCAAGCGAGTGTAACCATGATTATGATATTCTCGGCATTTAATTTAAGGATGAAGAGCTTTTTGCAAACGCCGTTATGCTCCTTGGCAAAAGAGGTGGCAACATCATCAGCGTTTGTAGCCTTAGTTTTATCTTTTTCTATACCAAGGCTCGTGAGAACCGCGATCACATTCATAGAAGCGGTGAGGATCAGAAGACCTTCGATGCTAAAAAAGTGATAGATGCCGGCGTACATTATAGTGCTGATGATAAAACCGGCAGTACCAAAGTTTCCGACCCTGGCGCTCTTAACAACGTACTCGCCCTCGTCGTACTTCTGATACAGATATGCGCTGATAGTGCCTGAAGTAAAGCAGTTTGCGATTCCTTCAATGATCGCCTCAATGGCGAACACATAGTAGCTTTTGGACAGGAATGCTACAAGCATCATGCTTCTTGCAATTAGTAGCATAACCTGCGACAGGACAATAGTATTCTTATAACCGACAATATCAGTGATCTTACCGGTTGGTATCTCTCCAAGGAAAATAGTAACAGACAGAATTGCCTGTAATATAAAGAACTGGTCAAGGCTGATCCCCGCACGGGTTCTGACCAGAAGCGCCACCGGCGCAAAGAAAACAAGGCCATTTAAGAATGACACAGCTTCGAGGTTGTCTATATGTAGTTTGTTATTCATTGTATTAATCCTCCAACAAAAAGTAAATATTCAGTGTACAAAAATAAACCTGGCAAGCAGGCGATATAATCTTTGTTTTTTACTTTTCGCTAGAAAATTAATGTCTCATTTGTCGCAACCTCTGTGTGTATATTTTGTAATCAAGAATTATTCTAGCAGTGTGAGATGTTGGATTCAAGCTGTTTTTAAAAAAGTAATGGATAATGTTATTCCATTCCCATTACCTGATGTTATGGAGGGATGAGATTTTATTTGAATTTGCGCGCCAGTCATTGTTACAACATTGTAAGATGGCTGGCGCTATTTTTTATTGACCGCTCGCCAATCCCAGTGCTACAATCATCCAGGAAACGAAATCATTGATTTGCTCACTTACGAGCAGAAAGGAGGACAATTATGACATCAAACATGAATACTAATTACGCAACTATATATACAAGAGGCATGGTTGTCCTTAGTCTCATAGGCTGATATTTCTACCAGCTTTTTCCATGTAAAGGATATAGAACCACTCGGCTTAGAATAATCTTTATTCGACTGAAGGTGACGAGTCAGTACATTAGGACAACTAATATGACCTCTAATGCTATTCAGAGGTGTTTTTGGCATGCCCAAAACACCCACGGAGGTTTTATTTTGATACAAATAAACGGAAAATACGCAACCGCCAGGATCATGTGCATAGGAGAGACACCTGGCGAAAACATTGAGCAGTACGCCCTTTCTCAGATTCAGATGATCGCAGATAATGAGGCATCTAAAGGAAGTAATATCTGCGTCATGCCTGATGTGCACTCGGGTAAGGTTGGCCCCATAGGACTTACAATGACAATAACTGATGCAGTGAATCCGTCACTTGTTGGAATAGACATTGGCTGCGGGATGAGCATGGTCAAGCTTGGCAGGATAAGGAAAGAATACCAGAAGCTTGACGCAGTCATTAGAGACAAAGTACCTGCAGGCTTCAAAATAAGAGACAACGCCCATGACATGGCTAGTCAGTTTGATTTTGAAAGACTGATCTGCACCAGACATATTAGAAAAGATAAAGCGCTATTAAGCCTTGGAACTCTGGGAGGAGGTAATCATTTTATAGAAATCGATGTGGATGAAAATGGCGATAGTTATCTAATTGTCCACAGCGGCAGCAGACATCTTGGAAAAGAAGTGGCAGAGTATTATTCAAAGCTTGCCTATCAGCATCTAAGAAAAATGGGCAGAGATGATGTTCCGATAGAGCTTTCATTCCTTACAGGCGATAACGTGTCAGATTACCTTCACGATGCCAGTATCGTTCAGGAATATGCCCAGCTTAATCGCAGGATCATGATCAAAGAGATCTGCAAGGTTATGAAATGGAAGCCTGTTGAAGAAAAAAGCTGCATCCATAATTATATTGACAATAGCCATGGTGAAGTAATACTAAGAAAAGGAGCTATATCAGCTCGTGAAAACGAAGATGTGATCATCCCTATCAATATGAAAGATGGAGTGATCATAGGTAAGGGGAAAGGCAATAAGGACTGGAACTACTCAGCCCCTCACGGAGCAGGCAGAATCTCATCAAGAAAAGAAGTTCTTGAATCCCACACAGTTTCAGAGTTTAAAGCTACTATGAAAGGCATATACTCAACCTGCATCAGTAAAGAAACTCTTGACGAAGCCCCTTTTGCCTACAGAAATATTGACTATATCAAAGAAGCAGTGAAAGACTCTGTGGATATCACGAATATCCTGACTCCCGTCTATAACTACAAGGGAGGTGATGAGCGATGATAATGCAGATAAGTTCAGGTATGGGACCTATTGAATGCAGAGCCGCCGTAGGTGGTATATTCAGAGCCCTCCAAAAAGAGTATCCGGATATTCAGCAGATTACATGTAATAAGGGCGAAGCTGAAGAAATTTACTCTTCAATTATTTTTTCTTCAGATCAGGACCTGTCTCATTTGCAGGGTACAATGGAGTGGATTTGTAAGAGCAAATTCAGACCCAGTCATAAGAGGAAAAACTGGTTCGTAGACGTAAGCATAATTCCTGAAGCAGACGAAGTCTATGAGAAGATTAACCCTGATGATATCACTATCGAAAGCTATAGAAGCGGCGGCCCCGGCGGTCAGCATGTAAACAAGACTGAATCCGGAGTTAGAATAACACACCTGCCAAGCGGCATAACCGTAACATCCACCAAAGAACGAAGCCAGTACATGAACAAGCAGGATGCACTTAGAAAGCTATCTGCAATCCTTAAGAATGCAAATATTGCAAGTAGAGATAGTCAGAAGGCTGTGGCTTGGGCCAAGCACGCACAGATACAGAGAGGGAATCCGGTGAGGATTTATGAAGGAGAGAGGTTTTTATTGAAAAAAACAATAATAGTGTAAAAATGATTTTATTTGATTATTGAGTAAATAACGCCGCTAGTATAATAGATAGCGGCGTTGTTGCTTTGAGTTATTCTGAGTCTTTGGATTCTGATGAACTGTCGTATTCAGAGTTCTCTTTGTTTGGATTGGGAGTAATTGAAACGTACGTATATCTGTCTTGAATTTTGCATGCCAATATGCTATTCTTACGAAGCTGTGAATTTCTATCACAGTTCTTTTTCCAATCTGGAGAGGCTTAGCAGTTCTTGCATATGCCGATTTCAACGATGGAAGGATTATTATTTGTAGGAGGCATATGTGTATGCAAAATGACAAGCAAACTAAAAAGGACGCGCCGATTTTCTCGGACTTTTCGTACGATGATGCGTTCAGGACTATGGAGACGGAGTGCGATGATATTGTGATTCCCTTTGTGAACTATTTTTACAATGAGAATTATGATAACAGCGCACAAATAACGCGTCTTAGGAACGAACACTTCATTGAACATGAGGATCAGTCTGATGAGAAGAGGATTACTGATTCTCATTTCAAGATAACTCAGAATGGTGTCAGCAAGATCTACCATATCGAGTGTGAAAGCAGTTCTTTTGACAATTCTATTCTGGTAAGGTTGTTTGAGTACGATTCCCAGATTGCGATTGATGAAAGTGAGACAGAAGGTACTGTTCTGAGGGTAAAGTTTCCGTATACCGGACTGCTTCTTTTACGAAAGTCAAATAAGGCGCCAGGCAGAGCGGAGGTTATCATTCAGACGCCGAAGGGTGAGATATCTTATGATGTTACGATCATGAAAATGTCTGATTTTACCATAGATCATCTGTTTGAGAATCGGTTGTATCTTATGATTCCGTTTTATATTTTCAACTATGAGAGGCAGCTTAAGAAGATTAATATGGATGAGGATAAGACGGAGGCACTTGCGGAAGAGTTTCGTTGTATCATCGACAGGCTGGATGAGGAACTTGATAATGGCAAGTTGTCAGCGCTGTCGCACAATGCTATCATAAGATTAACACATAAAGTTGTTTACAAACTATCCATGAAACATGATAAGGTTCAGGAAAAGGTAGGTGGAATTATGGGTGGTAAGGTATTGGATTTGCCGGAGTTTAGGGTTTTTCGTGAAGGTAAGGAAGAGGGCCTCATTGAGGGCGAAGCCAGGGGCTTGAAACAAGGCGAAGAAATGCGCCAGCAGATGGCCGAGGAGATAAAACTAGGCGAAGAAGTACGAAAACAGATGGCTGAAGAAATTGAGGCACTTCAAAAAGAGCTGAAAAAACTCAAAAATGATAAGTCTTAATAGGCAATTCATAAATTTGAATTATATTTTTGGATTTAAAGCTCCTGATGTCTGGTACGAAGATACTTGGCATTAGGAGCTTTTTATGAATTGACGTACAAATAATGACAGGGAATAAAAGAAATGCAGCTTGGAAGATACGAAATCGAAAATACTGACATAAAGATAGACGATATTGCCAAGAAGGTACTAGCGTCTGAAGATATAAAGAAGATCACCAGAATCTGCGAGCGCTATTCCGATGAAGAGGATGATTACAGGGAATATGACGTTTACAAGATAACAACTACATCAAAGGAACTGATCCTTAAGAAAACTTCAGAGCGTGAAGCTACTAATTATGAAAAGTACTTAAGTGGACACGGTTTTAACGTCCCTGAGTTTTATGGTAGCCACATAGACGGAGAAGATATTTGGATTGTTATAGAGAACATCGAAGGTGAAGATCTTAGAAATGTGACAGATGCGCTGGCTATAGCAGCTGCTGATAGCTTGTCTGAGATACAGAATAGTTGCTGGAATTCATCTGATACCAAGCGCTTTGATGTTTATATGGAGAGGATTGGCAGAAGATATGCTTTTATTAAGGGCGATCTTGTTATTGGAAAGGCATATGCTCTTTTCCTTGAACGTCAGAAGACTTGTCCCAGAACGTTGTCTAACGGTGATTTTATGGAGTTTAATGCCGTGGTAAAAGAAGGAACAGTCTACATTATTGACTGGGGCTTTGGCGGCGTGATGCCGTATTCTCTCGATATCGCAAGGTTCATCGCTCATGCCACTGAAGATAGAGCAACGTTCCCGTTTTATATGAATGATGCGCAGAAAAAACTCTTTGTAGAAGGCGTGTATGAAAGTCTTAATGATAAGCCTGATCATGAGCAGTATATTAGGGATATTAAGCTGGCTGTGCTTAATGAATATGTAGAATTTGTAGAAGCGGATGAAGACGAGGATCACTGGTACTATGAACACGCCAGGGAATTGGCAGAAGAAATAAATGGCTGGAAATAGTTAGATTATTACATTGAATAAAACCTGATTTTTCAATATTGTAGAGGTTTTATTGCGGTTAGTCAAAAATGATGTTGAGGAACGCTATAAAATCAGAATGATGCAAGCTCAAATATAGCTTGCCAGAAAGGCATAGGTTGTAAAAAGCATTCATGTCATATAGAATTAAGGCAAGATGCTTTTTTCGTGCATAAAACCTATGATAGCAGGAGAAAAAACATGTTAAATATTTTTTATGGAGATATGCCGGAGGCAATTTACAATACATCAGCATATTTTAAATTCAATTATGAAAAAGATTGGATTACAGAACCCAGAGTTGCAGATATGATAAAAGATGTCGACAGTTCAACAGTGCTGGGAACCGGCGCTATTGACAGCCCGGTATTAGGAGTTATCGCACCAATCAATCTATCTGGTGGTGTTAAAACACTTATATTGATAGATAAGGTACCGGATAAAGTGTTTAACGCTTCAAATTGCGGCGATAATTGTGCTCACTGGCTATTAGAGATTGCAAAGGATAAGGATGTGACAATCAATCTTCGACACATTATGAAATTCAAAGATGAACCATTTGAAGTACGAATTCTAAATGATGATGTAATCGTAACAAACATGAAGGATCTTATTCCTATTGCCGGGAGGTACGTATAAAGATGCATGGAAGTCATCATTTGATCGTTCAAAGCGCTCATCTGAAATATGAATTAGATATAAAAAGAAATATAACTGTAATCAAGGGAGACAGTGCTACCGGAAAGACTACTCTGGCAGATATGATCAGAGAATATGTCCTAAATGGTACTGATACAGGTATTACAGTTAGCTGTGACGTTCTTTGCAGACTGCTGGAAGGTAATACATGGCAGGAACAGCTGAGCTTAATAAATAACAGTATAGTATTTGTTGATGAAGGCAATAGTTTTGTTTCATCTTTGGATTTTGCCAATGCAGTAAAAAATTCAACTAACTATTTTGTGATAATTACTAGAGAGAATCTTCATGCATTACCATATAGTGTTAATGAAATATATGGAATTCATTCTTCTGGTAAATATAACTCCTTAGAGCCGGTTTATCATGAGTTGTATCATATTTATGGAAACAGTCCTGAATCAATCGTGCATCCTGATGTATTGATTGCAGAAGATAGTAATTCAGGATTTGATTTTTTTAGCTCGGTAAGCGCTGATAAAATAAAATGCATTTCAGCCAAGGGGAAAGCTAATATTTTTAACCTGCTTTCATCTGGAGAAATTGAAGGAAATGTCCTTATTATAGCTGATGGTGCTGCTTTTGGGGCTCAAATGGCTAATGTCTTTGATCTGGCTGAAAAAAACGAATCAATAAGTTTGTATTTACCAGAATCTTTTGAATGGATCATTCTTGATTCAGATGTTTTAAATGATGCAGAGGTAAGACGCATTTTACAAAATCCTGAAGATTATATAGATGGTGAAAAGTATTTTAGCTGGGAACGGTTCTTTACATCTTTGCTGGTAGAAAAGAGTAGTGATTCTTATCTCAAATATACTAAGAATAAATTGAATCCGGCCTATTTGGATGGTAAGGTATTAAGTCAGATTCTCTCTTCAATTCCGGCTCAGGTTGATATTCATGATCAAACTTAAAAATATATAAAAGGATATAATTATAAAGCTTCGCTTGCTACTCAGGCGGAGCTTTATTATAATAGTCGAATATTGCCACTAATATTGGGGAAACGGCAATTGAAGTTCGAAAGGAAAACGGTATGAAGAAAAAAGTAGTAGCAATGCTCATCCTTACTATGCTACTAACAGGATGCGGCTCAAATGGTAGTGAAAACGATAGCAGTGTAACACTGCAGACATCTGAAGAAGCTCAGGGAACTGACGCTGGAATGGAAACTGGATCTGAAACAGACATTCCTGCAGATGATGAGATGGCAGATGATAATACTTCTGATATAGCATCAAACGACGCATCAGATATAGCCAATGATGAAGCTGGTACAGGAGATTCATCAAAAGATGGCAGCGTAGATGACGCAAGCGAAGATAAGTCTTCAGCAGACACAGACAAATCTTCAGATTCATCCACAGACAAGACAACTGATGCATCAAGTGAAGCTTCAACAAGTAATGCAGACAAGGCAGATAATTCTGCAACTAAAGATGAGAAGAAAGACGATTCTCAGACCACAACACCTCCTGCAGAAGAGAAAAAAGATACAGCATCAGCTTCAACTCTTCCCGATGGAACGTATAATGCTGACTTTATGACTCCGGATCAGCCACATTATATAAAAAGTATTGAAGTTAAAGGAGATACAGTAGTCCTTGAAGCTGCAATATATCAGTTTGATACAAACTGGAACACGGTTGAGATTGGTATGGGAACATATACTTTGAAGATAAACGATCAGACAAGGTTCCTCTTTGGCGGTGGCGAGGAAGATCCAACCGTTGTGAGCAAAGAGGAATTCGGTAATAAAATTTCTAATCTCATCGGCTCAGGACTTGGCCTTAGCTTCAAGATTCAAAACGGATATCTGGTTCAGATAGGAATTTGGTCATAAGGTATAAAATTTTCAATTAACATAGCGTTATAAAAAAAGGTGTGGACTAATTAAATAGTTTGCACCTTTTTTGATGTTGCGTTAAAATATCAAAAACAGATTGGAAGGCAGACCCAGACAGACTTCAAGGTGTTTTATCCCAAAAGAGTTCTCTTACTTGATTCAAAGTTGCGAAAACATATACATTAAAGAAATATGAAAAAAGAGCTTCAATCCTTGTACTTGAAGCTCTTTTGTTCGTATAATGGAAGAACGTATAAATAAGGAGAAATAGATTTGAATACTAGTTTTAGAATAACCTCTGATGGCAATGAACAGGACATACAAGAACTATTTGAAATGCTTAAGAAGTACAATTTAAGCAATCGCGAAAAATCAGAGAACGTGCCACTAGGAGTTTATTTAGAAGATAATGGTCAAAAGTTCGCAGGACTCACCGGAGAAACCTTCGGAAACTGGCTCTGTATTCACTACTTCTTTGTAGACGAAAGCTTAAGAGGCCAGGGAATCGGTAGTAAGATGTTAGAAGCAGCCGAATCTGAAGCAAGGAAAAGAGGCTGCAAATACGCCTTCGTAGATACATTCTCTTTTCAGGCACCAAGTTTTTATATCAAAATGGGATACAAGGAAGTTTTTGCCCTTGAAGAGTATCCCTATACAGGAAAAAGACACTACTATACCAAGTGCTTGCTTGAGAATAATGAGTAATAAGCTATGGTCAGGTTAGAAAAAGTAAATGGAAAAAACGTATGGGACATTTTAAAGAGGACTGTATTAGAAGAGGGAAATATGAGTAGAACAGAAATGACCGAATTAACAGTACTTTGTCTGATTATAGACGGAGACAAAGTACTGCTACAGAATAGAGTTAAAGAAGATTGGAAAGGCTATACACTTCCGGGTGGCCACGTTGAACCTGGTGAATCTTTCGTTGATGCGGTGATTTGCGAGATGAAAGAAGAGACTGGACTTGATATAAAAAATCCCAAACTCGCAGGAATCAAACAGTTCCCGATCAAAGATGGCAGATATATAGTCTTCCTTTTTAAGACAAGCGAATTTTCAGGAACAGTTGCCTCATCTGACGAAGGCCAGATGGAATGGGTAGATATAAATAAGCTGTCAGAATATGAAACAGTTGATGATCTTGAAGAACTTCTGGAAGTCATTAACAATCCTAACCTTACAGAGTTTCAGTATCTTGTGAACGGCGATAACTGGACAGTCTCAATAAGATGACAAAATTCCTACTATACATTTGCAGAAGTTTTATACGATTAAACTTTCGTACATATAATAATCAATAACTTGAAAATGCATGAGATGGTTATAAAAGTACGAAGGCTGACAAAATATGATAATAACTGTAATACAGAGTAATTACGTCGGGGGAGGAGATACAAAATGGCTGATTTTGGCATAAACGAAATGCTTGATATGCAAAGAAAATTGCAGGACAAGTACAAAGATAAGTGGGAAGGAATTTCTCCAGAAGTTGGCAAAAATAAGCTCTTATGGATGATTGGTGAAGTCGGAGAAGTAATTGATATAGTAAAGAAGAACGGTCATCAGGCTTGTAATGAAGACAATCCCGAACGTGAACATCTAATAGAAGAACTAGCTGACGTCCTCATGTTCTACAATGACGTCTTGCTTTGCTATGGTATATCAACCGAAGAACTGAAGGAAGTATATACCGCCAAGTTTGAGAAGAATATGAAAAGATGGTAACTAATTAGCCTTTGAATATTTTGTTGTTTTTATAATAATTAAGATAAGCAGGTATACTATGAGTAATATTATATTTCTAGATGTAGACGGAGTCCTTAACTCAAAGTTCTGGGACAACGACCACCAGCGCGAAATAAGTGAAGGCAAATACGTAGATCTTTCTGCAGTAAAACTCCTCGGAACCCTCGTGGATAGAACCGGCGCCAAGATCATACTTCATTCCGGCTGGAGATTCTGGTTTGATGAATCTATGAATCCGCTAAAACCCGCAGCAGAGTTCTTTATTAATGCAATGGCAAATGAAGACATGATCATATCAGGCGTAACACCAGATCTCACAACAGAAGAGATAAGAAAAGCCAAGATTTTCAGTCTTGTCAAAGCTGATGAAATACTCACATGGCTGAAAGAAAATCCTTCCGACAACTGGGTAGTACTTGATGACCTAGATCTTAACAATCCCGAAATTCAAAGCCATCAAGTTAAGACAGATCCAGAAGTTGGACTTACGGATCAAGATGTTGAAAAAGCTATAACCATACTTACAAGAAGAATTAACTAAATTTTTCTCCTGTAAAGACTTTAAACTTTGAAGCTGCCATCCTCCGGAACCCGCCACAGCCTAATTCTATCACAGGAGAGAAGTTTATTAATAACAAAAGCGACGATCCAAGATCGTCGCTTTTGTTAAATACTTATTACCGATAACGGGGATCATACCTTCCTGGCCTTGGGCATTCGATCGAACAGTCACACTGCTTCCTCTTTACCGCTTTGACCTGATTCCCTGTCCAAGTGAAGCATAAGCCACTCTTTCATGAATCAGAAAATACGATCTGACACTTTTATTGCTCGTCCAAGTGAAGCGTAAGCCACTCTTTCTTCGCTTATGTCGTACCCGTTTGTATTAAGTAACTTTAATATAACAGATGGGTATGCTATTGTCAATCATCTTAATCAAAAAAGTTATATTGTCTGTAAATTCAGTTTACATGCTACAATATACTGTAAACTCAAACGGTCAAAACTAAATAATCAAACTAATAGTGTTGACCGATTGTTCAAAATACCATATATTGTGCTTTGAATTGTCTGACAATTCAAAAACCCAGACTACGCCAACCTTGAAAGGTTCTTATTTAATGTGCTAAAATTTATTGGGTTTATGCAAACCCATAGGAGGAGATTATTATGGTTTTTTCATCCATGACATTTTTATGGATTTTTCTGCCCATAGTATTTGTGCTTAGTTTAGTAGTTCGTAATATTAAGGTGCAGAATATTATACTTCTGATTTTCAGTCTTTTATTCTATGCCTGGGGCGAACCCGCATACCTTCTTATACTTCTTGCGTCAGTTATCATGAACTGGGGCCTGGGCCTTCTTATGGAGAGCCTTCCGGAGCACAAGAAGGGTGTTCTTGTTTTATCACTTATAGGTAACATCGGAATTATCGGATATTTTAAATACTGCAATTTCATTCTTGGAACTATAGACGCAGTCCTGCCCATAAGCCTTCCAAGATATGATATCGCCCTTCCTATCGGCATATCTTTTTTCACATTCCAGGCTATGAGTTACATAATTGACCTTTACAGAGGTCAGTACAAGGCTCAGAAGAGTCTTCTTAACCTTGCGCTTTACATCTCTTTCTTCCCGCAGCTTATTGCAGGACCTATTGTTAAGTACAAGGACATAGAAGAGCAGATCCTTAATAGGAATGCCTGCCTTGAGAAAAGAGCTACAGGATTCAGACGCTTTATCTACGGTCTGGGCAAGAAAGTTATCATCTCTAACGTTCTTGCACAGGTAGTAGATACTATCTATGGAATGAATCTTGGTGATATCAGTGCATCCATGGCATGGCTTGCAGCAATCTGTTACATGCTTGAGATCTACTATGACTTCTCAGGATATTCAGATATGGCTATTGGACTTGGAAGAATGTTTGGATTCGAGTTCCTTGAGAACTTCAATTATCCATACATTTCAGCATCCATCAAGGAATTCTGGAGAAGATGGCATATATCACTGTCATCATGGTTCAGAGATTACCTTTACATCCCGCTTGGCGGCAATAGAAAAGGTATTAACAGAACTTACCTTAACCTGATCATTGTATTTGCAGTTACAGGCCTTTGGCACGGTGCAAGCTGGACCTTTGTTATATGGGGACTCTATCATGGCTTTTTCCTCATAATTGAAAGAATGGGATTTGGAAAAATACTTGATAAGTCAAGGATTGTCGGCACTATCTACAGCCTCTTCGTAGTTATCATAGGCTGGGTGTTCTTCAGAGCTGATGATCTTCATTTTGCCCTTGCATTTATAAAGAGAATGGTGCTCCCATGGAGATACGGCCCAGCAGGTGCCATCATAGGTACTATAGTTACAACTAAGACATTGATAATCCTTGTTATCGGAATTATTGCAGCAGGTCCTTTCCAGAAGCTTTTTGAAATCAAGGGACTTGATAAAGTATCTGTAAAGTGGAAGAACAGTATGATTGAGGCGGTATATCTTTTAGCAGTGCTGTTTTATTGCATCCTTCTTCTTGCAAACGATACATACAACCCGTTCATTTATTTCAGATTCTAATGCGTTTGTATGGAATACAAACGCTAGACGTTAAAAAACACTTTTTTAACGTCCGAGGATTATTGGAAAAATAAATTTTTAACGTCCGAGGATTCCATCCAAATCACCTAAATTACAGAGGTTATAGACAATTATGAAAAAATCAACCCAAAGTATATACATGGCTATACTGGCACTTCTGATCATTCTTCCTGTTGTAGCATATGCCATCATTGGTAAATACCTTGATAGCAGCACAGCAGATAAGGAAAACCGTGTCATGACTGAGATGCCAACACTTACAAACACTCAGATTTCAGAATTCCCTACGCTGTTTGACGCGTATGTGAATGATAATCTTCCCTACAAGAACTACCTTGTAACACTCAATAGCATGATAGATTATCACATATTTAATACATCTTCTTCAGATGACGTAATCGTTGGTGATAACGGCTGGCTCTTTTACATAGGTCATGAAAATAATGATGAAGATCCGCTTGCAGATTATGCCGGAACTAATCTCTACAGCCAGGAAGAGCTTGAGCTGATAGCTGCCAACATGATCGCAGCAAGAGATTTCCTCGCTTCTCAGGGCAAAGAGTTCGTTATCACAATGATACCTAATAAATCAAGAGTATACAGCGAGTATATGCCTGACATGTGCGGCCCTGTAAATGAGGAGTGCCGTCTGAACCAGGTATATCAGTACCTTTCAGAGAATACAGATCTTACGATCGTATCTCCTTATAGCGACATCCTGAAATATAAAGAAGCTCACCCTGAGACTCAGCTTTATTTCAAGTACGATACTCACTGGAACAACTTTGGAGCATACGTTGCAGCTCAGTCTATAGCAAGAGTATGGGGCTTTGAGATGCCTGATCTTGATACAGTAGAGCATGTATATGCTAATTCTGATACTTATGATCTTGCAAGAATGATCAATATGGGAGACTACCTCAAGGAACAGGCCCCTGTTGCAACAGCCTACAGCGGTCATATGGCCAAAGTTGAGATACTTGCAGACGGAATGAGCTTTACAGGAACCGTAGAGTCTGGAATTGCAGATGAGAGGAAGCTTTTCATAATAGGAGACTCCTTCTCAGCACTTCTTTTCCCGTATCTTGCTTGTCATTTTAATAGCTCAAAATCCGATATGTATTACAACTATAACTACACATCCCTTGAAGAATATGATCCGGATGTTGTTGTATTTGAGTGTGTAGAGAGATATCTCAACAACATGCTTCATTTTTCCATAGAGAACGGAGTGGTTTATTGAGCAGGAATAGCTTGGATGCTTTGTTTGGGATGATGAACTCAGCCTTCCTTGACAAAGAACATCAGGAATACGAAAAAGTCAGCAAAGCCCTTGAAGGCGTAGACTCTATAGGGAAGATGCCTGGCAGGAATATATTACGACTTAAAAGATATACGGATTTTGGTGTCGAGTATGAGATCCCTATGAACTGGGAACTGGCTGAAAGAGAAGAACATAAAAGCGTTATGTACGTTGATAACGTTTATGAAGGGACAAAAGAGTTTACAGCTGCCGCACTTCGTATACGAAGACTTCGCGGGGATTACAGAGGATATGAAAATCTTGACCAGCTCAGGAAGCTTGCCTTATATGTTGCCAAAAAGAGCAAGACAATGGATTTCAAATATCTTGATGAAATCCTTATAGGACGCAGAAAAGGCATAAAGGTATCCTGTGAGGATTATAGTGATCCGAATGATTTTTATGATATCGATATGTATTTTTTCTATAAAAGCAAGACTGAAATAATGATCTTCTTTTGTATCACAGCTCAAAGGACAAGATCTTACTATGGAAAAATTTTCAATAAAATTCTTTCAAGTATAAGGTATTTAAGATAAAGTCCGATATTAAAATATAGTGAACAAGCTTTATTATTCGAGTTCATCTCTTGTGAAAATTGACGGTTACATAAACCAAAGATTTGTGTCAATACGCATTGAGACTCAATAAATTTCAACAAAAATTCGAGTAATTGAAGTAAAATTGTGCTTGTATATTAAAAAAATCAAAAAACTCTTACAAATGTCAGAAAAGGGTTTTATAATAAACGGAGCTTGAATATGTTATCTTTTTATTTGTGCCGCGGCGACGAGACAGTATCCAGCATGCTTGACAGGATCAACGCCGAAGATACTGACGGTATTACCTACGTATGTGATGAGGTAGAAGATCACTGCTTTATCAACGACGAGAAGTTTGTAAATGCAGACAAGATAATCAATTATCACAACGAATACTGGGCTGTACATGCAGTGCGGGGAGAGTAGACTGCATTTATACAATCTTACTTAGGGTTTTACAGGTCTAAAGAAAATAAGATTTAAGCAATATATCAGGTATATTATTAATACTTTTGATATAAGATACGGAGGCAGTTATGACAGAAACTCAAGCAGCAGAAAGCTCCGGAATCGGCGCTATTATTAGAGGGCTGATCGAAGAACTTATTGGTGAAGACAAGACCGTTATTGAAATTCCCTTTGGAAATGGCTTTTTCAATATCAGCAGTAGTACTGTAACCATGTGGAAGATCATGGCGGTATTAATTGTTATCTGCATAATTCTGAGTTGGAACCTTAAGGTTTACAACATTTCTAAAAGACAGGCTATCACTGAATTTATTGTAGTTGGACTACGTAATCTTGTAGGTGGCTTTCTTGGACACACAGCAATAGAGTATACAGACTTTCTTGTTACGACTCTTATTCTTATCGGTGTCAGCAACTTGTCCGGTTTATTTGGAGCAACTCCTCCTACAATGGATCTAAATGTAACTATAGCACTGGCTCTTGTCAGCATTACTATGGTTGAAGTTGCAGGAATCAGGAAGAGAAAATTCGGAGGCTGGCTTAAGTCTTTCGCTCAGCCGGTTGCTATCATTACCCCAATGAACATTCTTGAGGTTGGAATCAGACCATTATCACTTTGCATGCGTCTTTTTGGTAATGTTCTTGGTGCGACCATCATTATGGAACTTTTGAAGAAGATGGTTCCTGTCATTGCACCCGCTATTTTATCAGTTTATTTTGACTTGTTTGATGGACTTCTTCAGGCATATGTATTTATATTCCTGACAAGTTTGTATATCAAAGAAGCAACAGAATAAGGCGATCAATATTTCCAATATTGATCGCTAAGAGTTAAAAATGTCATAGACATTTTTAACTCCCACAGTAATAAAAACTTAATAAGGTGCGATCATCATAAATGCTGATCGCATTGTAAAAACAAAATATGGTAGTTATTGAGTCGCATAAAAACGACTTTTGACGAAAGGAGATTATAGTATGAACTTAACAGCAATCGGAGCAGCAATAGCAGCATTCACAGGAATTGGCGCAGGTATCGGTATTGGTATTGCAACTGCTAAAGCCGTTGATGCAGTAGCACGTCAGCCTGAGGCAAGTGGTAAGATCATGACACTTCTTATCCTGGGCGGAGCTCTCGCAGAAGCAACAGCTATTTATGGTATGATCGTAGCTCTTCTGATCATATTTGCATAAGAATAGGGGACGGGAAAGGAAGCGCGAAAATGGAACTATTAAACATTAACGCGAATGTTATATACAACATAATAAATCTGCTTATACTGGTTGTTGCTTTCCGTATAATTCTTTTTAAAAAGGTTGATAAGATCCTTGAACAGAGAAGAAAAGATGTTGACGGACAACTTCAGGATGCGTCAGATGACAGGATCAAAGCTGCTGATCTTAAGAGAGAGTATGAAGAAAAGCTCTCTATTCAGGAAGCTGAGAAGGATAAGGTTATGAGTGAAGCCCGTGAAAAAGGCTATGCTCAGTACAATGAGATCATAACCAACGCCCACAAAGAAGCAGATACAATCATTGAAGAAGCCAGAGTACATGCTAAGGCTGATGCCGAGCGTGAACGTGCTAAATATCTGGCTGAACTTAGTGATGTTGTAATCGATGCCGCTGCCAAGATCGCTGCAAATTCACATACAGCAGAAGGCGACAGCAGTCTTTATGATGCATTCATTGAAAATGCATTTGATAAGGGCACAGAAAAACAGGATTAATTTAACTTTTGGCCAGTAGATGGCCCTAAGGAGACTGAATGAGTAATATTAGTGGATTTGGCGGATCCGGCTCGCAGTATTCAACTGCAGTCGTAAGATATGCCGGAGAACCACCAAAACAGGAACAACTTGATAAGATCAAAAAAATACTTTGTGACAGAATTGGTATAAGTGATGTCACGATCACAACTCAGTTGGATCCATCTATTGGTGGTGGATTTATTATTCGCTGCGGCAATTATGAATATGACTGGAGCGATAAAGGAAGAGCTGAGCAGCTTCGTAACAAGCTTAAGAATATAAGACACAATGATACCAGTCCTTCAAAAAGCGTTGTTTCTATGCTTCGTGGCCATGTAGATATTTTTGACCTCTCTATCGAAAGTAGAGAAGTTGGTAAAGTATCATGGGTTGGTGATGGTATCGCCCAGGTAGTAGGACTCGACAGAGCCTTCTATGGTGAGATCGTCCAGTTTGAAGATGGTACCAAAGGAATGGTACAGGATATAAGACGTGACCACGTCGGATGTATACTTTTTGGTTCAGATGAAAACATAACCCAGTCAAGTCAGGTTATGCGTACATATAAAGAAGCCGGTGTTCCTGTAGGTGATGAACTTATAGGAAGAGTAGTCAATGCTCTTGGTGAGCCCCTTGATGGTAAGCCGCCAATCTCAACAACGGAATATTATCCGGTTGAGAGACCGGCTCCCGGAATTATAGACAGACAGTCTGTTAATGAGCCTATGGAGACAGGTATCCTTTCTATCGATACAATGTTCCCTATCGGCCGTGGTCAGCGTGAGCTTATCATCGGTGACAGACAGACCGGTAAGACATCTATAGCAACAGATACTATCATGAATCAGAAGGGCAAAAATGTTATCTGTATCTATGTAGCCATAGGTCAGAAGGCATCAACAGTTGCCCATATCATAAACACACTGACTCAGGCCGGTGCTATGGATTACACAGTAGTTGTATCCTCAACTGCAGCTGATACATCTCCTCTTCAGTACATTGCACCATATGCAGGTACTGCGATCGGTGAATACTTCATGCAGCAGGGACGCGATGTCCTTATCGTTTATGATGATCTTTCCAAGCATGCAGTTGCTTATAGAGCGCTGTCACTCCTTCTTGAAAGATCACCAGGACGTGAAGCATATCCCGGAGACGTTTTCTATCTTCACTCAAGACTTCTTGAAAGATCAAGTAAGCTTTCACCCGAGAATGGCGGCGGTTCAATGACAGCACTTCCAATCATTGAAACCCAGGCGGGTGACGTTTCTGCTTACATTCCGACCAACGTTATCTCTATCACGGATGGTCAGATATTCCTTGAAAGTGACCTTTTCTTTGAAGGCCAGAGACCCGCTGTTAACGTAGGTCTTTCTGTATCCCGTGTAGGTTCCGCGGCTCAGACCAAAGCTATGAAAAAAGCTGCAGGTTCTATCCGTATCGACCTTGCCCAGTACAGAGAAATGGCTGTTTTCACACAGTTTTCTTCAGATCTTGATGAGACAACCAAGAAACAGCTCAACCACGGTAAAGTTCTCATGGAACTTTTGAAACAGCCACTTGGACATCCGCTTGCAATGTACGAACAGGTTATCACACTTGTTGCAGCTAACAGCGGTAAGCTTGATAAGGTTGAACCTTCTCAGGTTAAGAGCGTTCAGGCTAAGCTCCTTGACTGGTTTGAGAAGAACGAAAAGGATGTAATAGCTGAACTTACCAACGGCAAAGAGCTTCCTGATGAACTGAGAAAAGAAATCGAGAAATCTGTTGACGCTTTCTTTGAAAAGAACAAGAATCTTATTTCTGAGTAACAAATTTTTAGTTTAAATGAGGCAATGATTTGGCTGATATAAAAGAGATTCAGGACAGAATCAAAAGTGTCAATGACACCATGAAAATCACGAACGCAATGTATATGATTGCGTCCAATAAGCTCCGCAAAGCCAGAAAAATGCTTGAAGAGACAGAGCCTTACTTTTATGCTGCCAGAGGAATGCTGGACAGAGTTATGAGACATCTTCCCGAAGATTCCAACGATCCATTCCTCAACCAGCACAAAGAAAAGGATCCTAAAGAGATCAAAAGAGGCTACATCATCATCACTGACGATAAGGGACTTGCGGGAGCTTATAATCATAATGTCCTAAAAATTGCAGAAGAACATCTTAAAGAAGATGGAGATAACTGGAAGCTTTATGTAATAGGAGAGATGGGCAGACAATATTTTTTGAGAAAAAATATTCCTGTCGAAGAAGAGTTCCACTATACAGCACAAAATCCAACTCTGTCACGTGCAAGATGGATATCTTCAATGGTTCTTGATCCTTATCTTAGAGGAGAACTCGAAGAAATTAACATTATCTACACAGCTATGAAGAATAGCCTTGTATGTGAGACACATTTCGAAAAGCTCCTTCCTCTTGAAAGACCTAAGAACAACGATGAAATGATGAGAATGGCAGGTATTACGACTCCTTTGGAAGAGTTCTTGATGCTGCCAAGTCCGGAAGCGGTACTTGATAACATAGTCCCGTCACTGGTAACAGGTTATATATACGGAGCTATGGTTGAAGCTTTCTGCTCGGTGCAGAACAGCCGTATGATGGCTATGGATACTGCAAATGACAATGCCAAGCAGATGATACATGATCTTTCGATCCAGTATAACAGGCAGAGGCAGGCGAGGATCACACAGGAAATAACTGAGATCGCAGCCGGAGCCAGAGCCTTAAAAAGAGCCCACGAGCTTCAGGCACAGATGAGAGAAGCAACCAAACAGGCATTAATTAAGCAATAATAGTAAAAGAGGTGCAAAGTGAAAGATGGCAGAATAGTACAGGTCATGGGTCCTGTTGTAGACGTTGAGTTTCAGGATTCTGATCTGCCACATATCGACGATGCTCTTGAAGTTATCAACAATAACAAAAAAGTTGTAATGGAAGTTGCCCAGCACATTGGCGATAATACAGTAAGATGTATTATGCTTGCTGCATCAGAAGGCCTTTCCAAAGACATGACAGTTCATCCTACAGGGGCTCCTATTCAGGTACCTGTTGGTGATGATACCCTTGGAAGACTCTTCAATGTTACAGGACAGACCATTGATAATGGGCCTTCTCTGGAACACGGAGAGCACTGGTCTATACACAGAGAAGCTCCGCCACTTTCTGAGCAGAGCCCTGTTGTTGAGATACTCGAGACAGGTATCAAGGTTATAGACCTCCTTGCGCCATATTCTAAAGGTGGTAAGGTCGGACTCTTCGGCGGTGCCGGCGTTGGTAAGACTGTACTTATACAGGAACTTATCCAGAACGTAGCATCCGAGCACGGTGGATACTCTATTTTCACAGGAGTTGGAGAGAGAAGCCGTGAAGGTAACGACCTTTGGTCCGAAATGAAAGAATCAGGTGTTTTATCAAAAACAGCCCTGGTATTCGGACAGATGAATGAGCCCCCGGGAGCACGTATGCGTGTTGCTGAGACAGGACTTACAATGGCTGAGTATTTCCGTGATGTTAAGAATCAGGACGTACTTCTTTTCATTGATAATATTTTCAGATTTATTCAGGCTGGTTCTGAGGTTTCATCACTCCTTGGACGTATGCCTTCAGCCGTAGGTTATCAGCCTACACTTGCAACTGACCTTGGATCCTTGCAGGAGCGAATCGCTTCAACCAAGACAGGATCTGTTACATCAGTTCAGGCTGTATACGTACCTGCAGATGACCTTACAGACCCTGCACCTGCTACAACCTTTGCTCACCTTGATGCGCAGACAGTTTTGTCCCGTAAGATCGTAGAGCAGGGTATCTATCCGGCTGTTGATCCTCTTGAATCTTCAAGCCGTATCCTTGAAGCAGATGTTGTTGGTGAAAGACACTACAATATCGCCCGCAAAGTAACTGAGATGCTTCAGAAGTATAAAGAGCTTCAGGACATCATCGCTATCCTCGGTATGGAAGAACTTGGCGAAGATGATAAGCAGACAGTTTACAGAGCACGTAAGATACAGAGATTCTTGTCTCAGCCATTCCACGTAGCTGAGCAGTTTACAGGTGTTCCCGGCAAGTACGTTTCTCTCGAAGATACAATAAAAGGCTTCGAAGCTATTGTCGGCGGAGAAATGGATCAGTATCCGGAAGTAGCATTCTTCAACGTTGGTAAGATCGACGATGTAGTAGAGAAAGCTAAATCACTTGAATAAAAAGAATGTAATAGATATATAGTCTTAGCTGTTTCAGATTCTTATGACAAGATGCTAATACAAAAGTTTTAAGTCTGTCAGAATAAATGTCAAACAGATTAAGACGATATTTACCAGGAGTAGTTTATGGCAAATGTTAATACATTTGGCCTTCAGGTCATGTCAATAAACGGAATATTTTTTGACGGAAGAGCTGCCAGTATCACCCTGCCTTGTAGCGACGGCGAACTGTGTATCCAGTCTCATCATGAGGAAATGTGGGTTGCCATCTACGCCGGCGAAATCAAGATCAGAAAACCTGACGGCGAAGTAGTCACAGGCGTATGCGGCAACGGCTCTGTTCAGTTCGCCAACAACAGATGCCTCGTCCTTGCCGACACCATAGAGCGACCTGAAGATATCGACATCAGAAGAGCAAAAGAAGCTCTTGAAGTTGCCAAAGAGCGTATGCGTCAGAAGAACTCCATCGCAGAATACAAAATGTCCCAAGCCGCCATGGCAAGAGCTCTTTCAAGACTTAAAGCCACAAACAAGAGAATCGGCGGACTTGACTAAGGCGAGCAGTTAAATAAAATAAAATTATTGGATAAAAAAGCGAGCAGTTATCATAAGCTGCTCGCTTTTCTGTCACTATTTTTGTTGCTGTTTATTATTGTTGTTGTTGTTGTTGTTGTTGTTGTTGTTGTTCAGTTGTTCCTTCTTCAACAGGATCGATCTGACCAGCTTCCTGCGTAGTTACAGTAACACCTTCACCCTCCGGAATCTCCCCATGAAGAATAGAAACAATATACTGAACCCTTACAAAAGCTCTTTCATAGTACTGGCTCGCAGTAGATTCAGCCTGGGCATTAAACTCCCCATCATAAGCCTCATGATAAGAAATCGCAGCCTTAGCCATATTATCTGCCGCCTCATCAGCCAGCCCCTCCGCAGCCTTGAATTCACTCGGAACCTCCAATGTCGCCATAGTAGCAAAACTTGCATTTAACTTATCAATATAAGTAAGCAGCTGCGCCGGTGCATCATCAGCATTAGGATCAATACTGTTCATAGCATCATTACAATCGGAAACCTCTGTAAAAAAAGTCTTCATACTAGTCTTATAAGACTCAAGCTCACTATTCTTACCACATCCGCATAAACCAATAACGGAGACTAATAATATCGATAATATAGTTATATTCCTTTTAATAAAATTCAAAATCTCATTCCCCTTACGCTAAAAAGTATTTTTGTTATTTGTAGGTTGTATTTCTTATAATAATATGAGGTAGGTGTCAAAAGTTCCTTTTGACACCTTATGACTAACGGATTGTTCCGTTTCTTCGAAACTCTCACAATCCTAAAACATTCGCAAATCCGCACTACGTGCTACTTTGCTCATGTTTTGCGGGTCATAAATTCATATTCGATTTCGAGCAAGCTCGAATCGAAATGACTTTTGACCCTTACGTCATAATATATAATTAGCTAAATAACTAGAAAATGCTTATATTCTCGATAAAAGCATATATTATAAAACTGCATATATACTTAAGAAAACCTATCAACATATTCTAATACGTCATAATAAAAAGGGCAACACAAGTATTGCTTTTTATATCTAATTACGCTTGGCAAACACCCTCATTAACTACAACGTGCGTGAACGTAGATGGCGGGACTGAGGAAATAAAGTCATAAGCCGATTTTGAAAAAATACAGATTTTCCTTAGTGTCTTAGGAGCTGCAGTATAGCATGTCCACGAAAGCGGATAAGACACTTAGGAATATCCGTATTATTTTCAACTGAGGCTTATGACTTTATTTCCTCAGTCCCGCAGCTACGCTACCACGCCCCCCAAATGAAGAGTTGTAGTTTGCGGGTGTCTGTGATAGGATAATACAAATATCGTAAATTAACGCAGTAAAGTGAAATGCGTTTTTATAGGAGGCCCTTTTTGACCAGGCAAGATTTCGAAAATTTTTTCAAAAATAACCACCCCATTTTTTTAGACGGTGCCACCGGCACCAACCTCATGAAAGCAGGAATGCCCGCAGGCGTATGCCCCGAAGAGTGGATCTTAAACCACCGCGATGTCATGATAGATCTGCAAAGAAGATATGCAAATGCAGGAAGTAACATAGTCTACGCACCAACATTCACCGCATCAAGAATTAAGTTAAAAGAATACGGACTAGAAGATAAGCTAGTCCAGATGAATACAGACCTTATTAAACTTTCAAAAGAAGCAGTAGAAGGCAAAGCCCTCGTTGCAGGCGATATCACAATGACAGGCCGCCAACTCCAGCCTGTAGGCGACCTTTCTTTTGAAGAACTCATAGAAGTATATAAGGAACAGATCAAAGTTATAGACGAGGCAGGAGCAGACCTCCTCGTAGTAGAAACAATGATGAGCCTTCAGGAATGCAGAGCAGCAATGATCGCTGCCAAGGAAGTTTCAGACCTTCCTGTAATGGTAACACTTACGTTCGAAGGTGACGGCAAGACACTATACGGAACAACTCCCGAGTGCGCTGCAGTAGTTCTCGAATCCCTTGGCGCCTGCGCAGTTGGTGCTAACTGCTCAACAGGCCCTGACAAGATGGCGGCTGTAATAAGACGTATGGCTCAGGTTACAAACATTCCGATAATCGCTAAGCCCAACGCCGGAATGCCTTCCGTTGTAGACGGCCAGACCATATACGACATGCAGCCATCTGAATTTGCAGATGACATGGAGCTTTTATTAAATAGCGGCGCCAGCATTATTGGTGGCTGCTGCGGTTCAACACCTGATTTTATCAAAGCGTTAAAAGATAAATTCACTGATTTTGATACAACAAGCGCTCGCGACGAAGAGGGTAATCCCCTTACAAGAGGCGATAAGAGCTTAAGACGCCTTACTTCTGAAAGAGAGTTACTTTCTTTTTCCTTAAATGATCCATTCATGATCGTCGGCGAGCGAATCAATCCTACTGGTAAAAAGAAACTTCAGGCTCAGCTTCGTGAAGGCTCCCTTGATATGGTCTGCGACTTCACGACCAAGCAGGAAGAGGACGGCGCTGCCATTCTCGATGTCAATGTCGGAATGAGCGGAATCGACGAGCATGAGATGATGATGAAAGTCTTAAACGAAGTAATTCAGCTCACATCACTTCCTATATGTATAGATTCAAGTAACGTAGACGTTATGGAAGAAGCCCTTCGCTGGTATCCGGGACGTGCGCTCATTAACTCAATATCACTCGAAGAAGGCAAGGCAGAACGATGTCTACCTCTTGCAAAAAAATATGGCGCAATGTTCATCCTTCTTCCGGTAGGCAGAGACGGAATTCCTACTACTATAGAAGAAAAGATCGCTAACATCAAAGAACTCACTGATATGGCTCTTTCCTACGGTCTTACCAAATCAGATATAGTAGTTGACGGCCTTGTAGCAACAGTCGGCGCTGACCCTGAAGCTGCCATCAAGACCCTTGAAACTATCCAGTGGTGCTATGAGAACGGCTATGCAACAATCTGTGGCCTTTCCAATATCTCTTTTGGCTTGCCCCAGAGAAGCTTCATAAATACAGCCTTTCTTACAATGGCGATCGACAGAGGCCTTACAATGGCGATCTCAAATCCGTCCCAGGAACTCCTCGTCAACGCCGCATTTGCATCAGACCTGCTCAAACACAAGGAAGAATCAGACCTTAGATACATCACAAGAATGCAGCGCTATGACGGAGACGCCGGCAAAATAGCCGTAAGCATATCCGGAAGTTCAGCTTCCAATGCCGCATCCGGCACAGGAACACCTACTGATGAGAAAAGTTCAGATCCAATTCAGCGCAACATGGACATTCTCTATAAAGATGTCATGGGCGGAAACAAAAGAAAAATAGCCCAAAACACCCAGACCGCAATAGACGCAGGCTGCGAACCCGCTAAGATCCTAAACGACGTCTTAATGCCTGCAATCAACGACGTAGGCGCCAAGTTTGATAAAGGAACCTATTTCCTTCCTCAGCTTATCGCCAGCGCCGAAGCCATGAAACTCTCAATTGCAGTCCTTGAGCCTCTCCTTAAACAAAGCGGAGAGCAGAGCGAACCCAAAGGAACCGTAATTATCGCTACAGTCCACGGCGACGTCCACGACATCGGCAAAAACCTGGTAGCGCTGATGCTTGGCAACTGCGGTTATAGAGTTATCGACCTTGGCAAAGACGTAGAGTCAGAGCTGATTATAGAAACGGCCATGAAAGAAAATGCAAAGATAATAGCATTAAGCGCCCTCATGACCACAACAATGGTTGAAATGAAAAATGTAATCCAGCTTGCCAAAGAGCGTGGCTGTACCGCCAAGATCATCATCGGCGGCGCCTGCGTAACAGAAGACTATGCCAAAGAAATAAACGCAGACGGCTACTCCACCGATGCAGCAGACTGCGTACGAGTGGTCAATGAACTTATGGAGCAGACAGCATAATTTTTAACATATTATTTATTAATACACACAATTGTACGATATATAGTATTAACTAGATAAATATTATCAATTGTTTTGATATATAATAGGATTAAAGTAATACAAATATAAGGAGGCCCCTACATGATAGGTGCAGATGCGATTGTTGAGTGTTTGAAAAAGGAAAATGTTGAGATCCTCTTCGGTTATCCCGGAGTTGCGATCGCTCCATTTTTTAACAGCTTATTAAATTCAGATATTAAATCCGTCCTCATACGTACAGAGCAGAATGCTGCCCACTGTGCAAGCGGATATGCAAGGATAAGCGGTAAGCCCGGTGTCTGCGTCGTTACATCAGGCCCAGGTGCAACTAACCTTATAACAGGCATAGCTACAGCCTTTGCTGACAGCATCCCGCTTATTGCCATAACAGGCCAGGTTAACAGCTCTATGATAGGCTCTGACGTATTCCAGGAAGCTGATATCACAGGCGCTGTAGAGTCTTTTGTTAAATACAGCTATCTTGTAAGAAACGTTAACGACATCCCTAAGATCTTCAAGGAAGCCTTTTATATAGCTAATTCCGGAAGAAAAGGACCTGTCCTTATTGATATTCCTATTGATATACAGCAGGCTCAGATTAATAAGTTCTCTTATCCTGAAACAGTCAGCATGAGAACCTACAAGCCCACTGTTGAAGGCAATATGGCTCAGATCAAGAAGCTTGTCAAAGAAGTAGAAAGATCCAAAAAGCCTGTAATGTGCGTTGGCGGAGGCGTTCACCTTTCTGATGCGGCGCAGGAGATAAGGGATTTTGCGGCTAAGTGCCAGATACCTGTAGTATCTACAATGATGGGACTTGGCACTATTACTAATGACAATCCTCTTTATTTCGGCATGGTCGGCAATAACGGAAGAGCTTATGCCAATAAAGCTCTGAAGGATTCAGATCTTGTCCTTATGGTTGGTGCCCGCGTTGCAGACAGAGCAGTCAACAGACCTGAACTTATCACAGATAATACAGTTCTTATTCATATAGATGTAGATCCCGCCGAGATAGGCAAGAACGTAGGACCTACGATTCCGCTTGTTGGTGATCTTAAACATATTTTCACAAAGCTCAATACAATTGATATAAATGCAAGGGATCATAAAGAATGGCTTGAATTCCTTACGGATTATAAAGCAGGGCATCCTGATCCAAGACCTGATATATCAAAAGAATATGTTGATCCCAAAGAGTTCCTTGGAAAGCTCGCTAAAGCTATGGATGACAACGGAGTATTCGTTGCAGATGTAGGACAGAACCAGATCTGGGCAACAGCGTTTTTCAGGATCAAAGAGCATCAGAGATTTATGACAAGTGGTGGTATGGGAACCATGGGATATGCTATTCCTGCGGCTCTTGGCGCTAAGCTTGCGGACCCTGACAGACAGGTTGTTGCATCCTGCGGAGACGGCGGCTTCCAGATGTCTATGATGGAGCTTGCAACTATGGATCAGCAGAAGGTTCCGCTCAAGATAATCGTATATAGAAACAACTACCTTGGAATGGTCCGCGAATATCAGCATTATTCTTATAAAGATAAGTATGCAATGGTTGATATCGCAGGTAAACCTGAACTTGATATGATCGCAAAGGCATACGGTATGGATTATCAGAAGATTGACGGAGGTAGCGACATTGATAAGGAGATCAAGGATTTCCTTAATAACGAGCACGCTGTCCTTCTGGAAGTTATGACTGATCCGATGGATCTGGCGAAAGGTTAAAACGGAGATTACTTATGAAAAAGATATATTCAGTTCTTGTTGAAAACAGAACAGGTGTTCTTTCAAAAGTTGCAGGTCTTTTTTCAAGAAGATCTTTTAACATTGATTCTCTTACAGTTGGTGAGACGGAAGATCCGACTGTATCGAGAATGACAATTGTATCAAGCGGCGACAAGGCTATCCTTGAGCAGGTTGAGAAGCAGCTCAACAAAAAGCTTGATATCATCAAGGTCAAAACCTTCGATGAGCCTGCATCCATAAGCAGAGAACTTATGCTCATAAAGGTTAAGTACAACAAATCCAACAGACGTGATATAATAGAAAACTGTGACATCATGAAGGCACAGATCGTGGATATGTCTAAATCCTATATGATGATCCAAATCTGCGATGTCCCGGAGCGTTCACAGCTTCTTCTTTCTATGCTGAGAGGGATCTCTATTGTGGAAGTGGCTCGTACAGGAACTCTGGCCTTGACGAAATGTGTTGAAAATGAGAATGGAGGGAAGTAATGTTTTGTCCTAATTGTGGAAAAGAACTTCCGGATGGAAGCAAGTTCTGTGGTTTCTGCGGAGCAGATATCAGTAAAGAACAAAAGGGGAATGATGCAATTAACGGGGGAATGAATGACGCTGCAACCGGTATGGGCGGTCAGAGCTTTGGAGGATATGATCCTCTTGGTAATGGTCAGGGTATGAGCCAGCCTGATAATGGTCAGTTTTATGGCGGTCAGAATACTAATCAGTATGGCGGGCAGTTTAATCAGTTTGATAATAACCAGTACAGCGGTGGTCAGTTTGATAATAACCAGTATTACAACAATAATCAGTATGGTGCCCAACAGTTTGGTGCTCAGAATCCCAACATGCAATACGGTGCTTATGGCCCGATGAATCAGCAGCCTCAGCCGCCTAAGAAGAGCAAAAAGGGTATCATCGCTGCAATAGTTTCAGTGATCCTTGTTCTTGTTATCGGAGGATCTGCAGCAGCTTATCATTTCATAAGTGCAGATAAGGCTAAGAAAAAAGATGATGATGACGACAAGAAGATCGATGTAGCTACATCCGCTTCTACAGAGGAAGAAGAGAAGAAGGATGACAGTTCAAATGCTGCAACAGAAGCAACTACAGAACCTGAAGAGGAAGAAATCTCAGGAGAAGAAGCTCTTGAGCTTGCCTGTGAGAATCTTTCAAAAGTCAAGGATATGACAACAGAGTTCTCTTATGTAATGGAATGTACAATGGCAGCTCCTGATGAAGGCGTATCCGGTGACGTAGTTGAGTCTGCAGAATTTAAGATCGTTACAGATTATGATGTAAACGCAAAGAACTCTGATGCTGATGCTTTAGAATTGGCAGAGGGTACTGTTTCAAGAGAGATCCTTGGAGTTGAATTTGATCAGGAGATCTCAGTATTCCGTGGTGATATTTCAGGTTCGTATGTTTCCGGTATTGAATATGATACAGGCGAAAGATATGTTGCATCTGAAAGCGAGGTTGTAACTGAGCTCTTAGGTTTTTATGATTATGATGTCTATAAGGCTGAGCTTCAGGATAAGACAGAAAAAGTTGACGGTGTTGAGTGCTACGTTTATGTCAGCGAAGATACCTATGATCAGGGCGGTATCAGCGGCGTATTTTCTCCTATTTCAGGTATTTACAATGGAGATACTGATCTTTGCACAGTAACTATTTATGTTTCAAAAGAGGATGCTCAGCTTGTGAAGGTTGAGACAGAGTTTACTGATATCCAGGATGAGCCTTTACAGGATTCATTAAGAACATATACAGGCGCAGATGATATCGAGTTTACAATGGATAAGCTTGAGTACTCACTTACATTTGTAGAGTTTGATACAGGCGTAGATATCGATCCTGATTTTGAAGATCTTGATGATGAGACAGTTAACGTATACACCAGTTTCATGCTGTATCTTGGCGGTCTCCTTGAGATGGGCGATTTCGACTTTACTGATACAGATGATGATGTAACAGAAGATGACAAGACCAAGTATATAACTGATACATACGGAGCTCTGACATATGAAGTACCGGAAGACTGGTATGGACAGGAAGTAGATATGTCAGATGATATGTCCGGATATATTTATGCTCCTGATAAGAATGCAATGTCCGGTATTCTCGTAATGTACTCAGAAGTTGATACTACAAGCCTGACAGATTCCCAGCTCAAACAGGGAATTGATAGCGTTCTTATCTACGTTGCAGATTCATATGGAGTTTCTTATGATGAGAAAGATATAAAGAAGGGTACTGTTAACGGAGGATACGCTGAGAACGTAAGAGGACCTGTTGATGGTTCGGATATGGAAATGGATATCATGGTATTTGAAACAGGCGGATCTGGAATCGGTATCGTAATCTTCATATCAGAGGATATTGAAAATTCTGAGTACCTTGCTCAGTATTATCACCTTCTTGAATCACTTGAGTTTTAAAACCAAGAACTTGTGAATCAATGATCATTAGATCTTATTGGTAAAAAAACTGGCAATAAGCCGGTATATAATGCAATCTACAAAGCTGTCGTTACGAACTGGCGTAACGGCAGCTTTTTTCTTCCGTTTATTTTTTTCTGTCATTTATTTTTGGGCATTTAGAAATAGAATAAGTCGTTCAAAGGCTGCAAAATAAGCTTGACTTTTATGGTTTAAAGTGATAATGTATTGCATGGTCAATGACCCATGAGACGACGTTGCAAAGTAAACGGTAATACGATAATATTAATTTTGTAATGATAAAGTCATTAAATTCTTCATATTGACGCATTAAAATTGCACGGATATAATTGACCTAAATTGATGTTTGGGGATCAAAATTTCACCATTATTCAATATAATATTTCACACTTTAAAGAGGTAAAGGAATATGGCAGATACTGAGGTTAAGACATATAAAAAGGTGTTCCAGCTTCTCGTTGATAACACATCAGGAACCCTTAGCAGAATATCCGGACTCTTTTCCAGAAGAGGATATAACATTGAAAGTATCACAGCTGGTACAACAGCTGACCCGAGATTCACAAGGATCACCATCGTTGCTTCAGGTGATGATGACATTCTCGAGCAGATTGAGAAGCAGGTTGCAAAGCTTGTTGATGTACGAGACATACATGAGCTTAAGCCTGGTGATTCAGTTTACAGAGAGCTTGCACTTGTCAAGGTTAAGGCAGACGTAGACCAGAGACAGCAGATCATTGCTATTGCTAACGTATTCAGAGGCAATATCGTAGATGTATCCAATGAAAGTCTTATCATCGAGATCACAGGTGGACAAGACAAGATCGACGCATTCCTTAAGCTCCTTGACGGATACACTATCTTAGAGCTTGCACGTACAGGCCTTGCAGGTCTTGGAAGAGGAATCGAGAACGTGGTATATCTCGATGAATAATACTAAAGATCTTATTGATTTATGATCTTACCCAATGATTACGTATAAGATCAGAGATATAGATAAGTTCAGGCGTTATAAAAAAGAATATCTTTACGAGTATTTATAAATATTTGATATATCTATAAATGTTGATATTTACCCGTGTTGATAGATATAAATTGACATTTCGACTATATTTTAATACAGCCGATCATATTAAAAAGGATGGAGCATTCCTGTAATTCAGAAATAACGCCAATTGAATAAAAAGAAACCTCTAAGTAAGATAAAGGTGTTCATCTTGGCGGATGAAAAAACATCTTATGCTAACCGGAGGTTTCTCAAAATGAATTTTACACAGAATGACAGACTTAAGCAAGTTACGGCAAATACATTGATTGTTGGGGTTGATGTTGGATCACAGACACATTTCTGTAGAGCGTTTGACTGGAGGGGATTTGAGCTATCCAGAAGAGTGTTTAAGTTTAGTAACGACCGAATGGGATTCCTTACATTCCTTCGATGGACTGAGGAACTCATGAATAAGACCGAAATGAAGAAGGTTATTGTTGGCTGCGAGCCTACTGGTTGCTACTGGCTTACGTTTCAGAAGTTTTTACAGGATCATGATGTAAAGCTTGTAACAGTAAATCCATTTACTGTAAATAGAAGCAAAGAACTGGATGATAACAGCCCAGAAAAGAGTGATCTAAAGGATCCTAAAACAATTGCTATGTTGGTTAAAGAAGGAAGATATTCAACTTCTTATCTGCCGGAAGGAGTATATGCGGAGATTAGAGAAGCCTCTGTGTGTAGAGACCAGATCATGAAGCAGCATGTGCGTCTGTCTAATCAGATACAGGGATGGTTGCAAAAATTCTTTCCTGAGTATCTGGATTGTTATTCCGATTGGGATTCAACAAGTGGACTTATGCTTTTAAAGAGTGCACCACTTCCACAGGATATCCTAAAAATTGGGGCAGGTGGAATCAATCAGATATGGCGTGATGCAAAGGTACGTGCAGCAGGGCTAAAGAGGGCTCAGACCCTGGTAGAAGCTGCACAGGAAAGTGTAGGTTTAGAAGCTGGTGAGGCTGCAAGACTCGAGATTTGGGTTCTTGTGAATGACTATATACTGAAGGCAGAACAGCTCAAAAGACTTGATGAATACCTGGAGGAAAAAGTAAAAGAAGTACCGAATGTGGAGAAACTGCTCGCCATTAAAGGAGTAGGGATGAGTACTGTGATTGGCTTTATAGCAGAGGTTGGTGATATCGGACGTTTCACTGACCCAAAGCAGATACAGAAGCTTGCAGGGCTAGAGATAGTCAAAAAGAGTTCTGGAAAGAAAAAAGGGCAGCCAAGAATCAGTAAGAGGGGCAGAAGAAAGTTACGTAGAACAATGTATGAATCGGCTCGTGCACTGATGAACTGGAATCCTGCATTTCAAGATGTATTCCTTTATTACAGGAACAGAACAAGAAATCCTCTTGGAGGAATGCAGGCAAAGATAGCAGTTGCATGTAAGGCTATCAGAGTGTTCTATGTAATACTACAGACAGGTTGTGACTTTGATGAAGAAAAGTTCCGAAGGGACATCATCAGACCGGAAGCAGCCTAATTAAAACAGCACATACTGTACCAGACAACGTCCGCCAAGAGTTCAATTGGTGCTGGATTACAGGAGTGCTCTCTAGCAATGACAAAGCAGAGCGAAGCCGCTAAGACATACTATATAGGGCATGACCCTGGAATGGAGCAGAGGCGGCACCCCACTATGGGTAGGCTGGACGAAGGAATTTAGGACACTCCTACGGGAGTACGATCCTGTTAGACATGAGAGGTTAGCAGCCATAGGGAAGAATGGGACACAGATTCGCCTTCATAAAAAGGATGACGTTATCTTTCGTGCACCCTTCTGACTGGAAACACATATGCATTGTACCTGAAATGACATAGTTTTCGCCCATTATTTATTGCTTATCATTGTTTGTAACTTATTAACCAATTGCACAGAAGGCTTAAATGCTGGTTCTTTTGTGCAAAATATATAAGAAAGTATAGAGAGGATTTTATTATGTCAGAAGCAAGAATTTTTTATCAGGAAGATTGTAACCTTTCACTGCTTGAGGGTAAGAAGATTGCTATTATCGGTTATGGTTCACAGGGCCATGCTCATGCACTTAACCTTAAGGAGTCAGGCTGTGATGTAAGAATCGGTCTTTATGAAGGTTCTAAGTCCAAGGCTAAAGCTGAGTCTCAGGGACTCACAGTTATGAATACAGCAGATGCTGCAAAGTGGGCTGATATAATCATGATCCTCATCAACGATGAGAAGCAGGCTGATATGTACAAGCAGGATGTTGCTCCTAATCTTGAAGCTGGTAACATGCTCATGTTCGCACATGGTTTCAATATCAACTACAAGCTCATCCAGCCACCAAAGGATGTTGACGTTACTATGATCGCTCCTAAGGCTCCTGGTCACACAGTTCGTTCTGAGTATCAGGCTGGTAAGGGAACTCCTTGTCTTGTAGCTGTAGAGCAGGATGCAACAGGTAAGGCTCTTGATCTTGCACTTGCTTATGGTGCTGGTATCGGCGGAGCTAGAGCTGGTATCCTTGAGACAACATTCAAGACAGAGACAGAGACTGACCTTTTCGGTGAGCAGGCTGTTCTTTGCGGCGGTGTTTGCGCACTTATGCAGACAGGTTTCGAGACACTTTGCGAAGCTGGTTATGATCCAAGAAATGCATACTTTGAGTGTATCCACGAGATGAAGCTCATCGTAGACCTTATCTATCAGTCAGGTTTCGAAGGAATGAGATATTCAATCTCTAACACAGCTGAGTACGGTGACTATGTAACAGGTCCTAAAATCATCACACCTGAGACTAAGAAGGCTATGAAGAAGGTCCTTTCTGATATCCAGGACGGAACATTCGCTTCAGAGTTCATTCAGGATATGAAGAATGGCCAGATCCACTTCCAGGCTATGAAGAAGAAAGCAGCTGCTCATCCTTCAGAAGTAGTTGGAACAGAGATCAGAAAGCTTTACAGCTGGAACAACGAAAGCGACAAGCTTGTTAACAACTAATTTCATAGGGCTTACATTGTAAAAGTCGCAGGATTACGTTAAACTAAAGAGGTGGCACCTTGTTGGTGACACCTCTTTAATAAAAGGCAGATATATTTATTATATAGTTGGCTTTTATTTCAGTAATCTATGGGGAGACTATATACAAGTGGACAATAATTACGTAGCAGACAATAACAAACCTGAATTTGGCAAGTGCCGAATGTGGTTTTGCATGTTTTTCCTTGGCGCTTTAATGTATGTTCTGGCGGCATTATATGTCATCATCAAACATAACGGATTATTCTTTTATTATGGTGATTATAATGTTCAGCAGGTTCCTTTTTATATCCTTGCACACAGAGCTATAAGAAATGGACAACTGTTTTGGAACTGGAATCTTGACCTCGGCGGAGATTTGATCGCTGATCTGTCTTTTTATCTGATGGGTAGTCCATTCTTCTGGATCACAATACCTTTCCCTGAAAACTGGCTTCCATATATGATGCCATTTCTGATGGCACTCAAATACGGTGTAGCAGCGGCCAATGCCTTCCTCTATATGAGAAGGTATACAAAGACCAACAGGGCAGCTCAGCTTGGCGCGATCCTCTTTGCATTTTGCGGATTCAACGCAACCAATATAGTGTTCAATCACTTTACGGATGCAGTAGCTTTTTTCCCATTACTAATGATCGCATTTGAAGATCTCTGTGATTTTGATAAGGGTCAGTCAAAGTTTGAACCAAGCAGATCCAGATGGATATTCTTTGCAGTTATGACCTGCGTTTGTAGCATTGTTAACTATTATTTCTTCTTCGGACAGGTCATATTCCTTGCGCTGTATTTTCTGCTTAGATACATTCCGGGCAGGAAAATTGGCGATATCTTCAAGAATCTCTTAAGACTTGTGACGGCAGGATGTGTCGGAGTTATGATAGCAGGACTCTTTTTGGTTCTTGCATCAAACGGTGTTCTTGGTAACAGCCGTCTTGACAATATCCTGATGGGATACGATGTGGTCGTATATTCAAGCGGGTACATGTACTGGGATATACTAAAGAGCATGATAATGCTTCCTGACATCATCGGAAGAGGAACCCTGTTCTTTACATCAGGCGTTAAGAATGCATCACTTGCTGTATACCTTCCGATGTTCGGACTTGCCGGAGTTATAGCCTATTTCAAGGCTCTTAAAGGGAAGTCTGACTGGAAAAAGAGGATGCTTGTTGCATCTTTGGTAATAGCTTTTATTCCGGTACTTAACTCCATGTTTTCTCTATTTAACTCACAGTACTACGCAAGATGGTTTTATATGCCAATACTCATCATGAGCCTTGTGACCTGTGAGATGGTAGAAAGAGACAAGGGCGAGAATATCAGAACCGGTACACTTGCAACTATTATCATGTTCATTCTCTTGATCGTGATCGCGATTCTTCCTTCAAGAGATGATGATGGCAATGTTGTCTACATGAAGATGGCTTCAAATAGCGATATCTTCTGGCGCGACGTACTTGGAACAGCGATATTTTGTTCGATACTTATACTTATCATATTCTTGACAAGGAAAATAAAGACAAGAGTTAACCTGTCATTTGCAGGTACTGTATTTGCAGGCTGCATCGGAACCATGATCATTCTTATAAACGGAAGCACTCTTATAAGCGACTATGGAATGGAACAGTGGAAGCTTCAGATGCTGGACACAAAACCAACGATAGACGAAAGTTCTTTTTCCAGGATAGAAACCGATTCGACCTCGACCAATTATGAAATGAGATGGGGGATGCCTACCATTCACTGTTTCCTTTCAACTGTACCGGGACAGATATTTGATTTCTATGAAGGCGCAGCGGGTATCAAACGAACGGTTGAATCTGATTCGCCTCTGTCCAGAGCAGGACTACGTTGCCTTTTGTCAGCAAGATACTATGTTGAGAATACAAGGATAAATGATAAAGATGAATTCCTCGAGGGTGAAGGCACCTTTGACTATGAACAGGTCAGCACTGAGGAAGAAATGAACGGATTTACCTTATTTGAGAATACTAATTATATACCTATGGGTTTTACTTTTGACTACTTTACGTCAGAGTCTGACTGGATTGCAGCTGATCCGGCAGATAATGATCTTGCTCTTGTGAAGGTACTTATTCTTCCCGATGATGTTGCAGACACATATCATGGGGATATGACAAGGCTTAGTGCATCAGATATTAGCAATGATGAAATTGATATATATGAGTTCAGAACCTTGTGCAACTCAAGAAGAGCATCTGCCTGCACTGAGTTTACAACGACAGCTGATGGATTTACAGCTACGACCAAGGAATTCAAGGAATACGAGCTGGTCTTTTTCTCAGTACCGAATGTACCTGGGATGAAGGCAACAGTCGATGGCAAGGAAGTAGACATCATTACAGCCGATTACGGACTTATGGCTATTCCTGTAGAAAAAGGAAAACACGTGATAGAAGTGAAGTACAGACCTACTAATTTCTATCTTGGATTATATGTTACAGTTATAGGCGTATGTATACTTATTGGATATATTGTTTTTCTCAAAGCGCGCGAAAATAATAAAAAAATAGAAGAACAAGATTGATCTTGTTCCGAATGTAGTTTTGATTTTGCAACAAGAAGAATCAGGAGAATACACTATGAGTGGAATGACTATGAGCCAGAAGATCCTGGCTAAACATGCAGGCCTTGACTATGTTAGTGCTGGTCAGCTTATAGAGGCAGATCTCGACCTCGTTCTTGGCAATGATATTACAAGTCCTGTTGCCATCAAAGAGATGGAGAAGTTTAACAAAGACGGCGTATTCGATAAAGACAAGATCGCACTTGTTCCCGATCACTTTGTTCCTAACAAGGACATAAAGTCAGCGGAGAACTGCAAGTGCGTTCGCGAGTTCGCAAGAAAGAATAAAATCACCAATTACTTTGAAGTTGGAAAAATGGGTATCGAGCATGCCCTCCTTCCTGAGAGCGGCCTTACAGTTCCCGGCGACCTTATAATCGGTGCGGATTCCCATACCTGTACTTACGGTGCACTTGGCGCATTTTCTACCGGCGTAGGTTCTACTGATATGGCAGCTGGAATGGCTACAGGTAAGGCATGGTTCAAGGTGCCTTCTGCTATTAAATTTGTTCTTAAAGGTTCTTTTCCTAAATATGTATCAGGTAAAGACCTTATCCTTCATATAATCGGAATGATCGGCGTTGACGGTGCACTTTATCAGTCAATGGAATTCGTAGGAGAGGGCGTTAAGAGCCTTTCTATGGATGACCGATTCACAATTGCCAATATGGCTATTGAAGCAGGCGGCAAGAACGGAATTTTCCCTGTTGACGAAAAAACTATAGAGTACCTTGAGGAACATGCTCCGGGCAAGGAATACGAAGTATTTGAAGCTGACGAGAACGCTGAGTACGTAAGAGAGATAGAGATCGATCTTTCAAAGCTCACACCTACAGTTTCTTTCCCTCACCTTCCTGAAAATGCCAAGACTTTTGATGAGATCGGCGATATCGCTATAGATCAGGTCGTAATCGGATCCTGCACCAACGGCCGCATCTCTGACCTTCGCATGGCTGCAGCTATCCTCAAAGACAGACACGTTGCAGATGGCGTAAGATGCATAGTTATCCCGGCTACACAAAAGATATACATGCAGGCACTTAAAGAAGGACTCATCGAGACTTTCATTACTGCCGGTGCAGTTGTTTCTACTCCAACCTGCGGACCATGTCTTGGAGGTTATATGGGTGTACTTGCAAGCAAGGAAAGATGTGTATCTACAACTAACCGTAACTTCGTAGGGCGTATGGGTGCTATCGATTCTGAGATCTATCTTGCATCTCCCGAAGTTGCAGCGGCAAGTGCGGTAACAGGTAAGCTTTCACAGCCTTCGGAAATAATGTGAATTAGATTAGAACCCAAGAATAAGATTATTGATTATATATTATAAATTAAATAACAATATATAATCAGTGGAGGATTATATATGGAGAACGCTAAAGGCAGAGTTTTTAAATACGGCGATAACGTAGATACAGACGTTATCATTCCTGCAAGATATCTTAATAACACAGATCCCAAAGATCTTGCTGCACACTGCATGGAAGATATCGATAAGGATTTTGTAAATAAAGTTAGTGACGGCGACATCATTGTTGCCAACAAAAATTTTGGCTGCGGATCATCACGTGAGCATGCTCCTATAGCTATCAAGGCTGCAGGCGTATCCTGCGTTATAGCTGAAACATTCGCAAGGATTTTTTACAGGAATTCTATCAATATAGGACTTCCTATTATCGAATGTCCTGAAGCTGCCAGAGAAATTAATTCCGGTGATGTAGTGAATATTGACTTTGATAGTGGTATCATAACTGATGAGACCACGGGCAAATGTTATCAGGGACAAGCATTCCCTGCTTTTATGCAGAAAATAATTGACCTCGGAGGCCTCGTAAATTATATAAATACAAAATAATTTATTGGAGGTTTGCATGGCAGACGAAGAGTTAAGAAAAAAATTCGCGGCTAAAAAGCCAGTGAATTTTAAAGTGGATCCTGCAGAAGGAACACACGTTAAGAAGGTAATAGGAATAGTATCAGGTAAGGGCGGAGTTGGTAAGAGCTTTGTAACAGCCATGTCAGCCTGTGCAATGAATCGTGAAGGCTTTAAAACAGCTATCATGGATGCCGATATTACAGGCCCTTCAATTCCGAAGATGTTTGGTGTTTCAAGTGTAAAGCAGGTTAACGAACAGGGGCTTATTATTCCTGCATCATCAAGTAAGGGAATAGACATTATGTCAATTAACCTGCTTATGAAGAATGATACAGATCCTGTTATCTGGAGAGGACCTGTTATTGCTGGAGTTGTTAAGCAGTTCTGGTCAGAGGTTTGCTGGGGCGATGTAGATTACATGTTTGTAGATATGCCTCCCGGAACAGGTGATGTACCTCTTACTGTATTCCAGTCACTTCCTGTTGACGGAATCATTGTTGTAGCAACACCTCAGGACCTTGTAGCTATGATCGTAGACAAGGCTGTTAACATGGCTAAGATGATGAACATCCCTGTTATCGGACTTGTTGAGAATATGAGTTATATGAAGTGCCCTCACTGCGGCGAGATGATTTCAATCTTTGGTGAGAGCGGACTTGATTCATATGCAGCTTCTAAAGGAATAGATGTACTTGGACGTCTTCCACTTGATTCTTCATATGCAAAGCTTTGTGATAACGGACAGGCTGAGGATATAATTTCAGAAGATCTTGATCAACTGGTATATAGACTTAAATCATTAATGGATAGTGAAGAGCAGTAATCATTTTAATGATGATTCAAGAGATGATCATAGTAGATGATCTATGAAGTCATTATTCGTATTCGATTATGATAGAACTCAGATCGAAATGTCTTTTGACCATTAAATAGTAAAGTCATATCAAGTTTATTAGGAGGCAAATTTGAAATTCAGACCTGATAAGGATCAGATTACATGGAGTATTACCGGAATAATAACAGCCCTTGTTGTTATGCTTATTTACTATGTCATCTTTAAGGGTAATCACATTCTTTCAGGAATACACTCTGTAATAAATGGTATGGAAGGCATTGTTACAGGACTTGTTCTGGGATACATACTGTCGCCTATCATGAATTTTATCGAACAGAAGATCCTTGAAAAGATATGGGAGAAAGCCGGTGCTAAAAGAGACGAATATGGAGAATTTCGTCAAAAGCAGCTCATCAGGAATATAGCTATAGTGATCACAATGGCTATAGTCATTTTTGTAATCTGGTCATTCCTTTATTACATCATCCCTCAGATATATCAGTCTATCAGAGAGATCATACGTAATATACCTATGTATTACAGAAATGTTGACCTTGCGATCAACAGATTCATGGAATCATCTGATCCTGTGACTATCAGTACTGTTAATTCCATAGCGGATCAGATATATATCAGAATTAACAATTTTATACAAGAGACAGTCCTTCCGAATATATCTCAGATCATAACAATAGTATCCATGCAGGCGCTTAATGTTATTAACAGCCTCATCAATCTCATTGTCGGATTTATTGTTGCTGTATATGTTCTTAATTCCAAAGAGGGCTTCTGCGGTAAGGGTAAGAAAATGGCCTATGCTTTTTTTAGAGAAGATATAGCAAATGAGCTTATTTCATCTTCAAGACTTATCCACACAACTTTTACAGGTTTTATAACCGGTAAGATAGTTGATTCTGCGATCATAGGAATACTGTGTTATATAGGATGCCTTATCCTTAAGATACCGTATCCACTTCTTATCGCTGTCATTGTTGGCGTAACCAATATAATCCCGTTCTTTGGTCCTTACATTGGTGAAGCTATAGGTACACTTATACTTGTACTTATCAATCCATGGTCAGCACTGGAATTTCTGATATTCGTTGTAATACTGCAGCAGATCGATGGTAATATCTTGGGCCCCAAGATTCTTGGCAATTCTACAGGACTTTCAAGCTTCTGGGTTATCTTTGCCATCATGTTCTTTGGAAGTCTCTGGGGATTCGTTGGCTGGATCCTTGGCGTTCCGGTATTTGCGGTTATCTATGCCCTTATATCAAGACTTACCAATCATTATCTGTGCAAGCACAATCTGCCTACTGATGAGGATACCTATATTGATACTGCCTATATCGAAGATGGAAGCTTCCACTATCTGGGAGACCCGAGTAGTACCAAGTACAGATCTCAGAAGGCAGCATCGTCCTGGAGCAGGATCTTCAGATCCAAACACAAGGAGGAGCACAAGAAAGCTCATATTGATAAAGCATCTGATAATGATCAGGCAAAAAAGGACGAATAAAAACACTACAGGCATTAATGTTAAAAAAGATCAAGAATCATTTTTGGTAAATTGCTAAAGATTGTATTCTTGACAGTTCCTTATTTGGAATTATAATAATTTTAATCAACCTAGCATATTAAATATGCAATGGTTGCTTTGACTATTTTTGAGGAGAAAAATTAAGAAAAGAGGATCAGGAAATGGCAAAGAAAGAACTTGACTGGAGTAACATCGGATTTACTTACATACCTACAGACTATAGATATGTATCTAATTTCAAAGATGGAAAATGGGATGATGGTGAGATAACAACAGATTCTAAGGTTGTCTTAAGCGAGGACTCAGGTGTTCTTCACTATGCTCAGGAATGTTTTGAAGGACTTAAAGCATATGAGACAAAGGATGGCAAAATAGTCACTTTCCGTCCTGATCTTAACGCTTCTCGTATGAAGGATTCTGCTGCAAGACTTGAGATGCCTCAGTTCCCTGAAGAAAGATTCTTAAAGGCTGTAGAGGAAGTTGTAGCTGCCAATAAGGACTGGGTTCCACCTTACGGTAGCGGTGCTACACTTTATATCCGTCCTGTTATGTTTGCTACAGGCAATGTAATCGGTGTTAAACCTGCTGATGAATATCAGTTCAGAATCTTCTGTACACCTGTTGGCCCTTACTTCAAGGGCGGAGCTAAGCCGATCGTAGTTAAGATCTCTGACTTCGACAGAGCAGCACCACACGGAACAGGTAATATCAAGGCAGGACTTAACTATGCAATGAGTCTTCATGCAATCGTAACAGCTCATGAAGAAGGTTTTGCTGAGAATGTATATCTTGATGCTGAGTCAAGAACTTACATTGAGGAGACTGGCGGAGCTAATATCATCTTCGTTACTAAGGATGGTGGACTTGTAGTTCCTAAGTCACATACAGATTCTATCCTTCCTTCTATCACTAGAAGATCTATTGTAACTGTAGCAAGAGATATCCTTGGTCTTAACGTAGAAGAAAGACCTGTTAAGCTTTCAGAAGTAGAGAACTTCACTGAGATGGGTCTGTGCGGAACAGCTGCTGTTATAAGCCCTGTTGGCAAGATCAATGATCATGGCAAGGAGATCTGCTTTGCATCCGGTATGGATGAAATGGGACCTGTTATCAAGAAGCTCTATGATACACTTACAGGTATCCAGATGGGTAGCGTAGAAGCTCCCGAAGGCTGGATCCACGAGATTCCAGTAGAGTAAGGCGGGGAATCTTTTTACGTAATTGGAAAGTTTGAAAATGCTCTCGTAGGCAGATTGGCCTAGGAGAGCATTTTTCGTATAGCGCATGTTTAAGTTTTTTCTTAGCTTTAATACTGTATCAGTAGATATTACGAATATCTATTTTAATGATCCTTGTTAGAAGCAACAATAGAAGAGTTCTGGTTAGCATTAGTGGTTCTCATAAGCTTTATGGCTTCTACTGCGGTTTCGTATATCAGGTACATTTCGTTGCCTTCGGAGGTGCTTCTGTCGCAGCGCTTTAAATTAGCTTCAAAGAACTCACTGGCTTTCTCGACTATGCTTGGGCTTATGATATGGCCGTTGCAGTAAAATGTTCCTGTTCCTTTATCATATCTGTTAGTTCCTTCATAAGTTGTAGCTGCAAATGTTCCTGCTCCCATGGCTGCAGCCAGACCGTTAATAAGATCACGTCTGTTCGATGTCATGATGGTCCTCTTTCATAATCTTAAATATCATAAATAATCACTGATTTGAATTTTGAATCGAAGAATATGATAATCTATCAAGAAACGAAAATCAATCAACAGTTTTCCACAAAAAAATCATTCAAAATTTTTAAAAATACATCAACTTGTCTAAGTCATTATAAAGTACAAAACAACACGCAATAACGCGCTCCCAACGGGATACATGCCCCTAATACCATTTGTATGATTTATTGAACGTAAAATACAGAAACACGCATTTACTGCGTGTTTCGTGATTCAATGAATCAGTTGGTAAATAGGCCCAATGCCGAAGGCATTCTCAATTGGCCTATTTACTGCATTCTTGGACTTTATGTTCAAGAATGTATAGTTTTTAAATATTAGATGCAGGCTTGTTATAAGAAAGCCTTGTTTTATGCGGCTTTTAGGGCCGACTATAGCGGGTTATAAAGAGCGCATATTAGACGGCTTGTTTGTATGACACATATAATAACCGACAACAAAGGCATATATACTGACATGTTCTGGTAAAGGCAGTATGAACATATCAGTACACCCAAACTGAAATATTTTAAAAGGAGATCATAAAATGCAGCCTATAGAAAGACCAAGATATTCGTGCATGCTTGGAGGTGCACTGGCTACTATAAGTTCGCTTCCCGGCGTTGTTCCAATCATACATGGAGCACAGGGATGCGGCGGAGGATTGTCCAATGCTTACTATCTGGGAGGACATCTGGGATCAGGATACTGCGGCGGTGTCAGCATCCCAAGTTCCAACATAGGAGAGAAGGAAGTCATATTCGGAGCAGCCAAGCGCCTTGAAACACAGATTAATTCTACACTTGAAGTGATGAAAGGAGACCTGTTTCTGGTTTTGTCAGCATGTATGACGGACATAATCGGTGAAGATATTGAAAGTGTTATAAGAAATATTAAGAACCCGGACAATGTCCCCGTCAGATATATAGATACAGGAGGTTTTCAGGGCAAGGCTTATGACGGATATGATGAAGTATTTTCATCGCTTTTTGAAGATTATATCCCTAAGGCTAAAAAAGATGAAAAGCTTGTGAATATCCTTGGACAGGTTCCCGGGTACGATCCCTACTTTAGAGGGAATCTTGAAGAGATTGCAAGGCTTCTTAGAGAACTTGGACTTAAGGTTAATACTTTCCTTACCCCCGATCAAAGCCATGAGAACATCTTAAGCGCAGGAGGCGCAGTTCTTAACATAGTCGTAAGCCCATTGTACGGAATAAAAGCAGCAAGGACTGCCAAGAGAGTACATGATATAGATTATCTTGTAACAGATCTCCCTATAGGCGCGGCAGCAACCAAAAAGTTTCTATATAGCATAGGATCAGCTCTTTCTCTTTCTATAGGGGATATAAAAAAGCTTGTGGATAAAGAGAAGAAAAGCTATTACGGCTACCTTGACCGCATAGCAGATTATGTTGCAGATACTGATACCCAGAGCTATGCAGTAGTTATCGCAAACAGTACAGATGCATTTGCTTATGCCAATTATCTTGAAAATGAGATCGGTTATATTCCAAGGTATATTTTTATCACTGATCATCTAACTCAGGAAAAAGAAGAGCTCCTGACTTCAAAGCTTGACGAATACGATTTTGGTCAAAAGCCTGAACTTATCTTCGAGCAGGATACAACAGCAATCAGAAGATTTATAGAACAGCGTCACCCATACGAGGAATCAGAGGATTATGTAGACCGTCTTTCACCGCTTCTGGTTCTTGGAAGTTCCATAGATTATAAGCTTGCTCAGGAATATAACGGAGTGCTTCTTCCTGTAAGCTATCCCGTTTTTAACATCATATTAAATAAAGGATTTGCAGGCTTTAAAGGCGCAGGAGCGCTGTTTGAGAGCATTCTGAATACACAGCTAACAAGGGAGGTCAAGAAAGTTGTCTGATACAAAAACAAATATAATCCATGTAAATAAATTCCTGCATGATTTCGATAACAGAGAGCCCAAAAGCAGAGAATATACAAGAAATACAACAAATGCCTATGGCGGCAATCTTGATGATATGCTATCAGGAGCCTGCAGCGGGTGCCTTAAGAAATGCAACAGAGATTTTACACAGGCTATCTATTGCCAGAACACAGTATCAACGCTTCTGTCTATGTCCATCAAGGGCTCAGTTATCATTATGCATGGCCCTATAGGGTGCGGATCTCAAAATCACAGTCAGGAGAGTAAGCTTAAGCTTGCACTTAAGCAAAGAGGCCTTGATCCTGAGGAAGCTATCTGGCTTAGTAGTAACATGTCTGAGGATGATGTAGTACTTGGCGGCGAGAAACCTCTTAAGGCAGCAATCAAAAAGGCCGACACTCTTTACAATCCCACCTGTATATTCATTCTGAATTCATGTGCTCCCGGAGTAATAGGCGATGACATAGAAGGAATCATAGATTCTGTCAGAGATGAGACCAAGGCTATTCTCGTTCCTCTTCATTGCCCCGGATTCATGGCCAAGGTATTTACTTCAGCATATGACGTGGTATATCACGGAGTCCTTAGGAATTTCAAGTTCACTCATGACGATGGCGAGTTTGGACTTGATCATAACAACCCTGATTACCTTGCTCAGAAAAAAGAACTTGAAGAGCGCAAGAAAAAGACTGTAAACATCTACGTTGCATCCTCAATTTCAGCATTTGATGAAAAAGAGATGATACGTCTTTTAAATAAGCTAGGGCTTTATGTAAGGACTGTTATCGAATACAACTCTCCGGAAGAGCTTAAAGATGTAACGAATGCAGCCCTTAACGTGTGCCTGTGCCATGTGCATGATATATATTTTGTGGAATTTCTTAAGGAAAAATACGGTATGCCCTACGTAACACCTTCTATACCCATCGGCATAAGCTCAACCAATAGCTTTATAAGAGATATAGCTGCATTCTTCGGCCTTGAAAAAGAGGCAGAAGAATTAATTGAAGAAGAAAGTAGGAAGGTATTAAAGGCAGTAGAGCCAATAAAGAATAGACTTCAAGGTAAAACAGCCGTTGTAAGCGGAGGATACTTAAGGATAGGTTCAACAGCCCTTCTTCTAAATGATATAGGAATCCAGGTTCTTGGCTTCAGGCATTTTAACTATGACGAATTCGGGAATGAGCTTTTCAAGGAAGTCAGAGAACGTATAGGCAATGTTACTAACAGCGTATCAACACAGGCATCAGAGCTTGTAAACCTTCTTAAAAGGTTAAAACCAGACCTGTGCATAACCCATACAGGAGCCGGCGTCTGGGTAGAAAAAAGCGGAATACCAACCTTGACTTTATTTTCTGAAAACTTTTCATACTTTGGGTATAACGGTGTATTTGAAGTTGCAAGAAGAGTTGAAAGAACCCTTGCAAACGGCAAGTTCTCAAGAAATCTCAAAGATAACGTAGAACTTCCCTTTAGAAAGGAATGGTATCTCAAGGATCCTTATCACTATATAACAGACTTCAAGCAGAATAATACAGGTAAGTCATATTCGGAAGTATATGCCAAGGAGGAGAATCCTGCTTAAGGGTCTTATAAAGGTCTAGTAAAAGAAATAATAAAAAACAGTCAAAAGAGGAGATATTATGAAAAAAGGTTTTAGATATTTAAAAAGTATACTTGTTACCATACTTGCAGCAACACTTCTTCTAAGTGGATGCGGAAAAGGAGGCGAAGAAAAAGCATCGGCACAAGGTGAAGTTTTAAACGTAGCTTATTTTCCCACATCATTTAAGAGTAGTCTTAGCACGATAGCATATGTTAAGGGATTCTTTGAAGAGGAAGGAGTCAATGTCAACCTTGTGAATCTTCAAAGCTCGGCAGATTCACTTGTAGCCCTTCAGGAAGGCAAGATCGATGTTAATCCCCTTGGCATCACCAACACGATTCAGGCCATAGAAGATGGTGAAGGAGGAGTTGTGATCATAGGAGGATCTGCTCAGGCCGGAGGTATCATAATCACTACGCCTGAAAATGCAGACAAATTCAAGGATCTAAATAACTGGAAAGGAGCAACCTGGGCAACCGGAAGAAGCTATACAGGTGACTTCGTTGTAAGGCACTATCTGTCAGAGATCGGAATAGATTCCAATGTGGATGTATCATCTGTCGATCTTGGAGATAACCTTTCTATCATACAGTCGGTATCCAAGGGTGAAGCGGATGTTGGATATATAACTGCAGACGGTGCCAGAACAGCTCTTGACTATGGCCTGGAACTCATAACAGACGTTGATGATATAGAGCATGCATACCCGTGCTGCCGCATAAGCTCAACACAAAATGCCGTAGATACCAAAGGCGACCAGCTTGTAGCATATCTTAGAGCTGTTATAAGAGCATATGATTTCATCCTGGCCAATCCTGACGAAACAATAAAGATCTTCACAGATCTTACATCTCAGGACGAGGATTATGTTAGAGACGTCCTGTACGGCGACTTTGCATCAGCATATGTTCCTGATCCCGCAAGACAGAAGGTTCTTAACTTCTCGCAGTATCTGCTGGAAGCTCAGGCTCTTTCAAGTACAGACGGGATCAAAGAAGCTATCAATGTTGACCTTTACAAGAAGGCTCTTGATCAGATACTGACCAAGTACCCTGACAATGAGAACTACAAGACTCTTCTTGAGATCTATAATGAGTTCGATTCCTGAGAAAAAAGATTATATAAAAGGAAATATCATATAAAAGAAAGGAGACTGCACTATGGGTAAGATAAGATTTCAGAATGTATCTCTTAATTACAGTAATGGAAATTCTGTCAAAAATGTACTTGAAAATATAGACCTTGAGATTAATAAAGGGGAATTCGTCTGCGTCATAGGCCCTTCCGGGTGTGGAAAAAGTACTCTTTTGTCACTTCTATCAGGGCTTAACAAACCCACAAATGGAATCGTGACCATAGACGGGCAGAAGATCAAAGGTCCCGGGACAGACAGAGGAGTTGTGTTCCAGCATTATTCTCTTTTCCCATGGCTTACTGCCAGAAAAAATATAATCTTTGGCATAAAACAAGCCGGTAAGGAAAAAAATAAGGCAAGGATTCTCAAAAGAGCACAGTACTTCCTTGACAGAGTAGAGCTTTCTGACAGCGGTGACAAGTATCCTTTTGAATTATCAGGCGGTATGCAGCAAAGGGTTGCTCTTGCAAGGACTCTTGCAATGGATACGGATATCCTTCTTATGGATGAGCCTTTTGGAGCTATTGACCCTAAGGTTAGATATGAGCTTCAGGATCTTACGCTTGAGCTTTGCAAAGATGGAGATGCCAAAAAGACTGCGGTGTTCGTAACTCACGATATAGACGAAGCAATCTTCCTTGCAGATAGGATCATCTTCATGAGCCCCGGCGGTGCATACAAGGATATCAAAATCCCTGCTTCTATAAGGAATTTAAGAGACAGGTCTTTACTATTTGTAAATAAAGACTACAAAAAGTTACATGATGAGCTTGTAGGTCTTTTCTACAACGATGCAGATGAAGGCAAGGGTCGTTCTGGAGCCTCCTACATAGAAGAACATGAAATAGAGGTGGCTGTGTGAATAGAATTGTTAAAATATTATTATCTGTACCGACAGTACTTTTTCTGGCCAACTTACTTATTACGATTTTGGTGGAAGGCAAAAGAGAGGTGGAATCCAATACCGTATATATTGCGGTACTGGTAGGAATCTGGCTTTTATATATTGGTAGGAATCTATATACCAAAAATATAGTCAAAAAAAGCTTTAATGACATAATCACGGTTATCTATATTGTGTTTCTTGCCATCGAACTTAGTACCAGAGTCTTTGACAGCCTCAACAAGACCCTTTTCCCGGCAATGGAGGATGTTGCCTTTATATTTGCAAAAGACTATCAGATGATGCTTCTGAATATATTAAGCTCACTTGAAATTCTTGTGATTGGCTATGGGATCGCACTTGTTCTGGGCAATTTCCTAGGGCTTATAATCGGCTATAATGACAGGCTGCGGGAGCTCTTTTTTCCAATAGCCAAGGTAGTGAGCCCTATACCGCCTATGGTATACACGCCGTATCTTATTGCGATCCTTCCCAATTTCAACATGGCGTCTATCTCGGTTATTGCCTTTGGACTGTTCTGGCCTATATTCATGAATATGATAATACGTATAGAGGGTATGGAAAAAAGGATTCTTGATTCTGCCAGGACTCTCAACGTAGACACGCCTACAATGCTGTTTAAGATAATCCTGCCGTATTCACTGCCGGGGATTATCAAGAGTATAAGGGTTCAGTTCTCGGTTACTTTCATGATCCTGGTGATGGCTGAGATGATAGGAGCTAAGTCAGGTCTTGGGTTCTATGTTAAGAAGTTCTCCGATTATATCGACTTTACAAGGGTGTTTGCAGGTATCATCCTTATAGGCTTTGTGATCGCGGTAGCGAATTCTTTCCTTCAAAAACTTGAAAACAGGCTCATCAAGTGGAAGCCCGTATGATGAAATACGCACATCCCGGACAGATCAGCTTATTCAGCTAATCTGTCCGGTTTTTTAATGGGGTTTTCGCCGGCGGCGTGGTATTCTCAAAGGCCTTGTGTGGGATGTGAATCATGGGCGGGCAGATTATAAATTATTGCTGCGCTTTAAATGTTTTATAAATTCATGGCATAATATCTGGAGCTATCCATTCTGGGGTCCGAAACTCGCTTCGCTCAGACATACGGACCCCGGGCAGAATTGATAGCTCCATCTATCATGCTCATGAATTTTATAAAACATTTAAAAGCTTTGCAATGATTTATAATCTGCCCGCCCTTGATTCGCATCCCCCACAAGGCCTTTGAGAATACCACGCCACCTATTGGAAGTTTATTAATCCTATAAAAAAATGGGAGGATGCTATTTTTGATTTGTTTTAATTGATGAAAGATTATGTTAATAATATAATGATTGGAGCGTTTAAATTATTATTATTGACGCTACTGCAAGGAATGACGTGTTTTTGGTAGGTGTGAGGTTTTTAGTATATTGATTTTGATATATAGGAGGGATTTGTTTTGAGACTGATTTTTATAAGGCATGCACAGCCGGATTATTCTATAGATGGTCTTACAGAGAAGGGTAAAGTTGAAGCACAGCTTCTTGCAAAGAGGACTGCGAGCTGGGATGTAGACAGGTTCTTTTGTTCGACGCTTGGCAGGGCGAAAGATACGGCGGAGCCTACGCTTAAAACTCTTAACAGGGAGGCTACGATCTGTGACTGGCTTCAGGAGTTTCATTACAGGGTAGAAGATCCCTATACCAAGGATTTAAGAGTTCCGTGGGATTATTTCCCGGAGTTTTTCACAACTCAGCCTTTAATGCTGGATCCAGACAAGTGGTATGACTGTGATCTGTACAAGACCAATCCGGAGATTAAGTCTAAGTGGTTTGAAGTTTGTAACGGCCTTGATGATATCCTTAAGTCATACGGATATACCAGAAACGGCAAGTACTATGATTATAAGAATCCTGATGAACCGGATCTTCCTGCAGAGATAGGTGATATTCAGACAAGGGGCATCATGGAGTATCAGGTAAGGGATGAAGATGACAATAAGACTATAGTTTTCTTCTGTCATCTTGGAGTTGAATGTGTGATGCTTGCGCATCTTCTGTCTATATCACCGGTAACTTTGTGGCACGGGACTTTCCTGGCTCCATCATCTGTTACAGTTGTTAATGCGGAAAAGAGATACCACAATCAGGCCTTTTTCAGAATTCAGGCACTTGGTGACACATCTCACCTTTATGCAGCAGGAGAGCCTGTTTCCGGTTTTGGCGCTTTTTCAACTGTATTTAGTAAATGATTAGTAATAAGTCAATAATAAGATATCTAAGGATAAAATGGATCGTATAATGAAACAAAATGATAGAATTTACACGTTTACCCATACACTGATGCTTCTTGTAGCATCATTTTTCTGGGGGACGACTTTTGTAGCGCAAAGTCTTGGAGCGGAATACGTGGGTGCCGGGACATATCTTGCGCTTAGAACTTATATCGGTATCGCATTCCTTCTTCCCTTTGTGATATACAGAGATAGGGAGGAATATAAGGTCTATAAGAAGGGTTCTTTGGGAAGGGATAATTCAATAGAATCCGCAGATTTAGATTTGAAATCTTCATCTATACTTAAAGATAAGAGAAAAAAGGAAATAGAAGCCTTTATAAAAGGCGGGCTTCTTGCAGGACTTTTCATATTCCTTGCAAGCTTTGCTCAGCAATACGGCATCGCTTATACATCTGTAGCTAAGGCTGGCTTTCTTACTGCTTTATATGTAGTATTTGTGCCTATTATCTCAGTTTTCTTTGGACGAAAGTTTAATAACAATCTATGGATCTGTATTGCGCTTTCTGTTGTGGGCTTATACCTTTTGTGTATGAAGGGGAGCTTCTATCTGGAGATGGGTGATGCCTTGATGGTTGTGTCTGCACTGGGATTTTCAGTTCAGATCCTTGCAGTATCAAGGTATTCTAAGAGAATTGATCCTGTTAAGCTTACGCTTTCTCAGTTTATAGTCGAAGCCGTTCTTGCTACAATAGTTATGTTTATTTTGGAAAGGCCTGACATGGCATCTATCTATAACGCGCTTCCTGCAATTCTTTATGCAGGTATTTTTAGTAGTGGTATAGCTTATACCCTTCAAGCGCTTGGTCAAAAGAATCTTAATCCTGCAATTGCTTCAATTGCAATGTGTCTTGAGAGTGTATTTGGAACACTGTCCGGTTGGATAGTGCTAGGCCAGAGCCTGTCATTTCGCGAAGCAGCAGGCTGTGTTTTGATGTTTGGTGCAATTGTTCTTTCGCAGTTTCTTGGAAGCAGTGATTCTAAAGAGCCTTCTAAAAAGAGTGTAATTTCTGATTAAAATATCTTTTGATCCTATGCAGGTGGCAAGGAAAATAATATATGGTAAAAGACAAAAAGAAAACTAAAGCGGAATTGATACTTGTTACTGGACTTGTTATAGTAGCTGGATGTATCTACCTGTATTTGCATTTTGTTGGAGCAGTTAAAGGCGCTAAAGTGCAGATTCTGGTAGATGGTGTAGTTACTCAGGAATATGACCTGTATAGTAACCAGACAGTTGCCATCGAGACTGAGAACGGCGGACAGAATATACTGGTTATTGATAATGGTGAGTGTTATCTTGATGATGCTAACTGCCCTGATAAGCTGTGCGTGTCGCAGGGCATCATATCGAAGTCCGGTCAGAGTATTATATGCCTTCCTCACAAAGTGGTTATCACCATAGAAGGCGCTGATGAAGCAGAAGTAGATACTATAGCAAAATAATTAAATAAAAGAGGTCAGTGTGAAAAATTGTATAGATATGACAATTTTTCACACAGCTATTTGAGACGAGCTCAAATAGCCTTGATGGCAAATCCGAATCTGATATTCGGATTGCCGGACTCGCACAAGTGCTCGTCATGGAGGAATAATATGGATTCAATTTTAATTAAAGACACAACAAGAGAGCAAAGAGAACAGATAGTAGCTGAGTCGATCGGCAATATAAACGGATCATGTGATGGCTGTATGTCCGGCCTTGTTGATATGTATCAGGATTATATTGATGGCAAGAAAGAAATCCGCGATATCAACATGGAGTTCAGGGCTCATTATGAGTCAGGAGTAGAAGGACCTGAAAAAGCAGATTGTGGCTATAAGTATTAAGATAAGTCAAACTTCCCACTTAGATGGACCAACATCCCCCTGTAAAACTTTGAGGACTCTGATCCATCCAAGTGGGAAGCTAAGATAATAATATTGAGAGGTGCACAATGCGTACTAGAGCAGCTAATCTTGGATTACTTCTCGGCGTAGCCCTGATTTTATCATACGTCGAATCTCTGATTCCTTTTGCCTTCGGGATTCCGGGGATGAAGCTTGGACTTCCTAATGCAGCAATACTTATTGTATTATATTTATACGGATGGCAACAGGCGCTAATTATAAACGTGCTTAGAATTGTTGTTTCCGGTTTTTTGTTTGGCAGTATGTTCGGCATTTTATTTAGCCTTGCCGGAGCGATCATCAGTTTTGCTGCCATGTGCATCTTTAAAAAGGCAGATTTTTTTTCTATAAAGGGAGTATCAATATGCGGGGGCGTAAGCCACAATATAGGGCAGATGCTTGTGGCGGTATATGTTGTTAAGACAAGTGGCATCCTGTATTATCTTCCGGTTTTGATGATTGGCGGCCTTATAACAGGTATACTTATTGGAATCATAAGTGAGAATATCATTCCCAGAATCAGAAGTGAGGTAATCCTCAGATGAGCTAGTCATGGAGGAATAATATGCTTTTATACCACTATTTTGACAAGAAAACAGGGCCATTTCGTAATCTGTCGGATTTAAGCGAGGAAGAAGCTAGAAAGGTTCTTCTATCCATAAAGTCTGAAAAACCTGAAACAATGTGTGCCAAAAGGCAGGACAGCTATATTGCTGACAGAAGGCGGTTCGAAGAAATACTAAGAAATGAGTTCCTGAAAAAGGGCGGGATCATTGAACGAAAAGCCCCTCATTATCTTGTGGTTGGTGAATGCCCGTGGCTACAGAGCTGGTTCGAAGACTGTGATCATATAGTCATAGATACTGACGACTTGGATCTGCGCACAGTTTCTTTTACCTATGGAGATTCTCATCCAACATTCAGCGACAGAGTCAATGATGGCAAAGAGTACAGAAAGAAAATCTACACATATGATGAGATAATCGGTGTGATAGGCAGGTATGGCCTTCCGCAGGACTGGAATCCTGATGGGAAATATGGTCCTGAACGGTACGTCGAAGCTCATGTGTGGAGTGACAGAGGAATATACTGCTAAATATAGAAGTTAAGCAGATTGTACATCTTGTAGGAGAGGACTGAAGTTGAAAAATACCTTTTATCTGGTGGCTAGTGACAAGGCGTAAGGATATGAGAGAAAGGCCGATGGGTCAATTCTTCCAAGTTGTTGCATTCATGCGTCGGCCAATATCTGTTCGGGATTATTATCAGCATTTATGTTATAATTATAACGGTCTGCGATGCAGGCTGTTTTTTTGAATAAAAAACTTAAAACTTTCCACATGGCTTTGATCAAGTGGTAAGTTCAAAAGATATAGAGTGCTTGCTCTTTGGGATAATACATGGACGAGCAAGCATTCTGGTAAAGGGAGATCTTATGATAGCATATGTTCAGGGGATTCTTGAAAATCTCGAAATAGATAAAGCGGTAATAGATGTAGGAGGAATTGGATACGAGGTCAATATATCCGCATCAACCTGCGACAGAATGCCGGGGATTGGAGACAATGTTAAGCTCTACACATATATGAATGTGAAGGAAGATGAGATGAGCCTTTTTGGCTTCCTTACAAGAGATGAGATCCGCATGTTCAGGATGCTCATCACTGTAAGTGGTATAGGCCCTAAGGGTGCACTTTCGATTCTTTCTGTATTTGATACAGATGATCTTAGATTTGCAATCCTTGCAGGAGATGTCAAGACAATATCCAAAGCCCCCGGCATTGGCAAAAAGACTGCAGAACGCCTTGTACTTGAACTTCGTGACAAGATATCCAATGCAGATATCACAAGTGCAGAAGGTATAGGACAGGCAGCAGGCAGTGCATCTACCGGCAAATCTTCAGGCGAAGATGCATCTTCAAGAGATGAAGCCGTGGAAGCTCTCGCTGCCCTTGGCTATAACGCTACAGACGCCATGAAAGCTGTTAGAAAAGTTCTTTCGGCTTCGGATGAAAAGCTTGATACCGAGGCTATATTAAAGCTTGCACTTAAAGAGCTCTTTTAAAATTGTAATGCTTTATATTAAAACTTAAGAATGCAGTATAAACAGCTGATGCAGATTTATATACTGTCTACCCCTGTAAAGACTTTTGGGATGCTGGTTCGTCCAAGTGGGGAGCTTTAGTAAAATTAGAATAAATCAATATAAACACGAGGATAGATATGGCCAAAAGAACCATTCAAACAGAAAAAAACTCAAAAAATATGATGGATGCCGGCTTTACCGGCGAAGATGCAGGCGTTGAAAGCTCACTTCGTCCCAAGAGCCTTGATAAATACATAGGTCAGGAGAAGATCAAAAAGAGCCTTAAGATCTACATAGAAGCTGCCAAGGAGCGTGGAGACAGCCTTGATCACATCCTTTTTTACGGACCTCCGGGTCTTGGTAAGACAACTCTTGCACAGATCATGGCTCATGAGATGGGAGTAAATATCAAGATCACATCAGGCCCTGCAATTGAAAAGCCGGGAGAGATGGCAGCAATCCTTAACAGCCTTCAGGAAGGTGATATTCTATTCGTTGATGAGATCCACAGAATATCCCGCCAGGTAGAAGAAGTGCTGTATCCAGCTATGGAAGACTTTGCAATAGACATCATGATCGGCAAAGGCCCTACAGCAAGATCTATCCGTCTTGATCTTCCAAAGTTCACTCTTGTTGGAGCTACAACAAGAGCGGGTATGCTGTCTGCGCCTCTTAGAGACAGATTCGGCATGATCCACAGGATGGAATTCTATAATGAAAAAGAGTTATCGCAGATCATAATCCAGTCTGCAAGAGTCCTTGGAATCGAAGTTGGCGAAGAAAGCGCCATAGAGATGGCAAGAAGAAGCCGTGGAACACCCAGACTTGCAAACCGCACACTTAAACGTGTACGAGACTATGCTCAGGTTAGGAATAATGGTATTGTTTCAATTGATATAGTAAGAGAAGCTCTTAATCTACTGGAAGTAGATGATATGGGACTTGACCACACAGACCACGAGATCTTAAAGACTATGATAGAGAAGTTCGGCGGAGGACCTGTTGGTCTTGACACTCTGGCAGCTGCTATAGGCGAAGATGCCGGAACTATAGAAGATGTATATGAGCCCTATCTTATTAAATGCGGATTCATCAATAGAACTCCCAGAGGCCGCGTGGTAACACAACCAGGGTACGAGCAGATGGGACTAAAGATGCCGGAAGACTCTGATAATAAATGACTCAAACTTCCCACTTGAACGGTGCAGTATCACCCAAGGCTTTGCTGGGACAAGCAGTATATAGATCATTGTCATGCTGTTAATCGTTTTATAATTCATGGCACGATATCTGGTGATTCCCATTCTGGGGTCCAAACTCGCTTCGCTCAGACAGGTGGACCCCGGGAAGAATGGAAATCTCCATCTATCATGCTCATGAATTTAATAAAACGATTAAAAAGCATGACAATGATCTATATACTGCTTGCCCCAGCAAAGCCTTGGGTGATATTAAACCGTCCAAGTGGGAAGTTTGAATAAATGATATAAAAGTCCTAGTTTGGGTGTGTAGTATCCTCAATAAATAGAACTAAAAAAGATATGAAATAAAAAATTAGGATATATCAATAATATGGATTGTATAAAGATAATATATGGCATTCAGACTGATAGTGAAGGGCGGTGCATTCATTATCACAGTCATAAAGATGTGATAGCTAATAAATGCAATAAATGCGGTAAGTTTTATGCCTGCTATAAATGCCACAATGAACTTGAAGAACATAAATTTGAGCCTGTAGATCCTGACGAGAAGGATACAGTTATGTGCGGCGCTTGTGGAAGGATTTATAGCTATAATGAGTATTCATGTATTGAAAGGTGTCTTGACTGCGGTCATGAATATAATCTGGGATGTTCTTTGCATAAATCTATATATGCTGCAAGGTAAAATGATTAATTTAAAATTCCCACTTGGACGAATAGGGATTCTTAAATCCTGCCCTGCAAAGGCTTTGGGAATTTCGATCCGCCCAGGTGGGACTAAGTTAACTACAGGCATTTTGAGTTATCATTTTTGGAAAACATCTGTCTTTTTTCAATAATAGGGATGTTTCTTACTTTGATATCTTCAATGAGCAAAGTTCTGTTCATACACATATCATCAAATGTGCAGAATTTGGTCCCATCCTTTTTATAGAGCTTAATTTTGGAGTTTGATATGCAAAATAAAAATAAATACAATAAGACACTACTTGCCTGTTATCTTGGTTTTGTAGTTCAGGCAATCTGTGCCAATTTTGTTCCGCTGCTTTATATTGTATTTCACGATAATTACAATATTTCATTTGGACAGCTGGCGCTTATTTCAACGACTTTCTTTTTTACCCAGCTTATAGTTGATTATATATGCGGAAGAGTTGTAGACAAAATTGGATATAGACCTAGTATTGTTGCTTCGGAGATAACCTGCTGCGCGGGATTATCACTTCTTGCAGTACTGCCGGATATAATGCCGTCGCCTCTTATAGGTATACTTATCTGTGTCACGATATATGCTATAGGTAGTGGTCTTATAGAAGTTCTGGTGAGTCCTATAATCGAAGCCTGTCCTTTTGATAATAAAGACGTTATGATGAGTCTTCTTCATTCGTTTTATTGTTGGGGAACTGTAGGCGTAATCCTTATTTCTACAATATTTTTTAAATTCTTTGGAATAGGTAACTGGAAGTTACTGGCTATTCTTTGGGCTATCGTCCCATTTTATAACATCTTTAATTTTGCAACCTGCCCTATAGAAAAGCTCGTGGATGATGATCAGAGCATGACAATGGGAGAGCTGCTTAGATCAAAGACATTCTGGCTTTTTATATTGCTGATGGTCTGCGCAGGATCTTCTGAGATATCTATGTCTCAGTGGGCATCTGCTTTTGTGGAGTCGGCACTTCATATGTCCAAGGCAGTTGGAGATCTTGCAGGTCCTTGCGGATTTGCTGTTCTTATGGGAATAAGTAGAACTTTGTACGGCAAATTTGGCGAGAAGATCGACCTTACAGGCTTTATGATCGCTTCCGGTATTCTATGTTTGATATGTTATTTACTGGCAGCTTTGTCCAAGGCGCCTGTAATGGGACTTGTTGGCTGCGCTTTATGCGGATTTTCAGTTGGTATCATGTGGCCCGGATCCATTAGCATATCTTCTAAAGTTATCCCAAGGGGAGGTACAGCAATGTTTGCACTTCTTGCTCTTGCAGGAGATTTGGGCGGTGCTTCCGGACCTGCGATCATAGGCTATGTATCCCAGTTTGCAGGCAACAACATACAGGCCGGGATTCTTTCCGGCATCGGCTTTCCGATTGTCTTGGTCATATGTGTACTGGTTATTAAAAGAGTAAAAAACAATGATATTCTATGAACTGATGAAATTTGAGTAATTAATCTTAGCTTTTTGGAGTGTTATTTATGAGTTCTGATATAGCAGTAATATTCGATATGGACGGAGTTCTTCTTGATACTGAGATGATCTACATGAAAGCCTGGGAAGAGCGTGCGAGGCAGACTTTACTTGATGTGGACTTTGTACGAGATATGGTTCTTGCCTGTACAGGTACTACATCTGCCATGACAAAAGAGATCATGATCCAAAGGCTTGGCAGTATAGAGGCTTATGAAGAAGGTGTTACATATACAAGAAACTATTTTCACAAATATATTAATGACAATGGTATACCTGTAAAAAAATACGTTCGAGATATCTTGCAGTATCTAAATAGCAATAATATACCAACAGGCCTTGCATCATCCACGAAAGAAGCTATCGTCAGACAGGAGATAAGCGAAGCCGGAATTATCGACTATTTTACAGTGATACTTGGCGGCGACAACGTCATAAACGGCAAACCCGCCCCTGACATCTTCCTAGACTGCGCAGCCAAACTCAACGCAAATCCTAAGACCTGCTACGTAATAGAAGACTCCTTCAACGGAATCAGGGCCGCCCACGCCGCCGGAATGCACCCAATAATGGTTCCCGACCTCAGACAACCAGATGATGAAATAAAAGGGCTTTCAGAAGCAGTACTGCCAGATTTAAATGAAGTAATTAAATACTTTGAAAAGATAGGATTTTAGTTTCAGCTTTGCAAATCTGAGCATCACCAAAATCTTGACGATTCCAGAGGGGAGCTGTTAATAAATGATTTGGAGGTCTTTGAAAATATTATTGAATTCAAGAGCTTGATAGATGAAATTATATATCCTGTTAGGAATCCACATGTCTGAGCGAAGCGAGTTTGGATTCCGGGATATATAATTCCAGCTATCATGCCTTGAATTCTATAATATTTTCATGACCCCCAAATTATTTATTAACAGCTCCCCTCTGGAATCCCACGACAATGATGCACAGCCTCATCCCCCAAGCTGAATAAGCATTGTCAGCTCGTTGTAAGGAACCACGATGACCGGGTATCCCGCAACATACGGTGCGATCTCGTAAGATCTGAACCTTACAGCCACCCCTTCAGGCGTCAGGAACCAGTTAAAGTCATTGTATGTATAGTCGTCCCTTATCTGCTGAGCTGTTTCATCATAACTGCAGAAAAGTTCCCCCTCATCAAGATCCGTCACATGACTACATACAAGCTCTACAAACTCTTCCTGAGTCTGCCCGATAACATCGCTAAGTTCAAGAACCCTTCCATCCTGCATATCAAGAGTATAAGAATACTCCCATCCAAGACCATGAGCTCCGCCCCAGTATTCATAATCGCTAGTAGTAAGGCACACATACCTTGAATCGTGATAACTAAGCTCTGAAAAGTAATATGAGTAAGTATATGGATACAGATCCATAGGCGAGTATTCATCATAAGGATCAGAATCCTCGGCAATTGACTTGGCATCTTTAAGCGATAACTGGGCCATATCAGTTACATCAAGATTTTCAGCAATCGTTTCATTAAATTCTATAAATGCATCGGACGTTGCAGGAAGCTGCGGCACGATAAGGTCGGCCCTGAACACCATAATGTCATAGTTATCATCTGTATAGTAGTACGCACTGTGAAGAGATTTTAAAGTAATCCCATACTCCGAAAGAGCGGAAATAGAAGAGTCGTAATTATATTCCGGCGTTGTCAGCACAACTTCTTTTCCCATCTCATCATAGGACATATTGCAAAGACTGGTGTTTGCATCTACAACATTAGTGTAGGTAAGTCCCCTCGATGTAAAGTTGTAGTAAAGGTCTGAATAGTATAATCCCGGCTTTTCCCCTTTAGTAATTGTTCCAATAAGCTGCGTGCTGCCATCAGACAGACTAACCTTCAAAATGTCAAAAGAAATATTCGCCACAGGATCTTCAGTAAGAGGCAGATCGACCTTTATAAATGCATTTTCATCGTCATAGTCGATAAGTTCAATATCAGATGAATGGCCATAGCCAAGTTCATTAAATCCATCAGTGCTCAGAAGATCAGTGCGCTCACCGGAAGATAGATCAATCGTATAAATACATTTTCCATGAGAATCATTTTGCAGCATTATAAGCTTATCTTTGGTAATGGCAGCAATATTACCATCACTGATATCTGCGATCTTACTGGCTGTAGAATCGTCCGACGATACAAAATATAAAGAAGATTTATTGCCAACCGAATCCATACAATACATTCCGCCAAAAAAATCTATAGAAGAAGGCGAACACTTATAGCTTCCAAAGCTTATATGTAGCGGAAAAAGATCATCTCCAAAATCAAAAGAAATATCTGCGAATTCATTATAAGAATCTCCAATACTTCCATCTGAGTTCAGCTTATATCCTTCAGTAACAAGGCCTTTATCGCTGTCGAAACTATAGAAATACAAAGTGTCATTGTATATATCCAGAGAAGAATAGTATGTAAGTTCATTTTCAAGCGTTATTTCTGAAACGTTGCCCTCACTATCTATCCTGAATGCGCTTTCGGTATAATCCGCATACTTTTCAGCAAACACGAAGACACTACCGCCATACACCGCGAATTTCATGCCATCTACACAACATGAATCATCCTTTGGAAAAAGACATACCGTATCATCCGGATCATTCTTAGAAGTACGCCATAGCTTTGCATTTAAAACATAATAAAAATATGTCGAATCTTCTTTTATCTGACTGTTAAAAAGAATCCTTCTTGATTCACAGTTAAGATCAATGAACCCGTTGTCTTTATATGTTATTACGCTCTGATTATTACTGCTACCAGTTGAAGAAGACGAGCTACTATCTGCATTACCTGCACCTGGTGCTCCTTCATTCTGAGCGTCATCTTTTTGTCCACCGATAAGAGGTGATGAGCAAGAACAAAGAATAAGAGAAAGCGCTAATGAAGCACAACATATGACTCTAAAGAATCTAAAAGATTTTTTCATAGCTATCCCCCGAAATATAGAAATAATAAATATAGTATACATCAATATTCATGCATATTAAACCTGACCAATACCTGAATATTCCTGGGGATGGCAGCCTATAAATGATTTGGTAGTCTTTGAAAATAATATTAAAATTCAAGAGCTTGATAGATGGAATAATATATTCTGTTTGGGATTTATCTGTCTGAGCGAAGCGAGTTTATAAATCCCAGAATATATTATCCCAGCTATCATGCCTTGAATTTAATATTATTTTCATGACTACCAAATCATTTATAGGCTGCCATCCCCAGGAATATTCCCCTTTGCCAGAACCTTCACTTGCCATACCACATTTGTTGGTGTATTATGAAATGCCTTGTTGCGTCAAGGCTTTCATGAGTTTATAATCTATATATGACTCTATAGATATTAAGCAGATTTATGCTTATTTTTACATTAAAATTTCAGGGGAGGAAGATCTATGTCAGCAAAAACCGATGCTCAGGTCATCATTGGTGGAAGGGTGCTTACATTAAGCGGTTATGAAAGTGAAGAGTATCTTCAGAAGGTAGCATCATACCTTAACACTAAGATAGCAGACTGCAGTAAGATCGAAGGATTCAACAGACAGCCGGTAGATCTTCAGTCAATACTCCTTCAGCTCAATATAGCAGACGATTATTTTAAGGCTAAGAAGCAGATACAGCTTCTGGAGGAACAGGCTACTGAGAAGGAAAAAGAGCTCTATGATCTCAAGCACGAGCTTATCGCATCTCAGATCAAGCTTGAGAATACTGAGAAGAACGTCAAGAATCTTGAGAAGAATCTTGAAGACGATTCAAGAAAGATAATACAGCTTGAAACAGAGTTAAAGAACAAAGTTACACCCATTAGTTCAGGGTCTTCTTCCGGTAAAGGAAGACGATAAGGAAAAATATGAATGAATTGAAACGTCCCGAGCTTTTAGCTCCGGCCGGTAATTATGAAGCATTTCTCGGAGCCATAGCTGCAGGTGCCGATGCTGTATATTTAGGCGGCACAAGGTTTGGCGCAAGAGCATATGCTGACAATTTTGATACAGAAGCAGTTATTAGAGCTATTAAGTATGCCCATCTTTATGGCAGAAAGCTTTATATGACTGTAAATACACTTGTAAAAGAAGAAGAATTTAATGACCTGTACGATTATCTTGCGCCCTTCGCTGAGGCGGGGCTTGATGGAGTAATCGTACAGGATTTTGGTGTATTGGGATTTATAAGAGAGCATTTTCCAAAAGTTGAGCTCCATGTAAGTACCCAGATGGCCATAACTGGCGTAAATGGCGCCAAACTCCTTAAGAAAATGGGAGCCGTAAGAGTCGTGCCTGCAAGAGAGCTTTCTTTGGATGAGATGATACAGATCAAAGAAGAGGCTCAGATCGAAGTTGAAGCCTTCATCCACGGCGCAATGTGTTATTGTTATTCCGGCATGTGCCTCTTTTCCTCAATAGTTGGAGGAAGGTCCGGCAACAGAGGAAGATGTGCCCAGCCATGCAGACTTCCATACAAGGTCCAGGGCGGATTTATAGCAGATGACAGGAACAAAAAGTCATCCGGTCCTAAAGATCAGGGAAGCTCTGAAGAGTTCTATCCGCTTTCATTGAAGGATATGTGCACCATCGAGATCATTCCAAGCCTGATCAGAGCCGGAATTGACTCCTTCAAGATAGAAGGACGCATGAAAAAGCCTGAGTACGTAGCAGGTGTTACATCTATATACAGAAAGTATATAGACAAGTTCCTTGAAGATCCCGAAGCTCCATTCAAAGTAGAAGAGGTCGATCTTAATGTATTAAGACATCTATATCTTAGAACCGAGATAAGCCAGGGCTACTACGAAAGACACAATTCAAGAGACATGGTAACCTTGTCATCCCCAGGCTATAGCGGATCTGATGACGCGCTTATAGCAAAGATAAGAGATAAGTATGTTACAGGTGAAAAAAAGCGCAGCATATCTGCCTACGGTTATTTCCACCCCGGATGCGAGTCCATGCTGACATTTTCCTGCGACGATATCTCAGTTACAGTATCAGGTCAGGTTGTACAGGAAGCTTCAAAGCGTCCTATGTTAAAAGAAGACATCGAAAGCCGTATCATGAAGCTTGGCGATACATTTTTTGAATTAAAGCCCCAGGACCTTACCATAGATATGGATGAAAGTGATCCGGGAATCTTCATGCCGGTAAAAGAATTAAATGAGCTCAGAAGACAAGCTGCTGATAAGCTTTTGGACGAACTCAAAAACAAGGTCTAACCCATGAGGTTGTTATGACAAATAAGATAAACAAACAATTACATATACTGGTCTCAACCCATGAACAGCTTGAAGCAGTAGCGTCCATGTCCAGGAGACCTTCAAGAATATACGTAGACTACCACATGTTCCTTGATGATATCCCTGGATCTTTGCAAGATCTTTCAACGGATATAGAAATCTACGCTGCGCTTCCTTTTATGATGCGTAGTGAAAAGAACCTTCAGGGAACTGCTGATATAAAAAGGATATGGGATACATGTTCTTCTTTTCTCAAAGGATTTCTTGTAAGGAACATGGAGGAACTATCGTACCTGTCGCTTAATGAAGACGGATCATTTGATGGAAAAATAGTCTGTGACTACGGTTTATATATGTGGAATCACGGCGCTGCAGATATGTTCTTTTCAGAAGCAGGTGCAGACGAGGGCTGCATTCCCTATGAACTTAACAGACATGAGATAGGAGAGCTTCTCGCAAATACAGACGGAATCTTTTCTGCGTGCCTTTACGGATACATTCCTATGATGGTTTCTGCAGGATGCGTCAAGAAGACTACTAATAACTGCTCAGGCAAGCTTGGCACTAATTTTACAGCATATGAAGTTATTACAGATAGAAAAAATAATTCTATGAAAGTGCTGACAGACTGTCGGCAATGTCTTAATATTATTTACAATAGCGTTCCGCTTTCTCTTCATAAGCAGGCAGAGAGCCTTTCGAGAGAAAAGAAGATCGCTGCGTTCAGAGTTGATCTGACGATTGAAAAAGGTCAGGATGCAAAGCGCATTCTGGGCTTTTGGGAGGATGTTCTTGGTGGTAAAAATGAGGCAGCGCCTTACAAAGACTACACCACAGGACATTATAAAAGAGGAACGGAATAAGGGAGAAGTTTTTGGATGAAGTTATATATTGTGGAGATTTCTAAGTATGTTATCGCCATACTTAGTGTTGCTTATGCATTGTGCGGCTTTATTTCACTTAAGTTTAAAAGTGAAAAGAAAAGAATTCCGCTTTATGCTTTTCAGTACATAATGCTAGTTGTGATACTGTTTCTAAGTTTTGTGACCATCGTTTTAAGGACAGGAAGCTTAAACTATATTTTCTATGGAATTGGTATAGCTTTGATCCTGTCGTGTCTACTTCTTTTATTCAGCGCATTTTTTCCTGATGGTAACAGACTTATTATCAATAATGCAGCATTTCTGATGATGACATCGGTTATAATGCTGATGCGAATCGATTCAGGTAAGGCTGTAAGGCAGATGATCATTGCCGGAGTATCGATCATCGCCATGTTTGTTATCTGCGAGATAGTGTACAAATTCCCGATTCTGACTAATCTTGCATGGTTTTACGCAATACTTGGCGCTGTATTTCTTGGAGTTGTTCTTTTATGCGGATCTCTTACTAATGGTTCTTATATATCGTTTACCGTCTTCGGTGTAACTTTCCAGCCATCAGAATTTGTAAAGCTTATCTTTATCTTCTTTTTAGCGTGCGTCCTGTGTAAGGCAGCGACCATCAAAGAAGCAGGGATTACATTTGGCGTAGCTATGCTTTATATTCTGATACTCATGATGAGTAGGGATCTTGGTGCATCTGCCATTCTTTTTATCATCTTTCTTGCAGTTGTATTCGTGGCTTCAAGAAATCCTGTATACCTTCTTGGAGGTATAGGAATCGGTATGGTCGGCGCCATAGTTGGATTTACTTTGTTCCGTCATGTAAGAGTACGTGTACAGGCTTGGCTTGATCCCTGGTCTACCATTGAATCTACAGGATATCAGCTTACCCAGTCTTTATTTGGCATAAGCTCAGGCGGCTGGTTTGGCCTTGGACTTTTTAAAGGTAATCCGCAGACCATTCCTTACGTTGAAGATGACTTTATTTTCTCAGCAATAGCAGAAGAGTTTGGTATTATCTACAGTATCTCAATGATCCTTATCATTGTTTCAATGTTTTTGATGATACTTTTAGAAGCAACAAGACTTCGTGATAAATGGTCCAAGCTTGTTGACTGCGGAATTGCTGTCTGGCTCATATTCCAGACATTCCTTACAGTTGGAGGCGGTTCCAAATTCATACCGCTTACAGGTGTAACCCTTCCGCTTGTAAGTTATGGCGGAACATCACTTATGGTCACCATGCTTTCCATAGGAGTATATGAAGCGACCTGTCTCATAAGAGTTGACGAACATTATGAGGCAATTGAAAGATACAGACAGGCACAGTCAATGGGGAATTATGGCATGAGAGAGTAAAAAAATATTTTTTCTCAGGATAATATATGTGCCTAAGGAGGCAGGAAGTATTGAAAAATAACAAAGCGATAGCGTTTATAGCTGTATTCTTTACAGGGCTGGTTGTTGCGATGCTTGTATATATAGGCTGGTACAGCTATGCTCACAGAGTTGATTTTGTAATGAATGATTATAACAAGCGTGCATCAGCGCTTCAGGCAGAAAATACCAGAGGCTCTATCATTTCTTCTGATGAAGTTACACTTGCATATACACAGACAGACGAAGCTGGTAATGAAACCAGAGTTTATCCATACAACGACCAGTTTGCACATGTTGTTGGATATGCAGATATGGGTGCAATGGGAATTGAGAAGTCGATGAAGTATTACCTTATTAACTGTAATTCTTCATTGTCTACCAAGGCATCCTACGACGATAAAGGGCTTAAATTCCCCGGAGACAACGTTTATACTACGATCAATGCAAGTCTTCAGATCCTTGCTTATTATTCGCTTGGAGATTATAACGGAGCGGTTATCATATCTGATCCTAAGACAGGAGCTATCCTTGCAATGGTTTCAAAGCCTGACTTTGATCCTAATACCATCAAGGCGGACTGGAATGTTCTTTCTAATGACAAGGATACAGCAGCTCTTGTAAACAGATGTACTCAGGGCCTTTATCCGCCTGGATCAACCTTTAAGATCGTTACATCTCTTGAATACATAAGAGAAAATCCATCTACTTATCAGAATTACACGTTTTCCTGTAAGGGAACTTTGACTGTAAACGGCTCTACTATCAAGTGTTATCACAATCAGGTACACGGAGCACTTGATTTTTACTCATCTTTTGCGAAGTCCTGTAATTCATCCTATGCAAATATAGGACTTTCACTTGATCAGGATAAGTTTGCAGGTACTCTTAAGGGACTTTTATTTAATCAGGCACTGCCTGTAGACTTCCCTTATTCACAGAGCATTGCTACAGCAAGCACATCACTTTCTGATCAGGACAAGATGCAGCTGTCTATCGGTCAGGGAGCTACATCAGTTTCACCTCTTCATATGAACATGATCACAATGGCAATAGCTAACGACGGCGTACTGATGAAGCCTTATCTTGTATCTTCTGTAAAAACAGCTGATGGCAAGACGGTAGAAGAGTTCAGCCCCGAAACATATGGTCAGCTCATGACAGCAGATGAAGCGGCAATACTTACGGATATGATGCAACAGGTGGTAGTATCAGGTACAGCTAAAGGCCTTAAAGATTCAACCTATAATGCTGTTGGTAAAACAGGTTCAGCAGAGTATTCAACATTTTCTACGGATTCACATGCCTGGTTCACCGGTTTTGCACCTAAGGACGATCCGCAGATTTGTGTTACAATAATTATGGAAAAAGCAGGAAGCGGCGGACATATGGCTGTTCCTGTTGCAAAACGTATTTTTGATGAATACTTTAAAGTAAATTCAGTGCAGTAATTGAGCCCTGGACTTAATTATTCAGTGATCTACTGGATTTATATAATAAGATCATGTGGCTTTTTCGAAGCCGCTATTTATGGGAGATAATTCTTTTTGAAAAAGCATTACTGTGAATTTGATAAAAATCTATATGTGGGATCATCTCTAAAAAACCTTCCAGTCGTGAAATGGAAAATGCAGCATGGCGCAGGCCAATTGAACGTTTATGCTATCTGCAAGGCTGCAAATCGCCATGACCAGCTGGATATAGTCCACTGCGCAGTTCTGACACAGAAGTATTACAGGAATAATCCTGTTCATGTATACGGACTTACATCAGGTTATAAAGAAGCTCTGGATATGATAGTAACTATCTCTGAAAGAGCATCTGAATGCGATATGGATGGTGATCTTTTGGGATATCTTGAAACAATGGGAGCACAGGAGGAAACTTGATGCTGGGGGTATTTCTTGGCATTTTAAAAATCATAGGGATTACGATTTTAGTGATCCTTTTGATCATAATCGCGCTTCTTCTTATAGTACTTTTTGTTCCTATAAGGTATAAAGCGCATGCTGTTATAGATCACTGCAATCTGGATGATGAGAATCTTGATTTCAAAGAAAAAGTCAGCGCAGAAGCAGGCTTTACATGGCTACTTCACCTTGTAAGAGGCGGTATCGGCTACCCTGAGAATAAAGAATTCTGGGTTAAAGTTCTTTTCTTTAAGATTCTTCCAAAGTCAGAAGATTCTAAAAAGAAAAAAGAAGAAAAGCAGCATAAAAAAGACCGTAAAAACAGCAAGAAAAAACTGGAACAGGCTCTGGAAAATGCTGGTGATGCGCAGGAAATCGGGCCTGAAGACAGGAAAGATGTCGAAAACGGTTCTGCATCTAACGAGGCGGATTCTGCTAACGGAGGCACTTTAGTTAGTGGAAATTCATCAGAAGATGGCAGTACAACTGATGATAATGCTTCAAATAGTGTAAATTCTGAAGGCGAAGGTCGTACTGATGGAAAAGATTATTCTGAAGGCGAAGGTCGTACTGAGGGAAAAGATTATTCTGAAGGCAAAGACCGTTCTGAAGGAAAAGATCATTCTGAATCAGAAGGTAATCCTGAAAGTACTGGAGATTATGATAAAACCAGCAATCTGGAAGGTTCTTCAAACCAGGAATCGCTATCTAATGACTCTGATAAAGGTAAAAAATCTGGCAGAAAAAAATCATCAAGGCTAGACGACTTAGATGATGACGGAGTTGATATTTTTACCGTATTTGACTTTTTTGAAAAGCTTTCAGACCTTTTCTGGGGAACTCTGGACTTCCTTGAAAAGCCTGAAATGGCCGTAGAAAAAGCTTTCTATACAATATCAAGGGCGTGTGATAAAATAGATTTGATTCAGGATACGCTTGAAAGTCCTACATTTGAAAGGGCTTACAGGTGTGCTAAAAAAGACCTTTTTCTTATTTTAAGACATGTCAAGCCAAAGAAACTTAGTGCCGATATATTATTAGGACTGGGAGACCCTGCGACAACTGCTCAGGTACTTGCAGCTGTTAATATAGCAGATGCATTTTTGAGCTATGATATTGACCTTGAGCCTGATTTTGAGAACAAAGTCGTAGAAGCTGACGTGGATATAAAAGGTAAAATTGCTCTTTGGAGAGTGCTTTTATCAGCTGCCAGAGTGTATTTTAACAAAGATATACGTAAAGTTTGGAAAAGAATCAATCGTATTATCAGCAAATAAGAGGACATAAGCTGGAGGATATATGGAGAATAAGCATTTTGACGGAATAGTTGATTCCCTTATGGAAGGCATGGAACAGATGCTTTCTGCAAAAACTGTTGTAGGTGAGCCAACAAAGGTTGGAGATACGATCATTATTCCTTTGGTTGATGTATCAATGGGAGTTGGTGCAGGATCCAAGGATGAAGAGAAGAAGAAAAGAGGAGCAGGCGGATTTGGAGCTAAGATGTCTCCAACAGCTGTTCTTGTTATAAGGAACGGACAGACCAAGCTTGTTAATATCAAGAATCAGGATGCAGTTACAAAGATACTGGATCTTGTGCCCGATGTTATAAATAAGTTCCAGGGCGCCGGCAAGAATGACATGCCTAGCGATGAGGATGTCGTTGATGCTGCATTTGGAGACGACGCTCAGTAACTGTTTTTGAGCATGGGAGGGAGCTATGGATCAGAAACGAAGTGACGAGTTACTCGGTAACGGAGATCAGAACTCTCTTGAAGAACTTAGACGTTTTCTTTTTAAGGAAAGTTGCAGGCTGAAGAATCAGGAAAGCGCTCTTGATGATCAGTGGCAGAAGCTTGAAAAGGAACGCAGTGCTCTAAAGGAAGAAATCGATGAGGCTGGACGCAAGCTTCAGGAGCAAAGAGCGGAATTCGAGCATGACCGTTCATTCTTTGACCAGAAGATGCAGATCCTCAAAGATGGATATGACAAATTAAGTAATGACCGCAAGAGCCTTGAGATCGAGAAAAAAAGGATAGCGCAGGAGCGGATGATGCTGCAGGAAGATATCGCAAATGCTGATATTAAGCTGCAGGAGCAGTCAGCCGGCCTTATGAATGTACTGTTTAAGGGTGCAGACTCGCCTCTTGCCCTCAAAAAAAGATACAAGGCACTTATGAAGATTTTTCATCCGGACAATATGAACGGTGATGATGAACTCGTTCAATGGCTTAACATTGAGTATTCAAAGCTTAAGCAGGAGATGGATGATGCTATGGGTGAGGAGGCTTCTGAGAGTTGAAGCTTCATAAAATGAAGGGTTTAAGCGCATTTTTTTAAAAAAATGCTATCAAAATTAAATTTCTTCTTGCAAAAACCCAAATGTTTTGATATAGTATCACTGTTGCGACTGCATAGGACAACTTTTTATGTTGTTCAAATGCGTACATGGATGTGATTTTTAATTAAAATTATCATTAGTTAACATAGTTTTACAGGAGGTGTTAAGATGGCAAAGTGTGAAGTATGTGGCAAGGGCGTTCATTTCGGTAACAACGTGAGCCATTCCCATAGAAGATCAAACAGAATATGGAATGCAAATGTTCAGCGCGTTGCAGTTAAGATCAATGGATCTACACGCAGAATGAATGTATGCACCAGCTGCCTCAGATCAAATGCTGTAGAGAGAGCTTAATTATTTCTGAGAATGACACGGAAGCGCTTCTTTTTTTAGGGGAAGCGCTTTATTTTTTGTCAATCCTGTCATATAATGCTAATATCTATGTATTTTTGAATTTGAAATTCAAAAATGCAGCAATAGAGCCAATTGAGTTCGACTTCGTCGAAGGCTCTATTGCCGACTGATTCACTGAATTACGAAACACGCAGTAAATGCGCGTTTCTGTAATTTATGTTCAAGAAGTCGTTTTTAATAGAAAATGCCATTTAACAAGGAGGACAACCAATGAAGGCTTCATCATTGAACACACATATGGGCAATATTTCCATAGACAACGAGGTTATAGCTCAATATGCCGGAACTGTTGCAATGGAATGCTTCGGAATTGTTGGCATGGCTAACGTTAGTATAAGAGACGGACTGGTAAGTCTGCTTCGTTCTGATAACATGACTAAAGGTATCAACGTAGAGCTTAACCAGAACAAGAAGCTTGTACTTAATTTCCACGTTATTATTGCTTACGGTGTAAGTATTTCTGCTGTGGCAGACAACCTTATCGACTCTGTAAAGTATAAGGTTGAAGAATTTACAGGACTTGAAATAGAGAAGATCAATATTTATGTCGAAGGTGTTCGAGTTATCGACTGATCGACTTGTGTAGGAGGAACCCAGCTTGAGTACAAGTAGTATTGATTCAAGAATGGTCGCAAGAATGTTTCTTGCAGGCGCAAAGAACCTTGAAGCTAAAAAAGAATGGATCAACCAGTTGAACGTTTTCCCTGTACCGGACGGTGATACAGGAACAAATATGACTATGACTATCATGGCTGCAGCTAAGGAAGTTCAGGAATGTGACCAAAGCGACATGACTGCAGTATGTAAGGCTATCTCATCAGGATCTCTTCGCGGAGCCAGAGGTAATTCAGGCGTTATCCTGTCACAGCTTTTAAGAGGACTTACAAAGGGACTTATAGAGCACCAGGAAATTGATGTTCAGATTCTTGCCGATGCTTTTGATAAGGCTGTAGAGACAGCATATAAGGCTGTAATGAAGCCTAAGGAAGGTACAATCCTCACTGTAGCTAAAGGCGCAGGCGATAAGGCCAGAGAAGTTGCAAGCGCAGGTGAGACAGATATCGAGAAGTTTGCAGACGAAGTTATAAAGTATGCAGATGAAGTTCTTGATAAGACTCCTGAGATGCTTCCTGTTCTTAAACAGGCAGGCGTTGTAGATTCAGGTGGAGAAGGTCTTGTGCAGGTACTTAAAGGTGCTATGAGCGCACTTCTTGGAGAAGAGATCGATCTTACTCCTGTATCCGCAGAAGAAGCTCCTGCAGCTCCTAAGAAGATGGTTTCTAAGGAAGCACCTACAGAGATCAAATTTGGATATTGTACAGAGTTCGTTATCCTTTTAAAGAGAGAGCTTAATTCTAAACAGGAAGCTGATTTCAGAAAGTTCCTTGGAGATATCGGTGACAGTATCGTAATGGTTGCAGATGACGAGATCTGCAAGATTCACGTACACACCAATGATCCTGGTCTTGCTATTCAGAAAGCACTTCTTCTTGGTCAGCTTTCAAACATGAAGGTTGATAACATGCGTATGGAGCATCGTGAGAAGCTCTTCCACATGAATGAGAACGGAACTGTAGATGAGATCGATCAGGAGATCTCAGGAATGGCTGAGCGTACAATTCCTCAGACTGCTGAGTTTGAATATCCTGATGGAGAGATCAAGGTTTCAGGAAAGCACATTGATGCAGTACTTAACGATGCTGCTAAGTGGGACGATGATAAGGGCGAAGCTTTCGGTTCTATGGAAGGTGCTAAAGCCGAAGAACCGGCTGCAGAGCCTGCAGAATATGGATTTGTTGCTGTATGTGCCGGTGACGGACTTGCAGAACTTTTCAGAGGTCTTGGCGTTGATGAAGTAATCAGCGGCGGACAGACCATGAATCCAAGTACAGACGATATTCTTACTGCGATCGAGCACGTTAATGCCAAGACAGTATTTGTTCTTCCTAACAACAAGAACATCATCATGGCAGCTAACCAGGCAAGAGACCTTTCAGAGGATAAGGAAGTAATCGTTATTCCTACTAAGACAGTTCCTCAGGGTGTAACTGCAGTGATCAACTTCATACCTGATATGTCTGCTGAAGAGAATCAGGAGACAATGGTAGAAGCAATCGGCGGCGTTCACACAGGTGAAGTCACATATGCCGTTCGTGATACAGTGATCGATGACAAGCAGATCCATGAAGGCGACTACATGGGAATTGGCGATGAAGGAATAATCTCTGTTGGTCAGAAGATGGAAGATGTAACCTTTGAAATGCTTAAAGGCCTTATGTCCGAGGAACTCGAGCTCATTAGTATCTACTATGGTGCTGATGTTGATGAAGAGACAGCTGAAAAGCTCAGAAAGCGCGTAGCTAACGAATATCCTAACTGTGATATCGAGCTTCAGCCTGGCGGACAGCCAGTTTATTATTACATCGTATCTGCAGAATAAGATTTTGAAAGTGTAATGCTTCAGAATATAAATGTTAGTAAAGGTATACCGGAGAGGGTTGACCTTTCCGGTATTTTTGTGGGAATCTTTCTTGGTGAAAGGAAAGATTTGCTTCTGATAGGAGGTCAGTAATGAGTGAAATATCTAAGCAGAAATTCATGAATACCTTGCTTGAATCTGGTATTCAGGTATCATACGAGATTGGAATGCCGGTGGCACTTTGCGAGAGCAAAGATGATATGCCGGGGATGCTTCGTAAGGTAAAGGAACTTGCTAAGAAAACAGATTACAACGAAAGCCTTGGAGTAAAGTGCATTTAAAAATTCTGGAGGAGCTCGGCCGTGTGTGGCCGGGCTCTTTTTTCGTTTTTGTGGGAGGTTATGCCGCCTGGGGAGGGGGAGTCGCATCATTTCCTCTGGGGAGTAGATCCAAAAATGTGATTTTCTGACGCGTTTCCAACATTTTCTCTTAGCGTGCGCGGAGAAAGTGTAAGTAAAGATGGACACTTTCTCCGCGCAAGAGAAAATGTTAAAAACGCTAGAAAATCTCATTTTTAGATCAAATACTCCCCAGAGGAAATGATGCGACTCCCCCTCCCCAGGCCCCTTAACGTTCCCGAAAAAGGAAAAAGAGGACCGGGGGGATGCGTGGAAATTGTGGTTTAAGGAAGGCGGTTGAAGGTTATAGGGCGTCGTCTTTTGGAAGGTGATGGAGAGGACACGCATCTATTGCGCGATTTGTGGGATTAAGGATCAAAATAGAATATTTAAAAAACGATATTAGATATGAGAGTTGAAGTTATTATTATTTGAGTGTTTGATTTCTTGATGGATTATAGGTTGGTGAAATGATACATATATGAGATGAATTTGAGAGTCTATATGAGAGTTTTTGATATGTTTTAGTTTGTAAATTATTGTTATTTAGAATAAAAAATATATTATACGTATATTTGTAAAAATGACTTTGCTTTATTGATTATAACTAGAAAGGTCAATTAGAATTTTGGGTTTGATTTGAGAGACTTTTTTGTAAAAAATGCCAACTCCACATCTAAAAAATGCTGTGATAAAATTATTTTCGATATGAGGGGGCTGAATTATATCTTAAAAATTAAGTTTAAGAGTATAAAAACTCGCTGATATTCAATCAAAAAATAATACAGGGGTTATGAGGAGATAGCATGAAGAACGTTGAGAAAATCAAGGTTTTAAGAGCAGTTGAAGGATCAGAGAAGACAATAGACTATTATAATGTTCTTGGTAACATGGGAGATCTCAAGTACAATTACTCCGATTATATGATCACGGGACCAGTTGTTGCAGATGAGGAACTTAAGCGTCTGCCGCATGCAAATTATGATCTTTGCTGTGCGCTGATGACGATGCTTCTTAGAGAGGATTATTTTGATAATGGTCAGTTCGTAAGACGTTGCCGTGATGGTCAGGTTAGTCTTGTAATCAAGAAGATGACTGAGCTTCTTTCACAGCAAGCTTGACTTGTTGACCACAAAAGTCACACTTGTGACTAATAAAAACACTTCAAAGATCTCTGTACCTTTAAGTATAGAGATCTTTTTCTTTTTTAAGGATTCATTTTTATGAATACTAAAACCAACTCGAAAGCTTTTCTTTTACACTGGGTCAGATATTGTGATAATCTATAAGGAGGTGGAGGAATGGCATGAACGAAGCTTCTTTAAAGGAAACGGTAGAATCCCTCAAGGGGATTGGAGATAAAACTGCAAAGGTATTTGAAAAAGCCGGTATTGTCCGTATTGAAGACCTGCTTATGTATTACCCGAGGAATTATGACATTTTTGAGAATGTTGTGAATCTGTCAGATCTTAAGAGTGGTAATACAGTTGCGGTGAGGTGTCAGATTGCGGGCAATATTTATGTCAAACATATCAGAAATATGTCAATTATTACTTTTGATATAGTTGATATTACTGACAAGGCTAAGGTTACTTACTTCAATCAGCCATATTTAAGGAGTACCTTAAAGCAGGGACATTTTTATATTTTCAGAGGTCTTGTTACAAGGAAGGGCAATCTTTTTTGCTTCAACCAGCCCAAGATATATCAGCCGGAAGATTATTTTTCTCTTCAGGGAACCATGCAGCCTGTATATCCGCTTGTAAAGGGGCTGACTAACAATATGGTGGTCAAGGCCATGCAGCAGGCACTGGAATCAGCGGTGTACATGCACGATCCGCTTCCTGAGTATCTGGTCAAAGAGAATGATCTCATGGATTATAGGGATGCCATAAGAAGTGTACACTTTCCCAAGGATAAAAATACTTTTGATAAAGCAAGAAGAAGGCTCGCTTATAACGAATTTCTCTTTTTCATCTTAAGACTTAGGCTGTTAAAGCTTACAGAAGAAGAGTCTCTTAGCAGTCACATCATGAAGAAATCAGAGCTTGCTGATGAATTTCTAAGTAAGCTCCCTTACGATCTTACTGATGCTCAGAAGAGGGTCTATAAGGAGATTGAAGCTGATCTGACCGGAACAAGGGTCATGAACCGTCTGGTTCAGGGTGATGTAGGTTCAGGTAAGACGATCCTTGCATTCCTGGCACTTCTCATAACAGTCGAGAACGGCTATCAGGGCGCTATGATGGCGCCGACAGAAGTTCTTGCAAGGCAGCATTATGAAGATATCTGCAAGATGGCAGAAGAATACGGCCTTCCTTTTAAGCCTGTGCTTATGATCGGTTCTCTTAAAGCCAGTGAAAAAAAGCAGAATAAAAAAGGCATAGAAGATGGAACCTACAATGTCTGCATCGGCACTAATGCACTTATTCAGGACTCAGTAAACTACAAGAATCTCGCCCTTGTCATAACTGACGAGCAGCACAGATTCGGCGTACGTCAGCGTGAGAAGTTTGCGGGAAAAGGCGAATGCACACACGTTCTTGCCATGAGTGCAACACCGATTCCAAGGACGCTCGCTATCATACTCTACGGCGATCTTCATGTATCAGTCCTTGATGAAAAGCCCTCTTCAAGGCTTCCAATAAAGAACTGCGTTGTCGGCCCCGATTACAGGCCCACAGCCTACAAATTTATAGAAAAACAGGTAGCATCCGGCCATCAGGTCTATGTTATCTGTCCAATGATCGAAGAAGGCGAGATGAACGACGTTGAGAACGTCACAGATTATACAGAAAAGCTCCGTAAAGCTCTTTCCCCATCCATAACCGTCGACATGCTCAGCGGCCGCATGAAGGCCTCTGAGAAGGACGAACTCATGGAACGTTTTGCAAATAAAGAGATAGATGTTCTGGTGTCTACAACGGTTATAGAGGTCGGTATCAACGTCCCTAACGCAACCGTCATGATGATCGAAAACGCAGAACATTTCGGCCTTGCCCAGCTCCATCAGCTAAGAGGCCGCGTAGGAAGAGGTAAAGACCAAAGCTACTGTATCTTCTTGAACACCTCCGAATCTAAAGATGCTGCAGCACGCCTTGATATATTGGGAAAATCAAACGACGGCTTCAAGATAGCCGAAGAAGACCTGAAACAGCGAGGACCCGGCGATATGTTCGGCATCCGTCAAAGCGGCGACTTATTCTTCAGCATAGGCGATATTTATGCGGATTCAGACCTTATAAAGAAAGCCTCCATTGATGCAGACCGCATCCTGGCTGGCGATCAGGAGCTGTCACTACCTGAAAACAAGTCGCTACATGATGTTCTTTCGGATATCAATTCAAACTTAACGTTGTAGGCGTTTGACAGTGGTTCAGCTGCAAGGTAATATAATTAAGGGATTTTGTGACATCAAATCAAAGCGAGGTATACTAATGTCTAAAATAGCTATAATTACAGATTCCAACAGTGGTATTACACAGGCAGAAGGTGAGAAGCTTGGTATTAAAGTTGTGCCAATGCCATTCACCATTGCAGGAACTGATTATTTAGAGGATATAAATCTTACACAGGAAGAGTTCTATACTAAGTTAAATGATGACGAAGAAGTATCTACATCTCAGCCATCCCCCGGAACTCTTATGGATTTATGGGATGAGGTTCTGAAAGAGTACGACGAGATCGTATACATCCCTATGAGTAGTGGTCTTTCTTCATCTTGTGCAAGTGCAACAAGCCTTTCAATGGACGATGACTATGAAGGAAAGGTATTTGTTGTTAATAACCAGAGAATCTCTGTTACAATGCGTAACTCAGTCCTTGATGCAATAAGACTTGCAGAAGAGGGTAAGACTGGAGCGCAGATCAAAGAGATCCTTGAAGCAGATAAGTTTAATTCCAGCATCTACATTATGCTTGATACTCTTTACTATCTGAAAAAAGGTGGTAGAATAACTCCTGCGGCTGCAGCACTGGGTACAATCTTAAGGATCAAGCCCGTTCTTCAGATTCAGGGTGAAAAGCTTGACTCTTTTGCCAAAGCCAGAACAACATCTCAGGGTCAGAAGATCATGCTTAATGCGATCAAAGATGATGCTGAGAAGCGTTTCGGCGGTCTTGACCCGTCAAACGTTAGAATTGATGCAGCATTCACACAGGATCATGAGAAAGCTGCCGAGTGGAAGAAGATGATCGAAGAGACTTTCCCTGGATTTGACATCCACATGGATCCGCTTTCACTTTCTGTATCATGCCATATAGGACCGGGAGCCCTGGCTGTTACAATTACCAAAATTCTTAAATAATCAATCTAAAATGTCAGAAGTTGTTTTTGTCAAAAAAAGCTTCTGACAACTTTTACTTAAAATAACTTGTTAGGGGGATTTCTTTTAATGTCGAAATCAAACGAATACGATGCAGGCAGTATTACTGTCCTGGAGGGACTCGAAGCGGTCCGCAAGAGACCCGGAATGTACATCGGATCCGTATCTACAAGAGGACTTAATCACCTTGTATATGAAATAGTTGATAACGCAGTAGACGAGCATCTTGCCGGCTACTGTTCCAAAATTCATGTAACTTTGGAAGCAGACGGATCTGCAACTGTAGAAGATAACGGACGTGGTATTCCTGTTGGAATGCACGCTAAAGGTATTACCGCAGAACGTGTAGTTCTTACTATGCTTCACGCCGGCGGTAAGTTCGATAACGCATCTTATAAGACATCGGGCGGTCTGCACGGTGTTGGTTCATCCGTAGTTAATGCACTGTCTACCTGGATGAAAGTAAGAATCAAGGAAAATGGTGCTATTTACGAAGATTCTTATGAAAGAGGTGTTCCTACAACTGAGCTTGTAAACGGACTTCTTCCTGAAGTTGGAAAGACAAGAGAGCATGGAACCACAATTTCATTCCTTCCCGATCCTGAAATCTTTGAAAAAACAAGATTCAGAGAAGAGGATATCAAAAACCGTCTTCACGAAACTGCATATCTTAATCCGGAACTTTTGATCATCTATGAAGATAAAAGACCCGGAACAGAGGAACATCTTGAGTTCCATGAGCCTGAAGGAATTCGCGGCTTTGTCAAAGAGATGAACAGAAACGCTGAGACTCTCCATGACATCGTTTACTTTACAGGCGAAAGCGAGAACATTTCTGTAGAAGTAGCTTTCCAGTATGTAAATGACTTCCATGAAGATGTACTTGGTTTTTGTAATAACATTTATAACTCTGAGGGTGGTACACACATCACAGGCTTTAAGACTGTGTTTACTACAATCATTAATAACTATGCAAGAGAACTTGGAAACCTTAAGGACAAGGATCAGAACTTTACAGGTGCTGACGTTAGAAACGGCCTTACAGCTGTAATTTCCATTAAGCATCCAGATCCAAGATTTGAAGGGCAGACCAAGACTAAGCTCGATAACCAGGATGCAGGTAAAGTCGTATCCAAGATAACTGGTGATGAGCTTACAAGATTTTTTGACAGAAATCTTGAGACACTTAAGGCTGTCATCAGCTGCGCTGAGAAGGCTGCCAAGATCCGTAAGACAGAAGAGAAGACCAAGACAAACCTTCTTACAAAGCAAAAGTATTCTTTTGATTCAAATGGTAAACTTGCTAACTGTATCAGCAAAGATGCAGAAAAGTGCGAGATCTTCATCGTAGAGGGTGATTCTGCGGGTGGTAGTGCCAAGACTGCAAGAGACAGACAGTATCAGGCAATTCTTCCTATACGTGGTAAGATCCTTAACGTTGAAAAGGCTTCAATTGATAAAGTCCTTGCTAATGCTGAGATCAAGGCTATGATCAATGCTTTTGGCTGCGGATTCTCAGAAGGCTACGGCAATGACTTTGATATATCAAAGCTTCGTTATAACAAGATCGTAATCATGGCCGATGCCGACGTGGATGGTGCTCATATAGCAACACTTCTTCTGACACTGTTCTACAGATTCATGCCTGAGCTTATTCAGCAGGGTCATGTTTATATTGCAATGCCTCCTCTTTACAAGGTAATTCCTTCTAAAGGCAAGGAAGAGTATCTGTACGATGACAAGGCGCTTGAAAAGTACCGCGCAACTCACAAAGGAAACTTTACTCTTCAGAGATATAAGGGTCTTGGTGAGATGGATGCAGATCAGCTTTGGGAGACAACACTTGATCCTGAGCGCAGAATGATGCGCGTCGTTGAAATCGATGATGCAAAGACTGCATCTCATATTACAGAACTTTTAATGGGTAATGATGTTCCACCAAGACGTGCATTCATACACGACCACGCAGACGACGCGGAACTCGATTTCCAGGCATAAAATGAGTTTGAAAATCATATGATGATTTTCAAACTCTGGAAAGTAAAAATCATAAAATGATTTTTTTCCGAGTAAAAAATGAAATGATTTATAAACTCTGGTAAGTAAAAATCATCTACGATGATTTTTATTACCAAGTATTGGAAGGCGATAATCATAGAAATAGATTATCAAACTACCAAAAATAAATATACTGATACGAGGAATATATGGAAGAACAGCGTATTATTCGAAGTGAATATTCTGAAATAATGCAGCAATCTTATATAGATTATGCGATGAGTGTTATTGTTGCACGTGCTCTGCCGGATATCAGGGATGGTCTTAAGCCGGTTCAGAGACGTACACTTTACGATATGTATGAGCTTGGTATCAGATACGACCGCCCTTACAGAAAGAGCGCACGTATCGTCGGCGATACAATGGGTAAATATCACCCACACGGTGACAGTTCAATCTATGACTGTCTCGTAGTAATGGCTCAGAATTTTAAAAAAGAACTCCCGCTTGTAGACGGTCACGGTAACTTCGGAACGATCGAAGGTGACAGCGCAGCGGCAATGAGATATACAGAAGCAAGACTTGCCAGAGTTACACAGGAAGCTTTTCTTGCTGACCTTGATAAGGACATAGTTGATTTTGTCCCTAACTTTGATGCTACAGAGAAAGAACCCGCAGTTCTGCCTGTTAAGATCCCTAACTTCCTTGTTAACGGATCAGAAGGTATCGCTGTAGGTATGGCTACAAGTACACCGCCTCATAACCTTGCAGAAGTTATTGATGCTCAGATCGCTCTTATGCAGGATGAGACTCTTTCTACAAGACAGCTGATGAGATATGTAAAAGGACCTGACTTCCCAACAGGCGGAATCGTTATCAACAAGGACGAGCTTGCCGCTATCTACGAAACAGGTGAAGGTAAGATCAGGATCAGAGGTAAAGTTGAGACAGAAAAGGCTAAGAACGGCCACATTAACCTTATCATCAGCGAGATTCCATACACTATGATCGGCGCCGGAATCGGTAAGTTCTGCGCAGACGTAGCAGCCCTTGCTGAGAAGAAAGTCACAAACGACATCATCGATATCTCCAACCAGTCTTCAAAAGAAGGTATCCGTATCGTTATCGAGCTCAAGAAAGATACTGATGTTGAGAACTTCACAAACCTTCTTTACAAAAAGACCAAGCTTGAAGATACATTCGGCGTTAACATGCTTGCTATCTATAACGGACGTCCCGAGACAATGGGCCTTAAGAGCATCTTGCAGGCTAACATTGACTTCCAGTTCGAGACTGCCCGCCGCAAGTATACAACACTCCTTCAGAAAGAAACTGACAAGAAGGAAGTTCAGGAAGGTCTTATCAAGGCTTGTAACGTAATCGACCTTGTAATCGAGATCTTAAGAGGCTCTAAGACACGTGCTCAGGCAAAAGACTGCCTTGTTAACGGCGTTACAGACGGTATTAACTTTAAGTCCAGAGAGTCAGTAGTTATGGCATCTCAGCTTCACTTTACTGAGCGCCAGGCAGATGCCATCCTTGAGATGCGTCTTTATAAACTCATCGGTCTTGAACTTGATGCCCTTATCAAAGAGCATGAAGAGACAGTTGCCAACATTTACAGATATGAGGACATCCTTGAAGACAGAACTTCAATGTCCATGGTAATTCAGGAAGAACTAAGAAGCATCCGTAATGAATATAAACAGAAGAGAAAAACTGAAGTAGGCCAGTTCGACGAAGCTGTCTACGAAGAAAAGCCTGAAGAAGAGATAGATGTAGCATTTATCATGGATCGTTTCGGCTATGCAAAGACAATCGACGCTACAACCTATGATAAAAACTTTGACACTATCAAGAACGACTTCAAATACAGCTTTAAGATCAAGAACACAAGCCGAGTATGCGTATTTACTCACCTTGGTAACCTTCATACCATCAAAGTCCAGGATCTTCCTGCAGGTAAGATGCGTGACAAGGGCGTACCTATTGATAATGTCTCTAACTACGACACAACCAAGGAGCAGATCATAGCAGTTCTGCCGCAGTCATCACTCAATATTTATCGCTTGCTTTTTGTTACCAAATCAGCCATGATGAAGATAGTAAGCGGTGGCGAGTTCGACGTTACAAGAAAGCTCGTAGCAGCTACAAAGCTTTCAGACGGAGATGAGCTTTTAAGCGTATCTGTAGTTACAGATGAAGAAAGCTGCGTACTCTATACTGAGAACGGCTATGCACTTAGATTCCTGCTTGAAGAACTTCCTGATCAGAAAAAGACTGCAGTTGGTGTTCACGGTATGAACCTTGCCAAGAATGACAGCGTAAGCGACATGTGGCTTTTAAAACCAGAGGAATCCAGAGAAGTAGCTATTGGCGAAAAGTCTTTTGACATAGGAACAATTAAGATTGCAGGCCGCAATACTAAGGGTTCAAAGTTGAAGCTTAAATAAGTAATGAAATAATAATCCAAAGATTTAACTGTTATTGGATTGTTTAAAATCAATTATTAAAGATACAAAAGGAGGATAGCGCCATGCGAGTAATAGCAGGTGAAGCGCGTAGTATCCCACTTATTACACCGAAAGGTGATGATACACGTCCAACTCAGGACAGAATTAAAGAGACTCTTTTCAACATGCTTCAGATGGAGGTTCCGGGGGCTATATTTGTAGACCTTTACGCAGGAAGCGGCGGAATCGGGATCGAGGCTCTTTCAAGAGGCGCTAAGCACGCCTATTTTATAGACAGAGGCGGCGAGCCCATTAAGTGCATCACAGCCAATGTCCACAAATGCCATTTTGATGAGAAGTCAACTATCATCAAGAAGGATGCTGCAATGGCCCTTCGTTCCATTCATGAAAAAGAGGTCGATATCATTTTCATTGACCCGCCATATGAGGCAGACCTTTACGAGCATACACTCAGAACTCTTTCCACACTTCCTTATGTGACTGAGTTTACAACCATCATCTGCGAAGCAGCTATGGATGAGGACTTTTCATTCGTAGAAGGAATGGGATACGAGATCAAGAGAGAAAAGACATATAAGAATAACAAACACGTCTTTTTAAAGAAGGTGGCAAACTCATGAAAACTGCAGTTTATCCCGGATCATTTGATCCTGTAACATTAGGACACCTTGATATCATAAAAAGAGCATCAATGATGTTCGATACGGTAATTGTTACCGTTATGCATAACTCTGCCAAGAGTTCGTTGTTTTCAGTAGATGAACGTGTTAAAATGATTAAAGAAGCGGTCAGCGAATTTGGGAACGTAGTAGTGGATTCGTATGATGGGCTGCTTATTGATTATTGCAAGGAAAAGAATATTCATATCGTAGTAAGAGGTCTTCGTGCCATTACTGATTTTGAATATGAATTGCAGATAGCTCAGACTAATCGCGAACTTTCTCATAACAATGTTGATTCAGTCTTTCTTACGACTAACCTTCGTTATTCATATCTTAGCAGCTCTACTGTTAAGGAGATTGCTAGTTATGGCGGCGAAGTTTCAGGCATGGTTTCTGAGAATGTGTTCAAAGCTCTTGAATCAAAATACAACAAACATCTAAATTAAACGGGGGAACTTTACATGAGCAGTAAAATCGAGCTTTTGATTGATGAAATCGAGGCATATATCAATAGTTGTACGAAGGTGCCTTTTTCAAGTACTGATGTAAGGGTTAATAAAGATGAGATCAACGAACTCATTCACGAGCTCAGATCCAAAACTCCTGATGAAATAAAGAGATATCAGAAGATTGTCTCCAACAAAGAGGCAATCCTTAATGATGCTCGTGCAAAAGCTCAGCAGCTTATTGAGAACGCTCAGGCTCAGACCAATGAACTTATCAACGAACATGAGATCATGCGTCAGGCTTATGAGCAGGCCAATCAGGTTGTTAGTTCTGCAGCCAAGCAGGCTCAGGCACTTCTTGATAATGCAACAGTTGAAGCTAACAACATGAAGGCATCAGCTGTACAGTATACAGATACTCTTTTATCAGAGGTTGAAGCTATACTTCAGGGCTCTATTGATTCTACTAATAAGCATTATGAAGGTCTTCTTACAGACCTTACAAATTATGCAGAGATGGTTAAGTCCAACAGAGCAGAGCTTGTACCACCAGTTCAGACTCAGCCGGCTCCGGCGCAGGAACCTGTGTATGCTGAGCAGGCTCCACAGCAGAGCACTCCTGCAGCACCTGGTGCAGATACAGGATTAGAGGACTTCGATGCAGATCTTCCACTTGATGCTCCAGTGGTATAGGGTACATAGAAGTTCATCCATGAACTTCTAAACATGTACTAGATACATCCTGCATCCGGCACATAGAATGATTTATTGCAACTTAAAGCGGCTGGTAGTTTTACCGGTCGCATTTTTTTAGAGAGTAAGATACTGAATTATTAAGTATGCGGAGGGGAATTAGATGAGGAATAAGATTAAGACATTTGTTAGTATTCTTTCTTTGACAGCTATGGTTTTTGCTCTGATATTTACTTCTGAAAGTGCAACAGTAACTGTAGATGCTGCCAAAGATAAAGTTGTTATCGTACTTGACCCCGGACACGGCGGAACAGGCGATAGAAACCTTGGCGCCCAGTACAATGGCATTAGTGAAAAAGAGATCACACTTAAGACTGCAAACTATGCCAAGGCATATCTTGAGAACTTTGATAATGTCACAGTATATATGACAAGAACATCTGATACAGAAGTTACTCTTGAAGATCGTGTTAAGTATGCAAAGAGCGTTAATGCTGACTTTATGTACTCAATTCATTTCAATGCTTCTGTTGAGCATGACCTTTGCGGTTCAGAAGTCTGGGTTTCAGCTTATGACAAGTATTATGAGAACGGATATGAATTCGCAGCTGCTGAGATTCAGGAACTTTCAAGCCTCGGCCTTTATATAAGAGGCATCAAGACAAGACTTGGTTCAAATGGCGACTACTATGGAATCATCAGACATGCAAGAAACTATGACGTAAACGCAGTTATCATTGAGCACTGCTACCTTGATCATCCTGCTGACGTTGCATGGCTTAAGTCTCAGGCAGATCCTTATCAGACACTGGCAATAGCAGATGCAACAGCCATCGCCAAGTATTTCGGACTTAAATCAACCAAGCTTGGACTTGATTATTCAACTTATAAGAACGTAGATATACCTACACCTACAACAGTCATGGGCGATGACCTTACACCGCCTACAGTATGTACTATCAATTCTGTTACTAGAGACCGTTCAACAGGCGACATCACAGCAAGCATCACAGCTTCAGATCCTGATACACCAATCATCTATTACAGATACAGCTTTGACGGCGGCAAGAACTGGTCATACGTAGTTGGCTGGAACAGAACCAAGACTACAGATACTGTTGTGATCAAAGATCCGTCTATCAAGGCTACAAGCCTGACCATTCAGGTATACAATCAGTATGATGGCAAGACTGTAAGCAATACAGTTACAATTCAATAACTATATAAATACTTTGAGATTGGGGCAAAAGATCTTTTTGCCCCTATCATCTTTTTAGTATATGAGAGGAATACGTGCAAAGACTCGATAAATTTCTAGCCGATTTTGGAATCGGTACAAGAAAACAGATCAAAGAACATATCAAAAATGGGGCAGTCACAGTAAATGGACAACCTGTTAAAAAAGCAGATATGCATATAGATGAAAATGCCGATAAAGTTACCTTTATGGGCCAGGAGCTTGTATTTGAGAAGTTCCGCTACTATATGCTCAATAAGCCTGACGGAGTAATATCTGCAACCAAGGATGGCCGTACAACAACGGTCTTAAACCTTCTTTCAGATGAGAATATCAAAGACCTTTCACCTGTCGGAAGACTTGATATCGATACAGAAGGACTTCTTCTGATAACTAATGACGGACAGCTCATACACAGGCTCTTATCGCCCGCTCACCACGTTGATAAGGAATATGAAGTGCACCTTAGGAGCGAACTTTCAGACTCCGACATTGAAAAGCTTGAACAAGGCGTAGATATAGGTGATGTGAAAAAAGACGGATCGCCAGATATCACGATGCCTGCTGTACTTAGAAGAGGCGAAGCCGATGACCAGGGACGTCCCGTTGTATATCTTACAATTCACGAAGGCAGGTTCCATCAGGTCAAAAGAATGATGGAAGCAGTCGGAAATGAAGTTCTTTACCTTCGCAGGATCAGAATGGGAGATGTAAAGCTTGATGAAAGCCTTGCACTGGGCGAGTACAGAAGGCTTACAGATGAAGAAGTAGCGGCACTTTCAAAATAAAATACGAAAAAAGGAACACAAATGACTAGGGTAACAAAAGGCGATTTCGGACATATCGCATATCAAAGAAAAGTAGCAATAATAAGATCAGTGATCATGGGAATAATAACTGTAGGACTTTTCCTTACAGGACTTATACTTACTAAAACTAACAAAAATATCTTTTCAATAGTAGCAGCACTTGGATGCCTTCCTCTTGGATGGAGCGTAATAAATCTCATAATGTACTTTAAGGCAATTCCTCTTACAGAAGGCTCTTACGATAAGATAAAACAGCACGCAGGCGATCTCAATATGATCTATGACCTGTCACTTACTTCTGAAAAGAGTACCTTCAACGTAGGCGCAATAACTGTATTAGAGAAGAATATCGCAGGATTTACAGAAGATAAAAATATGGATATCAAGGATTGTCAGGATCACATCAAGAATCAGATATCCCTTAGCAAATACCACGATTATTCAATAAGGATATTCTCTAACGTAGACGACTACTGCAAGCGCCTTGACGAACTTGAAAAGCTTAGAGCCAGTCACGGCGTAGATCCTAAAGCTATAGAAGAAGCCTGGGTTCCCGGAACTATCCAGACAGTATCAGGCATACTTAAATCTATTTCACTGTAAGTAAATAGATAATAATTAAAACTATTAGTTACAAGTGACATGAGGTTAAGCGTTTGAAAATAATATTTTCAAACTCAGAGAAGTGGAGTTGCATGTGCTGCCACTTCAACCATTAGTTGCTCGTTTTACTCGCAACAAGAGGTTAGAATGAAAGAAATCACTATTAAAGACAATGAAGCCGGAAAGAGACTTGATAAATTCTTAAGCCAGTATTTATCTAAAGCATCTACCGGTTTTATTTATAAGATGCTTAGAAAAAAGAATATAGTCCTTAACGGCAAGAAAGCTACAGGCCAGGAAAAGCTTGAAAACGGCGACACTGTGACCCTATGGCTTTCTGATGAAACATTCCTTAAGTTTGCCAACGACAGACTTGCAAGAGCCGAAAGAGGCGAAGAAATATCCGTTACAGAATTCACCAAAGCTTATAAGAGTATAAAAGGTGTAGAAGTTATATATGAAACCAAGGACGTCTTATTTGTAAATAAGCCAGTCGGAGTCCTGACACAAAAAGCTGAACAAGGCGACACATCACTAAATGAGTGGATCGTTGGCTACCTTCTTCATGAAAAGACAATTGAACCCGAAAGCCTTATCACTTTCAGACCTTCAGTAAGTAACCGCCTTGACAGAAACACATCCGGAATAGTCATCTGCGCTAAAACGCTTCAGGGCGCCCAAATGATGGCAAAAGGCCTTAAAGAAAGAACCTTCAAGAAATATTACAGAACAGTTGTATCAGGAATCATCGATAAGTCCGAGGAAATATCAGGATATCTGACAAAGGACACTAAGACTAATACTGTAACTATAAGAAAAGTTGAAGTCGACTATAAATCAACCAATGAAAACTCAAATAAAATAGCGGAAAACAACACTGATAAAACTGCTTTAAAAAGCGAGGATTCATCATACATCGAAACCGCCTACAGCCCCGTTTCTACAAATGCCAAATGGAATCTTACCTATCTTGAAGTAGAACTCAGAACAGGTAAAACTCATCAAATCAGGGCACACCTTTCTAGCATAGGCCATCCTATTGTCGGTGATCCTAAATATGGCGACAAGAACGTCAATGACAGTTTCAAACAGACCTACGGCCTCAAAGGCCAGCTGCTTCACTGTTATAGACTAGAATTCCCTGATGATCCAGAAGCGTTTGGTGATCTTGCAGGTAAAGAGATCATCGCACCGCTGTATTCTAAGTTTAGAAATCTTGTATTAGACAAATTTAAAATAAATGATTGATTCACGCTATAACTATAGCCGACCAGTTTACAATACTAATTGCATATAAAATTTGGGCAGTGAGTGAAAGGCTTGTATATATTATTTCCAGGCCTTTTTGAGCGGCCGGTACTTAGCTTTCGTATTTTGAAAGCTTAGTATCGCTGCCAGCGAGAAAGAGCGAGAGCGTGCCAGGAAAAAATATATACAAGCCTTTCACGGACTTCCCCAAGGAGACCCCCATGGCAACTTGGAATTCTAGAGGTCTTCGAGGCTCTATCCTCGAAGACATGATCAATCGAACCAACGAGAAGTATCTTATGGAGGAGCTGGCTCTGATCCAAAAAATCCCCACTCCAATCACGCCTATAAATATAGATAAAGAGACCAGACACATCACACTGGCATATTTTGACCAGAAGAGTACCGTTGACTACATCGGTGCTGTGCAGGGTGTGCCTGTTTGTTTTGATGCCAAAGAATGTGCTGTAGATACCTTTACACTTCAGAACATTCACCCTCATCAGGTAGCCTTTATGGAGAATTTTGAGAAGCAGGATGGCGTAGCTTTTTTCCTAATATATTATAAGTCAAGGGACGAACTGTATTATCTACCTTTCAGAGACCTCAAGCGTTTCTGGGACAGAGCTCAGGCGGGAGGCCGTAAGAGTTTCAGAATAGATGAGCTTGACGAAGAGTATTTTATCAAGCATAAAGCAGACGGACTGGTACCTTATCTTGAGGCTTTGCAAAAAGACCTTGAGTCCAGAGAGTAAATTTTTTTCTATTTTTTTCTTTACATAAGCAGTTTTGTTTAGTATACTCTAGTTTAATATGATAATTAGGTAGCAAGGTAACACGTTACCACAATAAAGCATATATTGAAATGAGGTATTTATGAGCAAAGAACTCGTGCATACACCTGAAGGCGTAAGAGACGTTTATGGCAGAGAATCTTATGAGCGCAGCACAGTAAAACATAAGATCAAAGAGATCATGTACCGTTACGGATATGAGAATATCCTGACACCTACATTTGAATTCTTTGATGTTTTTGCCAAGGAGATAAGCCAGGCAAGTGCCAGAGACCTTTATAAGTTTTTCGACAACGAAGGTAATACACTTGTCCTTCGCCCTGATTTTACCCCATCTGTTGCAAGATGCATTGCCAAGTATTTCATGGAAGACACAGAACCGGTGAGAATCTGCTACAGCGGCAACATCTTCATCAACACCCATAGACTTCAGGGCAAGCTTCGTGAGCATACCCAGATGGGCGCTGAACTTATGTGCGACGGTTCAGTCAACGCAGATGCCGAGATGATCGCCATGATGATCGAGTCTATAAGGGCTACAGGCCTTACAGATTTCAAGGTTACGATCGGCGATGCAGATTATTTCAAGGGCATCATTGAAGAAGCCGGAATCGATGAGGACACTGAAGACCAGCTTAGAGAATATCTGTCAGGCCGCAACTACTCAGCATTAGAAGATTATCTTCATAATCTGGTAAAAGAGGGTAAGATCGAATCCAAGTTCGCAGATATCCTTATCCATATGCCCGACTTCACAACAGCCGACGAGCTCGAAGAAGGCGCAGCTGATCTTGTGAACTCAAGATCCAGATCTTCTATAGAAAGACTTAAGAACCTGTATCATCTGCTTGATGTATACGGCGCTTCTGACAACGTATCCTTCGATCTTGCCATGCTTTCAGAATATAACTACTACACAGGCGTTATGTTCAGAGCTTACACCTACGGCGTAGGTGATGCTATAGCCAAGGGCGGCCGCTACGATAATCTTTTATCAAAGTTTGGAAAAGATGCCCCCGCTATCGGATACATGGTAGATCTTGAGTACCTTATGAGCGCACTTTACAACCAGAAGATAGACATTCCCTACAGTCAGGAGCCTGAAGTTGTGACTTACAATGATTCTAATTATGAGGAAAAGCTTGCACAGGTACAGCGCAAAAGAGCTCAGGGCTACTATATAGTGTTGAAGCATGAGTAATTCTTAAAGAATCATCAGAATTTTTGACTATTATTATGCTGATGACCGGGGTGATACCCTAATGATGGTCAAGACAAAGTGAATCAGTCAATTTTATGAATAGATACTTATAAATGATGAGAGTTTTGTAGAAACGAGGAATATTATGAGATATCTGACATTCGCCCTTGGAAAAGGACGTCTTGTAAAAAATACAATGGAACTTCTTGAAAAGTGCGGTATTCAGTGCGAAGAAGTTACTGACAAGGATACAAGAAAACTTATTTTTACAAACGAAGAATTGAAGCTCAGGTTCTTCCTTGCTAAAGGACCTGACGTTCCAACTTACGTTGAAAACGGCGCAGCTGACATAGGTATCGTTGGCGAAGATACGATACTTGAAGAGGAGCGCAACGTATACGAAGTTTTGGATCTAGGATTTGGCAAGTGCCGCATGTGCGTAGCTGGTCCACCTCAGGCAAAAGAGCTATTAAGCCATCATGCCATGATACGCGTAGCCAGCAAATACCCTAACATTGCCAAGAACTATTTCTATAATAAGAAAAATCAGACTGTTGATATAATCAAACTCAACGGCTCTGTAGAACTTGGACCGATCGTAGGCCTTTCTGATGTCATCGTCGATATCGTAGAAACAGGCTCAACTTTAAAGGCTAACGGCCTCGAAGTATTAGAAGAAATCTGCCCGTTGTCCGCCAGAGTTATCGTAAACCCAGTAAGTATGCAGATGGAGAACGAGAGAATCAGGAAGATCGTGGCAGATATGAAGAAAGCATTGATGTCAGAGTGATTGTAAATAAGATGACATTTATTCAGAATGTATCATAGATATCTATTGGATTTGAGAAATTGAAATAATATTGAGAATTAGAAATGATATTGATGTTTGAAATAAGTACACTTATATAGAAATTTAGAATTTCTAGTATTGTAAATTGTTTTTGGAGGAGCCAATGAGAATCGTTAATTTAACCGAAGAATCTAAATCAGAGCTTCTAGATATACTGCAAAAGAGAAGCCCTGCAAGCTATACAGAATACGAAAACACAGTAAATGATATAATCAGTAATGTAAGAGAAAATGGTGATAAAGCTCTTTTTGAATACACAGAGAAGTTCGACAAGTGCGTTATCACAAAGGATACCATCAAAGTTACAAGAGAAGAGATCGATGAAGCCTACAAAAAGCTTGATCCAGAGTTCATCGAAGTTATGAAAAAATCTGCTGCCAACATAAGAGAATTCCATGAAAAGCAGAAGAGAGAGTCCTGGTTTACAACAAAGCCCGACGGTTCTATCCTTGGACAAAGAGTCCTTCCTGTCGAGATATCAGGTGTATATGTTCCAGGCGGAAAGGCAGCATATCCTAGCTCAGTTCTTATGAACGTAGTACCTGCCAAGGTTGCAGGCGTTGAGCGTATCGTAATGGTGACACCTCCTCAGAAGGACGGATCACTTAACGCAGGAACTCTTGTAGCAGCTGATATAGCCGGTGTTACAGAAGTTTACAAAGTAGGCGGTGCTCAGGCAATTGCAGCTATGGCTTTTGGAACAGAATCTATACCAAAGGTAGACAAGATAACAGGCCCCGGCAATATTTTCGTAGCACTTGCCAAGAAGGCATGCTTTGGCCACGTATCAATCGATTCAATTGCAGGCCCTTCTGAGATCCTTGTAATCGCTGACGAAACTGCAAATCCAAAGTGGGTTGCAGCAGACCTTCTTTCTCAGGCAGAACACGACGAGATGGCAAGCGCTATCCTCGTTACAACATCAGAAGAGATAGCTAAGCAGGTTTCAGAAGAAATCGACAAGTTTGTAGAATTACTTGAGCGTAAAGAGATAATCCAGAAGTCACTTGATAACTACGGATACGCTTTCGTTGCAGAAAGCATGGACGCTGCCATAGAAGCTGCCAATGCGATCGCATCAGAGCACTGCGAGATCATCACAGCTAATCCATTCGAAGTTATGACCAAAGTTAAGAACGCCGGAGCTCTTTTCCTTGGACACTACTCATCAGAACCACTTGGCGACTACTTTGCAGGACCAAACCACATCCTGCCGACTAACCAGACAGCAAGATTCTTCTCACCACTTTCTGTAGACGATTTTGTAAAGAAGACAAGCATCATTGCATATTCTGAAGAAGGATTAAGAGCCGTTTACAAGGACGTTGAGAGATTCGCTAAGGAAGAAGGACTCACAGCTCACGCTAACAGCATTACGGTTAGATTTGAGTCATGAAGTAATTGAAAGATTTACAATAAGACTGTAAATCATACAAATAGTAAAGATGTAACTAAAAAGTCCTCATTATAGAAAGGATGACACATGGCTAGAACAGCTACTATCTCAAGAAAAACCGGAGAAACAGACATCACCGTAACAATCAACCTTGACGGCACAGGTAAGACAAGTATTGATACCGGCATAGGCTTTTTTGACCACATGCTGGATGCATTTGGACGCCATGGCCTGTTCGATCTTGACGTTAAAGTTAAGGGCGATCTGAATGTCGACGGACACCACACCGTAGAAGATACCGGCATTGTTCTCGGCCAGGCCATAGCTAAGGCTGTTGGAGACAAAAAAGGTATAAAGCGCTACGGCTCAATGATCCTTCCTATGGACGAAGCATGTGCCATGTGCGCAGTTGACCTTTGCGGCAGACCTTACTTTGTGATGGATGCAAGCTTCACAGCGCCTATGGTGGGAGAGTTTGATACCCAGCTTGTTAACGAGTTTTTCTACTCAGTATCTTACGGCGCTATGATCAATCTTCACTTAAGACTCTTTTCCGGAGAGAATGATCACCACAAGATAGAGGCTATGTTCAAGGCTTTTGCTAAAGCAATGGATCAGGCAACTATGTTTGATGAGAGAATCACAGACGTACTTAGCACCAAAGGTACTCTTTGATTTATAGAATACCAATACATAGAATAGTTATCTAAAAAGTATGACTTCTTGAACGTAAATTACAGAAACACGCATTTACTGCGTGTTTCGTGATTCAATGAATCTGTTGGCAATAGAGCCTTCACCGAAGGTGAACTCAACCTGCTCTATTGCTGCATTTTTGAATCTTTGATTCAAAAATGTATTATCTATTATCTTGGTAATATGACCAGATAATAACTTGTATTTAATACATTCATATCGACTTAAAATATATCGAAAGGCCTAAATATATGAAAAAGCAGTTTATTCCATCCATAATCCTGAATGATAAAAAAGCAGTCAAAAGCTTTTTTGACAAGACTGTTATCTCTGAAAATCCTGTAGAGCTCGCAGTTAGCTACAATGACGCTAACTGCGACGCAATCATCGTATTCGACCAGTCTACAGACGATAAGAGCCATGAGGATTCGCTTGATATCCTGAAAGAGATCTGCTCCAAGACAGATGTTCCCGTTATTGGTGCAGGCAATGTAAAAAGGATGGAAGATGTCAAAAAGCTCCTGTATGCAGGATGCAAGATGGCTGCTCTTAACTTCTCCAAAGCTGAAAATGCCGAGATACTTGAAGAAGTATCCAAGAAGTTCGGCAAGGACAAGATCGTTATAAGCTATGCCGATACTGCTGAAAGCAGAAAGATAGTTGCTGATAATGCAGCTGCAATAAATGAACTTGCAAGCCTAATGATCTTCATGCCTGAATCTGCGGCTGTAGATGGTCTTAATTCAAATGCGGGCTTTGCTGAAAAACTTGTATCAAACCCTGTTGTTCCTGAAGAAGGCGTTAAGGACATACCTCACATCGTATATCTCGACAATCCGGAATCTGACCTTTCTAACTTGAAAGGCGGCGCGCTGGCAGTTCTTTTTTCAGATCAGGTATGTGCTATAACAGGCTCAGCCCTTTCAGCTAACGCTCAGAACATCAATGACCTCAGAAAGTTCGCCATCGAAGCAGGAATCGACGTTCAGACCTTCGAGGCAAAATACAAATGGGAAGACTTCAAGCTTGATTCTAACGGCATGGTTCCTGTTGTAGTGCAGGATTACAGAACAGATCAGGTCCTCATGGTCGCTTACATGAACGAGGAAGCTTATAACGCAACGCTCAGAACCGGCAAGATGACCTATTTTAGCAGATCCCGTAATGAACTCTGGGAAAAGGGCGATACCTCAGGCCACTTTCAGTACGTTAAGAGTCTCACAGCAGACTGCGACCTTGACACGATCCTTGCTAAAGTTAAGCAGATCGGCGCTGCCTGCCACACAGGTTCCTATAGCTGCTTCTTCAACGAGATTGCCAAGAAAGACTATACTGAGAAGAACCCCCAGAAGGTTCTCGACAGCGTATATAACGTCATCGCAGACCGCAAGGTTAACCCAAGAGAAGGCTCCTACACCAACTACCTTTTCGATAAAGGCCTTGATAAGATCCTAAAAAAGTGCGGCGAGGAAGCAACAGAGATCACAATCGCTGCCAAGAACGCTAACGGCAACGAGATCGTCTACGAAATGGCAGATTACCTGTATCACATGATGGTCCTTATGGTAGAAAAGGGAGTATCATGGGAAGATGTAACCGACGAACTTGCCCGCAGATAATATACAGGAAATATTTTCAAACATTATTAGTGCCTAATACTTTAAATAATCTAAGAGCTTGCCTTTTTCATCAGATAAAGCTTTGGGATTATTTAGGGTATTAGGTATTTTTTGCGTTATAGATGTTATACTGTAACAAGGCATGTTTATATGTCTGGACAGATTCAGAGTTAAATGATGCGAGAGTTAATAATTTATGAGATATGATTTTTTTGAAAAACAATACCGAGAATAAATTTTATCCCGTCAGCAAAGAAGAAATTACAAGGCTCCTCCCACCGCCCTTGGCAGTGGGTTTTCGCCTACGACAACCGAAAGGAATTTATTTATGAAAGCAATACGTAACTATTTAAAAGAAGAGCTTGCCGGATGGAAAGTATTTGATGTGGCGTGGCTTGCGATTGCCACAGCTGTTATACTTGGATTATCTATTTACTGGAAAGATTCGCTGATCAGTCTTTTTGCAGCTCTTACTGGTGTATGGTGCGTAATACTTACCGGCAAAGGCAAGCGTTCATCGTTTATCTTTGGATTTTTTAACACAATTCTATATGCCATAGTTGCTTTCGGAGCAAAATATTATGGCGAAGTAATGTTGAATGTCTTATACTATCTGCCTCTCAATTTCGTAGGATTCATCGCCTGGCGCAAATATATGAATTCTGAAACAGGTGAAGTCATTAAAGAACGTCTTAATCCATCAAAAAGTCTTATACTTTACACTATTACAGCGATTGGAATTGTTGGCTATGGAATGATTCTTAAGATGCTTGGTGGTAATCTGCCATATATTGACAGTATGAGTACCGTTGTATCGATAGTAGCTCAGATACTTTCAATTAAGCGTCTTACTGAACAGTGGATCCTGTGGATCGTTGTTGATGTCGTCACGGTATTTATGTGGGCTGTCAATTTTATGCAGGGCGGCGAAACAATTGCTACGCTGGCTATGTGGTCGGTGTATCTTGTAAATGCGTTCATCATGTTCTTCCGCTGGTATAAGGAGGCTAAGAAAAATGAGATATAAAGTTGGAATGTATGGCGGATCCTTCAATCCGCTGCACCTGGGCCACGTTGACTGCATAATACAGGCAGCCAACATGTGCGAGGAATTATATATAGTATTAAGCGTTGGCACTAATCGCAGCGAGATCGATTACAGAGTTAGATACAGGTGGCTGTATCAGCTTACCAAGCACATCGGGAATGTTAGTATCATAATGCTTGAGGACGATACAGCTTCCAAGGAAGATTACAACGAAGACTGCTGGGATGCAGATGCTAAGAAGGTAAAAGAGCAAATTGGTAAACCTATTGATATCGTCTTTTGCGGCGACGATTATGATGAAAACAGCTTTTGGAATAAGTGCTATCCAGATAGTGAGCTGCATAGATTCCCCAGAAATGAAATCAGCTCTACGCAGATTAGAAAGAATCCATATGAGCATTGGGAGTGGCTCCCAAATGTGGTTAAGCCTTTTTATGTAAAAAAAGTTCTTTTGATGGGCGGTGAGAGCACTGGTAAATCCACATTAACAATCAATCTTGCAAATCGTTTTGCAACAAATTATATAGATGAGGCTGGAAGAGATCTTTCCGAGAAAAGCGGCACAGACCTGATGATGCTATCTGCGGATTTTACAGAAATATTGTTGCAGCATAAGCTTAATGAGATTAAGGCTATAGAAAACAGTAATAAAGTACTGTTTGTTGATACCGATGCTCTTGTTACCCAGTTTTACATGAACTTCCTCAATGATCCTGAGATCGAGAAAAATAAAGCTTTGTCCGATGCCATAGATGCCATCAATACCTATGATTTGATTCTGTTTCTTGAGCCGGATGTTCCTTTTGTTCAGGACGGAGACAGAAGTGAAGTCATTAGAGATGATAGGCTTAAATATAGCAACCAGATCAAAGACCTGATACTTTCTCATGGCAAACAAGTCGTATCCATAAAAGGTTCGTATCAGGAACGATACATGGCTGCTGTCAGAGAAATCGAGAAATTGCTAAAATGAATCTAATAAATCTGTCAGTTTAGAATTATGATTTTTTGTAAATCAAAGAGGTAAATAATAATGTCTGTTGATATATATAAGTATGATGACAATATTTACGGTAATGCAGATGAAATAGTAAGTGAAGTTATTGCTTCTCAAAGGATCTATGATAAGTATCTTTCTAAAGCAATTAAAGAATTGGGCATTGCTTATTTACAAGATGGAGCAGAGCTTAGAATAGAAAATTTAGAAAAAAGCTCTTTCAGAAATACAATTGTTGATTGATTGGATACAAGCGAACGTTAAAGGAGAAGATCATTAATAAGTAGAGCAACAAATATGAATGAAGAAAAATACGATTACAAAAAACTAATTGAAGAAATTTTTATCCCCAAAGATGCTGATAAAATTACTCTTAATAAAGAAATCAAAGATAGGCTTCTTAAAATAAACTGGCTCAGTAATTGTGGAAGGCAGGATGAGCTTGATCTATCATTTGAATATACCTATATAAAAAGAATAAAAGAAATTGAAAAGATGTTAGATGACGTCAAATGGGGTAACACATGTATAAATGCCCGCAATGATCTTACGGGATTTCTGTCATTGCACCATTCACGTAAATATCATTGTTGGAATCAAATGGTTGATGAAGTTAAAGATGATATTATTTCTGGAATCTCGAACATAATTATAGAGAGCTGTAGAAAGTTAGGGATTCCAGAAAAAATGGGTGATCATATATACTCCGATATAGTAAATATTGCATTAACATATTCCTACAAAGAGTATTATGAATCCGTATTTTATGACGATATGCTAAAGATATACGAATCCGGTCACTTGCCATGCGGATGGCTTGGCAAAAAATATCCAAACGGAAAATTTAAGATTTATTAAGAAGACAGAAAGGCAATCCAAAAACTTGATAACGACCAAATGTACTTTGCAACAATTCCTATAGGAAACAACGTCCATGATCTTTTCGAAGTCTCTGTAAAAGATTATCAATAGCAATAAATACAATATAGAAATCTCCTAGTCATAGCATGCTTAACGTATATATGGTATGATATGTGAAGATAAGAAAACTACGTCCTTCATTACCACCCGGGCGACAACTTAGAATCAGGACTCTGACAAATATTATCATTAGCCGATTTGAAAATTTTTTTGATTTTTCTTAGGGCCTTCGAAGCGAAAGTACAACGTGCCCACGCCAGCGTAGAAGGCCCTTAGAAAACTCAAAAAATTTTCAGTGAGGCTAATGATAATATTTGTCAGAGCCCTGAGGCAAAAACTTACCCCCGCGACAATGAAGCACGTACATCAGTACTTTTCAAGCAATATGGAGATTTTATGAACGAAAAACTGGCACTTAGTGATGATATCCTTCTTTCCTGCTCCAAGCCGGAGAGATATATAGGTAACGAAGTCAACAGCGTTACCAAAGATCTTAAGGATGTGAAGATTCGCTTCGCATTCTGCTTCCCCGATGTTTACGAAATAGGAATGTCCCACCTGGGCATTCAGATTCTTTACGGCATGTTCAATTCCTACGACGACGTATGGTGCGAACGTGTTTATTCGCCATGGACTGACATGGATCAGGTCATGAGAGAGAACAAGATCCCTCTTTTTGCACTGGAATCCCAGGACCCTGTCCATGATTTCGATTTCCTCGGCTTCACCCTTCAGTACGAGCTGTGCTATACCAACATCCTGCAGGTTCTCGACCTTTCAGGAATTCCATTTACAAGCGCTGAGCGTACCGACTGGTCTTGCCCGATCGTAATCGGCGGCGGCCCTTGCACTTATAACCCTGAGCCGATCGCAGACTTTTTTGACATATTCTATATAGGTGAGGGTGAAAACCACTACAGAGCCCTATTCGACCTTTATGAGCAGTGCAAGGCAGATGGCACTTCCCGCCGCGACTTCCTTATCAAAGCCGCATCAATCCCGGGAATGTACATTCCGTCCCTTTACGAAGTCAAATACAAGGAAGACGGCACCATCGAGTCCATGAATCCTACTGTTGAAGGCATCCCTTCACACATCACCAAGGACATCGTAACCGACCTCGACCACGCTTTCTATCCAAGTAAGCCTGTAGTTCCTTTCATCAAAGCAACTCAGGACCGTATCGTTCTCGAAGTTATGCGCGGCTGCATCAGAGGATGCCGTTTCTGTCAGGCTGGCCAGCTTTACAGACCTAAGAGGGAAAAGAGCCACGAAGTCCTTGAAAAGCAGGCAGTTGAGCTTCTTAAGAACACTGGATATGAGGAGATCTCACTTAGCTCTCTTTCAACCTCAGACTACGAGCAGCTTCCTCAGCTCCTTGATTTCCTGTTAAAAGAGTGCGGAAGTAAGCATGTCAACATCTCGCTTCCTTCACTTCGAATCGACAATTTCTCACTTGATGTCATGAGCAAGGTTCAGGATATCAAGAAGAGTTCACTTACATTTGCGGCAGAAGCCGGAACACAGCGCCTTAGAGACGTCATCAACAAGGGTGTAACTGAAGAGGACATTTTAAGAGGTTCTCACGAAGCCTTCCTTGGCGGTTGGAACAAGGTTAAGTTCTACTTCATGCTGGGTCATCCGTGGGAGACAGACGAAGATATTGCTGGAATTGGCGAGATTTGTAACAAGGTTGCTGCTGAGTATTTTGACACCGTTCCTAAGGAAAAGAGAAACGGCCAGTCTGTAGAGATCACAGCCAGCACAAGCTTTTTTGTTCCAAAGCCGTTCACACCATTCCAGTGGGCGCCGATGTGCAGACCTGAAGAGTTCCTTGAAAAAGCAGCCAAGACCAAAGCCGGTATCAGATCTCAGGTTAACCAGAAGAGAATCAAATACAACTGGCACGAAGCCAACGCAAGTATGCTCGAAGGCGTATTCGCAAGAGGCGACAGAAAGCTTTGTAAGGCAATCCTTCGTGCTTATGAGAAAGGCTGCCTCTACGATGCATGGGGCGAGTACTACAAGTATGATGTATGGATGGAGACCTTTGAAGAACTTGGAATCGATCCATGGTTCTATGTAAGTCGTACAAGACCGGATGATGAGATATTCCCTTGGGATATTCTGGACTGCGGCGTTACAAAGTCATTCCTTCTTAGAGAGTGGCACACATCTCAGGAAGGCAAGATTTCCAAGAACTGCGCAAACCAGTGTATGGGATGCGGCGCTAAGCAGTATGGCGTGGGAATCTGTATGGAACCAAAAACAGACAAGAACGTCGGCTACGCTGTTTGATTTCATGAATTGCTAGTGTCAATCCTTTGTAGGCACGCTTTCGCTCTTTCTCGCTGGCAACGGTACTAAGCTTTTAAAATCCAAAAGCAGAGCTTTGTATTTAAAAAGCAAGTACCGGCCGCTCGCAAAGGCCTAAAAAGGAAATGACACTGCGCATTTCAAGCTAATAGCGGCGTAGTAGCCGACTTTGCATAAGCAAAAAAGGAATAATAAATGGTAAAAGTAAGGTTAAAATTCAGTAAAAGAGGTCCTATTCGTTTTATAGGGCATCTTGATCTTATGAGATATTTTCAGAAGGTAAATAGACGAGCAGATATTGATGTCAAGTATTCAGAGGGATTCAGCCCTCATCAGGTTCTGTCATTTGCAGAGCCTTTGAGTGTTGGAGCTACATCTGACGGTGAATATCTTGATATCCAGATGAACTCAGAACCTGACATGAAGGTTTTGATCTATCAGCTCAACAGTGTCATGAACGAAGGTGTTGAGATCTTAGACGGTTGCATTCTTGATGAGCACGCAGAGAAGGCAATGGCCCTTGTTGATGCAGCAGAGTGGATCATGACTTTCCGTGAAGGTAAGGAGCCTGAAGCAGGCTGGGAAGATAGACTTGTAACTTATATGGCCAAGGACAATCTTCCTGCTATCAAGAAGACAAAGAGAGGCGAGACAGAAATCAACATGAAGCCTCTTATCTTCAAATCTGAAGTTGTTAAAAAGAAGGATCTTAAAGGCTTCTCTGATCCTGAATACAGATTTGTTGATAATAATATTGATGATGAAATTTCCTGTATCCACATCTTCGTAAGTTCAGGAAGTGCCGACCACTTAAAGCCCGGCATGGTAGTAGAGAACTTCATGAGAGAGTGCGGCGAAGAGATGCAGCCCAATGCGATAAGACTTCACAGAGTTGAGACTTTCTTAAAGGGAGAAGATGAGAAGGGCACATTCGAAGTTCCTATGACTGATACCGAAGGAAAGTACAAAATTTATCTGTAAGGATTTTTTCAAATCAATAGTTTTGATTTCGAATCAGAACATTTATTGTAATGTTAATGATCTAATTAAAGATAAATTGGTATATTTATAACATCTAAATAAATAGTAAAATCAATCTCAAAAATCCGCACCAGTTGCGGATTTTCTGAGCTTAAAACATAATTTCAAGCTGGTAATGATATGAAAATACTGATAACCCGCGAAAGCGACAATACTAATAATAGTAAAAAAGATCCAAAATTAAATGAACATGTTCACAAAGATGGTAACACTCAAAGTGAACAAGCTCATAAAAAAATAAGGATCAGCGCATATGATGATAACCGCTTAGAGCTTACCTATACCACACAAGGAAGCTCTGATAATCTTGGAAACATCTATGTAGGCCACGTTGAGAACATTGTTGCCAACATAGATGCTGCTTTTGTGCGCTTTAAGTCAGATAGCAGTAATGTCAAAGAGAATATCGGCTACCTTGATCTTAAAGATGTAGTTCCTGCATCTGTTGTTTCAAGGAATTTCGAAGACAATCCCAAACTTCGTAACGGCGACATAGTCCTTGTTCAGGTCAAAAAGCCTGCTGTTAAAACAAAGCAGGTAGTTCTGACGACTAAGCTTTCCATTAGCGGAAGATATTCAGCCGTTACCCTTGGTCAGAAAGGAACAGGCTGCTCCAAGAAACTATCTGAAGAGAATAGAAAAGATATAATTGCTATACTAAAGCATGACTTCTCTATTAAGAACAGACTCTCTGATAAGTACGGACTTATCGCAAGAACAGAATGTGAAGGCCTTCTTGACAAGAAGAACTCACAAAGCAAAGACGATAATACTCTCGAAGCCAATCCTTTTAGCGTTGTTAGAGAAGAAGTCGACATACTTTGCGATAAGATTGATGAACTCTTAAAGATAGGTGCAACAAGATCAGTTGCAACCTGCCTTTACGAGACCGCAAGCGACAGCGATTTTTCTGAAAAGGTACTTAGATGTTTCAATTATCATAACTTAAAGAGTAATGATAAAGCTGAAGAAAATGAAACTGATAATGATCAAGATAGCAATACGTTAGGTGACAGCACATTTAAAGATCTCGAAGTCGTCACAGATGACACCGATATCTTTTCAATGTACAACGCAAGCTCTTTTCACAAAGATCATCCGGAAGTTCCTGCAAGGCTCCTGACACCAAAAGATGGTACAATCAACATCCTGTACGGCTTGTCATCAGCAATTGACAATATATACCAAAAGAAAGTATGGCTGAACAGCGGCGCTTATCTGGTAATAGAGTCAACAGAAGCCATGCACGTGATCGACGTCAACACAGGTAAAGCTATTGATAAGAAGAAAAACAACTTCCTGAACATCAATATAGAAGCTGCCATAGAATCTGCCCGCCAGATAAGACTTCGCAATTTCTCTGGTATGATCATGATCGACTTTATCAATATGGACAGTAAGAAAGATTACAAGGAACTTGAGACCGTTATCAAAAGTAAACTTTTACTCGATCCGGTAAAGGCTGATTTTGTGGACTTTACAAAGCTTGGAATAGCAGAACTTACTAGAGCTAAGAAGGATTGAGTAATCAAGTTATCAAATATTACCCAAACTTACAAAGGTTATGTCAAATCAGTTCCTATATTTAATACCAGATATAAAAAGGCCCGCCGATCATATCAGATCGATGGGCCATAATATTGCCATTAAACTTTTTAAGCTGATTTTTTCTGAACTTCTTTAAGCTTCTTATATGCCTCAGCAATGATATCCGAGAACTTATTTGCATGGAACTGGCTGTTAAGCACATGTGCATAGCTGATATGGATAGAATCTTTACCCGGCTGCATATTGTAATCAGAAACGCGCTTGTTGAGCTTTTGGAAGAACTCATTCATCTTAAGATCATCACAGTTTTCAACGATGAACAGGAATTCATTACCGCCGTTTCTTCCGGCAAATCCATAATCGTCGCTGATATCTTCAAGCATCCAGGAGAAGTCTACAAGTGCCTGGTTTCCTGCGATTCGTCCTTTTTCCCTGTTGATCTGAATGAGATTGTCGATGACGATGATGGCACATGCTACGTTATTAAGCTTTCTGTTTTCACCATACATCTCGAATACAAGATCACAACTGAATCTGTTAGGAATACCTGTAAGAGCATCAAGATAGGATTTGTTTTTCTGCTCTTCATATTCAGTAAGTATAGGCACATACTTGGACAGATCAAATATCGTGATCAATATTCCAATAAGTATCAGGATAAACAAGGATATATTAGTGATCCTGAGAAGATATGAATGCTCCACGTAATCACGCATATCCGGGATCGACATAAACAGAACAATATAGACGATAATAACAAGTACCATCAGCAGAAGCTGGATGATCTTCAGAGCCTTAAAAGAGTCGGCGTATTTTTGTTTTTGAATTTCTTTAATCGGATTCATGCTGGCTATAACCCCCCTATGGCAATAGTTAATAATTTTTTAAATGAATCGTATAATCAAAAAATTTGAAACAGATCTTTGAAATAAAAAAACATTTTTTACCAATATTTATTTCTTACATATAATATTATCATAATTACGTATCCAGATGCTAGTAAAAATAAGTGTTTGAAAGATTATATTTTTTGCATGACCGGATAAAAAGCCTAGTCTATATCATTCATATTATTTTTATACAGAAATCATATATAATGCATTCACGTATAGTGATACAATTTACCTTAAGAAAAAGCGATAATAAGTTGGCTTATTGGATATATAATATTAGCACCCTGAATATTCTTGAAAGTGGTAGCTGCTAATTAAGGGAGGTTTTAAAATGTCTGTTTATGAAAGATTATCGAAACTTAGGAATGAAAAATACAGAGATTTTCAGTCTAAACTTGTGCCAAACATCTCAAAAGACCTTATCCTTGGTGTCAAAACTCCCGAAATGCGTAAGATTGCCAAGGATATAAAAGACACTCAGGAAGCAGAAGATTTCTTAAAAGAACTTCCTCACAAATATTATGAAGAAAATCTTGTTCATTTTTTCCTAATAGCAATGATCAAGGACTTTGACAAATGCGTAGAAGCCGTAGAGACCTTTCTTCCCTATGTTGACTGCTGGCCTGTATGTGATCAGGCAAGTCCTAATGTATTTAAGAAAAATCATGCAAAGATCCTTCCTCTGATAAAGAAATGGATCGATTCAGATCACGTATATACCTCAAGATTCGGTATGCGTATGCTTATGAATGAATTCTTAGGTGATGATTTCAAGCCGGAATACCTTGAATGGGTAGCAAGTGTCAAAGGAGAAGATTACTACGTCAAGATGATGGTTGCCTGGTATTTCGCAACAGCACTCGCCAAGCAGTACGACGAAAGCGTTGTTTATATTGAAAAGAGAAGGCTTGATCCCTGGACTCATAAGAAAGCCATTCAAAAGGCGATCGAAAGCTTCAGAGTATCCGATGAACACAAGGAATTTCTAAAGACGCTCAGGTAAGCCTTGTTTAGTTGTAAGATCGTGCCGATATACCTATAGATAAGAGTTCTTTTGATCAAATAGACCAGATTAGTTCTTTTTACTGGTAGAAAAGAGGGGCAATCTTATGGCTGAAGGTAATATCGAGTATAACGATCTTATTAGCGTCATCATCCCGACCTTTAACGACAAAAAGTTTCTTCCGGAATGTCTCCAGTCAATTTATAATCAGACCTACAAAAATCTTCAGATCATCCTTGTTGACGACGGCTCTACAGACAAAACCTCGTCGATCTGCGACAACTGGGCCAAGAACGACCAGAGGATCCAGGTTATTCATAAAGATAGAGGCGGCGTATCCGCTGCCAGAAACGCAGGTCTCCATGTAGCCAAGGGAACTTACATCTCATTTGTAGATGCAGATGACTATCTGGACAGCCATTTTTATGAAAAGATGTTAAGAGCTGCCAAAGAAAATAATGGCGATGTTGTAGTCTGCTTCGAAAGACTCATTGATAAAAAAGGCAACACCAGGATCAGCATATGGCATGAAATGAACAGAGTAGGCAATAACATAGCTTTTATTAAAGAATTCCTGGCTCAGGCCAATCCCGCATCGGCCGTTATCTGGAACAAACTTTACAGAGCCGAATTTATTAAGGGGATCACCTTTACAAGAGGTAATTTCCTGGAAAGTATGCTCTTTAACGTAGAAGTTGGCTGCCGAAAGGGAACTTTCGTATGGATCAAGGACAGGCTCTATTATCACAGAGTTGATGACAATAGCGACCTTAATCCTATGGGCCAAAAACGCATTGTTGCAACTGTAAGGACTATGGCCAAATCTGTTGATATATATGACAGTCACAAGCCTGGATATGAGCTTATGTGCCAGATCAAGACCAAGGCACTGTGGAAGCTTGAGCAGAGCTATTCTTACTGCTTAAATAATGGCTGGATAGAAGAAGGCAGAAAAGTTAAAGATATTTATATGCGTAATTACGATAATTGGAAAGGTAATATCGTAGGCACAGCCAATCGAATGAAACTCTGGTTTATACGTCTGATGCCAACTATTTTCTTTTTGAAGAAAAAACAAAATTCCGATTGACAAAATCAAAAATAGAGGGTATTATATCAGAGTATGCCGCTTAACGAGGTACAAGTATGCCCGTTCGAGGACGCAAGAAATCGTCGGACATCACCATAGTTAGCGAGTTTTTTGAAGAAGGAGGTGCCTTATGTACGCAATTATTGTTACAGGTGGTAAGCAGTACAAGGTTTCCGAAGGTGATGTAATCAACGTTGAGAAGCTGGATGCTGCAGCTGACGAGAAGGTTACATTCGATCAGGTTATTGCTGTTAACGATGACAAGGAGCTCAAGGTTGCTTCAGACGTTGCTTCAGCTAAGGTTGAGGCTACTGTTGTAAAGCAGGATCGTGCTCGTAAGGTTGTTGTTTACAAGTACAAACCAAAGTCTGGATATCATAAGAAAAATGGTCACAGACAGGCTTTCACACAGGTTAAGATCAACAAGATCTCTCTGTAATTGAGAAGCTAAAGTAGTAATTAATACGCATACTGAAAGACATATACTATGACAGACATTACAATTCAGAAGAACTCCAAAGGCTGGTACAAGGGATTTAAGTGTGATGGACATGCAGGTTATGCCGAATACGGTCAGGACATTGTATGTGCAGCACTCTCAGTGCTTACCATCAACACGATCAATTCTATCGAGAACTTTGCGGGCGATCTGATGGATGTTTCATCCGATGAAGAGAACGGTATTATCACTTGTACATTCAGGAACAAGACTGGTAATATTTCTGAAGAGGCAACTCTTTTGATGAAATCTTATGAACTCGGCGTTAATGGTATCTTCGAACAGTATGGGAAAGAATTTTTGAACATTAAATTCGAGGAGGTATAAGGCCATGTTAAACATGAACCTTCAATTTTTTGCTCATAAGAAAGGTGTAGGATCAACCAAGAACGGTCGTGATTCTGAGTCAAAGCGCCTTGGAGCAAAAAGAGCTGATGGTCAGTTCGTAAAGGCTGGAAACATTCTTTACAGACAGCGTGGAACACATATTCATCCTGGTGTTAATGTAGGCATCGGTTCAGATGATACATTATTTGCTCTTGTTGATGGCGTTCTTAGATTTGAGCGTAAGGGCAGAAGCAAGACTCAGGCAAGTGTTCATCCTGTAGAAAAGGCTGAGTAATTTATTATTTAGCGCATGTTTTGAGCAATTAATGGGGACTCCGGACGCATTTGTTCGGAGCCCTTTTTATTTAATGACAACAACGTTGAAATTTTCTGGAATATTTCAAAACTTTTGGACATGTTTACATGTCCGAAGATTGAAAATTTTCGAAGAAAATTCTCAATCTTTTGCGACTGATGGAATGGAGGCGGCAGTGCCTCTGTGATGACGGTCAGAAACGGAGTATAAGATGCCTCAGTTTGTAGATCAGGCAAGAATTTACGTAAGAAGCGGTAAAGGCGGCGACGGCCACGTTTCATTCAGAAGAGAAAAATTCGTCGCAAATGGCGGCCCTAACGGCGGAGACGGCGGTAAAGGCGGCGACGTTATCTTTCAGGTAGATAACGGTCTTAATACACTGTCAGATTACCACTATGGTGGAAAGTACAAGGCAGTAGATGGTGCAGAAGGCGGCCAGAACAGATGTACCGGTAAGTCCGGAGATGACATCGTGTTAAGAGTTCCTGAAGGCACTGTTATCAAAGAAGCCGTAAGCGGCAAAGTCATTGCCGATATGTCAGGCGATAATCACAGAGTTACAATTTTAAAAGGCGGAAGAGGCGGTAACGGTAACATGCATTATGCCACATCAACGATGCAGGCTCCTAAGTATGCACAGCCCGGACAGCCAGCCAAGGAACTTGAGCTTATATTAGAGCTTAAAGTCATTGCAGACGTTGGTCTTGCAGGCTTTCCTAATGTTGGTAAGTCAACATTCCTTTCAAAGGTTTCTAATGCTAAGCCCAAAGTTGCAAACTATCACTTCACTACACTTACACCTATGCTCGGCGTAGTAGATCTTGACGATGCTAAGGGATTTGTAGTAGCTGATATTCCAGGACTTATCGAAGGTGCATCAGAAGGTGCAGGCCTTGGACATGAGTTCCTCCGTCACATAGACAGAACCAGAATGATCATTCACGTGGTTGATGCCGCAAGCACAGAAGGCAGAGACCCGATTGAAGATATATATGCAATCAACAAGGAGCTTGCTAACTACAACTCAGACCTTGGAAGCAAGAAGCAGATCATTGCTGCCAACAAGCTTGATATGCTCACAGAAGAAGAGGCTAATGAGGTTGTAGAGAAGATAAGAGCTGAGTTTGAGCCAAAGGGCGTTAAAGTATTCCCTCTTTCTACACTTACAGGTAAGGGACTTAAAGAGCTTCTGTATTATGTAAGTACCAATCTTGAAGAACTCGGCGAAAAGCCTGTCGTTTACGATCAGGAATATGATCCTGAAGTTGAACTTAAGACAGTTAACGAAGCCTTCACTGTTGAATATGACAGCAAAGAGCACGAGTACGTAGTTGAAGGTCCTAAGATTGAGAAGATGCTTGGTTATACCAACCTTGATTCCGAAAAAGGATTCGCATTCTTCCAGAACTTCCTTGCAGAAAATGGAATTCTGGACAGACTCGAAGAACTTGGAATCCAGGAAGGCGATACAGTTCGTATGTATGGTCTTGCATTTGATTATTACAGAAACGCAGATACTAAGTCACCTGACGATATGGATGATGATTTCTATCCGGAAGATATAGATGATTCTGATTTTGAAGAATAATAATTGGATAGAAACCCTAATATTGATTTGTAGTGTATGACCGGAAGTTGTCTTTAAGAAGCTATCCGGCAAGAAAGGAATATATGCAGTTTACAAGTAAACAGAGAGCTTATTTAAGAAGTATCGCTCAAACAACAGATCCACTTTTCCAGGTTGGAAAAAGTGCCGTATCTCCTGAAGTTGTTGGTGCAATTTCAGAAGCATTTAATACAAGAGAACTTATAAAGATAACAATTCTTAAGAATTGTCCTGAAGATGTAAAGACAGCAGGAATCACACTTGCAGAGCGTACAAGATCAGATCTTGTAGAAGTGATCGGACGTAAGGTTGTTCTCTACAAGAGATTCCAGGAGAATCCTGAGATCATTCTTCCTAGAAAATAATCACTTTTGATGAAAAAATTAATCTGATCTTAATAAATCAAATCCCGGCATTGTGCTACAATTGTAATGTAGACATGGAGGTTGCTTAAAAACACTGTAAATGTGCCATGTTCTATTTTTACAAAAAGTGAATTTTGAAAAGGGAGACTTTCATGGAAAAAAGACGTATTGGAATTATAGGTGGTACCTTTAACCCTATTCATTATGCTCATTTATTTGTTGCAGAATGTGCACGCGAGCAGTTTAAACTTGACCGCGTTATCTTCATCCCAAGCGGTGAATCTTATTTCAAAAGAGGTCAGGACATCCCAAGTGGCGAGATCAGGTATCAGCTTGTAAAGAAAGCTACTGAGGATAACCCTTTCTTCAAAGTATCAAGAATAGAAATTGACAGACCGGGTGATACCTATACGATAGAGACTCTTGAGCAGCTTTCTGAGATGTATCCGGGTGATGAACTGTATTTTATAGTTGGTGCCGATACTCTCAATCAGATTGATAAATGGGTCCGTTTCGAAGATGTACTCAGAGCCTGCACCATACTTGCAGCAGTTCGTGATGATACAGATGAGGACAATCTCCAAAATCGTATCAAAGAGCTCACTCAGATGGTTCCTGAAGCTAAGATTGAATCCATCAGAATGGGTAGGATCGAGATCTCCTCAACTATGATCAGGGAAAGAGTTAAGGCAGATAAGTCTATCAAGTACCTTCTTCCTGAAAGCTGTATCGAATATATCGCATTAAAGGGACTCTACAGCGACAACGGAAGTACAGAAGAAGATATTATGGAAGCACCGGACAAGATCGTTTGACGAAAGGTTTCGCGCAATGAAGATTATTGAAGCTTCTCAGAAGTACCGTATTGAGATGGAGAAGGTTCTTAAAAAGGACAGATTTGATCATACACTTGGAGTTGCCTATACCGCAGCCAATATGGCTTTTGTGTTTGATGAAGACATAGAAAAGGCTATAATCGCAGGAATGCTCCATGACTGTGCCAAGTGTATTCCACACAGCGAGCAGATTGAGATCTGCAAAAAGTATGGCGTAGAGCTAACAGACGTAGAGATGAGAAATCAAAAGCTTATCCACGCTAAAGCCGGTATGTGTCTTGCAAGATACAAGTATGATATCGAGGACCAGTATATACTTGATGCCATCAGATATCACACAACCGGAAGACCGGATATGACCAGGCTTGATAAGATCATCTTTACAGCTGATTTTATAGAGCCCAACAGACGGATGCTTAAGGATATGGATGTTATAAGAAAAGAAGCCCTGTCAGACCTTGACGAGGCCGTATACCATATCTTAAAGAATTCCCTTGATTATCTGGGCGGTCAGGACGATGAAATGGATCCTATGACGATCCAAACCTATGAATTCTATAAAAACAAGTTACAGAAAGGTGAACAGATTTGAGTAATATTACAGAAAAGTCAAAAGAAATGGCAAGACTTGCTATCAAGGCACTTGAAGATACAAAAGCAGTAGATGTTAGAGCGCTTGATATCAGTGAAGTATCAGTTATGGCTGATCTTTTCATCATTGCAAGCGGCTCAAGCACCAAGCAGGTTAAGGCTCTTGGTGATCACGTAGACGAAGCTCTTGGAAGAGCTGGCTACGAAGCAAAGGATATTGAAGGCTATGAAGGCGCTAAGTGGATCCTTATGGACTACGGCGATATCATCATCCACATCTTCGACGAAGAGAACAGAAAGTTCTACGATCTCGAAAGAATCTGGAGAGACGGCCAGCAGATCGAAACATCTGAGTTATGATTAGACGCCCCCTTGCTACAGCAAGGGGGTTTTGTTATATAGAATTGCGGGGGCTTTGTGCATTCCAGTGGGTGGCAGTTAATAAATGATTTGAGTGTCGTGAAAATTATATAAAATTCACCGACATAGAAATACATCCATGTATTTCTAAACATGTCTAGTTACGTCCTGTAACTAGGCATGATATCTGGAATGATATATTCCGGGATTTATAAACTCGCTTCGCTCAGACAGATAAATCCCAAACAGAATATATCATTCCATCTATCAAGCTCTTGAATTTAATATAATTTTCAAAGACACTCAAATCATTTATTAACTGCCACCCACTGGAATGTTCAAAGTTATCGTGTAATTTTATATATGCAAAATTTCAGTTGATTTAGAGATCGAAGATGTCGTTGTGTTTGGAGTTATCTTCGTAATTATCACTATCTTCGGTACTATCAGTGTTTCGCAAGTGCACCATCTTGGCAGCGTGGCGTCTGTTGGCGTCGCTTTGAGCTGCATAATGTTTACGGGTGGTGTTTACGTCTTTGTGGCCTAAGACGTCTGCTACAAGGTAGATGTCACCGGTTTCGTTATAGAGGTTAGTGCCGAAGGTACTACGGAGTTTATGAGGGGTAATCTTTTTAAGAGTAGTAACGTTTGAGGCATATTTTTTAACCAGATTCTCAACAGCTCTTACGGTGATCCTGCGGTTCTGCAAAGAGAGGAACAGTGCTTCTTCGTGGCCTGAGTTAGCGACGATGAGATTACGCTGTGACAAGTAAGCTTTCAAGGCTTCCTCAACTTCCTCACCAAAATAAACGATAGATTCATTACCGCCTTTTCGGTGGATTCGTATACCGTTAGTATTAAAATCTATATCTTCGATATCAAGGCCTACGCACTCAGATACACGGATTCCGGTTCCTAGAAGGAGAGTAACGATGGCTGTGTCACGTACCTTAGTCTTATCATGGAATTTTTTCTGGGCTTTAGTGAGTTTGTTGCCGTCTTCAACAACGTCCAGCATCTGTTTAACTTCATTGGGCTCAAGTCTTATGATTGCCTTTTCGTGAGATTTTGGTGTGTTAATCTTGGATGGAGCGTTGGTCTGGATTCTGTCTGTTTTGAAGAAGTAGTTGTACATAGATCTTATGGCAGCGATTTTTCTTTTTTTGCCATTTTCTGTATTAGAGAATTCCTTGCCGTTCTTGTCGTACAAAGATACGTATTCAAGGTATTCTTCAAGATCATCTCTGGTGATCATATCAAGGACTTCGATCTTGAAATCATTGATATCAATCTTATTAAGGACTGAATTAGTTTCATGAAGGAATTCAAAGAAGATCCTTATGTCATAAGCATATCCAAGTCTTGTTCTGACAGCTGTATTTTCTGCGATAGATCTAAAGTATGCCTTACAAAACTCAGGCAGAGTCGCAAGAACCTCCCTGAATTTTTGTATATTTTCCTTATCCATTTCCTGGTAATATTTCAGATTATCTGAAGCGATATTATTCTGCATTAGATTCCCCCTGCAAATAAAAAAACGAACGTCCATGTAGAAAACTTTAGCGATTAAAGATAAATCGCAAATCCTTTATATAATATTTTAACACAAGAATAGTTCGTGATATGATATATATATAATCGCATTAACGATATTTTTATGTGGCTATTACTCAGACTTCATACATTTAAAAATAACTAAAATCTAGAAGATTCCTGAGGATGGCAGTTGATAAATGATTTTTGGGTCTTTGAAAATTATATTAAATTAAGGAGCTTTGCACGTGAATATGAATAACAGTGTTGAAGCCTTAAAAAGAGAAAATGAAGAGCTAAAGAACCAGCTTGACGAGATCAAGCACCAAAATCTTGTCCAGCAGGAATTCATCTCGCGAATGTCCCACGATATTCGTTCGCCTCTTAATGCCATAATCGGATTTGCAACTCTTATAAAGAACCATTCTTTTAATGCACAGAAGGTCCATGATCAGGCTGGGAAGATCCTTAAATCCAGTGATTATATGCTTGATATCATCCAGGACGTTCTTGATCTTAATAAGATCGAATCCGGAACCATAAAGCTTAAAAATGATGTCTTTGACTTGGATCAGTGCATAAATGACATTAAAGAGATGATCATGTCTCAGGTACATTCAAAGAATCAAAGGTTTTCTGTAAATATAGATCAGCTACAAAACAAAACAGTCTGTGCAGATGAAAACTATATCAAACAAATACTTCTGAATCTTTTGTCCAATTCATGTAAATATACGGATAATGGCGGCGATATTACACTTACTGTTAAGGACAAAGAATCGTCAAAATGCGGATTTGTAGATGTTACTTTTGAAGTAAGTGACAATGGACGTGGAATGTCTGAGGAGTTTCAGAAAACTCTTTTCACACCATTTAAAAGAGAGCAGCAAAGCGGTATCGCTGATCCCGGCGGTACAGGGCTGGGACTTGCTCTTATCAAAAACATGATAGAAATGATGGAGGGAACCATTACTTTTGAAAGTAGTCTTGGTGTTGGCACGACTTTTACGGCAATGATCCCTATGATGCTGACAGGCGAGGTTTCATGCGGACTTGATGAAAGGCCTGTTGTATTAGAATCGCCTCCCTATAAAGGGATCTTAAAAGGGCTTAATATCCTGGCTGCAGAAGATAACGATCTTAACAGGGAGCTTTTATCCGAGATACTTGTTGATCTGGGAGCCAAAGTCATAGTAGAGCCTGATGGCAGAAAACTTGTAGACAGGTTCCTGAATGAGCCAGAAAACACTTATGATCTGATTCTTATGGACATTATGATGCCTGATGTAGATGGATATGAGGCGACGAGGCTCATTAGAAACAGTAATAGAGAGGGAGATAAAAAGATCCCGATCATAGCAATGACGGGTAATGCCTTTGAAGAAGATATACAGAAAGCGCTTAAGGCAGGTATGAATGCGCATATTACCAAGCCTTATAATGTTGATGCCATTGAAAAGGCTGTAGCCAAAGTTTTATGAACTGTGATTGCGCATTGACTTTATCGTATTAAGCTTTTCATCGGCTTCTTTGATAAGCTTGAATATTTCTTCTTTGTTATGGATTATGCCTGATGCAACGCCGAAGTTGACTTTTACAGGTTCATCTATATTTTCGATCCTGGTAACTGACAATTTTTTCTCCCAAAGTGCCAGCCTGTCCCGGAATGTATCTTCAGTAAGATTGATAGCGACTATCAGGAATTCGTCGCCTCCATAGCGGTAACAGTCTTTTTTTCTGAATACATCAAGAAGAGCCGATGCAGTTGCTTTGAGAACTTCATCGCCTTTGATATGACCATACTTTTCATTAAATACCTTGAAATGATCGATATCTGACATTGCGATCTGACATCTTACTGGATTTTCAATATTCGGAATATTATCAAGCGCATATCTGTTCATAAGACCTGTAAGCTGGTCCTGAGAAGACTTTAGTGCAAATTCTTCAGCCATAACTTTGGCTGTGTAGGTCGAAGATGCAAAATTAAGCACTCTATAGAAACTGATCTGACTCGCCACGAGAATTATGAGCATATAGATAATGACATTAGGCACTATTACGCCTTTTGCACCATCATAGTTATATAAGATCGCATAGAAAATAGAATGTTCCACCAGGATGAAAATAAGCTGGAACAGCGGAGTTATATGAATAAAGCTGATAAGACAGACGGTAACTGCATAAAATATGATGATCTGTCTTCCGGCAATATAATTCATATATGATACAAACATTGCAAAACAAGTCATGGCAGTAATGGTGAACACTGCTATGATAACAGCGATATTATGTCCTTTGATCCTTTTTTTCAAAAACAGATCCGTACTAATAGCTGTTATAAGATTAATGACAATAATTGCTGTAAGTATGATCACTGTAAGATCAAAGTTTAAATAGTCTACATTATGAAAAAGTAAATGGATCAAAGAAACACTTTCAATGGCAACAGTAAGAAGGCTCATGACCCTTAAAGATGCCATGTTGCTATGATCAAACAGATTATAGATCTCTTCATTTCTTTCAGGAAAGAGAACATTTTTGATTTTTTTCAAAATATTCATTTGTTATCCTTTTCTTTGTGAAAAGATCTTTTTCCGAAAACTTGTGCTATCTTGAAAATGAAACTTTACATATGTTTATTTCGGTCTGATTGTTCTTCAAATTTAGCCGATATACTAGTTAAGGCAATTAATATTTCATATTGATTGAAGGAGGAAAAGATGCTGGATATTAATGCGACAAATGATGGTGGAAAGATGAATGTAACTCTCGATGGAAGAATTGATACCACGACAGCTCCACAGCTTGAGGCAGTTCTTAAGGAAAAACTTGGAAATTCTACAGAGCTTACCTTTGATATGACAAATGTAGAGTATATTTCTTCCGCAGGCCTCAGAGTTTTGCTTTCAGCTCAGAAGGCTATGAACAAGCAGGGCAAAATGTATATCAAAAATGTATGTGATGCTGTTAAAGACATTTTTGAGGTAACAGGATTTTCAGATATTCTCAATATAATTTAAATCACTAATTTTCAAAATGCGCATAATATGAATAAGATCAGAGCCTATTTATTTGCCGGATCAGCATTTACAATAATACTGGTTGCCGTATTTTTGTGGGTTCTTAATTTTAATGAACCTTCAGAATATACGTCAGTACCCTTCAGTATTCTTATCGTTCTGACAGCTATAGCAGTCCTTGCTATGGCTATTTTCTGTGCAAAGGGACCTGTTTTCAACATTGAAGGACAGCTGGAAGCTGCTAACATCAATGCCATGCTCATAACTGTTCTTGTCATTATTCAGGTGGCTTTTTTCTTTGAAATATTATCTGTTCGTAATCAGATGATCAATTATCAGACATATACTGAGATCAGAAATAATATTACTCGAATTGAAAAAATCTCAGAAAATGAGCTTGATAGAAGCCTTCCCCATATTTTAAATGATACGATAACGGATATCATGATACTTGATGAGGATATGAATGTTGTTCATTCATCTGATGCATCCCTCATCGGCACGAAAGCTACTTATGATGTTTATGATGAACATACTTATCCTTTCAGCAAAGGAAGAAGTATAAGCTTTATCGTAAACTATGATCATAATATCAGCGTGATAAAAAGCATTGCGCTTAATCTTATCACGGTTTTGATCACATCTGTTTTTTTCTCAGTTGAGATGGTTCTTTTGATCCTGCAGATCATCAAAAGAAATATGCAAAAGAGCTTTGATCAGGGAGCTCCGTCAGAAGTTAAAGCCGATGATTCAGACGGCATGATCTCATCTTTATATTACATAAGGCAGATTTCATTTTTGTTTTACTTTGCATCAAGGCTGTCATCCGCCTTTATTCCCACCATGGCCAAAGAGCTCATTAATCCCATCTCATTTATTTCAGCCAACGCAGCGGCAGGCCTTCCTCAGTCGGCAGAGACCCTTCTTACATGCTCGGCCATTTTTATCACGACCATTATCCTTGAGAAAAAAGGCTGGAAGCTCCCCTTTATATCAGGTCTTATACTGGTAGCTTTAGGCACCTTCCTTTCAGCTATATCAGGGAATCTTGTGATGTTTATCCTTTCAAGAGCTGTAGTTGGCCTTGGATACGGGCTTTGCTGGATGACGCTTAGAAATCTGTCTTTGTTTGGCAAAGATTCAAAACAGCAGCTTCTTGGCTTTGCCCTCTTGAATGCAGGTATTTACGCAGGTATGAACTGCGGTTCAGCTCTTGGCGCCATACTGGCAGATATATTCGGCTACAGAATCGTATTTTATATTTCTGCAGTTCTTACGATCACGACATCTCTATTCATAATCAAGCTTGAAAACGCTGTTCTGCCACATAAGGAAGCTGATATTAATGATGTATCTAAAGAACTGGAAGCTAAAGACTTTAGTGATTCAGCTGAAATAATTGCTAATGAAGAAGCAATTACAACTAAAGAAGCAATCTCAACTAAAGAAGCAATCTCAATTAAAGAAAAGATCTCGATTAAAGAAAAGATCTCAATTAAAGAAGGTTCTCTTGGATTTTCTGACAAGCTTCAGGCAATCATATTCGTAATCCTTATGATAGCTCCTGCAAGTATAGCAGCATCTTATCTTAGTTATTACCTTCCGTTATATTTCCAGAGCATAGGCGGAAGTACCACCGATGTAGGAAGAGCGCAGCTTATATACGGAATGATAATAGTATATGCAGGTCCGTTGCTTTCTGTGCTTCTTGCAGGTAACGGAAGATCTTTAAAGAAAATAAATGTTGTTTACAGCGTGATGATCGCAATATCTTTGTTCCTTCCTGGCATTGGATCAGGCTTTATCCTAGCTTTTGCAGGCGCAGGCCTGCTTGGACTTGCCGACAGTTTTGGCTTTGGCGTTCAGAACAATTATTATCTTGATCTTCCTGCAATTAAAAAGCTTGGCGCATCAAAGTCTCTATCTGTCCTTTCTTTTACCAAAAAGATGCTCGAGATGATTGGACCATTTGTATTTGCATTTGCCATCGTGATTGGCTATCAGGCAGGAATCAGGGTGCTGGGAATAATATTCCTTTGTGCAGCGATTATGTTCATGATAATCGGAAATGTCAGTAGTGCAAACAGAAGATAAAGTTAAGGTTCTACGTAGCTTTATGAAGCTAATACATATTAGATCATGATCATATAAAAGATAGTACAGATCAAGTAATGGTCAAATATTTTTTTAATAGAGGCACAGTATGAATGTAAGTATTGTATACGGCGGAACTTCCGAAGAGAGGTTCGCTTCTGCGAAAAATGCTCACGATATAGCTGACGCCCTTAATTCACGCGGCTATAACACGAAGCTCATAGAATTTGGTCATGACATAATGGCGACCATAAAGGCTGCCGACACCGATGTCGTTTTTGTCTGCACTCAGGGCAAGGGCCACGGCGATGGCACGCTTCAAGGGATGCTGGAACACGAGAACATTCCCTACACAGGAAGCGGCCTTCGAGCAGCGAGCCTTATTAACGACAAGATACTGTGCAAATCGCTTTTTGATAAATATAACATCAGAACTCCCAAGTGGGAGATTTTGGAAAAAGAAGACTACGACAACAAAAACTTTGATTTTGCCGCATTTGGATACCCCTTTGTAGCCAAAGCCCCCACACAAGGCGGAAGCTTCGGAATTGCCCTGATACAAAACGAAGGCGAACTTTCAAAGATTGATGACATCTTCAAATACGACGATCCGATCCTTTTGGAAAAATACGTAAAAGGTAAATTTTATACAGCAGGTATATATGAAAGTAAAGGCGAGATCATCTCTCTTCCTGTAGTAGAAGGCCAGGACCTTGACCTTAATAAATCTGATCCGGATGCCCCTGAGCTAATTGTTTTTACCGGCAACTACGATGCGACTGCTGCAAGACTGGATAAGGATACAGAAGATGAAATATTAAGAGTAGCTCGAAAAGTCTGGAACATCACCTATGCAAGAGGCCTTGCAAGAGTGGATTTTATGGTGTCCAATGAAGACTCAAAGCCCTACGTACTTGAAATAAATGCAGTTCCCGGCCTTAAACGATATTCACTAATGCCCAAAGAAGCTGAGATTATGGGCATTGCCTACGAAGATTTTATTGAAGAGATATTACTTACAGCCCTGAACCAGCACCAAGATAGATAATCAGATATCTGTATATCTGAAGTCAGAATATAGACAATCAGACATCAGGATATCTAAAGATATATTGTCAGATAATCAATATCGAAGATAACAGCCTCAAATCAGGAGGACTCCTATGTTTAAGAATATGAAGATCAGTATCAAGATTCTCCTCGTAATAATGGTAATGTCCCTTGGATCACTACTTATCATATTTGGAGCATCAGCCTATTTCATGAATTCCATGGTCGACGAATTCGAACAGACCAACATAACACTTGGCCTTAATTCGTCTACAATTGCCAAGGAGTCCTTGCTTGATCAGGCCAATAATTATCTTGTAATGATCGTTGAAAAGCAGGCCCAGGCCGCTAACGAGAAGTTTTACTCTGTTAACAGAATAGTTACTGAGTCAGCTGAATATACCAGCAGTCTGTATACTGATTCTTCCAATTTTGTGGGAAATGATATTCCTGCCCCTGACGAAACAGTTATGGGAGAAGCTTCTTCTAAGTATTTCCTTGTTAAAGGTATTGAAGAAACGCCTGAAATTCAAAAAGAAGTCCTGATATTGTCTAATTGCGAATATATGTTTGCACCATTTCTTGAAAATACTGAAATACTCAATAACATATATATTGGCACCCAAAGCGGTATTTCCTACAGATATTCAAGATCCAATCAGTTCAATCCTGATTACGACCCAAGAGCACGTGACTGGTATATAGAAGCAATGAATGCTCCCGGTACTTTGGTATGGCTTCCGACATATCTTGATTCTTATGGCAATACTTGTATTACAGCAGCTATGACCTATGATGATGCAAGTGGCAATAGAGCAGGAGTTGTTGCATCTGATGTTGCCCTCCAGGATCTGATCGATGATGTCATGTCCATGAAAGTAGGCGATACAGGCGCATGTTTTATCCTTGATGATAATTACAACTTTATAGCTCATAAGGATATGGATGAAGCGTCTTTTGACCCGGATATCAATAATCATTTTGATAATGATGACTTTATAAAGGCTCTTTCCGGTAAAACAAGCGGAATCGTAGAAACTGTCTATGAAGATGAAAATAGCTATGTTGCTTTTTCCAAACTTGAAGAGACAGGATGGATATTCTGCGCAAGTATAAATACTTCAGAAGTAACCCTTCCTGCAGATCATGCCAAGGAGCAAAGCGACATGATGACAGCCACGTCACAGGAAGAAATGCAAAAGCGCCTCTTTGATATCAATAAGCTTTTCATCATATATTTTGCAGTAATCGGTATCATCCTGATCATGGTATCCTTCGCAGTATCAGGAACCATCACACGTCCGATGCAGGCACTTGCCAAAAACGTTAAGGCTATCGGTAAAGGTAACTTCGACATAAAAATTCCCGTTGAAAGCGGCGACGAAGTCGGACAGCTTGCAGAAAGATTTAATGAAATGCAAGATGACCTTAAGACTTACATGGAAGACGTAAAATATGCTACTGCAGAAAAAGAAAGGATCGGTACGGAGCTTAACGTCGCAACCCAGATCCAGGCAAGTATGCTGCCATCTATTTTCCCTGTTTATTCAGAAAAAGCTGAATATAAGATATACGCGACCATGCATCCTGCAAAGGAAGTCGGCGGTGACTTCTATGATTTCTTCTATGTTGATGAAGATCACCTTGCCATGGTAGTAGCTGACGTATCCGGTAAGGGCGTACCCGCAGCTCTTTTCATGGTGATCGGTAAGACTTTGATCAAAGACCATACGAAGCCCGATACTGATCCGTCCAGCATCTTTGAAGAAGTTAACTCAATCCTGTGCGAATCCAACGAAGGCGGCATGTTCATTACTGCATACGAAGCTGTTATAGACCTAAGAACAGGCGAAGTCAGATACGCCAACGCAGGCCATGAGCACCCGTTTATCATGCACAAAGGCGAAGATGGCAAGTATGTCTATGAGGAAATGAAGATCAAGGCAGGCTTTGTCCTTGCAGGAATGGAAGATATGGTCTATAAGACAGGTTCCTTCAAAATGGAACCCGGAGATCGCCTGTATCAGTACACTGACGGCGTCACAGAAGCTACAAACGCTGATAATGAGCTGTACGGCATGAATAGACTCACTGACTTCCTTAATAACAATATCGACAAGGATCCTGAAAATCTGCTGCCAGCAATAAGAGCAGATATAGACGAATTTGTTGCTGGAGCACCGCAGTTTGATGATATAACCATGCTGAGCTTTGAATTTTGTAAGTATAAGGAGTGATTAGTCTCACTGAACATTTGATTTTGAAAGTATGAAGGTTATTAGCTTTATGAAAATACTTGATTGTCTGTTTCTCATTTCAAAAATATACGAAGTATAAGTAATTTTGATCGATTCTATAATTGCTCTTGTTATGTGCTTTCGTTCATTATTTATGTCTATTAAACAATGTTATAAGTAATATTGATGGATATACTAGCTTTTTGGCACATGTTTTTGTACATTTTATGACATTTGTTTGCCCCAAACACCGTTCTTTGTTGTATAATGTTTGCATATCGTTTTTTCGATTTGGGTTACTCTAAAAAAAGAGAAGGGAAGATTTGGGGGAATGAATGATTATATTTACTGGCACCTGCCAGGGTTTAGTGTGTTCAGAGACCTGAACAGTACTCTTATTGATGTTATGAAGGAATATCCGGATTGCTTCTACGATAATTACCGTGTTGGTAGTGTTTACGGCACATTCCCGGGAGCAATATGGAATGGTGGCAGAACTGTTCTTGGCTTTTGCCCCAAAAACGAGATTGAAAATATCATCAAGCTCTATAATTCTAAAAATGTTCCGGTCCGCTTCACCTGGACCAATCCGCTTATCGAAGAAAAACATCTTGATGACACCTTCTGCAATCTGATCATGCACATTGCTGACAATGGCAAGAATCAGGTTCTTGTTAACACGCAGATCCTGGAAGGTTATCTTAGAAAGAACTATCCAAATTTTAAATTCATTTCATCTACAACAAAGAGAATCACTGATCCAGAAAAGCTCTATTCAGAGCTTAACAAAGACTATTTTATGGTCGTTCTTGATTATGACATGAATCATAACGAAGACGTACTCAAACAGCTCGAACCCATGGCAGACAGAGTAGAAATACTCGTCGACGAGATCTGCTTCCCAAACTGTCCCAAGCGTCTCGAGCATTACCGCGACGAAGCTTTGAAGCAGCTCCAATACGAAGTTGCCAGACCCTTTCCATGTCCCAACAGACAGGAAAAGAAGACCTTCGAAGACTGCAAGAATAAGCCCGCCTTTATCTCCAAGGAACAGATGAATGATTACATAAAGCGAGGCTTCCGCAACTTCAAATTAGTCGGCCGCGGCCTTCCTCAGTCCGTAGTCCTTGACTCCTACATGTACTTCCTTGTAAAGGAGGACAGCCAGAGCTTTATAAGGGACAAGATTACTAAGAGACTTACATTTATAGCTCAACAAAGACAGAAATTAAGAAGATAAGAACAACAGAAGACAAGAGACGATGGGTAAGCGTTTTGCCCCATCGTCTTTTTGATTTTCTATCTCTATCTGTTTGTCAGGCAAATTTTTGTAATACATTAGCCTATTTCTCCGGATTTATCTTCGATTTGCCATAATCATCTATTTAAGGTAGAATTAACAAGCTAAAATTTTTATGTTATTGGGGAATAACAATGTCAACGTATGAAAAAAGGTTAAAAGAAGATCTAAAAATTCTAGGGGGATTCTTAATTGCTGCAGTAATAATCTCTGCAATTTTCATCTACCTAAATTCCTGCAACAAAGGACCAACCAGATATGTTCTGGATACAGAAGGGAATATTATTTGTTCTCATAAGAGTACAGAACCATTGGATATTCATAACAATAATACAGTAACGTACACATATACTAATAATTGGAGCGAGAGAAGCAAATTTTATAATAGACAGAGCGGAATCTATAACTTTGAGACTAACAAAGATTCAGATACTTTAACTCCTGATAACTTAACTACTGATAATTATATTAGTTCCTTTTGGTGGGATTTTTTCTATAATTCACCTAAAGATTTTGCAATAAATTCAATTTATGAAATGATGTATCACAGTGTTCCCTACACACACACAAACTATTCTTGCACTCTTAATAATGGTGATGTTTATTTATTGGATCATAGAAGCTATTACACAAAATATGGGATTGCTAATAAATTTGGCATTTGGGTAGATAAGCCTGATTACGACTATTTAGATACTTCCTATATAGATAAGGGCTTACTGTTTGTTACAACAAGTACTGATCTTAAGGGTGTGATGAATCTTGAATATAAATGGATAATAGAACCAAATTTCTCTAGAATCAGCATCGACAATAATGATACTTATATTCAAGTTATGAAAAAAAAAGACGGAACCGACTGCTATGGTGCGTATGATTTTGATGGACATGTAATTTTAGATGCGGATTACTCTTATATTCACGATTTTGGTAGCTTGTTATATTTTGACAAGAAAGATAATGGCAGACATTATTGCGGTATATGCGATTTAAATGGAAACATAATACTTGAGCCATCTTACGAAGATATAGATATAGATGAAAGTTCTGAAAGAATTATTACTGAAGATAGCGATGGTAATTATATGCTTTTAGATTTTTCAGGCAACGATGTTTTGGGAGAAAGCTTCAAGTATATAGAGTGTTTAAAACAATCATTTGTTAGCAATATACCTTCTTTCTTTATTATTCAAGACAACAATGGAAAGTATTATATCTGCGATAAAGATGGTAATAAATTAGCGGATTCACAATATGATTATTTAGATTCATGGGTGTCTAGTGATGATTACATTATTGCTGAGATAGATGGCAAAAGAGGTCTAATAGACCGCTTAGGAAACATTTATATCAATTTTGAATATAAAGAAATAATAAGAAACTATAATACAAACAATGAAAGTGAAGATAATTGCATTGTTATTACAGAAGATGACTGCGTTGGGATAGTTGATTACGATAATAAAACAGTCATAAATCCTCAAAAATATAAGCTATCTGAAATCGATGAAAATTCTGATTATTATTATGCATACGATGCAGATATCATGTTTTTTCCATATGATATCAATAATTGGGTCATATTATCATCTAATAGTGAGCCTGTAGAAATTAAATGTGACTATCTGGAATATTTAGGAAGCGGCATTTTTAAAGCTTGCAAATATCATGATCAATATTGCGATAGTGTCATAGATTACAAAGGTCAGTTTATATGTGAATTGCGTCAACATGACTCTGATGTTAGTGTCTCTACTTTTAATGAAAAGCCACTAATTGCCATCATTAGCGGTTGCTACGGATCAATATTTTATGACGGATCAAAAGTATTAGATATTGATGATTATAGTTACCACTGCATATCAAATTCAAATGGTACAGTACTATTTTGGACAACAGCTGAAGCTAAAGTATACAGCGCAGATGGAGAATATCTTGGAATAATAGAAGATCCTGACGAAGGCCAAAAAAGTTTACTTGTTGTAAAAGATGAATCAACTGGTCTGTATGGTCTTGTTGGTAAAAATGGAGAACTGTTACTAGATTATGAGTATAAATATATTGAAACTTCATGCATTGTTAATAGCAGCCATGATAATAAATCAGAACTTGTTGCTGTTGTAAAAAACAAAAAAGGCAAATATGGCATTTTTGATGCCAATGGAAACTGGATATATGAACCACAGTTTGACTGGGTATCATTAGGAAATGGATTTATTCAGGTTACACTGCGATGGGGTCAAAAGGTTAAGAAATGAAGCTGATTAATTTTATTGATAACAAGATACTTAAATATATACCAAAAATATATGCTTTCTATATTCCACTTAGCTTTGCTTTATTTATATTTGGTAGCATCACAGGAATAGGTCATGTGTTTTTTGGATACATTATGGATTTGGTGAAAATATGCGTAATATTGCTGTTTTCCTACTATGTTCTAAAAAAATATGATTTAGAAGATGCTTATAATAATCCAAGTAAATACTTTTTATTTTTCACAGGCTTTTGTTTTCTGGAATTTGTTTTTACGATCTGTTTACACGGAAAAATAGATTATGGTAGTACGTTACTAACATATATATACCTGTTTTTCTTTGTAGCAGAGTTTGTATCTGAAAATATTGCAATACAAAAATTGGATTCTGCATTTGACGATAACGAAAACAAAACATGGACTCTATTAAATTCTACAATTGCTGTTTTCTTTATAATTGAGATAGTAGTGCATGGATTTGGTCTTTTAATAATCTTAGGCCTTTTATGTTTCTTCAGAGAACTAATACGAATTCACTGCATACTAGATTTTGAAAGGCCAGTCAATATGGAGGCAGAAAGTTAAGAAATGACCAAGTATATACCTAAAATATACGCAATCTATATTCCGATAAGTATTGCTATCTTTGCATACTTAATCCTTGCAGAAATAGGACATCCCTTTTGGATATACATCTTGGATCTGTTGAAGATCTGTATAATACTAATGTTTTCCAATTATGTTTTACAGAACTATAAATCAGAATATCATAATACAAATCCAAGTATTTCATGACAGATATAAGAAATAGAGATGTGAAAAGAGCATATATATTATGAACATGTTCATATAAAATGAGTAAGACACAGCTTGTTTAATTTAGCAGGCTGTGTCTTTTTATGCATACGTAGAGCTTCAGAAATAGCATTCTTTGACCAAATGAAAATAGAGTATTGCCAACTATGCTTTAGTATGGTAGAGTGGTAAAAGATTATCACATTAAAAACACCCCTGGAGGAAAATTAATATTATGAAGAAAAAACTTATGGCTTCTTTACTTGCACTTACTATGGTTATTGGCATGACTGCATGTGGAAATACGAAGAAGAGCGCAGAAAGCGACGTTGAATATATCAAGAATAAAGGAACCCTTATCGTAGGAATCACAGATTTTGCTCCTATGGATTACAAGGATGAAAACGGTAACTGGATCGGTTTTGATGCTGATATGGCCAAAAAGGTTGGCGAATCTCTTGGCGTAGAAGTTGAATTCGTAGAGATCGACTGGGACAACAAGATCCTTGAGCTTGAGAATAAGTCAATTGACGTTGTTTGGAACGGAATGACTCTTACAAGCGAAGTTACAAGCGCTATGGAATGTACAAACGCATATCTTAACAACGCGCAGGTAGTTGTAGTTCCAAATGCTGATGCAGATTCTTATAAGACTGTAGACGATGTTAAGGGACTTAGCTTTGCAGTTGAGTCAGGATCTGCCGGTGAACAGGCAGCTATTGATAACGGTTTTGACTACACATCTGTTACATCTCAGGCAGATGCTGTAATGGAAGTTGCAGCAGGAACATCCGGAGCCTGCATCATCGACCTTCTCATGGCTGGAGCTATGGTTGGCGCCGGCACAAGCTATACAGATCTTACACACACAGTAGAACTTACAACTGAAGAATATGGTATCGGTTGCCGCAAAGGTTCAGACCTTGCAGCATATATAAACGACCAGCTCAAAGCTTATTATGCAGATGGCTCTATGCAGGAAGTTGCTAAGACATACGGCGTACAGGATGCGCTTGTAGAGCAGAAATAAGGAGCAGGTATCCATGTTCTATACAGTAACTTTATCCCTTTTAGAGGGCTTTTTAGGGACTATCAAGTTATTTGCACTTACACTTGTTTTTTCCCTTCCTCTTGGCCTTTTTATCTGCTTTGGATCAATGAGCAAGGCCGCTATAATCAAATATCCCGTAAGATTTATCATATGGATAATCCGTGGAACGCCGCTTATGCTGCAGCTCCTTGTCATGTATTATGGCCCTGGAATATTCCTTGGAATAAATGTATGGGGCACAAGCACAACAGGTAGATTCATTGCAGCCCTTGTGGCATTCGTTATCAACTACGCATGCTATTTCTCAGAAATATACAGAGGCGGCATCCAGTCTATTCCTGCAGGCCAGTATGAAGCCGGTCAGGTCCTTGGTATGACCAAGAAGCAGATCTTCTTTAAAGTTATCCTTCTTCAGGTTATAAAGAGAATCGTTCCGCCTATTTCAAACGAGGTCATCACTCTTGTAAAAGATACATCTCTTGCCAGAGTAATCGCCGTATATGAGATCATCTGGAATGGACAGGCCTTTATCAAGAGTAGTGGTATAATCTGGCCGTTATTCTACACAGGCGCTTTCTACCTTATATTCAGCGGACTTCTGACATGCCTGTTTGGATATATTGAAAAGAAGCTGAGCTATTTCAAATAATGATAGTTATTTCAGAAATAATCTATTACCCAAACTACTTGAAGCAAAATCATAAAATAAACATTCAAATAAAACCAGTTAGTTCATAAAAACCTAACGGCAATATATATGAAATCAACATAATTCATAATAGGAATCCAATAACAATATGCCAATTTTAGAAGTTAGAGATTTAAAAAAGAAATTTGATAATACACAGATCTTAAAGGGAATAAGCTTTGATCTTGAGGATGGACAGGTCATATCCATAATAGGATCTTCAGGAAGCGGTAAAACGACCCTCCTTAGATGCCTCAATTTCCTTGAGACTGCTGATGCTGGGACGATCACTGTTAAGGGAAAGCAGCTCTTTGATGGCGCAAAACCTGTAACAAATGCCGAGGAACTTAGAAGAAACAGACTTCACTTCGGCCTTGTTTTCCAGCAGTTCAACCTTTTCCCTCAGTATACAGCACTTGAAAATGTAACTCTTGCGCCGCTCCTTAACGCTGATAACAGTCAGAAGGTTCAGATCATAAAGCATGGCAAAGAGCTTCTTGATCAGATGGGCCTTTCAGACCGCATGGATAATTATCCACACCAGCTTTCAGGCGGACAGCAGCAAAGAGTTGCTATAGCAAGAGCACTTGCCCTTAAGCCTGATATACTGTGCTTTGACGAGCCTACATCAGCACTAGATCCTGAGCTTACAGGAGAAGTTCTCAAAGTAATCCGTAATCTTGCAGACCAGAAGACAACCATGATCATCGTAACTCACGAGATGTCTTTTGCCAGAGACGTGGCTGATATAGCCATATTCATGGATGATGGAGTTATAGTAGAAAAAGGTCCTGCAAAAGACCTCATAGAGAATCCGAAAGAGGAGAGGACCAGACAATTTTTATCAGGTCTTTCCAAATAAAATAGATTTCTATTTCGTGATCAAGAATGCAACTTAGAATTTTGATTTTATAGTAATAACGTTTTGTATTATAAAATGCCCCGGGTAATTGTTATTACCTGAGGCGCATTTTATTTAGGGCGCGATTATTTACGCAATTATTTATCTTCAGATGAAGTATGTCTTACAGATTTTATGCTATATAGCTTATCATCAGCTTTTTTAATAAGAGCAAGGAGATCATCTTTGGAATATACAATTCCGCAAGCAATGCCATAGCTTATTCTTATTGGTGTATCGATTCCTTCAACCCCCGTTTCCATAACTTTCTTTTCCCATTCAGACATTCTCTGTTTAAATGTAACTTCGGTAAGCTTTGTAGTCATGACAAGGAACTCATCGCCGCCATAACGGAAGCAGTCTTTTTTCCTGAATATCTCAAGGAGATTAGAGGCAGCCATTTTAATGACTTCATCGCCTTTTAGATGTCCGTACTTATCATTGTAAGTCTTAAACAGGTCAATATCAGTCATTGCAACGCAGAAGGTTAAGCCCTTTTTGATCTTGATAGAATCAAGTGCGAATCTGTTCATGAGACCTGTGAGCTGATCTTCAGATGATTTTATATAGAAATCTTCAGCACGTTGTCTGGCCTCGTAGGTCGCAATAACCGAATCATTTTTCCGGTGATAACTAACAACACATAAGATCAAAACTACTATGAGATAAGAAAATGCGTTTATAAATACAATATTTTTGGCTCCGTCAACGGAATATAACATGGAATACAGAAGGATAAATTCAAAAATCAATAGCACCATATGATATAAAGGCGTTATCTGAAGGAAAGATATAATACTGACATTGGCTACAAACAAAACCAGAATCTGCCTGCCCACCTTATAGTTAGTATAAGAAGTATACATACTAAAAAAGGATATGATTATTATGAACATGAGCACGATAAACACAGACAACTTATGTCCATGAATTTTGCCCTTAATAAAAAGATCAGCCAACGTAGCTAATATAACACACGAAAAGACAACTGTTATATTGACTGCTGTAGTAAGATTAAAGTATAGATTTTCGCGATATATGATCAGATAACGCAGCATTACAAGGCTTTCTACAATAGCTGTAAAAATGCTCATAGCCTTAATGCTGGACATATTGGCCATATCAACAATATCATTTATTTCTTTTGGATTCTTTGGTAAAACTAATGACCAAAATTTTTTCAACATATCCATATAGTCCCAGTTCCTTTTTGCAAAAGCGCATTGGTAGTTGGTGGATATTAAATCTATAAAAACAGAAGAGTAAGGTTCAAATCAAACTTAGTCACTACTATATATCGGATAATAATCTAAAAAATCTTATGACAAAAAAGAGCGATGGTTATGCGGTCTTGCATAGCCATCGCTAAGTATTATAGATAATATAGAAAATTACAATGTAGTTAAAATCAGTCTAAGATTTCATTTACATCATAAATCGTTTCTTCGTCCCAATAAAGGTATATTTCACCATTTTCGTCAGTGTCATAGCCCCAGCCATGATATACACAATGAACGCCTGAAAACATAAAGTTCTTGTATTCATAGAAATTCATCTCAGGATCCATAAAGCCTAAATTGTGACTAGCAATAAGTTTATGTCCATCCATTTCAATAACATCTTCTTTAAGTGGAACAACTTCTATAATTTCAATAGCTAAAATATAGGGAAGAATTGGCATACATATTATAAGTAAGCCCAACAAAAACACAGATGCAATTCCTAATTGTACTTTTTGGTCTTCGGTTTTAGATGCTTTCTGTATAAGTCCTGCAACAAATGTAAGACCAGTGGTCACAACCCATATAACATTGATCCAGGCTCTGAATTGTAAGCCAAAGAAGGCTAAGAATACACGAATGAAAAAATATCCTGCCACTAGGAAAGCAAATGTTTTAAGTAAGTTTTCAAAGGGTTTTTTTAAAGTTTTCATGTAATTCAGTATAACACAAGAGCATAATATAAACAGAAAAAAATATTATAAAATCAAGAGTTACAAGATAAGTGAACACTTGATTGTGCTCAAAGCCAGCACTGGTGCGGATTCACGCGACCCCGGGTCAAAGTTGGCAACATTTCGTAAAACACGCGTTTTGCGAATAGTTAAAGATACAGGAAAACACCTTTTGATAATTGAATCTCCTAGTGCACTATTGCAGGACTTAATGCACACATATGCAGTTACCTTTGCATTATGTGTGTTTTTTATGTGATAATTTGCCTATGTCCTGCAGGTTGATTACTTTCTTTATGGGAGGTAGTCAACAATGTCGCAATATAAACACCTTACATTCCAAGAACGCATTTGTATTGAGGAGTTACTTGAAAAAAAGTTTTCTATCAATATGATTGCAAAGAAACTCAAGAAATCAAGATCAACTATTGCAAGGGAAATTCAGAGAAATCGATATCAGGTATCTGAAGCTCGATCAAAGATCCATCTATGTATACATGAAAAAAGCTGCGAACGTACACATGTATGTGGTGATGAATCATGTAACAGAACATGCGCTCATTGTGTTGGGATTTGTCATACAGATAAATGTAAAGATTTTACCCCACAACAGTGTCATTTGATAGTCAACTCACCTTTTGTTTGTAATGGCTGTGACAGGCTTGATATAGGTATTGGTCATGACGCATGTCGCTATATTAAGTTCAAGTATCATGCCAAACGTGCCCAGCTTTTATACGAGGATACTCTAAAGAATTCTCGTACAGGAATATCTTATTCTCCTTCTGAACTCGCAGATATCGACAATCTGGTATCTCCTCTTCTGCTTAACGGGCAATCCATATCCACCGTATTCTATAATCATGCAAATGAGCTACCATGCTGCGAAAGGACACTCTATAACCTGGTTAACGGATGCTATCTTACAGCTAGAAACATTGACTTACCAAGAAAGGTCAAATTTAAAACCAGATATAAGCATGGAAACGGTCGAAATCATGATATTTTTACCTTTGACAGAACATATGCTGATTTCAAGAGCTTTATAGCAGAAAATCCAGATGTACCAATCTGTGAAATGGATACAGTGATTGGAACCAATGAGAAAGGCTCCGTTCTACTTACATTGATGTTAAGGAATTGCCACCTGATGATTGCCTTATTGCTTCCAAACAAGTCTCAGGCAAGCGTTATCAATGCGTTAAACGATCTATGTGATCAGGTAGGAATAGATGTATTTAAAAAGATATTCGGGGTCATAATCACAGACAGAGGCACAGAATTCTCTAATCCTTTAGCTTTGGAATGTGATCGATATGGGGAAATCAAAACAAAAGTATACTATTGCGATTCTTATTGTTCCTGGCAGAAAGGAATGATCGAGAAAAACCATGAGTTCATCAGATATGTTATACCCAAAGGGACAAGCTTTTCCGGACTGACCCAAGCGGATATAACACTCATGATGAACCACATCAACAATTATCCAAGAGCTTCGTTAAACAACTGTACGCCATTCGCACTGGCGGAAATGCTAGTTGATAAGAAGCTCCTGGAAACGCTCCATTATCACAAAATCATGCCGGATAGCGTGATATTGAAGCCTTCATTGTTAAAAAAGTAATTCACTAAAAATTATAACAGAAAAATCAATCTGCAGGACTAAGTGCATATTTTCTTTAAAACATCGAGAAGTGACCGCTTAGTTATGCAAAAAAATGGTCAGTTCTCTGATTATAATGTCCAAAAATAAAAAAAGCCGCATAAAACCTGACATTAATAAGTACTACAAACTCAGATTTTATGCGGTAACCTTTACATTTATACTTAGATCAAAAAAATGTGCACCTAAATTTTCAAATGACGAGGAAAACACCTTTGAAAACACCTACTAATATTCTATTTTAAACGCAACAATCCTACAGTAAACGCAACAAAAAGAACTACTGTTGCATTTACTGTAGGATTTCTTTTATTCTTATGATAAATATGTATTTCGGATGATGGTCCTTGGTGTTCATATGATGATCTAGATTATATGAAAGGCAGGTGAAGAAAATGTCTCATATGACATTAGATGACCGTGTATCCATCCAAGAAGGTCTTGATAATAATCTTTCTCCCAGTGCAATTTCCAAAAAAATAGGCAAAGCTCGTTCTACAGTTATTCGGGAAATAACTAAACGTAGAGCTTACAAAGGCAAGCGTTACCCAGGTGCAAAGCCACCCTGTGTACGAAAAAAAGACTGCGTAGTGTTTGGCTTATGCAATAACAAGCGATGTAGCAGCCCCTGCAGAAATTGTCATGCATGCAAAGATATATGTCCTGAATATTTTCCAAATGAGTGTGAAAGGCTTAGCAAATCACCGCATGTATGTAATGGATGCATTAAAGCTCCTTCTTGTAACTATGACAGATATTATTACTATGCTTCATATGCCCATAATTCGTATCAGGACATACTGATAAGCACTAGGGAAGGAATTAATCAGGATCCCGAGTCTCTCCAGTTATTGGATGATATTATCTCCCCTCTCATAAGAAAAGGCCAGTCTCTTTCTCATATATTTGCCAATCACGCTGATGAAATTGGCTGCAGCCGAAGTACTGTTTACAGATATTTAAATGATTCCGTACTTACGGCAAGAAATATTGATTTGCCTAGACGAGTCAAATATAAGGCGCGTAAGACTTCAAATGGTAATAAGCTGACCAAAGAAGAAAAGCTTATGGTTTTATCTAGAAGCTATGAACGCTTCAAGAAATATATGGAACAGAACCCTGATACGGAGGTTGTTGAAATGGATACCGTTGTTGGGCCAATATCTACCAGCAAAGTATTACTTACTCTCCTGTTCAGATCATGCAATCTCATGCTTGTTTTCCTTTTGAAGCAAAAGACTCAGAAGGAGGTTATCTATGCATTAAACTGGCTTTGTGATGAACTAGGAATAGAGTTATTTAAACAGTTATTCCCTGTCATACTAACGGATCGTGGAACGGAATTCTTAAATCCTGAAGCAATTGAATGCGACCGATATGGGGAAATCAAAACAAAGCTGTTCTATTGTGATCCACAATGTGCCTGGCAGAAAGGTGCACTGGAAAAGAACCACGAATTCATAAGGTATATCGTTCCTAAAGGCACTTCCTTTGATGATTTGACTCAGGCCGATATCACTCTGATAACCAATCACATAAATAGCCTCGCACGTGATAAATATCATGGAAAAACGCCGTATCAGTTATCAAAAGTATTAATTGACAACAGGCTCCATGAAATCATGAAGCTTGTTGAAATAAAGCCGGATGAAGTTTTTCTCAAGCCTGCGCTCATCAAAAGACAGCGTAGATAGTTCATCCGTATCCATCTATTAGTTCCAGCTAATAAATGGACTCTTTTGATTATCATATGTCACGTCTCATTCGAAATGCAACAAATAATAATACTAGATTGATGTGTTGCATTTAGTGTGAGAATTTAGATGCCAGACATCTTTTTGTGATGTCTATAATTGAGAATAATCGATGATATAAATAAAAACAACGAGAACCAATATCCGATAAACACTGGTTTTCGTTGCTTTTAGTATAAGAATCATTTATATCAGAATTTGTTGCGTTGACCTTGAAATTTTAGCCTTTGAAAACACCTTCCCTATCCTCCAAAGGCTCATCTGTACTGCATTTCGGGGCGTTTAATGAAGATTTTTTAGACTAATGATTGTTTCATTCAAATATAGATCTATGCCAGAATCGGTATTCTTTACAGGAATCAGGACCTCAGAATCTACATTAAAACCTGCTATGATCTAAATTCACCTGTGTAACGCCGCTTCTGATTAGATGTAAATCTTTACCGTTGATGGTTGTATACATCTCATCGCCGTTCAAATATAAATAACACATACATGTCATTTCACCTGCAGCTTCATAATAAACAATATTTCCACGTTCTAAACTGAAGCTGTCTTCGTTGTAACACAGATCAGCAATAATACGCTTATAATCATTTTCTTTATCAGAAAAAGACATGCAAAGATTATTTCTGTCGTCTACATACCAGTTAATCTCTTCATTTTCGCTGTCAGAGATCCAGGTGCCAAGGAGCTTCTCTTTTATCTGATCATAATCGCTTGCGGGTCTGTTATTATATAAAAAAATGGCTATCACAGCTACTAAAACAACTGCAATAATGCCTGCAATAATCTTTATTTTCCTTGCTATATTCATAATAAATCCCCCATATTCCCCCAATAATAGTCTTCTTCAGTAATATTCTAGCATAAAAAAATGACCCGGATTAAATCCTGAGTCATTTCTAATTCAAATATTATTATCTTCTTGTCTTGGATCTGGTCTTTATTCCATTAGGATCTCTTCTAATCTGAACGTGACCATAACCTTTCATCTTTTCAGACATCTGACTGTATATTACGTCATAATATTCAAGCTGTTTGTCAGACAGATACTCGTACTCTTCAAGTTCTTTAAAACGTCTTTTAAAATGCTGGAACTCTTCCTGAGCTGCATCCTTATAGTTGTTGTTAATGTACATTTCACAGGATGCTAAAATGCCCTCTAATTCCTTGTGTTTTTTAGGTCCCCCAAAAATGCCCATGTTTCCTCCCAAAACTATGAAATAGAATTTTATTGGCCTTTTTGCCTACCGAATCACTCTTCTATTCAAACCGCGATAAAAAGCGGATTTTGGACTTCTCAAAAAGTCATACCTACGTATTATAGCGTGTTGATATGAATTATTCAATAATTTGTATCACTTTTCACAAAATTGTTAGAAACTTTCTGTGAAATACTCGTTTTTTAATGTATAATTCCGCATCAGAGCTAATAAAAAGGGCTTTAGCGAAAAAAGCTAAAGCCCTAAATAAAATTACATATTAAGTTTTATATGAACATGTTCATATAATTCAATTATTTAGTTCCCTTTACAGACTTCATATAAGCTAAATAAGCAAGAAATCCAAATACAACAATATATACAAGTGAAGACCAGCTAAAGTAACCATATTTGAAAATGTCTACAAGCTCATCGATAAGAGATTCTGCAACTCTAAGTCCTAATGCAATTGCGATCATTAAGAAGTTCTCTGTTCCAAGAAGCATAAAGAAGAAAAGATAGAAAAATACTCTTACTACAGAAATAAACCAGCCTAATGAAACTCCAGGGATGCTGCTAACAATCAGGAGCGCTCCACAAACGAATGTTGCAGGAAGTGCAAATGCCTGAATTGGTGCAAGAAATTTGTTGTTGCTGAAATAAGCGTTGAGAGATTTACATACGTTTTCGAAACCCATTTTTGTATCCTCCAATAAATTTTTTATTAATTTCAACCCCAAAATTATAGCCCACAAAAATGTCTAATACAAGATTTTATTTAACCAATTCTTGCTCTTTATTTTTGGAAAAAAGCGAAATTAAAAGTCACCTTTTCAAGATAAAACTATTTTACCTTCCTCTCCCCTTTAAGTACCATCCTGTAATCTTCCAGATTCTTCTTCAAAAGCTCAGGAATATTGAGCTCATAAGGGCATCTTGGCAGGCAGGCGCCGCAGTTTACGCATTCATCAATCTTCTTCATCTCTTCCTGCCAGTATTCTGAAAGCCATGCATCACTCGGAGCTCTTCTTAACATCAGAGACATCCTGTTACACTGATTGATCTGAATACCAACAGTACAAGGGCTACAATATCCGCAGCCTCTACAGAAATCGCCCATAAGCTCTTTTCTCTCGCTCTCGATAAAAGCTTTGATCTCATCGTCCATGGAAGGAGTCTCATCCATATATGAAAGCCACTCATCAAGCTCTTTATCTCTCTGGATGCCCCAGATCGGAACAGCGCCATCAAACTGGGATATAAAGGCCATTGCAGCCTTTGAATTAGTGATAAGACCGCCCGCAAGTCCCTTCATGCCGATAAATCCTACATTATGTTCATTACACATATGAATCAGCTCGATCTCTTTATCTGATGCAAGATAGCTCATAGGATACTGAACTGTCTCGTACAGATCTGATTCTATGAGTTCTTTGGCAATACCAAGCTTGTGAGCAGTTCCGCCAATATGTTTGATCATGCCTTTAGCCTTAGCTTCCTGCATGCATTCGTACATTCCGGTTCCATCACCTGGCTTATAGCACTGGCCCATGAGATGAAATTGGTATACATCGATATATTCAGTTTTTAAAGTTGCAAGTGATGTCTCAAGATCTTTCCAGAAAGCTTCAGGAGTTTTGGCCTGAGTCTTTGTGGTGATCACGATCTCATCTCTTTTCACATAGCCATCTCCAAATGCTGCGCCAAGCTTCTCTTCACTGTCGCTATAAGCTCTTGCTGTGTCAAAAAATCTCATGCCGCCATCATAAGCTTTTCTAAGAAGCACTACAGCTTCGTCCAAAGACACTCGCTGCACGGGAAGTGCTCCAAAGCCGTTTTGCGGAACGCATATGCCGGTGCGTCCTAATGTAACATTTTTCATAATCTTCTCTCCTTTTAAAATCTCTTTGCCAGATTTATCTTTTACTTAAGATGTTCTTAATTGCCATTTGTATTCATACTATTACATGTTCATCCCTTCTACAATATAAATGCTTAAAGATTTTTACCCAAATTCTTATCCTGTAAATATGAAAAAGCACCATATTTTTCATCAAAAACAGTATATGAAAATATATGTTAAAATATATTCTGACAAAATAAGAAAAGAGGGAAAATGATGAAGAAAACACATGTTTTCAGGACTTTAAGTTTAGTCCTTGCCGTTGTCATGTGCACATGTCTTTGCGCCTGCGGTAGCGGCCTTCGTTTCATGTTTGGAACAGGCGGAACTGCAGGAACATATTATGCATATGGCGGAGTTCTTGCCCAGTATATGAAGCAATATGCGGGCGTTCGCGTTACTGCCGTATCAACAGGCGGTTCTAAAGCTAATATTCAGAGTATTCAGGATGGCGATTTCCAGCTTGGATTCACACAGTCAGACGTTATGTCTTATGCCTGGTCCGGAACCAGAGCATTTGAACAAGACGGTGCAACTCACGATTTCAGAGTTCTTGGATGCTTATACGCTGAAACTGTTCAGCTTATCACAATGGATCCGGATATCAGATCCGTATCAGATCTCAAAGGTAAAAGTATTTCAATAGGTGAAGCCGGTTCTGGCGTTTATTTCAATGCGCTTGACGTCCTTGAAGGCGCCGGTATCACACTTGATGACATAAAGCCCCAGTACCAGTCTTTTGAAGACTCCAAAGAGTCTCTTAAGGATGGCAAAATAGATGCAGCCTTCATCGTAGCAGGTGCGCCAACTACTGCTATTACAGAGCTTGCTACAACTAATGGCGTAAAGCTCATCGGAATAGACGGCGATCTTCGTGATGGCATTATAGAAAAATGCCCTTACTACTCTGCTTATACAATTCCTGCAGGAACCTACCCCGGACAGGATGAAGATGTAGAGACAATCACAGTAAAAGCAACAGTTATCGTATCTGCTTCACTTGACGACGATGTAGTTTACGACCTTACAGCAGCCATATTTGATCACATAGATGACATCACTCTTGAAAATGCCAAGGGCGCAGAACTTAATCTTGAAAATGCAACAAGCGTAACTGACGTTCCTTACCATGAAGGTGCTGCTAAGTACTACGCTGAGCATGGAATCACAGTAAGAACGGAGGAATGATATTTTGAGTACTAACAATAATATTGAGACTAAAGAATCGAATATCTTAAATGCCTCCGCAACTGCAGCGCAGACACAGACAGGAGGCGCTGACATCGATTCTGTAATGCGCAAATATGACAGAGAGTCCAACACCAGAGTATGGACCGGAGTTCCAAAGATAGTCGTAACCGTTGTCCTTGCACTCTTTTCACTCTGGTGCATTTATGTAACACTTTTTGCAACCTTCCTTGAAGAGATAAGACTTACATCCTTCATGGCACTTATAGTCCTAATGGGATTCCTTATCTATCCTCATAAAAAAGGCCTTACAAAGCCTAACTACATTCCAATCGGCGATATGATCTTCATGCTCCTTGGAACTGCATCATACTTATACTTTACTTTCAATGCTAATGATATAATCAACCAGGGAACAAGATTTGAATGGTACCAGATCATAATAGGTATCGTCGGAATCGCTGCTCTTGTAGAAGTTACAAGAAGATGCGTAGGTATGCCTATTCTCATCGTAGCAGCATTCTTCGTTATATATGCTCTTACGATAGGCCTTACAAACCCAAGCTTCCCTGGAAGAGTCAGATACCTTGTACGTAACCTCTTCTATACAAAAGGCGGAATCCTTTCTACACCAGTTAATGTATGTTCCAAGTACATTGTCGTATTCATTATCTTCGGAGCATTCCTTGAAAGAACCGGAATCTCAAGCTTTTTTATCGAGCTTGCAAACAGCATTGCAGGTAGATTCGCAGGTGGTCCTGCCAAAGTTGCAGTTATCTCTTCTGCCCTCTGCGGTATGGTATCAGGTTCATCAGTAGGTAACACTGTAACAACAGGATCAGTTACGATCCCTATGATGAAAAAGACAGGCTACAAGAACGAATTTGCAGCCGCTGTAGAAGCTGCTTCATCAACAGGTGGTCAGATCATGCCCCCGATCATGGGAGCTGCAGCCTTCCTTATGGCAGATTTCATCGGTGTTCCATATTCAGATGTAATAAGTAAAGCCGTACTTCCTGCAATCCTTTACTTCTTTGGAATATTTATTACAGTTCACCTTGAAGCAAAGCGTCTTAAACTTACAGGAATTCCTAAAGACCAGCTTCCAAGCTTCTTTAAGCTTATTAAAAAGATCTATCTCCTTATACCTATCATCATGCTGATAGTATGGGTATCAGGTAACTACATGACTATGCAGAAGGCCGCATCACTTGCGATCATCCTCTCTATCATAGTTGGCTTCATCAATAGAGATGCAAAGCTTAATCCCAGAAAGATCCTTGATGCTCTTTCATCAGGCGGCAAAAGTGCTATCACAGTCGGCGCAGCCTGCGGCGTAGCCGGAATCATCTCCGGAGCTATCACAATGACAGGTCTTGCCAACGAACTTATAAACGCTATTGTAGGCGTAGCTGGTGATAAGCTCATAATTGCGCTCATACTTACAATGCTTTGCTGTATCGTACTTGGAATGGGCGTTCCTACAACAGCCAACTACTGCATCATGGCTGCTACAACAGCTCCTATCCTTATAAGAATGGGCGTTCCGATCGCAGCTGCTCACTTCTTCGTATTTTACTTTGGTATTGTAGCTGATATTACTCCACCTGTTGCCCTTGCAGCTTACGCAGGCTCTGCTATTGCAAAGTCCAACCCTATGAAGACAGCCTTTACCGCTTCAAGACTTGCTATCGCAGCTTTCATAGTTCCATATATGTTCTGCTTAAGCCCGGCGCTCCTTATGATCGATACAACACCTCTTGCTGTTGCCCAGATAAGCATTACAGCAGTATTTGGTATATTCGGACTTGCTGCAGGCCTTGAAGGCTACTGTTTTACCGATATGAACAAGATCATCAGAGTACTTACAGTTGTCGGAGGACTCCTTCTCATCTATCCGGGTCTCCTCACAGACGGAGTCGGACTTGTACTTGTGATCGGCTCACTTGCATTTCAATTTATTATGTCAAAAAAGACTATAAAAGGCGCGGAGGCATAACTATTATGGATAACCTTAAATTCCCTGTAATTACGATCGGTAGAGAATACTGTGCATATGGACGCACTATCGCCGGAATGCTTTCTGAAAGACTCGGAATCCCTTATTATGATAAGGATTTTGTGAAAAAAACTGTTATCGAAAGCGGCTTTTCAGAAGATGAAGTCAACTCTGAAGGAGAAAGCCTCTCCTCTTTATCTCTTTTTATAGAGCATTTTTTAAATGGTACAGCTGCTTACAATTCCTATGATGACATCTTCAATGCACAAAAGCACGTAATCGTAGATCTTGCCCAAAAGCCCTGTATCATCGTAGGCCGCTGCGCTGACTTTGTACTTAAGGAAGCAGGCATTAAATCGCTTGACGTATTCCTGTACGCTGAAACAGACTTCAAGCTTGAACGTGCAGCCCAGCTCCATCCGGGAGTAGATGACGCTCACCTTAAGAAGATCATGAAAAAACAGGACGAACTTCGCCGCATTTATTATAAGCACTATACAGGTCATGACAGCTACGATTTCTCTAACTATGATCTGTGCCTTAACACAGGAATCATCGGCGTTGAGAAGTGCGCTGACATTATCGAAGAAATCGTCAAAGGCGTTTAAGGTCAAAAATTACAGGATGTAGTTACGACATGTACAGAAAAACATAGATGCTTTTCTGTGTTGGACGCTCATATCCTTTGAAATCTATGATCTATAGTCAAAGCTAAATAAGAATTACCATTGGAAAAGGGACACCGAAACGAATCCGGTGCCCCTTTTCCTTATATAAACTAATTTCTCATACCCGTCTTAATGATATAAAGTATTTACCATTTATAATATTTTATAATTACCGGTATACCTTTACTTCTTATGCCACCTCTTCTTTTTTCTTAAATGCCTTTACAAGTATCAGGCAGCAAAGTGCGATAACCACTGCATCTGCAATGTAGAGGATAACCTTCCATACCGGCAGCTTATTGGAATAGTTCTCTTCATAATATGCACGGCTGTTAGCTACTACATAGAGTGCATTCTTAGCAGACTGTCTCATAGCCTGCTGAGCTCCGTTTGTATCTCGGAACTGAACATTATTGGTCTGAGTCGGATAGTTAACAAGCATCATATCTGTACCATTTCTGATAGCCTGATCTGATGACATGTATCCATATACACCAAAGTAGTCAGTAAGTACAAATCCCTTAAAGCCCCATTCACCTCTAAGTACGTCCATAAGAAGTTCAGAACATCCGCCTGCCCATCTGTTTCCGATGTAGTTAAAAGATGACATAACTGCAAGACAGCCATAATCCTTTACACAAGCTTCGAAAGGTCTTAAATAGATCTCACGGATTGCCTGCTCATTGGACCATGTGCAGAGCATATCAAGACGATTCTGCTCCTGATCATTAAGTGCAAAGTGTTTCATGTAAGCATATACGCCATTTTCCCATGCACCTGCTACAGAGTTACCTGCAATATATCCGGAAAGAAGTCCGTCTTCTGAATAATACTCGAAGTTACGACCTGCAAATGCTGTTCTGTGGATATTCATGGCAGGTGCATACCAGCCGGAAGTATCCATTTCATCAGCCATAACGCCGATGAAGTAACCAAAATCATGAGCAAGCTGCTTATTAAATGTAGCTGAGATAACTACGCCTACAGGGAAGCCCAGTGAGCCGACACCTGTAAAGTTGTTGTTGATAGATGAAGGTCCGTCGCAGTCATTTGTACGGATCTTACCAACACTGTCAATTGAATTGGTCTGGTATCCGCCAAGTGAAATGATATCGTTCATTTCATCAAGTGTAAGCTGATCCATAAACTGATCCCACATAGGATCATCCTTGTCGATACCTACCATGTCTTTTAACTTAATACCGTTATCAGCTCCTGTTGTGATAGCAGCTGCATTTGGATCTTCATCGGCAGCAGTTGCTTCAGGAGTAAGATAATTACTGATGTTGTAGAAAGAAGCCTTAGCTTCATCTGTCATATTGTAATCTGTAGGAGCGCTGATCGCTTCAGCATAGTTTGCAAAGCCGTCAGCTCTTGAAAGATAATTAACTTCGCCTTCTGCAAAATCAAATCTGTTAGTTACTTCTGCCTGATCAGAGTTACGACCCTTGATCTCAGAAGCTACTGTATAAGTCTTGGAGTCGATTATATTATGAGAATCTTTATTAATGGAAATAATATAATCTCCTGCTTCAAGCACATATCCCTTAGCATCTTTGTAGTCATAGGAAGCCATGTCTTCGAGGGCAAAAGATACTGTGATAGTCTGAGAAGCTCCGGGTTCAAGAATATCTGTTTTCTCAAACTGAACAAGGTTTGCAGATGCCTTTTCAATTCCGCCGTTTGTATACGGAGGATTGAAATAAACTTCAATAACGTCTTTTCCTGCTACGCTACCTGTATTTGTAACAGTTACGTCAAATGACAATGTTCCATCAGATTCTGTGATCTCGCCCATCTTCTGATCAAATGTTGTATAGGAAAGGCCATATCCAAATGGATACTGAACGATCTTATCATAATCTATAAGGCCTTCAGCAGCTGCTGTCTCATAGAACTTGTATCCAACATAGATTCCTTCTACATAGTTTACGAAAGATACATAGGATGTTGATTCAACACCTGTAAAGCCTGTTGAAGTATAAGACATATCATCCATGTTCTTATAATTGAAGTCACCAAAGTTATTCCACCATGGTGTTTCTTCAAAATCATATACATATGTATCTATAAGTCTTGCGGAAGGATTAACTTCTCCGGCAATGATCTCGCCAAGAGCTTTCATACCAACGTGTCCCTGACCAGCTGTCCAGAGAACGCCCTTGATCTGTGCATAATCATTTACAAATCCAAGTTCGAAAGCATTAGCTCCGTTATAAACAAGGATAACCTTGTCAAAATTCTTACATACAAGGTCGATCATCTCTTCTTCTCTGTTTGAAAGCTGAAGATAGTGATCACCTTCATCCCAGTCATTGCCTTCATTTAATGAATCGTCATAAGTACCTGCAGTATAGGTTGTTCCATCCTGGAAGGAGCCATCTACTACAGCCGGCATATTAGCTGGAAGGTCAGCACCCTCACCACCTGAGCGGCTGATAACGATCATTGCTGTATCAGAGAATTCTTTTGCGTTACTTATAAGAGAATCTGTATAAAGAGATACGTTAGGTTCCGGAAGTGTCCAGTCCTGAGCCCACATACCAACTTCAGGTCTGTCAGCCTTATATTCTGTATAGAACTGAGTTAGCTCAGCGTTAGTCTCAATTCCTGCATCCTTCAAAGACTGAAGTATATCAGTTGTAGCATAGGCATTATTTAAAGCACCTGATCCTGCTCCGCCAAGGATAGGATTAATTGATGCCCAGCCAAATACATTGAGCTTATCTCCCTTAGCCATAGGAAGAATATCATCGTCGTTTTCAAGAAGAGCGATACCCTCTTCGCCTATCTGAACTGCAACCTCTGTAGCTTTATCAGATGTTGCTTTTGAAATAGTGCCACTGCCTGAAATAAGATCCAGCATAGTACTCATAGGCCCTGTACAGATCATATTGACAACTATGCAGATTCCGGCAAGAAGAGCTACCAAAAGACAGGCTTTTGTTCTTCTCTTAGCCGGCTGCTTTTTCATAGCCTTGCCGACAACGATCCTTAGGATGATCCAACACACTATGATTATGCCAAGCGCTATAAGATAAGGTTTTAGTGTATTAAGGACATTAAGCACATCATCGAAATTAATAGCTAGCATATAGATTAATCTCCTTTCTTAGCTTCTCCTTCTGGGAATATAATCTTGTTAACAAAAAAGAATATAACCATCGAGATACCACCATTTAGAACTACAGTTCCTATATTGTAAACAAAATCAGGTACAAAGTGGCCTGCAACAGCTACCCATACACAGTTGATGGAGTTGACTATGCAGGTGATGATAATAAAGGCGATTACATACCACATGGCCTGGAAGTATATATTGCCTTTACTTCTGAATACAAAGCTTCTCTGGATCGGGAAGTTGATGCACTCGCCTATTACCATAGCTACCATATAGGCCCAGAAATACCTCATACCACCGCTTGCCTGATCGTAACCTATGATATTCCATAAGAACTCTATTCCAAACAGATTCACAGGAATACCGGGCCATCCATAGTCGGTTTCAGGCATGAAGGAAAAGGCTTTGGGCAGAAACTGAAGGATAAAGTACTTAAAGACCGTGATCAAATTACTTACGATCACAAAAAGTCCTCCTTCTCTGATCCATTTAGCTGCAACAGGATGCTTATCTGCAAAGCTGTTCCAAAAATTCACTTAAAACCTCCTTTTCCGCAAAACTTTTGCTTATTTATATCATTAAGATAAACGCCTTACCCGCTTATCTTCTTTTCGTATTTCTTATTAGCACTGCTATTCTTGAAATATCCTTTTATAACTCTTCCAAGACCTGTCCAGAAATGTCCGTTCACGATCTTCACAATGCCGCTTACCATCTCCCTGCTGACAGCGCCACCTGTCATCTTAGCCATGGCTCTGAATGGCATATTGTATATGAAAAGAATATTAAGATCCGGCTTACCTGCATCTTCAGCCTTCTTTTTCATCTTTGTAAGCTTCTTATAAGCAAATCTTGCAAGACCGCTCTTTGAATAATAAAGCTGGCATATCGCATCATTAGGCCCAAGCTCGCCGCTCCATTTACCAATAGGAATAGAATATCCAAGAAGCGTCTCAAACTCCTTATCAGGAACCTGCTGAATACTTCCGCTGTAGTAGTGCTCCATTTCGCTCTTTTCATAAGGATATTCAGTTGTAGTACCCTTAACATGGAGGCTGCCTGTCAGCACGATATCATTGACGTTCTTACCGATCATGATATCGTAGTCGCCCTCTTCAACCTCCCATTTACCGGTCTTAACATTCCAGTATCTGAAGGTCTTGTCATCAAAATCAATCTGTACCTGCACGCTTTGTCCTGCAGGAATACTTACTTTCTTAAATCCCTTTAATTCTTTGTCAGGTCTGTATACATTGGCATTTTTAAGCCCGACATACAGCTGAACGACCTCAGCTCCGTCCATATTGCCTGAATTTGAGACAGTTACCATTATGCCCTTATCACTTACTCTCAGATCTGAATAGGTAAAAGAAGTATATGAAAGGCCAAAGCCAAACGGATAAAGCACAGGAATGTTCGCAGTGTCATAATACCTATAGCCTACAAATAAACCTTCTCTATACTCAGAAGTACGCTCAGGGCTTGGATAATATCTAAAGCAAGGCGTATCCTCAAGCCTTCTCGGGATAGTCTCTGCAAGGCGTCCAGACGGATTTGTCTTACCTGTTAAAATATCCATGGAAGCCCCGGCACCTGCCTGGCCATTCAAATGCATATGTAAAAGAGCCTTGAAATAGTGATGCCATGGCATCTCAATAGCAGAACCTGCACTGATGATACCAATAAGATTAGGATTAGCCTGTCCAAGCTCCTGCAAAAGAGATATCTGATTCTGAGGAATTCGCATATGCTCTCTGTCAAGGCCCTCAGATTCGCTGATCTCATTGAGGCCGAAGAAATACAGAACAACATCTGCTGTAGCTGCCAGATCTACAGCTTCTTTTTTCATAGTTGCATCTTCTTCACCATTACGGAGGTATCCTCTGGAAGATCCCACAATCTGCAGGTCGTAAGAAGAAGCTATCTCTGTGATCTTTTCACATTTTGTCGGTTTTACAAGGGAAGAGCCTGCGCCCTGATAGCGCGGATCAAAGGCAAAATCGCCTATGATGGCAACTTTGGTCTTTGGTTTAAGTGGAAGAATCTGATTTTCATTCTTTAAAAGGATCGCACTTTCACAGGAAGCCTTTCTTGCAAGGGCGTGATGATCCTCGGTGTCAAAAGACTCCTTGTGATCTTTAGCATTTTTGCTAAGTTCCATTACAGCTGTGAGCAGGTTATCAACTCTAAGATCTATTTCAGATTCTGTGATCTTTCCTGAGTTAACTGCTTCAATAAGCTCTCTTGCAGAATCAAGACCAGGATTAGGCATCTCAAGATCAGATCCTGCCTTAACACCCAGAGCATGATCATTAGAAGCTCCCCAGTCAGTTATGACGATACCATCAAAGCCCCATTCATCTCGAAGTATATCTTTTAGCAGATGCTCATTTTCGTTTGCATATGTTCCGTTGACCTCGTTATAGCTGGTCATAATAGACTTTGCATGAGCTTCTTTTACAGCAATCTCAAACCCTGTCAGATAAATTTCCCTAAGGGTTCTTTCATCAATAACGCTGTTCATAGCCATACGTCTCATTTCCTGGCTGTTTACAGCAAAGTGTTTTGGACATGAATATACGCCATTTGCCTGAATTCCTCTTGTATAGGATGCAGCCATCTTGCCTGCAAGATAAGGATCTTCAGAGAAATACTCAAAATTACGCCCGCAAAGGGGACTCCTTTTGATATTAAGACCAGGTCCAAGAAGCACGTTAACGCCCTGCGCCATAGCTTCCTGACCAAGGGCATCACCAATTCTCCTTCCAAGCTCTTCATCCCAGCTACTTGCTATAGTCGCAGCTGTTGGGAAGCAGGTTGCAGGAAGGGATTCATTAAGACCAAGATGATCTCCGGCGCCGGCCTGTTTTCTTATGCCATGAGGGCCATCAGAACAGAAAACAGAAGGAATGCCAAGCCTTTTATAATCTCTTGTCTGCCATTCGCCTTTTCCGCTCAAAAAGGCGGCTTTTTCTTCAAGAGTCATCATGCTTACGATATCAGTATTTTTCATAATTTAACCTCGTGGTTTGCAATTGATGTAACTACAGGACACAGTTACAACATGTCCGAAAATACAAAAATGTATTTTTATGTCGGGCCTGTTTTTCATCAATTTACAGAGCTAATCTTTCATTAACTTCTTACAAAATCCAGATTTAAACTATAATATAAAGACCGCATATATATTATCGGTATATATTTTTTTATTCTTTACATGTTTCATAAGTTAAAAGCTTGTATTATTAAGGCATTCAACGCTTTTTTTGTTAAAAACATATTGATTTTATTGAATTATTTTAATTATTTCTTGCCACAAACACTTTTGTGCTTTAAAATGCTGTATGGATAAAATATTTGATAAACGGAGTTAATTAAAATTTATGGACAAGAAAAGAAGTCATTTTTCAGGAAAGATCGGATTTGTACTTGCGGCAGCAGGTGCCAGCGTAGGACTTGGTAACATATGGAGATTCCCATATCTTGCTGCCAAGTACGGCGGAGGCGCATTTCTCCTTGTATATATAATCCTTGCACTTACATTTGGATATACAATGATAATTTCTGAAACCGTTATGGGAAGAATCTCAAGAAGAAGCCCGATAGGAGCCTTTCAGGCATTTTCAGACAATAAAGTCTATCACGCAGGCGGCTGGATCAACGCTATAATTCCTATCCTCATCGTGCCTTACTATTCTACCATCGGCGGATGGGTGCTCAATTATCTGTTCCAGTACCTTGTAGGTAATACAAGCGGCGTTGCAAGGGATGATTATTTTACATCATTCATTTCTAATGGCGTTCAGACAGAGACCTGGTTTTTAGTATTTGCATTTTTTACCCTTGTAGTTGTATTTGCAGGAGTTCGTAACGGTATAGAGCGTGTTGCCAAGTTCATGATGCCTGTTCTTGTAGTCCTGTCCCTTATCATAGCTGTTTATTCCATGACAAGACCCGGAGCTCTTGCAGGAATCAAATACTTCCTCATCCCTAATTTTGATAATTTCTCATGGATGACAGTTGTTGCAGCAATGGGCCAGATGTTCTACTCACTTTCAATTGCTATGGGTATTCTTATAACATTTGGATCTTATATGAAAGATGATGTTCATATAGAAGAAGCGACTGTAAACGTAGAAATTTTCGATACAGGAATCGCTATCATGGCAGGTCTTATGATCATTCCTGCTGTATTTTCTTTCTCAAACGGAGATGCAACACAGCTTGGAGCAGGCCCAAGCCTTATGTTTATAACACTTCCCAAGGTATTTGCTGAAATGGGCATGACAAGGATCATGGGAATCATCTTCTTTGTACTTGTATTTTTTGCAGCACTTACAAGTGCCATAGCACTTTCTGAAAGCGCAATATCAACCTTCGAAGACGAGCTTAACTGGAACAGACACGTTTCAACTCTCGTTATGGCTGGGATCATGATCTTCTTTGGATCACTTTCATCTCTTGGCTATGGACCACTTGCAAATGTGACAATCCTTGGAATGCAGTTCCTGGACTTTTTCGATTTCCTTACAAACTCAGTTATGATGCCTATCGCAGCTATATTCATCTGCTTCTACATCATTAAAGTCATCGGCTTCCATGCAGTTGAGCACGAAATGACCAAGGAAGGCGGAACCTTCAAGCGCAAAGGCCTTTACCAGTTTATGATCAAATACCTTTGCATCGCATTCCTTCTTGTCATACTGATAAGCTCAATACTTCAGGTTTTAGGAATAATTATAATCTGATCTGACGCATAAAAGGACTTGGATATTATCTCCAAGTCCTTTTTATTTGCTTTAATTCAGCCTTCCATAACATCAGGTAAATAGTCACCGCACATAAATCCGCTCATCATACACCCGCCGCTTGCGCCGCACCCTAGTATTTCAGGCAATTTGGAAGGTGTAATTCCTCCGATTGCATATACAGGTAAATGAACATGTTCATTTACTTCTTTGAGAAAAGAGATACCTCTTCCAGGAATCCCCTTCTTACAATCAGTTTCAAAGATATGTCCAGCAATTATATAGGAACAACCAAGGCTCTGAGCAGTAATTGCATCTTCTACGCTATGACAGGATGCTCCTAAAATCTTTAAATTTGCTCTATCAGATTCTGGAATATCTTTAAGTTCATTTAACGGCATATGAAGCCCTGCCCCATTTTGAAGTGCAAGTTCAGGGTGAGAATGATATATAAATGGCACATTATATGAGTCGCATATCCTTTTGACTGCTAAAGATAAACTCTTGTATTCAGAAGCATCAAGATCTTTTTCCCTGAGGATCACAGCTCTTGGCCTTAAACTGGCAACAAGCTTCATTCTGTCTAAGAATGGTTCTTTGCACAGTTTTCTATTTGTAATGCATATCAGTTTAGTATCAGATCCATATGTATTATCAGGTCCATATGTATTATCAGATCTATATATATTATTAGTAAATCTACTATTTTCATACATATAAGTAGTCATTTAGTACGGGCTGCAGACCTTCGCCAGTGATGTCCTGATACATAGTATCAAGGCTTCTTGCGTCGTTAATCTCAAACTGCTCATCACCTTTTGCTGCAGCTGATTCCTTTCCAGTATATTTACTTTCATGATCGCCTATTCCTGTTGATACTCCGGCAGATACCTTGGTTGCAGCGATCCTTACTATACCATTTCTAAAGGTACTACTTTCTCTGGATGAAACGGTGATCCCAACAAAGGGAAGGAATATGCGATATGCACAGATTATCTGGCATAACTGCTTTTCATGAACGTCCATGGGATTTATCTTATCGTTATTAATGATAGGACGAAGTCTCGGGCATGAAAGTGACATCTCTGCATGAGGGTATTTTCTCTGAAGATAATAAAGGTGAAGTGCCGTAGCAAGAGCATCCCTGCGAAAATCAGCAAGACCCAGAAGAGCTGAAAATGCCACTCCTCTCATGCCACCTCTAAGGGCCCTTTCCTGCGCGTTGAATCTGTAGGGCCAGACTCTCTTGTGCCCCATAAGGTGAAGCTTCTCGTATGCATCAGTGTCATAAGTTTCCTGAAATACTGTTACATAATCAGCGCCGCACTCATGAAGATATGCATATTCGTCCGTGTTCAGAGGATAAACCTCAAGACCTACATTTTTAAAATACTTCTTTGCGAGCTTACAGGCTTCTCCAATATAGTTAACATCGCTTACTATGCGGCTTTCACCTGTCAAAAGAAGAATCTCCTCCATGCCGCTTTTGGCAATAACTTTCATCTCATGCTCTATCTGCTCAGTATTCAGGCACATCCTGTGAATGTGGTTGTAGCAGTTAAATCCGCAATATACGCAGTAGTTTTCACAATAGTTTGCAATGTATAGCGGAGTAAAAATATAAACATTGTTACCAAAGTGCTTACCAGTTTCGTTCCTGGCCCTTATTGCCATCTCTTCAAGAAACGGCTCTGCTGCGGGTGACAAAAGAGCTTTAAAGTCCTCAATACTACAGGTATCATGTGAAAGCGCCGCCCTGACATCCCTGGCAGTATACTTATTGTAGTCGTAAGTATTGAAAGCATTTAATACAAGATCCTGAATATCAGAATCGATTATTTCCATGCCTTCCATGTACTTCATATGATCGCTTCGAGTTGAAGGATCTGTTTCTAAAGCAGTTTTTCTATCAAGTTCTTCCTGGGGAAGCGAATCATTATGTATGAGAAAATCATTCATCACGCGCCCCTTTCTTCCTCATGAAGGAATCCTGTAAGGGGATCTGAAGCACTTGCGCCTCTTGTAAGAACTCGTCCAAGGCCTGAAAGATAAGCCTGTCTACCTGCCTGTATCGCAAGTTTAAAGGCACTTGCCATCATAGGAAGATTACCGGAAGTTGCAAGCGCAGTGTTAGCCATTACTGCAGCGCAGCCAAGTTCCATAGCTTCGCAGGCCTGAGACGGCGTGCCTATTCCTGCATCAACGATTATAGGAAGATCTATTTCATCAACAAGGATCTTGATAAACTCTTTGGTCACAAGTCCCTTGTTCGAACCAATCGGAGCTGCAAGAGGCATCACTGCCGCAGCACCTGCATTTACAAGATCTCTTGCTACGTTAAGATCAGGATACATGTAAGGAAGCACCACAAAACCTTCCTTAGCAAGAATTTCAGTAGCTTTGATCGTCTCATAGTTATCAGGAAGAAGATACTTAGTATCTTTCATGATCTCGATCTTTACAAAAGATCCGCACCCAAGCTCTCTTGCAATCCTTGCTATACGAACTGCCTCCTCAGCATTTCTAGCACCACTTGTATTTGGCAACAGAGTTACATTCTCAGGTATATAATCAAGAATATTTTCATGTTCTTTTGTATTCGCCCTTCTGACAGCAAGCGTTACTATTTCAGCCCCTGCATCCTGTACAGCAGCCTGGATCAGCTTCATTGAATACTTGCCTGAACCGAGAATGAAGCGCGAGTTAAAGCTGTGTCCTGCGAGAATAAATGGGTCATCTATACTGCTTGTATTGGTTGTACAATTATTATATTTATTCATAGTCTGTTCTCCAATTTCATCCATTTTTTTTGGTCAAAAGCTGAATTATCTTATGTGCCTGATGAGCTGCACAGACCATTACTCTTGTTGGTAACAGGCAGCCTGCCTCATCCACATCTGTATGTGCGTCTCCACATAAATAGAAATGCTTTGAAATCTGCCTTGTAATAATTTCGTTGACGTCACCTGCCCCAGCCATACCGGATCCGGCAACAAGATCTTTTTCCGGCAATGCTTCTAATACTGTATTTACAAGCATTGCCTTTTGGTCAGACTTATCAAAGGCTTCACATATAACGTCTGCATCAGAAAGAAGATCTTTGACCACATCACTTGTAATCTTAGTGTCATGCAGCTCCAGCCTTGTTAGCGGCGCTATCTCCTTTAAATTCTCAGAAAGTGCCCAGGCTTTCTTTCTTCCTATCTGAGAAGTCTTATAAAACTGCCTGTGAAGATTTGTAATATTAACAGTATCAAAATCTATAAGTATAAGCCTTCCAACGCCAGCCCTGCTAAGCATCATAGCAATGTTAGACCCCAGGCCCCCAAGACCACATATGGCAACAGTTGATTTAGAAAGCGCCGATACGATAGCTGTACTTTCTTTTTCTTCCAAGGCTGTTCTCAGCTCATATCCAAACAGGCTTTCATTCTTGAAGCTAGTATCCGAACTGTCATTTTCAGATACAGCCTTTTTTGTAATAACCAAACTCATTAACCACCTCCGACAAAGCTTACAACTTCAACAACATCGCCATCTTTTAAGGTGGTGCTTTCATACGAATTCTTTGGAACGATCTGCCCATTGAGTTCAGTTACAACTCTGGATAGCATAAAGCCCTTTTGCTCAAGCATACTAAGAACATCCAGCCCGTCTACCTGACAGGCTTTTCCATTAACAGTAACCATTTTTTCCTCCTGCTTTCTTACAGGATTCTTTTGTTTTGGGGTGAGAAAAAGAATCTAAATAAAAAGAATCTGATTAAATAAAACCTGAATAAAAAGAACCTGGATAAAAAGAACTTGGATAAAAAGATAAAGAATAGAGCAAATACATACAACATCAATGATATATCTTAATAAAATAGCTACCGAAATAAATCGGTAGCTAAAAAGACACATAATCGAGTATACTACTCCCATCAATAGAAATGGGCATCCCTACGTTGGCATTATCCAAATCAGGTTCTCGGTCGAAGGTCTAACCTTCCTCTCAGCCTTTCACAAAAGCTCCCGTTTGTTTAATTGTCATGTAACAATATACTACTAGCATAGAATTATTACAAGGGGTAAAAATAATTAATCAGCAATCTCTTCCATTACTTTAGCGAATTCTTCCTGGACCGAATCTTCTTCAAGCTTAACTTTCTCTCTGTATGAAGCAACTATATCAGCATCAACAATTTCTGATCCTTCTTAGTCTTTAAAGCACTTCGGTATCTCTTTAATTCCCCTGGCCATACAAAGAGTTGATGAAGACCCTGTATAAGATAAGGGCTTTCCCTCAATATCAGTCACGCTGCATCCTGCTTCTATTGCTATAAGCGCAGCTGCTGCATAGTCCCATATCTGGATCTTAAGTTCGAAATACAGCCCGCACCTTCCAAGTGCAACGCAGCACATATCCCATGCTGCAGTTCCCGATCTGCGCAGATCCACGCAAAGAGGGAGAAGATTTTTTGCTATGTCAAAAGACCTGTCTCTATACTCTTCATAATACGGTGCTGTTCCAAACAGTGCCAGACTGTCAGAAAGAGGCGAATCAGATGACATTATCTTTTCGCCGTTAAGATATGCGCCCTGACCAGCTGTTGCAGAAAACATCATATCGTCATAAGGGTTATAAACAACCGCCATATAAGGCTTTCCGTCTTTTAACAGACCTACAGATATTACAGATGGCCTGTATTCATATATAAAATTAGACGTTCCATCAATAGGATCAATTACAAAGCAAAATCCCGAGCTCATCTTTGAAGCGAATTCGTCCTGACCATCCTCTTCTCCAAGGAAAGCAGCTTCAGGAAGTATCTCTTTGAAACGACCAATAAGGTATGCCTGGATCTTCTCATCAGTTTCTGTACAAAAGTTTGCATGTCCTGATTTTTCCATGATCTTGGGACGAACCGCAGACAGCATCATGTCTCCTGCATCCTTAACTATACTAATAATATTATCTATCATGATTTCAATCCTCAAAAAAATGTTATAACCTACTAATATCCATTTGAAGCAATATCTTCTTCAATTACAACCTGTTAAAAGAAAACTGGTCATAACAACAGCTAATGTGATACTTACTATTCTTTTTTTCATATAATTTCTCCTTACGAAATTTGTGTAAGTCCTGCGATTCGAACCTTGTGAATTAAAATTAAGTTTTATCCTTATCCTTCCTCATGGCGTCTCTTATTGCCATAGCCAGCACCTGCTCTGGCGCATTGGCAAGAGCATCCTTCTTAGGATTACTCTTTGGTTTTATAGACTTAAGATCTTTTTTGGGATTATTCTTGGATTCATCTGACATAAACGCCACCCTTTATTTCAAATACTCAATTGAAATAGGAAAATCAAAATATGTTTCAGGATAAGGTTCGTTCTCCAAAGTAAAGTGCCACCATTCGCAGTCAATAGGTTTAAACCCATTCCTTATCATTACCTCTTGGAGAGTCATGCGGTTTTCATACTGCTCATCTGTTATGCCCTTATAATCCGGATGAGATACTTCGCTAAAATGGTCAAAGGGACTTCCCATATCAACTTCTTTACCCAACTTCATATCAAATAAAGTCAGATCAACAGTACTTCCCTTGCTGTGACTTGAATTCTTTGCTATATATCCTTTTACAAAGAGTTCCTGTTTTTCAAGATCCGGATAAAAATAAGGCTTCATCCTGATATCAGTATCTTCTATCCCCCACAGAACAAAATGCTTAACCGCACGGGCTGGCCTGTAGGCATCATAGACTTTCAATCTGTATCCCTGAACCATCATCTCATTGCTGACAGTCTTTAAGGCTCTGGCAGCTTCTTTAGTAAGAAGCGCCACAGGCTCCTCATATCCGTCGATCCTGTCACCAATGAAATTATATGTGGAGTGATACCTTATTTCCTGAATTATGCCCGGTATATAATCTGCAAGAACTACAAAACCTGAAGAATCCATTTCTTCACTAATGTATTCTGCCTTCATGAAATATCACCCTCCATACTCGCCATATTCACAACCAATATGCGTAGCTTCTATCTCATCAACAAGCACAAGCTTGTCTCTCTTTTTATCGTATAGCTTCACTGTGCCCCATCCGTTACCGCCGTTCCACAGATGGTTGTGCCGCTTCTTCCCATCAGGAGATTCGTAGTTGATAAAGAGCATATCTTTCTTAAGGCAGTGAACTTCTGTTTCCATTGCTGCTTTTATATTCTCCTGCCTTACATGCCAGATAACCTCAGTATCTGTCTCTTCAAAGCTAAATTCAGTCTTGACCTGAAGATGAAGCTTTGAAAAGTTAAAATCATATTCTTTTCCCTCGTAATAAAAAACTCCAAGAAGCCTTCTATCAAGAGGAACAAAATAGATCTTAGGCCTTCCGCCGCCAATATCAAACACACTGTTTTCGAGCTTCTTTCCAGTCTTCTTACTCACAAGACAGTTAGAAGAAAGCCATACCCATGGACTCGTAAAGTCTCTTCCCCAGTTTTTGTCAGCATAGCCATAGCTCTTCTCAGGAACTACGTTATACTTCCTGCCATTATAAGTAATAGTCCCGCTATAAGCACTCTTCATACCCTCAGCATGCCAGTACATTGCAAATGCCTCCACATCTCGAAGAGGCTTACTTGCGCCGTAGCCAACATTAAATGCAATCTGTTTATCAATTGTAAGGTCAAAAGAAATATCGCCTGCATCGCACATCCACTCAGGATGAGCTTTAGCATCTTCCTGAGACACGCTGATACTTCCTTTAAGAACTGCATCTGATGCAAGACAATCTCCTGCACTAACCCTGTAAGGAGCAGTCTTATGAAGCTTAACCTCTTTTAGAGAAAAGAATCTATGCAGCTGGCAGGCATCTTCTCCCCATGTTCCCGCCTTGACCATAAGATAAGAAGGCTTCTTTTTCTTCTTTTTATTAGCAGGAAGCTGCCCAAGTACCGGCTCTTTCTCCGCAAGTGCCGGATTACAAATAAAAAATTCAATAAAAAACGGCTTATCCTCGCCTGTTTCTGCGTCCTGTGCCGTAAATGAATGCCACCACCAGTCATATCCCTGATGCGCAAGCGGTCCGTGTAACATAAATGCATTACGTCTTTTACTATGTCTGTTGAATTTTCCTATTATCATAGCTGTCCTTTATATATGTATTTGTTAAAGCTGATCTACCAAGAATTTGTGCCTTTTACACACTTATAATCTTATCACACTATAAGAATTATAAAAAAGAAGTTTGAATTTTGTGATTGTCCAGGTTCTTTATTCAAAATATGTTTTATCCAACATTTTTTGTTGACAATATGTTCTTTACGACATATTATTATCTTGAGGAAGAAGGTATTTATGTACGACATTAAATTTTATGATACTGAGGATGGTGCTTGTCCGGTTCAGGAATTCTTAGATTCATTAGAACCCAAAATGCTCGCTAAAACGCTCCGCACTATTGATCTACTTGAAAAAAACGGACCAGCACTTAGAGACCCACAATCCAGTCCTATGGGTGATGGAATATTCGAACTTCGTACCAAACAAAGTTCAAATATCTCTCGTGTTTTCTATTTTTTCTTTATTGGAAAGAAAATCATATTAACTAATGGTTTTATAAAGAAAACTCAAAAGACACCAAAAGCTGTACTGGAATTAGCAAAGAAATATAAATCCGATTACGAAAGGAGATATTCCAAATGAGTAGTTATCGTGAATACAAAGCTAAAGCTTTAAAAAATCCAGAAGTCAAAAAAGAATATGATGCTTTAGAAATCGAATATGATATTATTCAGGCTATGATAGATGCAAGAAATAATCAGCACCTTACTCAGAAAGATCTTTCTGAAAGAACCGGTATAACCCAGGCGGATATCAGTAGGATTGAGAATGGCACAAGAAATCCAAGTCTTGCAATGGTGAAACGCCTAGCTGAAGGCTTAGGAATGCGTTTAAAGCTTGAATACATGCCAACTGTAGCCAAACAATGAATTTTGAAAAGCGAACTGCTATTTTTTTCAGATAGTAGTTCGCTTTTATTCGTTCCTAATCCTCTACTTCAATAGAATCAAGACTCACATCCCCAGGAATCCCCCGAATGTAGCTTATATGTACAGCTTTCGATACCTTATGCTGTAACTGAGAGCTTGCAGCCAGCATAGCTGTTTTCGATTTCAAGGAGAGCTACAAGGACTCTTTCCATTTCATCGTGGGTTCCTACGGTCATTCTGATATAATCGCAGACCCTTTCGTCATCGTAATGCCTTACAAGAATCCCCTTCTTCTTAAGCTTTGCCGTAAGCTCCCCCGCCGGCGTCCTAAACGCCTTAAAGAATACAAAGTTAGTAGTTGTCGGAATCACCTCATATCCAATTTCAGAAAGCTTTTTCTCAAACTCCTCCCTTTCTTTGATAACGCTATTAACGCAGTATTCAAAGTAAACTTCATCATTTACAGCCGCACATCCGCCTTCGATCGTAAGAGAACTCAGATTAAAAGGATTAAAAGCAAACTTGATCTTGTTCATATCCTCAATTATTGCCTTAGATGAGATCGCAAATCCAATCCTTGCCCCCGGCATGTTTCTTGATTTTGAAAAAGTATACACAACCACAAGATTACTATATTTTTTCACAAGCGGAAGAACCGATTCATTACCAAAATCAACATATGCTTCATCAATGATGACCATCCTATTCTTATTAGATGCCACAAGCCTTTCAATCTCTGACACCGGAATAGCAAGCCCCGTTGGATTATTGGGATTTGCAATGATCACATCCCTGTCAGATTCAATATAAGGCTCGATATCCAGCGTAAAGTCGTCTCTGAGCGGAATCTGCTCGTAGTCAAGTCTGTAAGCCTTAGCATAGATCCTGTAGAAATCATATGTGATATCAGGAAAACAGATCTTCATGCCCGGTCTGAAAAAGCTCATAAGGCAAAAGCTCAGAACTTCATCCGCGCCATTACCAACGAAAACTTCCTCAGCACTTACTCCAAAATGATCACCGATCGCCTTTCTAAGCTTCCAGCAATATGGATCTGAATAATGTGACATGCCGTTGATATGTGCCTTATCGATAGCCTCCAATACCTTAGGTGATGGGGGAAAAGAACTTTCGTTTGCATTAAGTTTTAAGTATTCCCTATCATCAGGCTGTTCTCCTGGATTGTAAGGTTCAATATTTTCAAATTCATCAAGTAAAAAGTAGCTCATGGTTTACCTCTCCAAATATTTTTATAGTTTTAAAAATCAATTTCATCCCCATAAAAGACAACGCTTAGCATCCTGTCCATATGCTCTTTTGATACAGGAACAGGATTAACCTTAGTCGCTCCAAGCATTGCATGTTCCAAAACAAGATCATGATTATCGATAAAATCATCCTCCGCAAGTCCTGCTTCAGCAAAGCTTTCCGGAATACCAAGCTTCTCTTTCAGATCTTCGATCCTTTCTATTATGTCTTCGCAGTGGCAGGCATAAGACAGTTCTTTAAGCTTTGCAGCTACTCGCTCGTCCCTGCTGTTGTACTTTAAAACATACGGCAGGATTATCGCATTTGTAAGGCCGTGTCCCATGTTGAAAGCAGCTCCAAATGAATGTGCAATGCCGTGGACCATACCAAGACCTACATTTGCAAAAGAAATACCTGCCATACAGGAGTAGTTATGAACCTTCTGCCTTGCAAGCGCATCTTTATTCTTGCAAGAATCAGGAAGATATCTGATTATTCCAGCAATAGCTGCTTTTGCAAGAGCTTCGTCAAAGTCATCAAGATTATGATTTGTATAAGACTCTATTGCATGAGTAAGAGCATCCATTCCTGTTTCTGCAGCTATATTAGCCGGCATGGTCATTGTTATGTCAGAATCAAGAATTGCAATATCAGGTCTTAAACAGTCAGTTATTATCGGTACTTTAAGCCTTTTCTCCGTATCTGTTATTACAGATGTCTTAGTAACTTCTGAAGCTGTTCCCGAAGTAGACGGAATGCATATAAGATCTGTTTTTCTATGAACCGGAATAAGACCCTTTTCCTTATATTCAATTACATTTTCCTTGTTTAATTCAGGAAACTCATAGGATAAAAGCATGGCTTTAGCAGCATCCATAGCACTTCCGCCGCCTATAGCAAGAACGCAATCAGGCCTATACTCATTAAATACCTTAAGACCTTCATCAACCTCTTCAAAAGAAGGATTCTTCTTAATACCTGATATTACTCTGACTCCGCTTCCGGACATTATAAGCATTTCTTTGGCTTTATCAATAATGCCGTTTTTGATCATAGAACTTCCCCCTGTTACTATGATTACCCTTTTATAAGAAAGCTTTTTTAAATACCCGATAGCTCCACTTCCAGTTACTATCTGCCTTCCACTTAGTACCAGATTTTTAACCGACATGTCTTCCATTGTGTCATAACCTCTAATTTTAATTGTTTATAATTTAAACTTATAATATACTTCCCAAAAACTGCTTTGCTTCCTTAGTCTTAGGATGTTCAAAGATTTCATCAGCAGTCCCTTCTTCAAGTATCTGTCCATCTGCCATGAAAACGATCTTATCTGCAACTTCTCTTGCAAAGCCCATCTCGTGAGTAACACACAGCATTGTCATTCCCTGAGAAGCAAGATCTTTCATAACTGCAAGAACTTCACCAACAAGCTCAGGATCAAGAGCTGATGTAGGTTCATCAAAGAGCATGATCTTGGGCTCCATGGCTAGTGCTCTTGCAATAGCAACTCTTTGTTGCTGGCCACCCGAAAGCCTTGCAGGATATACATTTTCTTTTTCCAAAAGACCTACTCTCTTTAAAAGCTCTCTTGCAATATCATCAGCTTCATCTTTTGGAACCTTCTTAACATGTACAGGCCCTGCCGTTATGTTCTCTCTGACAGTCATATTTGGAAAAAGATTAAACTTCTGAAATACCATTCCCATCTCAAGAAGTGCAGCTTTTTTCTCAGCCTTACGCATTTCTTCCTGTATGATTCCCTGCTTTACCCTGCAAAAAAGCTTATCGTCTATAAATATCTGTCCACTTGTGATCGTTTCAAGTGTGTTGATAGATCTAAGAAGTGTTGATTTACCTGCGCCTGAAGGTCCGATTATAACAACAACTTCTCCGGGATCAACGCTTAGATTTACATTCTTTAATACCTGCAGATCACCAAAGTTCTTGCACAGGTCTTCTGTACGAATAATTGACATATGTTTACCTCCACTTTCAGTCATATACCGAATACCTCTTTTCCAGCTTATTAAATACAAACTGGAAAAGAGCTGTGATGACCAGATAGATGATCATAGCCGGAATGTAAACAAGTGCCGTAGCAGATGATGATGATATTGCTCTTGTAACCTTTGTAAGATCAGCAAGTCCAATGATCGCTACCAAAGATACATCCTTCAAGACCATGATGAATTCATTTCCAACCGGGGGTATAAGTCTTCTTACAGTCTGAGGTATGATGACCAGAAGCATTGTCTGGGCTCCTGTCATTCCTATGGTCCTTGCTGCCTCAAACTGTCCTTTATCAATAGACTGGATTCCCGCACGGATATTCTCAGCCAGGTATGCTGCAGTATTTAAAGTGTAAGCGATCATGGCTGCAACAAAGGCACTTCTTATGGTCAGTGCCGGATTGAACTGCGGCAGACCAAAATACAAAAAGTATATCTGCATAAGAAGCGGAGTTCCTCTGAAAAAGAAAATATACGCACTGCATATCTTATTGATAAACATATGTCTGCTCATTTTTCCAAGTGCAAGGAAAACGCTTAATATAAGGCCTATTGCCACGGATAAAACAGTTATGACTATTGTTGTCTTAGCTCCCAGAAGAAGTTGCGGAAGCCAGGTAATGATTCGACTTATACCATTCATATGATCGACCCCTATCTATTTTTAGTTGCTTGGGATTACATCTGTTGTTCCAAAATACTTAAGTGCAATTTCATCAAGCTTTCCGCTTTCTTTAAGAGCATCCAGCGCTTTTTCAAGCTCTGCGCAAAGTGCTGTGTTATCTTTCTTAAGGCACATAACAATAGGTTCAGCCTCAGATGACTGCCATACTGTCTTATAATTTGATGCTTCATCGCCAAGATAATAAGCTGCTACAACAGAGTCAGTACATACAGCATCAGCTCTTCCAGCCTTAAGTTCATCAAAAGCGTTAATTACCTTTTCATACTGTCTTAAGTCTGTAGCAAGACCATCAGCTACATAATCCTGAATAATATAATCTGCGGTTGTCTCCATCTGAACTGCAACAGTTTTTCCTGCAAGGTCTTCAATAGATGCAATGTCAGAATCTTGAGGAACAACAAGAACAGGTGCATTTGCAACATAAGGTTTTGAAAGAGTATAATTAGCATCTCTGTCTTCAGTAAAACTTACTGTTGAAATAACAACATCATATTTATCAGCGTCAAGTCCTGCAAAAATACCATCCCATGCAGTATCTACAAGTTCAACTTCAAGACCCATCTCTTCAGAAAGAGCCTTTGCAAGCTCAACATCAAATCCAACAGCTGTTGCACCGTCTTCATCGAAATATTCCATTGGAGGATATCCGATCTCAAGACCAACCATGAGTTTTCCATCTTCAATAGTAAGTGAATCACCGCTTCCCTTTGCACTGGACTTTTCGCTTCCACATCCAGACAGAGAAGCCATCATAAGAGCTATAGCAACAAGACCAGTTCCAAATCTTCTTAATTTTTTCATAATACTTATCCCCTTTCTTTTTTTAAAATCAAATTATTTTGAGAAAATTTCTTAATTGAATATCAGATCTTAATTGAATATCAGATCCTTATTGATCAGATTGTCAGGCTTTCTTCCCTCAACAATGCACTGAACCTGCTGTCTAAGAGCTATTTCCCTTGCCTTGAAAAAAGAATCTTTAGAAAGAAAGCCTGCATGCGGCGTTATGACCGTACAATCTGTAAGTTCAAACAGTTCGCTCTTTCCGTTTTCTTCATCTTCAATAACATCAACTCCTGCGCCCATGATCCACTTTTCTTTTAAAGCTTTTACAAGAGCCTTTTCATCAACTACTTCTCCTCTTGCTGTATTTATGAGAAAAGATGTTTTCTTCATGAGTTTTAACTCTTTTTCGCCGATAAGCTGGTATGTAACGCCATCAATCAATGGACAGTGAAGCGACAATACATCAGATCTTTCGCATAACTCTTCTAAAGTATCTACTTTCTCGCAGCCAAACTCGTGTAAATCCTGAGCACTTTTAGTAGGAGCATATACAAGAACGTTCATTCCAAGAGCTTTAACAACAGGAGCTACAAGCTTTGGTATATGTCCGAAGAAGACCATTCCAAAATTCTTGCCGGAAAGTCTGTAGGTCTTAAAACCTTTAAGAGGATTCCACTGACCGGCTCTTACATTCCTGTCGTAAAAGCTTAACTTACGGACCAGATCCAGCATCAGCCCAACCGTGTGCTCAGCGACTTCTTCTTCGCAATAGCCGGGTGCATTGGTCATACATACTCCATATTTTGTTGCTGCCTTAATATCAAGATTGTCATAACCGATAGACTGAACTGAAACACACTTAAGCTTTGAACACTTTTGTAATACGCTTTCATCAATGCGGTCGTAAATAACAACAACTCCGTCTGCATCCTTCAGGTGCTCTGATATCTTTGATGTATCAGTCTCTTTTACTTCAACAAGTTCGATATCAGTTACTCCCCAGCTCTTAAGCAGGTCTTTTTCATATGTAAGGCTCCCTGTTGTGTTGTAATACACGAGTTTTTTCATTATTTGATTCCTCTTTTATCAGCCTGCTGCATTAGAAGCTGCAATAGCGCTATATTCTTCGATCCACTTATCAAAGTTTCCGTTTTCCATATTTTCAGCGATTACTTTGTTAATGATCTCAAGAAGGTCTTCGTTACCCTTTTCAAGAGCAACTGCTGTCTCTTTCTTGATTCCAAGATCAGCAGCTGAGAATGTAAGTTCGTCATCTGAAATGATATACTGCTGGCCTACAATACTTTCGATACATACACCTGCTACAGTGCCGCTCTTAAGCTCCATGATGCAGTCAGGTACTTTATCAAGAGATACCAGCTGACTATCAGGATACAGATCCTGGCATACCTTTTCCTGAGTTGTTGACTTCTGTGCTGCAAGTGGCTGACCACTAAATGATTCCATAGTTGAATATGTGGATTCATTAGCCTTAAGGATCAAAAATGACTGTTCTGCAAATAAGTAGCTGTCTGAAAAGTCCATTGTTTCTTTTCTTTCATCAGTTGGAGCAATACCTGCAATTGCGATATCAATCTTATGTGCAGGAAGTGCTGCAAGAAGTGCTGAGAATGACATATCTTCTACAACAAGCTCTACGCCAAGTTCATCAGCAATTGCCTGTGCAAGTGCCATATCAATTCCGATTACAGTCTGGTCTGCTGATGTGATATCAACAAATTCATATGGCGGATAACCTGACGCTGTACCTACGATAAGAGTTCCTCTTTCCTTGATCTGGGCAAGCAAACTATCATCAGAAGCTTCAGCTGTAACTCCTTCAGATGCTCCTGTTGCAGAAGCTGTAGTAGCAGGATCGCTTCCGCATCCTACAAGGGCACTCATCATAAGTGTTACTACCAGTGACATAGACATAATCTTTTTCTTCATAATTCTCCTCCATTCCACCATTTCTGGTATCTGTATTTATTGCTACATGATCATTTCATGTGACAACCTTATCTTGCATAGCTTTTCTTCATCTTCTTTTCAAAATGTCTAAGAAGTGTTGAAATGATAAACGTGATGGCAAAATAGATAAGTGCTACAAGAATAAGTGGTTCCATAGGTTTAAAGCTGATTCCTCTTATCGTATCTGCCGTATACATAAGATCCGCGATTCCAATAACTGAAATCTGTGAAGATGTTTTGATGATCGTTATAAATTCATTTCCAAGAGATGGAAGTATATTTTTCATTGCCTGAGGGAAAACTATTGCAAGCATCGCTCTTCCAGGCTTCATTCCAAGTGCAAGTGCTCCCTCTGTCTGTCCATAATCTATAGATTCAATTCCGCCTCTTACGATCTCGCATACATAAGCTGTTGTATTTATAACAAGTGCCAGAGTTCCAGAAACTATCCTTGATATGTCAACTCCGCCTATGACAATACTTGGAACCTGAACTCCCATAATTGGAAGACCATAATATACAAGGAATATCTGTACCAGAACCGGCGTTCCTCTTATGAACTCTACATAAATGTTTGCGAAGATCTTGAGGATCTTAATTTTGCTCATTTTCATGAATGCCATCAGGATTCCGCATATCAGTCCGAAGATGATAGTCAGCACCGATACTATTAGTGTTATTTTTGCTCCATTTAGTAATAGCATTCTGTATTTAACTGCGATGTTTATAAGTTCTCCCATACACTCACACCCTCAATCAAAGCATTTTTGCCAAAAAAGCCTTAACCCTTTCATTACTGGTCTTGTCGAACACTTCTTCAGGTGTTCCCTCCTCCATGACGATCCCTTCATCCATAAAAGCAACTTTATTTGCAACTTCTCTTGCAAATCCCATCTCGTGAGTAACAACTATCATTGTCATTCCGGTTTTAGCAAGTTCTTTCATGACAGCAAGTACTTCACCGACCATCTCAGGATCAAGTGCTGATGTTGGTTCATCGAACAGAAGTATCTCCGGCTTCATGGCAAGAGCTCTCGCTATAGCAACTCTTTGCTTTTGTCCGCCCGAAAGCGTAGAAGGATAAACATCCATCTTGGAGTACATGTCAACCTTTTTAAGAAGCTTCATAGCATATTGCTGTGCATGATCTCTGGGTTCTTTTCTGACTGTAACAGGCGCATACATTACATTCTTAAGGACTGTCATATGTGGGAAAAGATTGAAATGCTGAAAGACCATTCCAATGTCTTTTCTAAGCTCAGGAAGATTTTTCATATTAGCTATACTTTTTCCATTGAACAGGATGTCTCCTCCTGTTATCTTTTCCATAGCGTTTATGCATCTTAGCATTGTGCTTTTACCTGAGCCGGACGGACCTATGATCGCAACAACTTCTCCTTTTTTAACTTCAAGGTTTACGCCCTTAAGTACCGCCGTTGAACCATAACTCTTTGTCAGGTTTTGTATTGAAATAATGCTTTTTTCTTCCATATAGCATTTCTCCTATCGTCTTATATTGCATTAAGACCATTTATTTTCTTAATAGAAAAAGGCGCCTGAATCTCTTTATAAGAATTCAAACGCCATCGTTTAAATAAATATTTTATTCTATATTAAAATAATCAAAATAATACTAACTTAATCCCCAAAAATTTTTATCATAATTATCTATAATATAAACTTTATTATTCTAACTTAAAGGGATGCAATAAATCTCTTTACATACGCCTCAAGGAAATCAACCGTTCCCTCTACTCCGAGTACTGAGCTGTCAACTGCAAGATTCACATATCTAAGATCATCCGGAAGATATCCTGCATATTGCTTGTGATATCTTTCTCTTGCTTTATCTACTTCCAGGATCATCCTTTTAGCCTCAGTTTCTGTCATCTGGAAGTCCTTTACACAGACCCGTTGACGAGCTTCTTTTGGAGAATAGATGAAGATCTTAAGAAGATTCGGATATTCATTAAGAATCGCATCGGCACATCTTCCAACAATGATGCAGCTTTCTTTACTTGCGATCTTTTCGATAAGCCTTCTCTGTTCAGCAAATATCTTGTCCTGAACATCTGTAGTTCCCATACCAAGCGGATATTTCATACTGAAAAGCCCTGCATTTACCGACTCTTCAAGCTCGCTTATCTCAGATACCGGCATGTTAAGCTTTTTTGATGTCTGATCAACGATATCTCTGTCATAATAGTTGATCCCGAGCCTTTCCGAAAGCAATCTGGCAATCGGTCTCCCAAGACTTCCGAACTGTCTGTTTATAGTAATGATATATCTTGAACTTTCTCCCATATCCGTCCTCCTTATATGCTTTCTCTCCAAAGTGGAAGCGTTGCGCAGTGAATACCGCCCCCAAGCTTGTTGATCTCTGACACATCAACAGGAAGTACTTCAACTCCTGCTTTTTCAAGATTTTTCCTTGTCCTTACACCAATTTCTGGAAAAAGAACTTTTCCCGGAGCTATAGCAAGGCAGTTATTTGTAAGCATCGGATCATCCCTGTCTGCTTCTATGATCTCGTATCCCTTTTCCTTAAGCGTTTTCAAAAACCAGAAGGGTAAAATAAATGTACTGCAAAGAACCTTGTTTTTATCAACCGGAACAAATGCTTCATCAAGATGTATATAATATGCCGGCATATCAAGAACTATAAGTTCTATATCCTGATATGAAAGAAGCCTTCGAAGCTGCTCAATTCCTTCATCATTTACTCTTACAGATCTTCCAACTATTGCTGTATGCCTGTCCAGCATTGAGAAGGATCCGCCTTCCATTGTTCCGCTTCCCTGAATAGCTCCTATTATCGGTATACCCTGTGATGTGAAGAACTTTTGTGCAAGCTTTGTTTCTCCCTGATGGAAATACATTGCAAATCTGTTTAGGATAACACCTTTTGAAGTAAGAAGAGCTATATCTCTTGTAAATGTAAGGTTAGTCCAAAATTTTGTTGGATCTTCAAAGTAAAAAACTTCTACGCCTTCTTTTCTTAAAATATCAGTCATGTTGTCATGCTGTTCTTTCATTTTGGCTATATTAGGAAGTTCTCTGTCCTTAAAGTAGTTTCTTATGCGTCCTTTTTCATCAGTAAGGATCCTCGCATCTGCTTCCTCTTCATATCTGCCGCCCTCTAGCTGCAAAAGCTCTTCTCCCGGGCAATGAACCAGTATTTTCTTTATCTTTCCAACAGAATTATCAACGCCAAAACTTTCTCCCCATACTTCCTGATAAACAGATGATTCAAAGGTGTTTTCAATCCTGCTTTTATCCATATACATCTGAAGTGTTGCCATTATAACGTCCTCCCGCAGCATATTTAGATCTGCTCATTACCTATCAGCCTATTTCCTTATATCAATTAAATGATCCTAGTGTGCTGTCAATTATTTCTACACACTTGTCTATTTCCTTAGCTGTTACATTTATAGGAGCTATAAATCTGACAACATTATGATCACTGCCGCATGTAAGAAGCAGAAGGTCTTTTTCAAGAGCAAGTTCCTTGATCTTAGCTGTTTTTTCAGGATCAGGCGTTCCGTCTTCTTTTACGATCTCTATGGCATCCATAAGTCCTAAACCACGAACATCTCCGATACAGCTATACTTTTTCTGAAGCCCATGAAGTTTATCAATAAAATATGCACCCTGTTTTTTGCAGTTATCAAGAAGATGATCTCTTTCTATGATCTCCAGCGTCTTAAGCCCTGCTGCGCATGCAAGAGGATTACCACCAAAAGTTCCGCCGTGAGCGCCTGCAGGCCATGCATCCATGATCTCTTTTTTGGCAATTACAGCTGAAAGAGGAATTCCACCGCCAAGAGCTTTGGCGCTTGTAAGGATATCCGGCTTAACTCCAAAAGTCTGGTATGCATAGAGTTCTCCGGTTCTGCCAATTCCTGTCTGGATCTCATCGAATATAAGTAAGATTCCATGCTTGTCACATATCTGTCTAAGTCCTTCAAGGAAACGCTTATCAGGAACTATGTAACCGCCTTCACCCTGAACAGGTTCTACGATTATCGCTGCTACCATCTCAGGAGCTATAAGCTTTTCAAATATCTCATCAAACTGAGCAAGGCATTTTAGCTTTCCGTTTTCACTTTCAAGTCCTTCCGGATGATGATATGCATCGCAGTAATCAGCCCAGTAAATTCCTGGTATAAGTGGTTCATAATACTTTCTGTAAGCTGAATTTGATCCTGTTATTGATATACAGCCAATTGTTCTTCCGTGGAAAGAATTCTTGAAAGCAATTATTCCGGGGCGCTTTGTATAATACTTTGCAAGCTTTATGGCACCTTCATTAGCTTCAGCACCTGAATTACTAAAATATACTTTAGTGTCACCACCTGTTTTTTCTACAAGCTTTTCTGCAAGTTCTACGTATGACTTATAGTAAACAACGTTGTGGCCTACATGGATCATATGATCAAGTTCAGCTTTGATGGCATCTACGACTTCTTCATTTTTAGCACCGATATTATTAACAGCAACACCGCTTGCAAAATCAAGCACCTTTCTTCCATCTTCTGTATAAAGATAAGCACCGTCCGAATCAACTACTCCAAGCTTTGTTGCTCTTCCTGATACTCCTGACATAACCTTCTGACAACGTTCATATAATGTACTCATAATATCCTTTCTTACAAGGAGCATAATGCGTGATGTCGTATTAAGCCTCTAAGTAATATCTAATAGTTTTTTCGATCAGTTTTGGTAAAACACCAAATGTATATGGCTTGTGAACTCGTTCCGTCCACTTGTGTGCATCTTTTCCATATGTTCCAAAAGTAAATGCCGGAATATCAAGGCCCCCTATCTTATCAAAGGGTATAGGATAAAGGTAATCCATATCAGGAAAATCTTTATGTAAAGCCTCAACCGAATCTTTTGGATCATCGATTTTTATATAGCTGCTGTCCGATAAGCTTGGATAGAAATGAAGCATCTTATATTCAACATTCTCTTCTTTTTCAACATCCTTAAGGATCTTTCCAAGTGAATCGATAAGCTCTTTTTCCCTATCAACTTCCTCATGTAAAGTACTATGAGGACAATATGGCGGTGTATAGAAAAATACGATCGCAGGAGCTGTTATCTTTGCTATCTGAGACAGTTCCTTTACAAGAAGCATCATCTTTTCTCTGATATCATATTTCTTATCATCCAGTCCTGAGATAAAAGATCTTATATGTGCTTCAAGATTCCCGTCGAAAGTATCTTTAGCTATTTCATATATTTGCTTATATTCATATACATTAGGCTCGTATTCAAATGGTATATATTCCATTTGCGCTTTGTCGTAATAGCTTTCAGAGCATTCCTTAATTCTGTTCTGAACATCAGCCAGGGCTTCATGTGCAGCAGTGACCAGTTTACTTGTAACTTCCAGAATACTTGCATCATGTACGAAATAGTTGAAATATACAAAAGCTTCCTGCGCAGTCTGCACATTGTAGAAATCCTTGAGATCTGAGATCTTCAGTACTGCAGGAGGAAGTGAATACTCACCTTCATATCCATCGCAGAAATCTGTGTTAAGATCTATCTTTTCAACAAGTCTTGATGCAATAAGTGAAGCATCAAATCCTTCAAGACACTGTCCTACGTGAGTACTCTTACCAAGTATGTAAAAACTTGGAAGAAGCTTTCCAACAGCACCTGTATAGATGTAGTTGTGCTCATCTCCTGCATATAAAGGACATGTATAGTCATTGTTTATTGCAAATATATATTCATATCCTCTTTCTTTTTTTATCTTTTGATAGAAATCAAGACTTTCTATCATTCCTGTATGCATGTTTTCTTCAACGGGATTAAATGCGAATATCAGATTCCCTTCAAGTTCATCAAGCCTTTCTGACATAAGATTTGCAATTGCCATCAGAACTGCATCGCCGCTCTTCATGTCAACGCTTCCTCGACCAAACATATAGAGGCCTGATTCAAGGTCTTTTCTTACTTCATCAGAAAGAGGAACTTCCTTAAGTGCATCCAGTAAGGAATCACTGTCAAAGCAGTGCTTTTTTAGAATTCCGTAGTCCTCAACTCCAACTGTATCTGTATGTCCATGAAGTATGATAGTCCTACAGGATTTAGATCTCCTGCCTTCAAGAATAGCGAATACATTTCGCCTCTTAAGCTTGTCTCCTTTAAGAAGCTGGACTACAACCTCTTCAGGATGATCTTTAAAATATGGAATGTCTCGAAGATAACTTTCGATATATAGACCAATGTCCTTTTCCCCGGACGTTCCGTTTACACTTGGTATAGCTACCATTTCTTTTGTGATTCGGTAGCTTTCAGTAAATAAGTCTTTTGTCTCCATAGCTTATCCCTCATGTACTACTGAACTGTCTCTGCTGTTTTTGTATATTGTATACAGTATACATCTACAAATAATTTGTCAACAGCTTTTTTCAAAAAAATAAGGGAGCAAACACATTTAAATGTTTGCTCCCTTGCAATTGCTGCTTAAAAACTTATTTTCAGACAAGCATTCTGGTACCGGCGCTGTCTATATGCGCCTTCATAGCTTCGGCTGCTTTGTCGTATTTATCGTTTATAATATATTGCACTATTATATCGTGCTCGTCAACTGCTTTTTTGCTATATTTATTTAAAGTACCTGAAAGTATATGAAATCTCTTGTTTACAAGCATTGTCCTGTCGATCATATCATACAGGAATGTGTTCTTGGCACATTCAGCAATGTACATATGAAACGCAGTCTCAGCTTCAAGATATTCAAGCTCCTCTCCTTTTTTAGATTCACCTGAAAGCTTCCTGCATTTGTCAGAAAGTTCCTGAAGATGTTCTTTTTTCTCTTCTGTCATTTTTCCTTCAAGAAGCTTAACAGCAAGAGTTTCAAGACTTGAGCGAACTTCTGTTACATTCTCGATGTCCTGTTCTGAAACCTCTGACACAACAAGCTTCTTGCCACCACCCGGCGCAAGTATATGCTCATATTGCAGCTTTTTAAGCGCATCTCTTATTGGGGTTCTGCTGATCGACAGCTGATCAGCAAGCATCTCTTCCGTAAGAATATCACCAGGTTTGTAACTATTAGAAACGATCGCCTCTTTTATTATCCTGTATGCCTTATCTGAAAGTGTGTCTTTTGTAATAGGTGAAAGATTTGCCATAACTACTCCTTTCTTCAAAATATCAAAAGCGAAACCAAAGGAATCGTAATAACCGAAAGTATCGTCGTAAGCGCCACGCCCTTGGATGCAAGCTTATAATCACCATCATACTGCTGAGCCAGCATAGCCGCCATACTTGCAACAGGAGTAGCCAGCATGATATAGCATACATTCAAAATCAGCTCATCAGTAATAAAGAGCTTCAAAATAAAAATGCCAACGATCGGAACTGCAACAAGCTTTATAAGGGAAAAGATAAAAAGCCTCACATCACCAAACATATCCTTAGCCTTCATGTTGATCATGGATTGTCCGATTACCATCATGCTAAGAGGTCCTGTCAAGCCGCTTAAGCTACTGGCAGTAGTTTTAAGAAAATCTGGTACCGGAATGCCGAAAATGTATATTATAAGTGATACGGCACAGGCTATAGTTCCCACATTCACTGCTTTAGACAGGTCAAAAGATTCTTTTTCCTGACTATTCTTCCTCATACAGGCAATACCATATGTATAGATCAGGATATTAAACGGGAAAAGGAAAAGTGACGCATACAATAGTGACTGCGGACCATAAGCCGCCTGTAATATAGGGAATCCCATAAATCCAATGTTATTGAAAATGATCATAACCTTGTATGGACCAATATCTTCTGCAGGTACGCGAAGGATTGGCGGAATTATATATCCTAAAAGTATCAGGAAAGCAAATACACCTATTGCCAGAAGGAACATAAATGCAAGCTCTTTGCCCTGAATTGAAGCCTCATCACTAAGACCTGCATTAAGGATCATCGCAGGATTTGCTATATTAACTACTATAAACGAAAGGGTCTTGGCAGAGCTATCTGAGATAAATCCTTTTTTACCGCAGTAAAAGCCAATCCCCATGAAAATGAACAGAACTATCATTTGCTGTAATAATAACATCTCACTTAACCTCGTTATATTATTTAAAGCCTTTTTAGAAAGTCACACTTTTAGAGAACATTATATAAGGCAGTAACTCGATGTTTCAAGTACCAATAAGCCATATCTCAAATAATGTAATTAAATCACAAAAAAGCCTGTCTAAATTAATTCATATTTAGTAAAAAGTAAAGCAATTCATACCGATAAACATAATAGCGTTATTATGTCATCCCATTTTCGAAAGGATCAGGATCATATGAAGCAATATACCTACGTTTTAAACGATGATTTTTCTATTGAAGATGTCGCAAGAAATATCAGGGAAAAGCTCCATGAAAATCCGGGTGCTACTTCTGTCCTTCAGGTAATAGAGTCATCCGGAACAGAAGAAATCATAAAATATGGATATGAGAAAGCGTCCGAATGGTTCCCCGATATGATCATATATGGAATGACATCTCAAGGTTCCATTCTTAATGGAATGAATGATGTCACCATCAATTATAACGGCAAAGGCATTTGCTCATTACTCCTATTTGATAACAGCACTGTGATCGCAAACGGATACGATTGCCACGAAAAGACTACCCTTGAATGCGGACAGGATTTTGTGAAGCTTCTTGACGGACGTAAGGACGTCAAGGGCGTACTCATCATGTCATCTGATACAACTCTTTTTTCTGATGATTTTGCAAATGCTATTTTAGAAGTTTACCCCAACATCCCGATCTTTGGCGCAATGGCCGGCACTCAGGATATTACTAACGACCGTTCCATGGTTTATTTTGACCAGAAAATATATTACAGAGGTATAGTCGCAGTTGCCTTTTGCGGTGATGATCTCCATATAGAAGCCAAACACAGCCTTGGATGGAGGCCTCTTGGCAAAGAATTTACGATTACCAAAAGCTCAAAAGACGGATTGGTAAAAGAAATAGATGGAAAGCCTGCTATAGAAATATATAAGGAGTACCTTGGCGTGTCAGAGAATAAGTTTTTCTACGACAATTCAGCAGCCTTCCCTATCCTCTTTTTACAAAATGATGAGCTTGTAGGAAGAGTTGCACTTTATTGTATAAACGGTGCGGTAAAATACACCATGCCTATTCCCGAAGGCACAAGAGCCAGTTTTGCCTATGCCAGAAAGAAATATCTACTTTCTGAGTCTTTAAAAGGCGCTAATGAACTTATTGAATTCAATCCCCAGGCAATCCTTATCTATTCCTGCGTGACCAGAAGAAATTTCATGGGAGATCTGCTTGCTGACAGAGAATTTCTTTATTATAAAAATGTATGTGCTAATTGCGCCTTTACAGGCGGCTACGGAGAATTCCTTTATAGCGATATCGGCGCCGGCCTTTTGAACGGAACCCTTATAGCCATAGGATTCAGAGAAGGTGATGCTGCTCTTTCAGGTGTAACGCCCTATGTTGATAAAGACCTTGAACCAACTGACGAGACTGAAGCAATCCCTCTGATGGAAAGAATGATCAATCTTCTTGAAAAGACAACAGATGACCTTAGAGTAAACGTTCTCCAGTTATCTTATACTGCAAGCCATGATGAGCTTACAGGCATTTATAACAGAGCGACGTTCAATGAGCTTTACAATGAACTTCTGAAAAAAAAGGATTCTGACTTTACTTCAGGACTATTCCTTATTGATATTGACCATTTTAAGAAAGTAAACGACACTTATGGGCATGACATAGGCGACTTGGTTCTAAAGAAGATCGTTAAATATATAAGTGAAATTCTTCCTGAAAACTCATATCTGTGCCGTTGGGGCGGCGAAGAATTCGTCTGTATCATTGAGAATGTAAACAAGCAGGAAGCTATGGCATTTGCAGAAAATCTGAGAAGACAAATTGAATCATCAGACTTTTTGCCTGTTCCTAAAGTTACTGCAAGTATCGGTGTCACTATTGTAAATGGCACCAATAAGAGCCATAAAGATGTCTTTAAAAAAGTTGACGAAGCTTTATACGAAGCCAAAGAAACAGGCCGCAACAAAGTAGTCTACAAAATGTAAGCCACAGGATAAATCTCGTAATATAAACGTTTCATGTATCGAGGATTCCTGAGGCTGGTCGTGTCTATTCCAGTGACCATCTTACTTTCAGGCACATCCATAAACTGTACATCGCTAACTTTGGCATTAAAAATCAAAGTCCTCGTCAATGCAATCATTTAGAAGCTTTACAAAATCCGCTTTTTTATAACCTTTACCAATAATAACAATCTGATTCAATCGATCACCATACTTTTCGTCCCAGTCATCGCAGATATCGGGATATTCTTTTAATATAGCATCAAGTTCGTTCTTGGGCCAAGCTGACACCCACTCTGTCATCTTTGTGATAGAAGCGTTTCTTCCTGCCTGTTCGAAGAGCTGGATACGGTCTGGATCGTCCGAAAACCAGATATAGCCTTTGGTACGGATGATAGTCCTTGGATACTCATCAACAAGCCTTTCAAAAGCTTTCCTGTTGAATGGCTCCTTTTTCTCATACACAAAAGAAGTAATACCGTATTCATCAACGCAGGCTTTATCATCATCCGTAACGCCCTCGTTAAGCGCTCTTTGTACACTGCTTGATGCAAGAACCTCTTCATAATCAAAATCTTCGCTATTAAGAAGAATGTCCAGGTCTACCTGACCATTAACGCACGGTATCATCAAAGCTTCACGCTGAAGGCCTCGAAGCTCGTCTTTGACTTCTTTAAGCTCATCTTGTGTAAGAAGATCTGTCTTATTAAGGAGCAGTACATTACAAAATTCTATCTGATCAATAATAAGGTTGATGATATCGCCTTCCCCGGTATCCTCTTCATCAGAAAGCTCATTAAGGAACTCTTTGTACATCCTATCTACATCAACAACTGAAACAACGGTTTTGAGGAAAACTCTTGTATCAGTCTCTTCTTCATAGTTAACGAAAGCACCTGCAATAGATGATGGTTCACTGATACCTGATGCTTCAACGAATATTGCTTCAATACTGTCATCAGCTGCAAGTCTTTCGATTTCTTCCATGAACTCATCTTTTAAGGTACAGCATATGCATCCATTCTGCATTTCAACCATTTCTATCTGAGCAACCTGATTCTTGGTCTTTCCCAGTATAGATGCATCTATATTAACGCTGCCCATATCGTTAACAATAAGGGCTATCTTTCTGTCTTCCTGAGTCAGAAGATGCTGCATAAGCGTTGTCTTCCCTGAGCCAAGATAACCTGTAATAAGCACAACCGGAACTTCTCTTTTAGACATACACTACCTCCAAGCAAAAGCATTTACGCTTTCGCCATTATAATGTAGGCTCCGCCAGTTGTCAAAAGGCGCCTCATTATCGCAAAAAGGTAGGGATGGCAGTTTATAAGCCGCCATCCCCTAGACGCTTTCATCGGATACAGGATGTATTAAGCACATGTCCAGGAGTACATGGATGTACTCCTATGTGCCAATTAAATTACATCACACTTAAGTGCCTCAATGATATTGTCATCTTTGATTTTGCTTGCACTTAAAAGCATACTAAATCCAACGATGCCAAATACCGCTAAAACAATTATAAAGTACATAGGATAATTAAGCTCAAATGCATAAACCTTATTCTCAATCGCATTAAACATCGCATAGCTAAGAAGGATCGATGCAGGTATACCAATAATAAGAGCTCTGATACCGTACAGAATAGTCTCAAGAAGGAGCATTTTCTTGATCCCTTTTTGTTCCATTCCTACTGACTTATACATCGCAAATTCCTGCCTTCTCATGTGTATTGCTGTTGAGATTGTATTTACGATATTGGCAACGGCGATGAGGGTCAGAAGGATCGTAAAGCCGTACATTGCTGTATTAAGCATAAGTGATACTGTAGACATAGCCGCTTTTGATGTGGACAGATTTTGAACAACGCAGTTTTTATAGCCGCTGTAAGTTGTAAGATCACTGATCTTTTCATATAGCGCGTCTGCATCGTCTGTTGTCTGGAATACTCCGAAAGTTACGCTCAGCTTATATCTGTCGATATTTTCAGCAGCCTTTTCAAAGTACATTGAAGCAGGTACATAAATATTTACAGTATTCTTTGGAACAAGTTTAAAGAGGTAGTTATCTGCATCATAAGGTACGATACCTGCTACTTCTACTGCAGGAGGGTTATTTGCAGGATCATCATAAAAGAGCTTTTGACCTATTATCTTATCATTAAAAACAGACTTTCCGTTCTTTTCAAGATGGTAGCTGTCAAGGATAACGCCTTTTAACTGCCCGTCATAGTATTCCTCTATACTAATTCCATTGTCGTTTAAAAGCTCGTTAAAATCACCATCATCAACGCATACTACGTTGACTGAACCAATATCATCAAACAAGGCCTTATAATCCTCTGTAAGACATCTGCTATCCAAAAAACTCCTATTTGCTGGTTCATGATCAGTAGCCTTTTGCTTTTCTTTAAACATAAAAGTTATATAGTCTGCAGATACGATCCTGTCTACTTCAGGAAGGGCTTCGAGCTCTTCTTTGAGCTTATCTGTTTCACCAGGAGCGCAGGTTACATATATATCAAAAGGAAGGTTTAAATCGTATTGATTGACCTTATTAAATGTCTTATCGAAATAGTTGATAGTAAGGAACAATATTATTGACATAGCAAGGGAAAAGACAATAATAGTTCCTTTTAAACCATTTCGTTTGATATTCTTATATGCAAGCTCTCCTTCATAGCCAAAGATCTTCTTGATAAGCGGATTTGTTCTAAGTCTTCTTGCTCTGATCTTTACAGTATTGGTCTGACGAAGGGCATCAAGTGGCATTATCTTTGATGCTTTATGCGCCGGAACAAGTGATGAAACAAATATTGTTATCGCTGACAAAACGACAATGATCACAATAACCAAAGGACTTATAATAACAGGAACTGTTCCTCTCATGCCCTCTGCGCCAACGATAATATCAGATTCAAGGAGTTTTTTTCCAAGTACTGCAAGAGTAACTCCGGCACCGCCTATACCTACCAGAATACCGAGAGGAATTCCTATAAAGCCAAGTACCAATCCTTCAAAATAGATTGAAGCTCTCTTCTGAGCCCTTGTTGCGCCAACACTTGCAAGCATTCCAAGATATCTTATTTTCTCTGTGAGGGACATTCCAAAAGCGTTATAGATAAGGACTACAGATGTAGCCATAACTATAAGAAGAGCAATTCCCATAAGACGGAATAACTGCATATAAGAGTCACCCATTCCCTGAACTGCCAAGACGCTGATGAGGTATTCATAGTTAAGGCTTCCAATATGAACGTTATATTCTTTTGCAATTTCTTTGATCTGAACCGTAGAAGTATAATCAGCCTTTTTTAACGTAATGCGGCACGTCAGGTAAGATTCGCCTTCTTCATTACAGGAAATAGGAGCTCCGTTTTCAATGATCCTAAGGATATCAAAATCCTTAGTAGGTCTGTTACCATGAAGAATCGCAGTCACTGTGCATGTTTCAGTAGATATAGCCTCGAACTCTTCCTCAGATCTGTAGCTTCCGCCATAGTAAACTATTGTTCCGTCTGCCTGATACTCATATCTGTTACCAAGTTCAAAGGTAAGTGTATCGCCGACTTTAATATCAAGTCCATTATCCTTAAGGAACTGCTCTTCAACCGCGATCTCATCAGCTTTCTGAGGAAGCGTTCCTTCATAATCGCAGTTAACAAGCTGTCTGTATATATCGTAGTCGCCAGTAAATGCGTTACCAACTCTATAGCGCATCTCCTTTTCAGTGAACATCCTGACGCCTGATATCGTAGGATCTTGATAATTTACGCCCGCAATCTCAATCCTGTCATCAGTTTTAAGCGCCTCTACATCTTCCCATGACAATTTGTCATAAAATGCATGTACATTACCATCTGTAGCCTTATTTATTTCTCCAATGAATCTGAAAAAAGAAAATACGCCAACAAGTATAGCTGTTATAAGTGCCGTAGAAGCCACTATTCCAAGAATCGTAACGATCGTACGCTTCTTATTTTCAAGAAGGTGTCTTATGGTAAGTTTAGTTATTATATTCATTACGCGCTAAGCTCCTTTCTGCCGGAGTCCTTAGTGATCCTGCCATCTTCAATTGTGATGACTCTGTCTGCTGAAAGAGCTATTCGTTCGTCATGAGTGATGATGATGACTGTCTGCTTGTTTTCTTTATTAAACTTTCTAAGAAGTGAAAGGATCTCTTTGCTGTTTTCAGAATCAAGGTTACCTGTAGGCTCGTCTGCAAGAAGAAGTGATGGATGATTCATAAGAGCTCTGCCAATTGATACCCTTTGCTGCTGACCGCCTGAAAGCTGGTTTGGAAGATGTGTAACCCTTTCTTTAAGTCCAAGCTTATTAACAAGATCTCTTAAAAGTGCTTTATCAGGCTTTTTGCCATCAAGCAGGATTGGAAGTGTCATATTCTCTTCTACATTCAGGATCGGAATCAGATTGTAGAACTGATAGATGAGACCGATGTGTCTGCGTCTGAAGATTGCAAGCTTTGTTTCATCAAGCTTACTGATATCAGTTCCTGATATATTGACTTCCCCTGAAGTTGGAGTATCAACACCGCCCAGGATATGAAGGAGCGTTGATTTGCCAGAGCCTGAAGGACCGATGATCGCAATAAATTCGCCCTGCTCTATATCAAAAGAAATATTCTTAAGGGCATCAACTCTTGTATCGCCGCTTCCATATACTTTACAAAGGTTTTTGATTTCAAGTATTTTCATTTTCTATATGTCTCCCTTCTCAAATCAAATGAGTATTTTTTGTTCTGAGAATAGGTTATAATACTCATCTTACAATCAAGTGACTCTTTTATTACAGTTTTGTCACAATACAAATGATATTATAATACCATTCGTCATCTCACGAAATCCGCAGCAACTTTATATGCAGCTCTCTTCCGAAGACGAATCATGTAAAATGCCCAGCGACGAAGCGTTGGGCATTTTTTTAAATAATTGTTTTATAGAATTTAATAAAAAAGCTCGTTCCTACCCCTTCTATACTTTCTACTAATATCTCTCCATGCTGACCGGTGATAATAGCATTAGAAAGCGCTAGTCCAATACCAACGCTGTCTTTGCCGGCATTTTTTCCCTTATAAAATCGCTCAAATATATGGGGAATATCCTCTTTGGCAATTCCGCAACCGGTATCACTGATCGTTATCTGAGTAAAGATAGCTGTATCTAAAGTATCTACTTTAAGCTCTCCGCCTTCATCCATATGCTCGATGCAGTTCTTTACAATATTTTGTAAAGCTTCTACAGTCCAGTTTTTATCACAGTTTAGTTTAATATCAGATATATCATTTGTATAAGTAATGTTTCGAAGCTCAAACTGAATCTCAAAAGGCTTTATCACTTCCTCCAAAAGATCTTTACACGTAACTTCTTCGCGCTTTAGCTCGGTCGTTCCTGCATCAAGCTTTGAAAGCTTAAGAAGCGTCTGAATAAGCCAGTTCATCCTCGAAAGCTGAGCCGACTGAGTCCTTAGAAATTCAAGCCGCTTATCAGGATCATCTTCATTAGTCAAAAGATCATTCATCACCATCATAGATGTTAGCGGTGTCTTAAGCTGATGACTTATATCAGCAATAGCCGATGCCAGCTGCTTTTTATCATCAGAAAGAAGCTCGTTCTGATACTTTAAGGTTGATGCTGCCTTATAGATATTGTTGGCAAGAATCGACAGCTCGCCTTCCTCCTGCTCCAGAATATCAGGCGTATTGTTCCCTGCAAGTACCTTTACAAGATAATCATTTATACCTTCAATCTTTTTATATCTTTTATTAGTATAGAAATAAAAAGCAGCAAGAATAACGATACCTGTAATAAGGCACAGTATTCCTGCCATTTTCCCACTAAGTACAAATCCGCCTAACGCCAATAAAATGGTAACTGCGGCTCCTATAAGTATCATGTTTCTAAATTCTTTATTGTTCATGACTCCTCGCCACAAGTCTTTTTCTTAATAAAAAAGTGATAATATCTCTGGAATCTTTCATATCAAAAATATACATTCTAAAATTCCAGATAATCGCATTTAGTTAACTATATACCCCAATCCTCTAACTGTCTTGATAATCTGCGGATCAGACGGATCTTTTTCAATCTTGTCTCGAAGCCTTTTGATATAAACAGTCAGCGTATTGTCATTTACAAAATCCCCGCTAACATCCCACATATCCTGAAGCAGCTGATTCCTGGAAAGTACAACGCCCCTGTTATTACAGAAAGTCAGAAGGAGCCTGTATTCAAGTGCTGTAAGCTCAATAGCCGTCTCTTTCCCATCATCGCCCGTAACCGTAACTTTAGCTTCATTTGTATAGATATTAACGTTTGAAAGTTTCTCTATAGCAGCATCTGACGTAGCTTCTCCAGCGCCTCTTTTGCCAGAGCGTCTTAATACCGTCTTAATCCTTGCCATAAGTTCATTGATCCTGAAGGGCTTACAGATATAATCATCAGCCCCCATCTCAAGCCCCATGACAACATTAACCTCAGCATCACTAGCCGTTAAGAATATAACCGGTACATCTTCCTTGGCTTTTATGAACTTGCAAACATCATATCCATTACCATCCGGAAGATTAATATCCAGAATACATATATCGTAATACCCGCTCTTAAACTGAGCTTCAGCATCTTTCACATTCTCACAATGTGTTACTTCATACCCTTCTTTTTCAAGCGAATACTTAAGTCCCATGCTTATAGCACTATCATCTTCAAGCAAAAAAACACGCATGACCAACTACTCCTTCAAAATTAACACTTATACCTTCACAGATATAAAAAACACTTTAACAATAACTTTTTATCTGCAAAGGTATTTTTCTCTCTCACGCCTCGCTAATAGCCTGTATAAGCTTCTGCGCAAGTTCAATGTCAGGCGACTCTTCACGATAGATGCCGTATATATCCCATGAATATGCATCCTTGATCTTTATCGCCCTTACACTTGCATCTTCCTTAAGAAAACGCGGCGAGATTCCAATACCAACCTTATTCTTTACAAGAGTATAGATTGATTCACCTTCACCAACCTTAGCAATTATCGAAGGATTAAAGTCTTCAATGTGGCATGCATTCACAAAATCATGATAAATATGGTAATTCTCATTCATGGATATTATCTGCTCATCACGCAGATCAGAAAGACTTACTTCCTCTGCGTCCCATAATCTATGCCCCTTATAAACATAAAGGACTACTTCAAGCGAGCACAAACGTACCGCCTTAAGCCCCTTATCCTTTGGGATTCCTACAACGATACCAAAGTCTATATCTCCATTTGCGACCTGGTGGCGGACTTCTGCATTAACTCTCTCACGCCAGCTTCCGGATATCTCCGGATAAGCTTCCATGAATTTTCTTAAATTTGCGATATTAACAACTCGAATAGTTCCAAGAGAAAAGCCTATCTTAAAGCGCTTATCCTTGCTTCCCTGAACCTGGATCTGGCTAAACATTTCGTTCAGATTCTTAGTTACTTCTTTTGACTTTTCATAAAAGATCTTGCCGCTTTCAGTCGGGATAAGGCCCTCTTTAGTGCGCACAAACAAAGCTGTCCCGCATTCTTCTTCAAGGGCTTTTATGATCTTACTTAGTCCCTGAGGAGAAAGAAAAAGCTTGTTGGCAGCAGATGTTATATTTTTTTCTTCATATACGATTTGAAAACATTTAAAGTTTTTTGTATTCATAACTATGATGATAAAACAATAATCATAGTAAAGCAAACGAAGAAGGGGCTGTCGCACTAGATGATTTGATCATCTGGGCGAGGCCCCTTTTTCATGCCTTAAAAACGGCTTTTTTACTATATATTTTTTATATACTCTATCTTTGGGTGTACTTTAATAAGCCGATTGAATTATCGACGCTGATACAAATTTTTTATTTTAAAATTCAAAATTTATGACACTTTTTTCAGTTCAAATAGATGTGTTCCGGTTCGCTCGGACATAATCTTATGGTGGAGTTTGTTGATGTCAAAAGCTATTGCCAAAAGTGTACTCTGTGCCAGAACATTCTCACTTCCTTTATAAAGGTATCGTCTGAAATTCATATCTTCTTTCACGTTTGCAAACGAACCTTCTGCTTGTATGCTACGGTTCATTCGTAGCTGTGTTCCATAATCACTAGTTATTCGTTCAAGACATTCTGCACGTTTTTCTTCCATTTTTCTTGATACAGAAAGAACCTTTTTCCTATCTTCAAATGGAGTTTTACAATTATTGCCTTTTATGCAGTCTTTCTTGAATGGGCATTCATGGCAACTTTCACACTCATATATTGTTACTTCACGTTGGTAATCGGTCGCTGTCTTTTGTTTTCTTTTGGATACAGCTAATAGCTTTTTTCCATTCTTGCAAGTATAACTGTCAGTTTCAGAATCATAGTCCATGTTTTCTCGTTTACTGATATCTTTTTTGAACTTTCTTGTTTTTGACAGTTCATAATTCTGTGGTTTTATATATCCGGTCTGATCGTTGTTTTCAATGAAAACATAATTCTCTTCACTTTCATAACCGGCATCAGCAACTATATTTTTATATTTGAAGGGAAGATGTTCTTCCATATCTTTTAGGAAAGGTATCAGAGTAAGAGTATCTGTTGGATTCGGGTAAATGCCGAGCCAGGTTACATATTCTGCATCAACACCATGCTGCAGGTTGTATGCAGGCTTAAGCTGACCATTAAGCATAGCGTCTTCTTTCATTCTCATGAAAGTGGCATCGTTATCCGTTTTAGAATAGCTATTTCGTCTGCCACATTTATAAAGCTTGTTTGTGTATTCTTTAAGCTTTTCTGTATATTCTTCAAGTTTTTCGATTGAGCGTTGAAGCATTGTTTTCCTTTTACCAATGCCATGTACAAACTCGATAGCCTCATCTTTTTTGATCTTGTAAAGCTTCTTTCTTAATCGTTTCAAAGTGCGAAGTGATATCTGGTCTTTATATACAACCTTAAAATCATAGAGTTCTTCGCATTCCGCACAGAACATACAGATTTTCTCTGCAAGTTTAGCCATGTTCTTGGTCACGGCTTTTTTCCATACAAAAGTATATTTGTTGGCAACAGATTCAATCTTTGTTCCATCGATAAATATATTCTCACCTGATATCTCTCCAAGATCCAGAAGTATAGTTCCAACCTGCGACATTACAGACTTTGAACATTGTGAGAGATGTAGGGAAATAAATCTTGCTAATGTAGAATGATCGGGTGCGGGTGCCCCTTCAAGAAGATACATGAAATTGATATCTCTTTTGCAGGATGATTCAATATCACGACTGGAATAGATTCTGTTCATTGCTGCATAGATAACAATCTTAAGCATCTGACGCGGTGAGGCCTGACTCTTTCTGATTCTGTCATAAGTCTCATAAAGATCAGAAAGATTCATCTCCTCCACAAATGCACTAACCAGGCGTACCGGATCATCAGATGGAATAGATATTTCTATGTCTAGCGGAAGTTTGATTTGATGATACAAGGAAGATACTGTATAATCTCCTTGTAAGATTTGGTTTAGTCGCATAAACATATTTTACAGCAAAAACCAGGCTTTTCGAAGCTTGGTTTTTGTGTTTTGGGCATAAAAAGGGAGCTGAGCACTAATTACTTAGTGCGACAGCCCCTTCTTTTATAAAAATTATCTAGTAGGGGTTTATAAAACTTCTAAAACATCTGAAAATATGAATTCTACTATTAGTCAAAATAAATATATGTATTTATGTAATATGTATTCAAGAAATATATATCAGTTTTTTACAATATAAATTCAAGAAATCATATTTATCAAATGTTATTAGCAACTTCAAATGCATCCCAGATCGCATACATGATGTTTGAAACCTGTCTTGCATCTCCAAGTAAGTAGATCTCGTCTACGTCATCTTTGTACTGGTTGTAGAGAGAATTCTCACTTGCATATCCAACGCAAAGAACTACGCTGTCAGCCTTGATTTCTTTAATAGCACCTTCTGTTTCAGCCTTAAGCACGCCGCCTTCAAAGCCTGTAACTTTAGCGCTAGTAACAACATCGATTCCGTTGAATGGTATAAGTCTTTCAAGCATTTCCTTGTTAGCTGAGCAAAGAGGTCCGTTAACAGCCATAAGCTTATCAAGAGCTTCAACGATTGTAACCTTCTTGCCATTCTGAGCAAGATCAAGAGCAAGCTCGCATCCAACAAGACCGCCGCCAACTACTACAACTTCCTGTCCTGGATCTTTCTTCTTAAGAAGTACCTGCTCAGCTGAGAACACCTTCTCATCATCGCCAAGTGAGAACATCTTAGGTCTTGAACCTGTAGCAAGGATTACAGAATCATATGAAGGATCAAGAATCTCTTTGTCTGTAGCCTTTGTATTAAGGTGAACTGTTACACCGAGTCTTTCAAGTTCGTCTGTATACCACTGCGCAAGAGCGATATCATCTTCCTTGAACTTAGGAGCACCACCTGGGATCAGGTTACCGCCAAGCCTGTCTGATGCTTCATATACAACAGGCTCGTGTCCTCTTTCTGCAAGAACTCTTGCTGCTTCACATCCAGCAACACCGCCGCCTACAACAAGAACTTTCTTTTTCTTAACAATAGGATTGTATGCGTTAAGCTTCTCCTTACCACACTGAGGGTTAACAGCACAGTTGATAAGTGAATATGTCTGGATACGTCCCATGCAGCCTTCCTGGCAGCTGATACATGGACGAACCTGCTTGTTAAGGCCTCTTCTTATCTTGTTAACGATATCAGGATCAGCAAGTGTAGGACGACCAAGTGAGATCATATCGCAGATGCCGCTCTCAAGGCACTCAGATGCTGTATCAGGGTTATCAACACGGCCTGCCATGATAACAGGGATATTTACGTTGTCCTTTGTAATCTTTGCAAATTCCTTGTATGGAGCCTTCTCCATGTACATCGGTGGGTGATTCCACCACCATGCATCGTAAGTACCAGCATCAACGTCAAGAGCGTTATAACCGAATTTCTCAAGGAGCTTAGCTGCCTCGATACCTTCTTCGATATCACGGCCCTTTTCTTCGAACTCTTCTCCAGGAAGGGCGCCTTCTCTGAAGTCTTTGACCATGCTCTTAAGAGAGAATCTCATTGCAACAGGGAAATCCCATCCGCAAGTCTTAGCGATCTCTTCACGGATTTCCTTAGCAAAACGAAGTCTGTTTTCAAGTGATCCGCCATATTCGTCTGTACGCTGGTTAAAGAATGAAATAGCGAACTGATCGATAAGGTAACCTTCGTGAACAGCGTGGATCTCAATACCATCGAAACCAGCTCTTTTTGCATTATAAGCACCCTTACCAAAGCTCTCTACGATGCCGCGGATCTCTTCTTTAGTAAGAGGACGACATGTCTTATCAAGCCATCTGTGTGGGATTGGTGATGCAGAAACAGGCGGGAACTCACCAAGGTTTGTAGGGATTGTTACACGTCCGAATCCGCCACTCATCTGAAGGAAGATCTTAGCACCATAAGCATGTACACGCTCTGTCATCTCACGGCTGGTTCTAACAAACTGAACCGGATTATATGTACTGTTAGGAGTATTTGGGAAAGAAGGCTTCTCAACCTCTGTATCAGAAAATGTTACACCGGTAATGATAAGACCGATACCACCCTTAGCTCGTCTTGTGTAGTATTCGATACCTCTTTCATTCCAGCCACCTTCGCAATCGCCAAGTCCGAGCGGACCCATGGGAGCCATTGCATAACGGTTTTTGATCTCAAGATTGCCGATCTTGAGGGGCTCAAAAAGATTTGGATATTTCATAGTTTTCTCCTGCCTTTATTATTTTTTTGTATCTCTAAATCAGAGCATCTCACCTGATGCAGTTTCTGATCCAGTAAATATCACGATATCTATATTTTAACTTTTAAGGCAGAAATGAAGCCATCAACGAATCGTTTATACTTTTAAACAATTCGTTGATGGCTGTTTTTATTGACTATATCTTTTTAGGTTTATCTTGTATTTTGAATTTATATTATGAGGTAGGTGTCAAAAGTTCCTTTTGACACCTTATGACTAACGGATTGTTCCGTTTCTTCGAAACTCTCACAATCCTAAAACATTCGCAAATCCGCACTACGTGCTACTTTGCTCATGTTTTGCGGGTCATAAATTCATATTCGATTTCGAGCAAGCTCGAATCGAAATGACTTTTGACCCTTACGTCATATTATTGATATATCGTTATACCGTATATCATAATGTGTTCTTATATCATTGATATAACGTTATTTGGCTTTAATACAATGCTTTTCTCTTGTGGAAAGCGCTTTTTATTATCAATCCTGTTCCAACAATAACAGGAACCAAAACAAGAAGAACATCTACCAGTGATGAATAAGCAAAATAGAACTGAAGTCCAAGAAGAAGTGAAAGCACCAGCAATGCTACGCTTCCTATAAGGCACCCAATTGTTATTTTGTTAGTGTTAACAACTACTGCGATCGCAGATATAATAAGAAGAATTAAAATGATCGCTGATGTATTGAATCCTGCAATGCAATAAAATCCGAAATGTGATACTCTTACCATTTTGAAAAGCATGAATAAACCGATGATAACAAGAATCCATCCAATAGTTTTCTTTGACATAAGTTTTTCCTCCAACCAAAAATCTTTTTTCCTTAGCCTTCCCTAGTATACGTCATTAAGATGCCTGTGTCATCATAATATTATAGCGATATCAACTCTTTTAACTTGGTAAAAAGAGCGAATAAAACCTCCTAAGCAGATATTGCCTGCCCAGGAGGTTATGTACCAATTATTATTTAGATAAAAAACATATTTAATTTCAATATAATCTCTATCAAAATGATCTTTTGCTGCATATCATTACTTCTTAACGTTGAATGCCTTCATTCCGGGATATCTTGCAGCACTTCCGAGTTCTTCCTCGATACGAAGAAGCTGATTGTACTTGGCAACACGCTCTGAACGTGAAGGAGCACCTGTCTTGATCTGTCTTGTGTTAAGAGCAACAGCAAGGTCAGCTATTGTTGTATCAGCTGTCTCGCCTGATCTGTGTGAAGAAATAGCTGTATATCCGTTCTTATTGGCAAGCTTGATAGCTTCAAGAGTTTCAGATACGCTACCGATCTGGTTGAGCTTTATAAGGATTGAGTTAGCAGCGCCGTTTTCAATACCCTTTGCAAGACGCTCTGTATTAGTAACAAAAAGATCATCACCAACAAGCTGTACCTTATGACCGATCTTCTCAGTCATTCTCTTCCAGCCTTCCCAGTCTTCTTCATCAAGACCATCTTCAATTGAGATGATAGGATACTTGTCTACAAGAGACTCCCAGTGAGCGATAAGCTCATCTGATGTGAACTCTCTGCCTGACTTAGGCTGCTTGTAGAAGCCTTTGCCTTTTTCGCTCTTCCATTCTGATGAAGCTGCGTCCATAGCGATCATGAAGTCCTTACCAGGTTCATATCCTGCAGCCTTAACAGCAGCAAGAATTGTCTCGATAGTCTCTTCATCACTTGTAAGGTTAGGAGCAAATCCGCCCTCATCACCAACAGATGTTGCAAGGCCTTTATCCTTAAGGATCTTAGCAAGTGCATGGAATACTTCTGCACACCATCTGAGAGCTTCTTTGAAAGAAGGTGCTCCAACAGGCATGATCATGAATTCCTGTGTATCAACAGTGTTTGTAGCATGAGCACCGCCGTTTAAGATGTTCATCATAGGAACAGGAAGGTCTGTAGCCTGAATTCCGCCAAGGAATCTGTAAAGAGGAATATCAAGAGATACAGATGCTGCTCTTGCAGCTGCGATAGATACAGCAAGGATAGCGTTAGCACCAAGCTTTGACTTATCCTTAGTTCCATCAGCAGCAATCATTGCTGCGTCAATCGCATATATATCAGATGCATCCATTCCAACGATCGCATCTGCGATAGGTCCATTAATATTAGCAACAGCCTTGGATACACCCTTACCAAGATATCTGGACTTGTCTCCATCTCTAAGCTCAAGAGCTTCAAACTCACCTGTTGATGCGCCTGAAGGTGCTGTTCCCCTTGCTACAGTTCCGTCTACAAGTGTAATCTCTGCTTCTACTGTAGGATTTCCACGAGAATCAAGGATCTCTCTTCCAATGACTTTTTCGATTTCAAGATAATTCATACTTCCACCTTTCTGAATGCCGGTATATACCGGACTATACTGAGTAATTTGTCCTTAACGCTTCTTTGGCGTAAGTGTTTATGAATTGTTTAGAGTTAGCTTCTGCTAACCATATAATATTAGCATTTGCTAACAATTATTTCAATATATTATTTAAATTTCTTTAGGATATTTTTAGTTCCGTATTATATCGTATCCTCGTAATATTTGATCACACAAGAAAGGAAATACAATGTCAGCCCTAAATATTCAAGGCACAAGCAGCTACCAGATGCAGCTTCAATCATACAGCAGTAAGATAAACGAGTTACGTAAAAAAGATGATAGCTCTTCAATTTCACTGGCATCATCACTGAAACAGCAATATACTTCAGTACAGAGCAATCTTGCGTCAGTAGTCTCTTCAAATAACGCTTATGTAATAAAACGAATAAAAGAAAAAGAAGCACTGGATCGTTATATCTACAACAAGGAAGCGCAAAAAGAACAGATTAACAGTTCATCATTTGAAGCCTCTGTATAAAAAATTAGTGGATAAAAAAAGACGTATGAAACAAAAGTCCCATACGCCTTAAAGTTTTATGAATAGTAAATAGATTTATTCTTTAAAACATTAATCAAGCAGAGCTAGTTCACAGATGCCTCCGCTGTATACATCCAATCCTGCAATAGAAGCACCGGTTCCATGAGGAGCTAAGATATACCATTTTTCATCATATTGGATCGCATCAACAAACATAACATAGTCTTCACCGTCAATCTCAAGTTCAACACCAAGCCATTCAATTTTGCCACCATAAACTTTTTTCAAAGTCTTATGTATCTTATCAGAATTATCGTTTGAACTTGCTTGAAGAAAATAGTAACAATCCTCTACATCGCCAACTTTGATACTGTCAATATCACTAGCACCTTTTAACATATCAACAACCTCATCTGCATCATACTCTTTACCATCACCAACTTGTAAAGCTAATCCTGAAAAAATCGGAGAATCAATTGGCTGTGAGACCCTAAGATATGCTCTTATAATAAAGTTGGTCAATTGACCTTTACGCTCTTCAATATTTATTTGACGAGTTGCTTCATCGTCACCGGTCATTATAGGACCGCCAAATATTGTTGGCATATATGCGCCATATCTTTCTATCTGTGCTTCATAATCCAAATTATCAACATAGCTTTCTATCGCACAGCAGGATAACATCTCATTAATATCTTTGTTAGCAAACGCCTCAGCATAAGCCTTTGCTGCCTCTTCCGGAGTATTATATCCCTTTCCTTCATAAGTAGCACCTGATGATTTATTATGAAACATCATATACGCAGCGGTTCCTAACCCTGAAACTGCCATAAGGACCAAAATAAGCAATACTAATAAAATATTTTTTACAACTTTGCTACCCGATTTTTCTTTATTGTCGGAATCCGGAATTGTAGCACCACACTTTGGACAAAACATCTACTTAACTCTTCTTTCTTATGTTTTTTATTTCAGTATCATTTTTAATAATATGACGTAAGGGTCAAAAGTCATTTCGATTCGAGCTTGCTCGAAATCGAATATGAATTTTTGACCCACAAAACATGAGCAAAGTAGCACGTAGTGCGGATTTGCGAATGTTTTAGGATTGTGAGAGTTTCGAAGAAACGGAACAATCCGTTAGTCATAAGGTGTCAAAAGGAACTTTTGACACCTACCTCATAATATACTTTTTTCAAATAAAAAGTTATATCTTTATTTAATCATCTATACCTTTTATAAACTCTGAAAGCTCTACTGCAGCAAGTTCATGCGATACAGGTGATGGATGATAATCAGCTCCGTATCCATTCTTTTCAGGATCCTGAGGAGTGAGGTGTACAGCGTATACTTCGTTAAAGCCACTCTTTTCCTTAAAAGCATTTACAGCTTCCTGTTCCGTTTTAAAAAGTGCATCCCCCATAAGACCAAATGCTACAACGATCTTTGATGTAGGATTAAAACCGTGTACTTTTTCTAAAAATGATATATATGCTTTATAAAAAGCCTGTCTCTTTTCTTCATCCTGCTGAACGTAGCTGTCATCATTGGTTCCAAGATTTATAACGATGACATCTGGCTTTCTTTCAGAAGCAAAATCCCACTTTCTACTCTCCATCTGAAGGCCTCTGAAAGTGTTATATGAATAAGCGAATATATCATAATAAGGCTGTATCAGTTCTTCAAGCTTTGGAACATTAGGATCAGGTGTATAGCCTGATATAAGGCCATGACCGCTGTAGGAAACCATGCTGTAGTCGGCGTCAAGCTTCTGCGCAGTCTTATATGACAATGCTTTGGTTACATTTTCATTACCTGTAGCAAAAGGATGGAATTCATTAGGAACATCTACGCCGTAGCCGCAGGTAATGGAATCTCCGATGAATTCAATATATTTATCTTTTAATGGCGTAGGCTGTGCAGGGCTTTCTGCTAAGATCCTGATCTCGCCAAGACCTGCAGTAGACATTCTGGGCTCTGAAAGCTTAATGATCTTTACAATATGTTCAGCAGCCGGAATACTTTCATCAAGGCCGCATACTTCAAAGACTTCCATTGGCTTTTTTATCACAGTATCAAGCTGCATGACATCATCAACAATAACTGCCACTCTTGCCTGATCACGCCAGGGCTGCGGCATATTTTCATCTACACTGGTTGTAGAGTCGCCATAGAAAGTTACAGTAAGCTTTGTGCCTGTGTATTTAAATTCAACGCCTGATCCAGAAAGGCTGAGAATCCTTATATCATCAAGCATAAATGTCCTTCCAAGAGGCTTTACATATTCATCTGTTGGTAAAAAACAGTATTCTTTAAGTTCCATAATTATCTAAATTTAACCTCACGTTCTTCAATATTTTTCACTTTTTAGTTATTCAAATTCTTTTGCCCTTTTCCTCACCATCTCAAGCTCTTCAGGATAGATACAGTTCTTAAACGAGTTCTCCTTTACGCCTGTAATACACTCATCAAGATCCATCCAGAGAACTCCGCTTACTTCTTCCTCTTGAAGAACAAGGTCACTTTCCTCAACATCTTTCCACAGAAGGAAAACCTTTGTAAACTGCCTGTCATGGAACTCTTCTCCAAAAAAGACATCGTCCCACACAATATATCTGTCACCGCAGTATACAAGATCAGACTCCTGCGCTGTAATACCAAGTTCTTCACGAAGCTCTCTTACAGCAGATTCAAGGTATTCCTGTCCTGCAGTGATATGCCCTGCGCTTGAAATGTCATAACATCCGGGAAAAGACTTGATCTCTGCCCTTTTCTGCAAAAGAACCTGAATCTTATCAGCTCTTTTCCTCAATATCCAGACATGTGCAGTTCTATGTCTGACGCCATTTTTGTGAGCATAAGACCTTTCTACTGTTTCGCCGGTAGGATTTCCGTTTTCATCAACAATATCAAGATATTCCATTTCTGTTGTATATCCTTTTCATTAATTTTTTATTTGTATTATATCTTCTTTAAATAGAAATACTTTTTAAGTTTTGGATCTGCATCTTCACGAACAAATTCCAGTTCATATCCAAGCTTTTTATAAAACTCCGGAGCCTGAAATCCAAAGGTAGTGATCGCTATCTTCTCGTATCCCTTACCTTTGTATGCATCTTCGACAGCTGCGACGAGCTTACTTCCGACTCCATATCTTCTGAATTCTTTTCCAACGATCAAATCTCCAATACGAACCTCGTTGTAATACGCATGACCGGTGATAACTCCGGCAATCTTTCCATTTTCTTCTGCAGCAAAGCAGAATTCTTCGTACTTAAGCGCCACATCACAATCTATCGCATAATTTGAAAATTCCGTGTTTATAAAATCATCAATTCTATCATCTATTGTAACTCTTTTTATATCCATTTTTTCTCCGTTTATTTAGACAGACAGTATATTAGTATTGCCTGTTGTACTTATAGTAAGTCTTATAAATGATTTCATCAGAAATAATGCTCCATCAAGCGATCGACCCATTTCGGAACTTTGGCATCCTTTTTATCATACACAGGGTAATATGGCTTAATATCAAGGATTGGCGTTCCGTCTATTGCATCTAGACCTTTCACTGTAAGCGTACTGTTAGTGACAGATATGATCTCTACAGATGTCATTCCAATCTGATTAGGTCTGTCTTTTCCTCGTTGAGAGAATATACCAACTAGAGGCATATCATCTCTGTTCTGAGGCCTTCTTTGTAAATGCTTTTCTTTTTCATATTTAGCTTTATCAAGATGAAATAATATTATAGCATGAGAAAAATCTTCAAGTCCTGTTAAGCCTGTCTTAAATTCATCATTAAGTACTACTGTCGATGTATCATCGCCCCATGAAGTGTCTTTTCTCTGGGTAACTTCGTTTTTAACGTATCCAATTGGCTGCATCACAATGTCTGTCATAATTACCTCCGCGTCTACTATAATTCCATCTCATATTTTTTAATCATTCTTTTTGAAAATCCAATCTTACCAAAGCCTTTCCATTTGGAAGCTGCACTTTAGTCTTAAAGATATTGTTGTAGCCTGATTCAAGCATAACAGCACTTAGTGAATCCTCTTCCATCTGATGATGTACTTCATCTAGTCTGTCGAATGCATGAAGATACGGAGAATCTGACACCCACTGTTCATCATCAGTATTAATCTGTATCACGCATGAAACATATTCGGGATCAACTTTATGAATTACTTTTCGAAAGACATCATAACCAATGTACTCAATTAGGAGATTGGCTATTACAAGTTGTGCATTGGGGAGCTGATCAGATTCTTTGATCAAATCGACCTTTAAACATTTCAAAATATCAGATAGATCAATATGCCTTTTTGAAACAGTTTTAAGATATTCTTCGTTAATATCTACTCCATAAACAGTCCTATACTTATCCCTGTTTACATGTTCTAAGCCATTTCCCCCAGCGATTCCCAGTACCATAGCTGTAGTGACCGGATATGCTTCAAACTGCTCTTTCATTATTGAATTCATTGCCTGAAGCTGCTTTACGCTATCCAGACTCATATGATTTTCATAATCGTCCAAACTGATTTCTTCCCATGGATTACTCATTAGACCTACCCTCTTGTTGTTCAATATCTCGTCCTGATGTCTTGTCTTAATTAGATCATAATTTCTTCATCATCCAATCAGCATCCATATAGGTTCCATCAGCATATTTCATGTTATCAGGGAATGTCCCAAACTTTTCAAATCCAAGCTTCTCATACATACGAATAGCATCTTTGTTCTCAGCCATTACTTCAAGCTCAGCCTGCTCATAGCCCACGCTCTTTGCAACATCCAGAACAGTCTGTAGCATTGCTTTACCTATGCCACAACCGCAATATTCTTTATAAAGCGCAATCGCAACATCACATCTGTGCCTATACCTTTTGTATGGAGCTATGCTCATAAGAGAACAATTACCAATATGCTTACCATCAATAAACGCAAGGAGCATTAACTCCCGCTCAGAATCGATCTTAGCCTGTATAAATTTCTCTTCGTTTTCTTCCGTTATAGTTATCTCATCAGGTTCTCTGATCAAAAAAGGTGTCTCAGCACTTGTTGTTTTCAAGTATTTTATTAGATCTGCTGAATCTTCTGGTCGTGCATTTCTAAGTACTATAGTTCTTCCAAGTTTATCTTTAATAGTTTTTTCTTCGAATAACATTTACTACCTCCATCAAAATATTATATATACTATATCAGAAAAACAGCTGATTAACAGTGAGATTATTATCCACATAAAAAAGGAGTGGCATCAAACCACTCCAATATTTATCACTTAAACAATTCGGGCTCTGTTTCTTTTAATATATCTGCGAGCACTTTGTAATCAAGATATTGTATATCTTCATTTCCATTATGAATCTTTGTAGATAATTTACTTCCATAGTATATAGACATTGCTTTTTCAAGTGTAATTCCATTACTTTCTGCAATATACGCTATAAGCCTTTCTTCAAGACCTTCCTGATATACCTGCTCTAAAACTTTATCTTCCATTCTATACCTCTTCGTAGGATTCGAACTTCAGTAACTTATCTTACCGTAGTAACATAAAAACCTTTTCCAAAATCCAATGGTCTAAATGAATGATTTATATCTGGATTTTTTACTATTTCAATACTCCCGTGATATACGATCATAAGTTAACTCCCCTAACCTCTAAATACTCTTTTATATCATCAACAATATAAGATGTGCTCTGTGTATGCAGTACATCAAAATGCAACACAAGAAATTTATCAATGCAATCAGCTTTAGACAACAAATGATAAACTTCAGACGGAAGTTTTCCCCATTTATTCGCACAAGCGTGAATCATATATATCACAAAAGAAAATGTCTCTTTATTCATAGATAACCTCATATTTTTAAACATTACTTCTTTTATATTATTTTACCACATTAAAAAAGAACTAATTCATCCGCTCCTCTAATAATATAGCAAAAACATCCCCTTACCAGCGAGATTATTAATCTTATCAGCTCACTATTGCTCCCGCTTTTGGTATTTTCTTTAACAAAACAGCAAGTATCAGCGCCATCAAAAATACAATTATAGAATTGACTGGAACTGATATTATCGCCGGATAACTTGCCACATTAAAGGCAAAATAATGATCAAGTATATCGATCACCATAACATGCACCAGATATATTCCAAACGTATGGCTCCCAAGGAACACGAATGCTTTCGTCAGCCATGTGTTTTCATCATAAACCTTATTCTTTTCCTTTGAACTTCTAAATAAAGCAAAAATTCCTGCAGAGCCAAGCACTACAAGCGGATTGGTCTCCAGCATAAATGTATAGACATACTTTCCGGTGATAACAGAGCATCCCCATGTCAATAACACCGACAATAAAAGCGCAGGAAAAGCACTGTAAATAATGATACTGTGCCATTTTCCAAGTCCATACTCATGTATGTAATGCCCCAGTAAATACAGTCCAAGATATCCCGGCACGATGGTCATATTCAAATTATCCAAATCTCCAAGAAACGCTTTCCACAGAGCATATCCATAACTATCTCCAGCCATTTCTGCGAAAAAAGAGCTTACACCTTCTACAGTCCCAAATACAGCGCCAAAAATAATGCAGATCCAGATAACATACAATGTCACCTTCCTGTCAGCTGTAATACATTTTAATACAGGTGTTATAAGATACAGGCCTATCAGCATGAGTAGATACCATAGATGCCCTGGCAGCTGAAACAGATGAAGAATAAAGTACTGTATATTCTCCTGATTCATCAACGTATAAAAAAGTGAATATAAAATGACCCAAACGACATAGCATATAAGAATTCTCTTTATGTATTTATGAAAAATACTATGAAAGTTCATTTCCTTTCCGGGTCTTAACATAAGCGCGCCGGAAATCATGCAAAAAGCGCAAACGCTGAATCTTCCGATCAGGTTATAGAAAGTCTGAACAGACCAGTCAAAGGACCCTATTTCGATTTTTGACCAGTTAGCCCCTGATACATGAACCACTATAACAGCAAAAGCGCTTATAACTCTCAGATATTCTATATAGATGAACTCTTTTTTTCTGTCATTCATTGGATTTCATCTCTCCTTCAGAAAAGTCATAATCCTCTATATTTAAACTTCTTATATTTTACTAAATTACGTAATACCGTGGTTGTATTTTTGTTTATCTAAGTGTACATCAACATTTCTCAGATGTCTTTCATTTCATAATCATTTTATAATATGTTTTCGCAACTTTGAATCAGAAATCCGCATTTACTGCGGATTTCGTAAGAAAGTGAATCGGTAGGTAAATAGGCCCAACACCGAAGGTGTTCTCAATTGGCCTATTTACATGACTTTTGGAACAAAGTGACAAAAAGTCATACTAATTCATCAATTCTGATAAGTAAACGACAATAAATGCGTAGTGCACGATTTATTTATGTAATAAGATAAAAAGAGAATATACGTATACAATAAGTATATTTCTATTTTTTATGCCATTATGGAGGAAACAATGAATCTCAAAACCGCCTACGAACCATATTTTAAGATTGGTGCTGCGATTTCCAGATGGAATCTGCATACCAAGGCTCATATGAAGCTTCTTACAGACCAGTTCAACAGCTTCACATGTGAAAATGATATGAAGCCCATGTACTACCTTGACATGGATAAAAATAAATCAGATCCGGAAAAATATAACCTCGAACCCGCTCTGACCTTTGAAAATGCCATACCTTACCTTGAATTTGCCAAAGAAAACGGCATAGCCATGCGTGGTCACACCCTTGTATGGCATAATCAGACTCCTAAGTGGTTCTTCTGTGAGAACTATAACGAGAACTTCCCATATGCTGACAGAGAGACTATTCTTAAAAGACTTGAAAGCTATATCAAAGGCGTTCTTACTTTCGTTCAGACGCAATATCCAGGGGTTATCTATGCCTGGGACGTTGTAAATGAGATCGTTGACGAAGGCGATTTCAGAAAGTCTATCTGGACCAAAACTGTAGGCAATGACTTTTTTATTAAAGCATTTGAATACGCCAGAAAATACGTAGCTGATGGTGTAGCCCTCTTCTACAACGACTACGAAACAGCTCTTGACTGGAAAAGAGATTTCATCATAGAAAACGTCCTGACACCCCTTATAGACAAAAAGCTTGTAGACGGAATGGGCATGCAGTCTCATCTTCTTATGGATCATCCTGACCTTGAAGATTATAAAAAAGCTGTCGAAAGCTACGGCGCCCTTGGACTTCAGATTCACATAACAGAGCTTGATATGCACAACGCAGACCCATCAGATGAGTCCATGCATGAGCTTGCTTTAAGATACAAAGAGTTCTTCAAGATCTATCTTGATGCCAAGAAGTCCGGCAAAGCCAATATCACAAGCGTAACCTTCTGGAATCTTCTTGATGAGAACAGCTGGCTTTCAGGCTTTAGAAGAGAAACAAGCTACCCGCTTTTATTTAAGGGTAAGTGCGAAGTTAAAGAGGCTTACTATGCGGTTCTTAGTGTAGCACTCGGCTCCGAACAGGCAGACAAATGGACTCCAGACTATCCTGAAGACGACTATCAGCTTAAAGACATGCCGCAGAATGGCCCAGAATTCAGGATTTCTCGTGATAATATCTGGCAGGAAGGCGAGTATACTTACGAAGCATCTTACGGCTTTACGCCTAATGTCTTCGCGTACCTTCATCCTGATACCGAGAATCGTCCATGTATGCTGGTTGTCCCAGGCGGCGGATATTGCATGTGCTGCTCACATGAGGGAGAACTTCCTGCAATGGAATTCTATAACCGAGGCATGAATGTACTTGTACTTAGCTATACTACTGACATCACCATGTCCGTACCGCTCAAAAAACAGCCTCTTAATGATATCTCAAGAGCTGTAAGATTTATAAGAAAAAATGCTGATAAGTACAGCATTGACCCTGACAAGCTCTTTATCATGGGCTTTTCTGCAGGTGCTCACGTATGTGGAAGCCTTGCAGTTCATTTTGATGATGTACAGGATATTAGCGCTGAATATAACGAAGTATCCAACAGACCTACCGGAGTTATCCTGTCCTATCCAGTAATCACAACAGGCGAGTACACACACAAGGATTCCGTTAAGACCCTCCTTGGTGATGCTCCTACAAATGAAGAGCTTGAATACTTCTCTTTGGAAAAACAGGTCAAAGACAATACGCCGCCCTGCTTCATCTGGCAGACTCAGGAAGATGATCTCGTACCTGTAGAGAACAGCTACCTTTTTGCTATGGCTCTTCGTAAAAAGAAAGTACCGTTTGCCCACTACGTATTCCCAAGAGGCCACCACGGTCTTACAATAGCCAACGACACCTTCTTTAAAGGTTGGTTCGGCGGTGATTACACTATGGAGCAGACAATGAGAGCAGCTTTTAACGTCAAAGAAGGAAAAGGCGTTAACGTATCAGAAAAAAGAAAACAGGAACTCATCGACCAGTTCTTTAGCGGCAATGATTTCCAGGGAAATGGAATTGATATGAGCCTCAAAAATGACGTAGGCCTGTGGTCAGATCTGGCATGGGCATGGATTAACAGTATATAAAAATATACAGGGTACAGATCGTTAATTTGAATCTGTACCCTGTTTTTTACTTTAGAAATCTTTCAGTAAGATCGATCATCTTTTTTAAAATGGCCATCTCTAACCTTAATATTATCTCAGAAATAATATTGCAAGAAATTACCGTTATGCTTAAATCCATACGCTTCGTATAACTTGACACCCATATTAGAAGCTGTAATATAGATCGTTCCGCAGCCATAATCCCTAGCTTCTTTTACCACACGGTCCAGAAGCTGCGTTGCAATCCCCATCCTTCTATAATCAGGATCCGTATACATACTTGATAAGATTCCAAGTCTCCCTGTAGGACAAGTGAAGTACGGAGGCTTTTCTGCAAAAGACATTCCGCTTGTGCCAACTATCTTATCGCCGTCAAATGCAAGCCACGACACATATGTACCAGCAGCCATATTCTTGGTATAAAAATCCATCAGCGACTTCTTAAGATCCACATTTTCAGGAACAGTCTTACCTTCCGAAGTATACTCTTCTGTCAGCTGATTAATTCTCATTTCAATGATCTGGTCAAGTTCATTTTCAGTCAGCTTTTTATATACAATATCCATTATATTCATCCCCCTTCTATGAACCAAAGAATAAACGAAATATAACATCTGCATATTAAGAATTTTATTACTGTCGTTTCTATCTTATAATCAATTCTGTAGTACTAGAAAAGCTCATAATTGCTCCTTTATTATCTTCTAATCTAAAGCCTTCATCACATTCGTCCCAATAGCAATTTCTCTCAGTACCATCCTCCCAAACTCTTTTATACTCATGATCAAGCATGGGATTACCTGTCTTTACCATAAGCTGAAATTCTACATTTTTAGCCCAAGGATCAACTGTGATACGATACCCTTTATCTGTTTTTTCTATCTGTACACCTTCTTGAGCATTAAAGGTATATTCATTTGTCTTTACTATTCCATGTTCTTTCTCTGTTCTTCTATAAACAGATCTGTTTTTTAATAAAACATCTCCGATCTCTTCATATTCCCATTTTTCATAGTGAAGATAATTTAAATAACTATAAGAAAATTGCTCAAATTTGCTTTTTAAAACTATATAATCACACTTGATATTATACTTTTCCTGCCTTTGCTTTAAATCATCAAAGGTATAACTTTCTAAAGAAAAGCTTTCCGGCAATTGTTCTATCCAACCGTTATAATATATAGTTGCTCCCCTGTCCGGATTATTTACATATTCTTTTACATCACCATTTTGAAGCACCAATTCACCCGGAAGACCATAATATTCAAAAAAAGCATCAGCCGTACTATCAAATGAACCTTCTCGAAGCGGTCTATAACACAAACCGGTATGGAATGAATCACCAAATATTGTATCAGATGGAAGATCAAGGCTCTTCAAATAGTATTCCTTAGAACACTCAACAAATTCTTCCAACATATCATCGTCTGGTCTGAGCCATACAGCACCGGTTTTTATATTAGCAGCAAATCCTCTATCTGTATGTCCGTCATTCATTGTACCTGTTACATAATCAGTAAGATACCAGGGACCACTTGGATACATTAAATCATAATGATTAATTTCTACTATCTTTCCATAAGGACAATTCATTTTTATCCAGTCTTCCATTAATGCTGTGCCCTGTTTTACAACTTCATTAGCTTCATCTTCTGAATACCGTGGTCCATAGCATCCCGACAAAAGAAGACAGCTACTTGCAATAATGCAAAAAAGTGCAATAAACCTCTTAATCTCCAATGATACAAACTTATATTTCATACGTCTCCCCCTAAAAAATAGATTCCCCTTTAATAAATGAAACACACTATAAACTCTCCTAAAAATAACTTTTACAAATAACACATTTTTAATTCTATTGATAACCTAAAGCGCTCTGCAAATGATTAGATTAGCACAGCAGATCAAAGTGCTTCGAGCCTCATCATAAAAATATTATACTCATCATTCCACTCATCAAGATCCGGAGAGTTCTCGCCGCCGCCATTAGTACTTCTCTTGATCTCCGCATAGAATTCTTCGCCTTGATTGATCATATCCATGACAGATAATTCAAGACCATTTTCTGTCGCTATGGAGCAGAAATCAGCCAAAGGATTATCTGACTTTTTAGTGTCAATAAGCTTCTGCCTGAGAGCTTCATCAGCTTTTGCTTTTTCAAATAGTCTGTCAAGTGTGTCGCTACAGTTCATGCCTCTCCCTCCTGTCTTTATAAGCCGTTTTGCGTGTATCATATACGGTCAGCTACAATTTAATCTTCCTCTGTGCCTAGCCCATAATTAAGTATCTCATTATATCTGGCATTGGCAGCTTCCGCTTCCTTCTTTTCACGCCACACATCTATATCACTGCATATTGCCAGCATCTCATCTACTATAAGCTCAGGTGTATCGGGCTGAACATTATAAAGATATCCAAGCATCCTGTCCATTGCCTTTGGACTTCCAAGCTGCCTTGCAATCTGCTCTCCCAGCTCACTCGGAAAGCCGAGCTTTTTTATAGCAGATACCAGTTCATCTTTCTTGGCTGACCAATATCTTTGATCGTTTGTCATGTCTGTACCTATACCTTTTATTAAATAATAAAATATTAAGTATTGTCGTGTCGATTATAATTAGTAACTTGATCATTATGATGACAGGGGCAAAATTTACTTTTGACCCTTACATCATCATTATAAAACAATGATAAAAAACATCTTGTAATCTTTCTCCCATAACTACTACAAAAACTTTAAATGCCCCCTGATTTCTACTATAATAGCATATTTGGCCCCAAAGCGTAACCAATTGCTACTATAGTAGCATTTTTCAAGAAAACAATTTATCAGTTTAACATTATGCTTTTTATCTTTTTGCCATTATCAAGGCTACATATATTAAATTTTGAACACTAATTTGAATAATCTTTTTAAAATCCTGTGATTTCATCAATTATTTGTTGGCTATATAATTGTAAGGCGCCTACAATACAACACGGAAGGAGCAACTATGAGGGACGAGGAAATAATCGATCTGTATTTTCGCAGAGACGAAAAAGCCATAAAAGAAACTGATCAAAAATACGGCAGATACTGCCAAACAATTGCCACAAATATCCTGATGGATGAACTAGATACAGAGGAATGCATAAATGATACCTACATGAAAGCCTGGAACAAGATCCCGCCAACAAAACCTGCCATACTAAAAGCATTTCTTGCAAAGATAACAAGGGACATAGCCCTAAATATGTTCAAAGCAACTAGAACTGCAAAAAGAGGCGGAGGCACCATTAACGAGCTTCTTGATGAACTTGAAGACTGCATCCCGGATAATAACAGCGTTGAGCAATCTATACTTAGTAAGGAACTTGCCGGCATCATCAGATGCTTTGTCAGAGACCTTGATGAAAAAGATGCATATCTTTTTACCAGCAGATATTTTTATGCAGAGGATATCGCTTCTCTTGCCGGGAGATTTGGAATGACCAGGCACAACGTCACCGTCACGCTTTCAAGACTCAGAAAAAAGCTTCAGGTAAGACTTGTAAAGGAGGGTTATCTAGCATCATGAAAAGCGAAGATTTACTATACGCAATGAATGGTATTGATGATATTACTATTGTTAAGGCCAAAAACTATACAGAAATAAAAAGAGTATCTGTTTTCCCAAAAATATTAGCTCTTGCTGCATGCATAAGTCTTATAGCAGCGATGTTAGGCACTGCCCTATATAGAAACCTGTTCGCAGGTAAGCATATGACGACAGATAATACAGGTTCAGGAGGAAATATAACAGATATAATATCTGATCCATTTACAATAACAGCTTACGCTGCCCAAGGTAATGATGTTGTTCTGGAAAAAGGCGATGTGACTCCTTTGTGCGAAATCTCTGAGTATTATCTCCTGAGCTTTATTATGGATTCTGATGAAGATGATGCCAATATAAACTATTCAATAGAGCTTCCAGCCCTGAAATGCACTGGCGATAACATCAAGACGATCACTTATACAGCCAATAATGCTTCCTTAGAGCAAAACAAATACACCTACGAAAACAGTTCTGAGTCTATCGAGACCAAGACTCTGGATAAATACGAAGTAGCATATGACTCGCAGGAGATGGACCGTGACACTGTGCTGGAGCTGTGCGGCTCAGTTCCTAAAACAGATGAGCTAAACCACGACATATTCGATCCCGATTCATTCGATGATATGGTTAACGGCACCAATCTCTTGTTAAAAGACGTTTCGATCACTTGCACAGTTACTTATAACGACGGAACTACAGCAAGCCAGACCATAAATATCGGAGCCAAGTTCATGAGTTGTGAAGAACTGGGAATTGACCTTAGCGATTACAACGCTGATCCTGCTTGGCTGAGTGAAGGATACGTAGTAATAACATTCGAACTCCAGTAATATTAAAAATATACATTCTTGAACATAAAGTTCAAGAATGCAGCAATATCACTCAAAATAAGCAAATCAATAAAACGGCGCATCGTAACTTCTGTGAATGCGCCGTTTTGTTATTGTTTTGTTATTGTTTTTTTATTGTTTTATTACCGTTTTATTGTTGCCTTATTTGATCCTTGAAATTCCGTCATCAGTATAAAGCTCATAATTGTCGCTATCAGCCTCATAGCAGATATATTTAAGACTATCAGCGCTTACCTTATCTGTTCTATTCTCAGGCTTTGCAAGAGGAAGCACATGTCCCTTCCTTACAAACACAAGCACCTCTCCAAGATCCGCCTTCACATAGTGATCATCCGCGCTAAGAACCTCTTCATCATAATCATCATAAGCCCTGAACCTGATCATCTTCATATCTTCCGGAAGATATACATATCTGCCAGTCTCATTCTGCTTATAAACAGGAGCCAGCATAATGCTCTCGCCAAGTAAAAGCTGATCTTCAACCTCACCACTTCTTTCATCATCGTACTCAAAAGAAAGCGGTGCAAACAGCATCTCATCACGAAGTGCCGCCTTCATGAACTCTGAATACAGATATGGCAAAAGAGCATATCGAAGCTCAACAAGCTTTTTAAACTTATCAACACTTTCAAATCTGTAAAGTTCCTGTTTCCTTGTGCCCATTGCAGAATGATTTCTAAACAGTGGTGTAAAGATACCAAAAGCGATCCATCTAAGAAGCAGATCTTCTGTAGTATCAGCACCAAATCCGCCAACATCAGCACCTGAATAAAGGAATCCGCACATTGAAAGCGCCGGCATCTGCTGAATGTTCAGAAGAAGATGTGACCACCATGACTTATTATCACCGCACCAGATACCGCCATATCTGTGCATTCCAATATATGAAGAGCGTGAAAACATAAGGATTCTCTCATCAGGAGACAGTCTCTCGAAGGCTTCTCCTGCCGCTCTTGTCATATTGTAGCCAAAAAGGTTGTGAACCTTGTCGTGACGGATCTTCTGACCCTTGTATTCATGATAGAATCTCTTGTAATCAGCTTCATTATTATCAATAGAACCCACCAGATCCTTAAAGGCAAAAAATGAATTGATATCCAGATTCTTATCTTTATAATCTTCAATCTTGTCGAACACTTCTTTAAGATGATCTTCTGTATAGAAGATTGCCGGCTCGTTCATATCATTCCAAAAGCCGTCTATACCCTGATCCAGAAGCACCTTGTACTTATTTCCAAACCACGCCCTTGCTTCATCGTTAAGGAAATCCGGGAAGTGAACTCTACCTGGCCATACAGCAGCTACGAGCCTTTCTCCATCCTCTTTTTTGACAAAATAGTCTTTTTCTACGCCCTCTTCGTATACATCATATCCATCCTCGATCTTAACTCCTGCATCGATGATCGGAACAAGATGGATCCCCCTGTTCTTCATTTCAGATACAAACTCTTTAAAGTCAGGAAAAGCCTTATCATCTACCGTGAAGTCCTTGTACCTTTCCATATAATCGATATCAAGATAGATCATATCAAGAGGAATGCCGGCTTCATCATACTTGTCCGCAACTTCCCTTACTTCATCTGCAGTAAAATAGCTCCACCTGCTCTGACCATAGCCAAAAGCCCAGCGCGGAGGAATATAGCTTCGACCAATAATTGAACGAAACTCTTTGACTACACCTTTAACTTCTTTTTCTTCACCCTCAAAAGGACCCTCTATGATATATATATCAAAATCATAGTCTTCAAAAGAAATAGTAAGCTCATTAAACTTGCTATACCCTATATCAAAAGTAACAGTTCCGGGAGTATCAATATATACGCCAAGAGTCCTGCTTTTCGATGTTATGACAAAAAAGTTCTGAGAAGCATACAAAGACCTCTTGTCCTCAGTATGATTAGGATCATCAGCATTATTACTTGTATAGATCCATCCCCTCTTATTCATCCCACGAATAGTCTCACCAAGACCAAACACCTTATCTTCCTGATCTAATTCTATAAACAACGACTTAGAGCTTGCATCCGCCTTAAAATATGGAATCTCTCCATTTGTAATCTCAATATCTTTAACGACAGAATCCGTTTCAATAGGATTTCCAACTCTGAATTTTCTGACCATCTATTTACAAAACCTCCCATAATTCATATATCTATCTCATTGTAATATACTTTCTAGATCATTATAACCCACCAATATCATATTATTTGCCAGAGCCCCTAACGGCACAGCCTATCTCATTACTTCTCTCCACAAGAACACCTTGAAGAGTCCGAAAGCTACAACTGTTGTAACTATATCAGCTGTGAACTGTGCTGCGATAACGCCGTTAAGCCCCAACACACTAGAAAGTACAATTATAGCCGGAAGGAATACCAGTCCCTGTCTGCAGGATGACAATATAAATGCTCCCGCTGCTTTACCAGTAGCCTGGAATGTACAGATAACAATAAGGCAGATACCCATAAGCGGCATTCCCAGAAGCTGGAATAACAGCATCTTAGATCCTGTAGCGATCATCGCTTCATCACTTAAAAACTTCCCAATAATAGGATGTGAAAAGATAGTTAAAGCTGCAAGGCATACAAGGCCGGCTCCGCCTGTTACAGCCATACCAAATCCCATGATCTTACGAAGTCTTTCTTTAAGCCCTGCACCATAACAATAGCCAATAAGAGGCTGACCGCCAAATGCAAGACCTACAATGATAAGAACCGCAATATTAACGATCTTAAGTATAATTCCCATGATCGCTATGCTTTCATCGCCATAAGGCTGTAAATATCTGTTAGTCAGAGTGATTCCTATTGTCTGCATGAGATTAGTGATACTTGAAGGAAGTCCAATTGCAAGAACGCTTCCAAAAGTCTGTGCATCCATCTTAAGATCTTTAATATCAATAGACAGAACATCACTTCTAGTCTTAATGATAATAACAAAAAATGTGCAGGTAATAATATAACCAATAATTGTAGCCATAGCCGCACCCGCTGCGCCAAGACCAAGTACAAAGATAAAGATTGGATCAAGGATGATATTTATAATAGTACCAATAACAGATCCAATCATGGATTCCATTGCCTTACCTTCTGCACGAAGCAGATTTGAAGGAACAAGTGAAAAAATAACAAAGGTTGAACCCAAAATAAGCCATGAATAATACTGATCAGCATATTCGTAAGTTGCGCTTGTAGCACCAAGAAGTGTAAGCATCGGTCTTTTAAGCGCCAGCATTATGACTGTAAACAAGATTCCTGTTATGATAGCCGTATATATACAAAATGTGCTCTTTTTCCTTGCGCCATCCTTGTCATGAGCTCCAAGAATCCTTGATATAACAGAGCTTCCACCTATACCGAAGATATCTCCAATAGCCAGAAGCAGTGTAAATAGCGGCGCGCAGATAGATACACCAGCAATAAGGTTGGTATTACCTGTTTTCGCAATGAAATAGGTGTCTACAAGGTTATAAACAAGTGTTACAACCATTCCCATAACAACAGGAAGCGCCATCTTCATATAAGCTTTTGGAATAGGTGTTTTTTCAAATAATTCGTTTTGCATGTTGATTCCTTTCGTTATCCCAATATGTTTTCGGGCAAAAAAAAAATCCATAACCCGCCTAGGATTATGGATTTCCTTACCGTGGCCGATCTCTCAGCCCTACTATCAATATTTAATTCTCAGCTATGATATCACCCATTTTAAGATGAGTCAACCAAAACTTGATTAAGTCGTATACATCTGCTAGCAGACATTGTTAGAGCACTCTGCAACCAAACATGTAATCTTTCACAGCTTGTACTTCACATAGAATTCCACCATACCGAAGAACTCCCTTACCGTATAATGGATACCCACAGGAAAAAGAGTTACCGCAGGAACTGAATGTACATTGTTATATCCCACATTCCTTGCTATAGACATAGCTCTGTATTCATGGAATCCATTAGAGATGATGCCAACATATGCGTCTTCATCGCCTATAATAACAAGGCTGTTCTTAAGGTTTTCTTCTGTATCAGTTGACTTATCTTCAAGTATTATCCTGTCTTCGTCTATTCCATACTGCTCAACCAGTATTCTCTTTGCACATTCTGCTTCGCTTATAGCTTCATCAGGTCCCTGGCCGCCGGATGCGATGAGGACTGTATCTTCATTCTCCATCAGATATTCAGCAGCCTTCTGAATCCTTGCTCTGTAAGGATTTGACGGCTGTGTACCATGAAGACCTGCTCCAAGAAGTACTACATATTCAAGATCAGACTTAGGAGTAGCTGTCATAGCACCAATTACTTTGCTCTCAACTATGACAAAAAAGATTATGAAAACAAGTGCCAAACCTCTGTAAACATATCTCAAAACTGCGGGAATCTTGATTTTCTCTCTTCCATCTATTCTTGCTTTGATCATCAATACTCTGACAAGTGCAAATACAGCTATCAGAATCCAAAGCCATACCCATGAAAGGCTAAAACCTCCTCCATAAGCAAGGCAAGTAAAAAAGTACAATACAGACCACACAAAAAGTATGAAATAAATATATAGTATTACTTTATCAAAAGTCACCTTTCCAAGACCTGCGTAGCGGCTTGTTCTTTCTTTATACTCAAGATAATCATCACCAAACACAGTCGGAAGGAACTTTTCTTCTTCCAGAATCTGAAGATGAAGCATTACCATGGCAAAAATTGAAAATGCACACAAAACAGGATTGAAGAACATCAGCATGATGCCGATGTAAACAAAGTCAAAACCAAGAAATGCAGGATTCCTGGAGTAGTTATAAATTCCCTTGGTCACAAGACTTCTTTGGTCCATGTCAGATGCCGCAACACCTGCTCTCCAGCTATCCCTCATGGTATATACTGATAAAAAGAAAACTATATCACCAAGAAATGCAAAATACATTCCTATTACGCGCCACATGATCATAAGCTGCGCAGTTCCAATTACTATAGAGACAACTTCAACAGCCGGCACTAAAAGCGTAGCCACTTTCATTATGCATTCAATATAAAACGTTCTGTCATGAACCTTGCCCTTGGCTATCTGATTGGTAACAATGCCTTTCCTCCTCTGAATCAGCATCTTTCCAAAGTAAATCCCATAAAACACTGCCATAAAGCCAAGTGCGATCATTCTATATGTCATTTAAAACTTATTTCCTCCCTTGTAGTCTATAGTTATTAACACTTCAACGCCGTCCCCGTACTTGATAGCGTTCTCCATAAGATTTTGCATTACTTCGACGAATCTCTCCTGGTCACCGTATACTAGGATATCACAATAGTCGCCTATAACAAAGCTTGTCTTCTGGCAACTCCCGGATAATATTATTATAGGTGTTGCCGCTTTGTTATGGTATAAGTATATAGAATAAATTATCAAATAATCTTCAACTGGGATTATGACCAGCAAAAAAGCGCCCGATGTAGTGTTTATACATCAGACGCATGATGAAGCAAATTTATATTGTTCGCCGAAGATCTTCGAGGACTCCAATTGAACATATAATGCAGTTTACGCACCAATGTGTTGCAGTCAGAGGAAACGAAATCCGCTTTATTTCTACGATTATCGCTCATAGTAACTATTTGAGAAGCGCCTGTCATAGTTTTTACGTAGTCAGCCATGTTTTGGACGGATGCATTCTTGTTATAGATCTTGATATAAGAATAGCCCTTATAATCATCAGACGGATAGGATAGGATCTTGAGCTCGCTGTATACGTCGCTTTCTTCGATCTCCTGCACAAGACGTTCTATTTTTTCTGTCTTATCAATGCACATCATATAGACTACCGGATGCTCCTTGGGCCTTTCCTTATTGAGGTAATTGCGATAAGGCGACTTATGGAGCTTATCGTATATATCAGTCTCAGCAGGATTTATTAGTTCGTCGTAATAGATAATAAGGACATCATCAAGGATAATTGTAGTAAAGATATTGAAGCCGCGTTCCTTAATAAAATCCTCGATGCTGTTCGCATGTCTTGCAGAAATGATATAGACCTTAGGGTATCTGTTTTCCTTGATATCATAAAGGATGGCGCCATCCATGGCTATGACAGGAAGAACTGGTTTTACATCCGGCATACCTTCAAGAAATCCTGCAGGTGTGCGCAGAGTCATGAAAGTTAATTTCATCCCCTTTTCAAGCATACCTCCTATCCTGATCTTTCCAAAAGATGTGACTCCTCCCATAGAATCATCCATTGACTTATCAAGATCAGCTATAAATAAAGTCTCCCTGTCAATCCGTCCGTGGATATAGATAGAATTAAGAATCAGTCCGACAAAAATACCTATAAGTGTATCCAGCGATCTGTTGGCTACAAAGATATAGGGATTTTCATCCATTAAGTGATTTACAACAATACTTAAAAAAACAACGCAGGAAAAGTATGATGCTTTCTTTTGCTTTAAAACTACTGTTGTGTATATTATTGGTATTAAAACCATAGAGATAATAAAGTAGTGTAAAAAGCCGTCTCCGATTCCTTTTATCTGCCCTTTTATAAGAATATAGATAAGACCGTATAAAGCGCCGATTCCAGTTCCTACTGTTCTTTGAAGTGCATTCTGTACTGTATTTTTGGACTGGTTCTGTATGCACCAAAGGACTGCAAGCGCTGAATAAAAAGGCGTCCCCTCTTTTCCCCTTAAGAAGTAGATCGCAAAGCAGATCATAACCCCAAGTGCAGACTTGATAATACGCATTCCGATATGTGGTAAGCGCGGCAGATGTATCATCCCTTTTTCCATACTATTCCTAAACCTTGATCACTAATAATTTTTATCCTTATAACTTATAAGATTCTGACAGATGTTCAATCTCAAAAGTCACTGTCTCTTTTTTATATTTAATCTTCCTGTAGCCTATTGATCATTGCTACAGCTTTTTTCGAATCTTCTTTAATAAATGACTTCTTCGTAACCTTAACCGCCACTGATTTCTTCTGCATCTTCCTGACCGTCATAGAGATGGAGAAATTGATCACAAAATAGATGGCAGCAGCAAGTCCGAACAAAACGAAAACATCTGAAACGTTGATGGAATTAAGCCCATTGTACCTGTTGGCTGCAGACAGGACCTGCTTGGTCCTTGCCATAAGCTCTATTACTGCAACATTTGCTAGGAATGAGCTGTCCTTGATGGTAGTGATGACCTGGCTAAGAAGTGTTGGAATAATAGCCCTGAATGTCTGAGGCAATACAATGAATCTCATGATCTGCACCATGGAAAAGCCCTGTGACTGGCCAGCTTCTATCTGTCCGCTTGCAACAGAGTTAAGTCCTCCTCTTACGATCTCTGCTATGACCGCTGAAGTATACAGGATAAGCGCAACGCAGGCTTTAAACATGAGCTTATTATTAACAGAAGAAAGTCCAAACATTTTCCTGTCCATAAATCCCGGAGCCGGACAAAAGACTACGCAGATGAATATCCAGAATAATAGCGGAGTATTCCTGAATAGCTCTATATATGCAACAGATATAAACTTTATGATCCTTACCTTTTTAGTCACTAGGTAATTTCTCATAAGGGCAAGTACTGTTCCAAAGACTATACTAAAAAGCACAGCTATTATAGAAATGATAATTGTAAAAAGAACTCCCTGAAATATGAACTTTATTATTGCCGGATTTTCCAGTATTGACAGGCTTCCACTTAAAGTATCCATGTCATGCCTCCTTTACAGTACTTCTTTGAAACACTCTCTGATCTCTTTTCTTAAGAGATGATTCCCACATAGTTGCAAATGTTGACAGAGGGAAACATATCAGGAAAAAGATCACGCCGCATACTATATACGCGGGGGCATAGGAGCCGCCTGTATTTTCACCTGTAACGAAACTGTATGTAAGTGATAACAGGTCAGCTCCTCCAACAATATAAAGACAAGATGTATTCTTTATCATGTTGACGATAACATTGGTCATAGGCGGTAAGATCACCTTGATACTTTGAGGAATGATTATGTAATACATCTGACCGGCATATCCAAATCCCTGGGCTCTGGCAGCTTCAAACTGTCCCTTTGGAACTGATTCAATACCTGCCCTTATAACTTCTGCCATGTAAGCACCGGTATATATACCAAGTGCCAGGATTCCGGTTACTATTATTCCAGGGCTGTGTCCTGAAAATGCCAGTGCATAGTACAAAAAGCACATCTGCAAAAGAACCGGTGTATTCTGTATTACCTCTACATATACCCTGCTTATAAATCTCAGTACCTTTTTACTACTTGTTGCCATAAGCCCGAAGATGATACCAAGGGCAAGGGCAAGAAGTAACGCTACCAGCGCAGTTCGTAATGTATTAAAAAGGCCAAGGAGGAAAGTTCCCCTATAGATCCATATCTTAGTCCAGGCTCTAGCAGAAAATAATCCTGACATTACCGGTCCTCCATTCTTAATCCAATCCGTTTTCAGAAATCAGAGTATCAATTGTTCCGTCGCCCAGATCTTCTTTTACCAATTCTTCAGCAACTTCTGAAAGTCCTGAACCTTTAGTAGTTGCAATGCCGTAGTCCTGTGGAGCAAACTCAGCTTCGATATAAAATCTGCCCTCTGTCTTGTAGATTGCAAGGATTGACTTATCAACGCAGAATGCATCTACTTCTCCGGCGCTAAGTGCTGTTGAGATAGTTGGATAGTCATCATACTGCTGGAATGAAACGCCTTCAGTCCATGTTGCTGGATCAAAGCTTTCTTCATCGAATCCATCGCCGCTTATAAGGCCTTCCTCGATCATGGCTTTTACAAGGGACTTAGCTGAGGTTGAACCTGAGGATACGCCTACTGTTGTACCTACGATATCGCTTAAAGTCTTGATGCCTGAAGCATCTTCTACAAGTACGCTTACGTAATCCGTATAATATGGTGTGGTGAAATCCCAGCTCTCTTTTCTCTCATCTGTGATAGTGAAAGTTGCAAGAACACAGTCGATATCTCCTGAATCAAGAAGCTCTGTTCTTGTAGCTGCGGTTACTGCGGTAAACTCAACTTCAACTCCGAGCTTATCTGCAAGTTCCTTGGCAAGTTCGATCTCCATACCGGAATATTCTCCTGTAAGAGGATCCTCGTATCCAAATCCAACAACTGCATTCTTAACACCTACTCTTAATACTCCCCTGTCTATAATGGCCTGTACATCTTCAGAATATGAGCCCTCGGAAGGTTCGCCAGCAGTTGGCGTTGCCGGTGTATCTTCTGAAATAGAAGCTACATCTGAAGCTGAATCTGCTCCGCCGCAGGCTGCAAGCATCACTCCCATAATTCCTGCCATAAATGCACTAAGTAATCTTTTTTTCATAATTTTATCCTCCTAAAAATAATCTTTTTTATCGTATTATCTTGCCCAAAAACTGCTTAACGCGGTCACTCTTGGGACTTGTAAAGAAGTGTTCCGGAGTTCCTGACTCAATGATCTGGCCATCCTCCATGAATATCACTCTGTCTGCGACCTGCCTTGCAAAGCCCATCTCATGGGTAACTACGACCATGGTTATGTTTTCCTTTGCAAGCTTTATCATTACATCAAGAACTTCCTGAATAGTCTCAGGGTCAAGAGCCGATGTTGGTTCGTCAAAAAGGATGATCTTACTTTGTGAACAAAGAGCTCTTGCTATGGCGATCCTTTGCTGCTGACCTCCTGACAGAGTTGTTGGATATACTCCAGCCTTATCTTTAAGTCCAACAACATCAAGATAATGATATGCAAGTTCTTCAGCGTCCTTTTTTGATTTATGATGAAGCTTCATGGGTGCAAGCGTCAGGTTCTTTAAAACAGTCATGTGCGGATAAAGATTGAACTGCTGGAAGACCATTGATGTACTGTCACGGACAACCTTAGTCTTGTTCTTATGTGTAAGCTCTACTCCGTCAATATAAACATGCCCGCTTGTGGGCGTTTCAAGGAAGTTCATACATCTTACGGTTGTTGATTTACCGGAGCCGGACGGACCTATGATAACGAGCTTTTCTCCTTCTTTAACTTCAAGATTCACATCTTTTAATACATGCAGATCTCCAAAGCTTTTATTTACATTTTCAAGCTTTATCATTGCCATATGATCTTCCTCCAAAAAACGGCGCTTCGGTACAATACCGAAACGCCGTCGTCTCAAAATAGGTATAGAATTAGGAATAAAAAAAGGGGCGCTTTGATTCATTTAATGAATCAAAACGCCTTCGTCTTGTATACAAGTATACTGATTATTTATAATTTGGCAAGTCCTAATTTAATACTTTTTTAAAATAATTAATATCGCTACAGGCATTAAATCTATGTTTAGGTTAAAAAAAATCAATTTAAAATCAAAAAGCTCCCCGGCAACAAAAATACCGAGTCTTATTGGATATCTTAAATATTATTAAAATCTGATCACTCAAAACTAAGCAACAAATGATTCTGCTCAAGGTCATAATAAAGATTACATTCAGAATCTTTCAGATCATATACCTTTACTATATCAGCATCGGCATCATTCGCAATATATTCAGATGCTATATTTTTATGCTCTTTAAGTATATCTAGCGAAAAGTGAAGAGTTTTCTCATTGGCAAATACAGCCGTATAAAGTATATCTGCCTCTACAAGATCCTGGAAGATATGACTTCCGTAGGAAAGCTCAGGATTATAGCCTGCTTCCTTCTCTTCTACTTCGCACACTGCCTCAAATTCGCTTATATCTGCAAACGTAGTAGGAACGCCAAGTTCTGGCGACGAAGTTCCGATACGCCCTGGGACGATAAGCATCATGTGGCGGTCTTCGCCTCTGAATCCCCAGTTTATCTTGCCTATGACTTTGGCCATACGCGCCTTGTCAGCGTATGGCATGTTGTAATAAGCTTTAGGCTCTACATACACCAGCAAATCAATAGGCGTACACCTTGAAAGTCCCATTGATGAGCCTTTACTTTCAAGGATAATCTTATCTTCCGATACTTTGTCAGGAATCGATACTCCTGCTGTATCCTTGAAGACTTGCAAAGGCCTGCACTGAAGAAGGTTGATTGAATACTCACCGTTTTCTGACAGGTTCATGGTGAACTCTATATCAACCGGGTGCTGATATTCTTCCTGTATAAGGTGCATTAGCTGCTGCATCTGAGACATCAGTATATCTTTTTTGACAAGTCCAAGGCATGATATGAATCTGACATCGCGATATATTCCGCGGGATCTAAGTGAACTCTCAACTTCATAGTCATGCTCAAGAAGAGTATTTTTTAGATATACAGGTATCTTTTCTTCAATTTCTTTTAGTTCCAGTCTCTTCAAAGTATGTTCGCTTACATCTACAGCTTCAACCGCCCTTTGCGAGAACTGGTGCTTCTCAGCCACAGTCACGCACGACGTCGCCTGAGGCATATCAAGACTTACAAGGCGCGGATATGAACCCATAGTCCTGTCAACCGCTGATGTTCCAAGCCCCATTACAAGTCGAAGCATACCGGCCTTGGGGTCAATTCCCTGAAGGAACTGATAAGGGCTGTAAGAATAGCCAACACCCGCCGCGCAAGGCATATAGTAAGAACCGTAATAAGAACCTGATACGCGCTGAACCAGAAGAGACATCTGTTCATCTCTTTTATCAAGGCCGCGCCTTTTTCTATAGTCGAGGGCAGACAGACTCATTGTGGATGCATAAACTGTCCTTACAGCGTTTTCAAACTCGTCAAGCCTTTCTTCCAAAGTGCCTCTGTTGGCGCAGAAAACCGACTCATATTTTCCCGCAAAGGCATTACCAAAGCCGTCTTCAAGGATACTACTGGACCTGACAATAAAAGGATCCTGTCCGTAATAATCAAGGATATTCTTGAACTTGGTCTTAAGATCCTCTGCAAAAACTCCCTGTTTAAGCTTCAAAGCAAATTCATCCGCAAGCGAAAAGTACTCTTCCTCAGTCCTTTGGCGGATGCGAAGATCCCAGAATTCGTTGTCTACGATATAGGTATAGTAAATATCAGATCCGATAAAAAATGAATCGTGCGGCTCCAATACCTCATCGATCTCAGGGCTCATATTGCGGATGATAGCTCTTGCAAGCAGCATTCCGCAGGCCTTACCACCAATAAGCCCCGTTCCTATCATATGGCTTCTGACATTAAAATAGTCATCGGGCTTGAAATGCTTTCTGACCATTGCACGCATCTTCTCGTCTCTTGTCATCATGATATTGCACATGATATTACAGGACTCTTCGATGTCCATATCGTTGTCATACTGCATCCTGGCCATATTGAAGAACTTATCCCAGAAGTCTATATACTGGTCTTCACCCGGTCTTTGGAAGTTATCAAGAAGCTGGTAAAAGCGGCTTGACTGTACTCCATCAAGTATCGGCCTGAAGGTATTGTCTTCTTTGTTATAAATATGAGGCAGAAACATAGTCTCAGAATCACGGTTCCACACCTTCTCAGGCCTTACATATACATGCTTGGAATCGGAATATACATCAAGAAAGAGCTGGGTCGTATTAAGAATCTTATTGACCGCATGGAACGAGTGCTTACCCCTTATAATTGGGAAAAAAGCTACAGTATCAAGAATAAAAAGAAACGGACAGGTCACTCTGAAAAAATTGCCCATCATAAGGTCAGTTGCCCACCTTATCTGGAGTTCTGACAGGCAGTCAAAAACATAGAAGGCATCCTTACCTTCTTTTTCTATAATGTTGTGAATATCTACAGTAAAGGTCTCGAAACGGTGAGTAAGTGGGACATTTATGGTCTTAACTTCAGGGCAGTCCTCTACTAAAGGTTCGTGACTTGCAAACCTGAAATAGATAATATTCCTGCCATCCTTCTTAGCCTGGGCTATATAGGGATCTACGAACAGCTTAAACTCAGACAGATCCGAAACCCTGAAGACGACGTTATCTCCAAGCCTAATATTATCAAGCGCTTTATCCATCTCCGGTATACCGGATTCAATCCTATCAAATGCAGCCATAATCGCCCTCCGGGGAATTGCATCGAACTTCGCATGTATAAAATTGAGGCCTCGCCTATTCCTGAGGTTAGCAGTTAATAAATGGTTTGGGGTTCATGAAAATCATATAAAATTCAAGGCATGATATCTGTAAGGATATATTCTGGGATTTATAAACTCGCTTCGCTCAGACAAATAAATCCCAAACAGAATATATCCTTCCATCTATCAAGCTCTTGAATTTAATATAATTTTCAAAGAACCCAAAACCATTTATTAACTGTCAACCTCAGGAATATTCAAAGTCATTAGATTTTTATAAGTGCGAATTTTGAGTTAATATATACCTACTTTTGTAACCAAAAAAGAGCAAAGAACGCTTTTAATAAGCGCCTTTGCTCTGTTATTATTATAGCATTTATTTAACATATAATGTGCTCAATTTTTTCTTATTAGTCACGTTACCATCAACATATCTGCCAAACTCTACGATGCCCTCAAAATCGAGCTTTTCAGTGTACTGCCATATAGCGAACTTCTGAACCGGTGTACAGGCTGTATTTCTTATCCAGAGGGGATTATCTTTGAATTCGCCCCACAGATATGTGAAGTAGAAAGTCTGGGTTGTGTATATGAGCGGTTTTACTCCGTATTCATCTTCCATAAGGTCAGACAGTTCCTGTACCTGCTTAATAACAAGCTCCTTATCGGGTTTATTCTGCCTCATATCGCCGTACCACTCAACGTCAATTGCAGGAATTAAGGTCATATCGTAGTCTGCTATTGCAGCCTTATAGTTATCAAACTGGGACTGAGCTGGGCTTTCAAGGCTTAGGAAGTGATAGAAGCCATAATCAATGCCATTCTCCTTAGCGCCTTCATAATTAGCAGAAAGCTTGGTATCTACATGTCCACTACCTTCAGTAGCCTTGATATATGCAAATGAGATCCCCTTATCAGGAACCTGGCTCCAGTCAATGGTTCCCTGGTGGTGTGATACGTCAATTCCCTTTATTGGATAAAACCTGGATGATATAGATGCCAGATTCGCAACGCCTATTATGGCAATGATGGCGATGAGAATAAGGACTTTGATAAGTTTCTTCTTTATGGACTTTATATTTATATTCATGATTGAATTTAGGCTCTTTCATAGTTTTTATGATTCAAATACGTATGAAGTAAGTGGCAAAATGCATCCTGTTACTTCAACGCAGTAACTATAGTATATCATCTAAAGCGTAACTAATAAAATCTTGTAGTGTTAGTGACGCACTCTTATGCTATCATATAAGTGATGGAGGTGACGTTATGCCTTTAATTAAAGCTGAACTAAAAACTATAGACTATATATATGCCCTACCTGAAGGGGAACGTGCTGAATTAGTCGATGGCGTCATTTATAATATGGCTCCGCCGTCTGTAAATCACCAAAGGATTGCTCGCGATTTAACAACAGATCTAACTAATTATATACGCAAAAACAATGGAAAATGCGAAGCATTTTTAGCTCCATTCGCAGTTTTTCTCAACAACGATGATTACAACTATGTTGAACCAGATATTGCAGTAATATGCGACAAGAACAAGCTTGATGACAAGGGATGTCATGGAGCTCCTGATTTTATCATTGAGATTGTAAGCCCTTCCAGCAAGAAGATGGATTACATGATAAAACTCTTCAAGTATAGAAGCGCCGGTGTTCGCGAATATTGGATAGTGGATCCTGATAAAAAGATGGTCAGAACCTATAACTTTATTGAAAATGAAACAGCAGATTATCCGTTCTCTGAAAGCATTCCAGTTGGAATTTATCCTGGATTTGAACTTAAAATTAGCATTTAAAGACAAGGGTGATGCCTTTTTGTGACATCACCCTTATATTATCTTCTAAAAATTCTTTAATTTTCGTTTTTCTTACATTCCTTAACAATAGGTCTATCTATATTTGACTTGCGGAGACCGTAATTATTTGCTCCAATCATATTTGCACCTTCAAGTCTCTTTGATTCTCTTGCCATTAAAATCTTCATTCCCATGAACATTGCAGTCATTTTCATTTCCTCTCTATTATTATTTGTTGTGAATGGATTAACCGTTTCAACAAGGTAATAATATCAAGACATATATCACACAAATGTCACACAGATAAATCATTAGATAACAAAGCGTTTCTGGCTACAAAGTGCTATTATAGTATGTAAGATTATTCATGGGAGGCGCATAATGGTTAAGATTTTTTCAGACAGCACTTGTGATCTGTCAAAAGAATTATTAGACAGGTATGAAATTGGTATAATTCCCTTATTTGTAAGACTTGGTGATGTTGAATTTCTAGATGGCGTCAATATTACACCAGAAGCTTTGTATAAATGGTCTGATGAACATAACGATACACCTAAGACTGCAGCTCCAAGTATAGAGGACGTAGCAAAGATCTTTAATCCTGACAGTACAGATGAATATATCGTCTTCACTATCTCATCTTCTATGTCCGCATGTTTTAATAATGTACGTCTCGCTGCTGAATCTTTAGAAATCGAGGACAGAGTTCATATCATAGATTCTGCTAATCTTTCTACTGGTATCGGCCTTCTGGTAATAAGAGCTGCAGAGCTTGCAAAAGAAGGAAAGACAGCTTCAGAAATCGCAGATGAGATTGAAAGCCTTAAAGATAAGGTCCGCGCAAGTTTTGTAATAGATACTCTTGTTTATCTCCACAGAGGTGGACGCTGCTCTGGTCTTGCAGCACTTTTCGGAACAGCCCTTAAGCTCCATCCAAGGATTGCCGTATCAGGCGGCGCTATGCACCCTGAAAAGAAATATCGCGGCAATAGCCATAAGTACGTTATGGATTATGTAAAGGATATGGAATCAGATCTTAAGAACGCCAGAAAAGACCGCGTATTTATCACACATTCAGGATGTGATAAAGAAATCGTAGAACAAGTAAGAGAATACCTTTTAAGCCTCAATCACTTTGACGAAATCCTTGAAACACGCGCAGGAAGCGTCGTATCTTCTCATTGCGGTCCAGGAACGCTTGGCGTTCTTTTCATATCAGACTAAGACGAAATACTTTTTAACTAACGCTACAATACGTTTTAGGAAGTTAATAGAGTAAATTTGGTAGATTCCACTTATATAATCCTCGAGCGTTATCCGTACGAGGATTATATAAGTGGAATCTACCATTAACAACTATTTATTGTGAATAGCTATCGCCCTTCTTTGCACCATTCACAACAATATCGCCCATAGATGTCTCGAGCTTACCAGTCCATGCACTCTCGCTATCAACTTTGATATCACCCATAGAATCTTCAAGCTCAAGATTTACGAAGGTTCCCTTAAGCGTAATCTTGCCCATGGAGCTGTCCCATTTTACTTTAGCTATATCAGATGTTTCTATTTCGAAATCGCCCATCGATGCAGCGCCTTTAAGTTCATCAGCTTTAACATCTGTTACTTTGATATCACCCATGCTGTCATCGATGCTGATAGTTCCAAAGCTTGCTTCGCTTACACTTACATCTCCCATGCTATCCTCGATTACAAGTTTAGCACTGTTTACGCCTCTGACTGTTATGTCTCCCATGGAATCATCAAGCTTTACATCTTTAAACTCAGTACCTGTGGGAACTGTGATAGTTAAATATGTTTTCTCAGATATATCATCTGATACAGATATCTTATTCTCTGTCTTTGTCTTTACGACCAATGTTCCGTCTTTAACTTCGTATTCAGGCTGAAGCTTTTCAGGATATCTGTATTTAAGGCTATATCCATCGCCTGCAACTATGCTAAGATCACCGATTGAGAGATCTACATCGATCTTGGAGAAGTCACCTAGTCCAGTTTCAAAATCGATCATTTCTCCAAAATCTTCAAATGTAATGCTGATACCTCTTGTTTTACCGTTTTTGATAAAATGAAACATATTCCCGCACCCCGCTATACTTAGTATACAAATAATAATTACTATCCCTATTCCGAATTTTTTCATCAATAAAATCCTCTCCTTAGATATATATCTATTGTATATTTCTTTTTATCGTTTAGAATTGTAATTTTAGAAAATCCCCGGAAAGAGCCTTTTTGGTATTATAACATTAACGCACTAAATTTGTGGCTCTTTTTCACGAATTTTACGTCTTTTTTCACTTATTTTCTAATATGTCCATTTTCCTATGACTTTTGTCACTTCGTTCCAAAAGTCATGTAAATAGGCCAATTGAGAACACCTTCGGTGTTGGGCCTATTTATGAGCATTTGGTAAGGGAATGTATATATCTTGTGGAGACGACACACACTTCACCATTACTCAGTGTAACCGTGCGGTTTTTAAGGTCTACTTCCCGTAAATGTTTTTTGTTGATCACGGTGGATCTGTGACAGATTATGAAGTTAGATCCAAGTTCATCTTTGATTTCTTTTATCTTCCCATTAAATTCAAGTATTCTTGCGGGGGTATGCATGATAACTTTGTGAGGGCTTGATGAAGTCTCTATGTAAAGGATCTCCTCAACAGGTATGCAATATTCCTTATCTCCAATCTTCACAGCATATATCTGATTTGCATGATTATTAACTGCTGAGTATCTGGAATATGCATTATTTATGCACTGATGAATGCGCATGTGGAGGTTATCCTGATCATCTTTTAATATAAAATCAAGAGCCTCAACCTTATAAGTAAAGGTCATGTAGCACATCTCAGAATGAGTTGTTACAAAGACAATGAATCCGCGAGGATCCTTCTTCCTGATCTGCTGGGCAAGAGTCAGTCCGTTCATATCTGACGCAAGTTCTATATCCAAAAAGTATAGTCCAACATTTGGATTATCATCTATTGTCGATAAAACCTTGTATGGATCATCTGTAGAAAGCATCAGTTTAAGATCGTAATCTTCTATCATGATGACTTGATTCACATATTCTGTCATCAAACCTCGCTGGGTCTTATCATCTTCACAAATATAAATATTTAACATGAATTTTTTACCATCCATCAAAAAACAAAAGTTCCTTAAATATACTACCTGCACATATTTATTAAGTCAAAATATATTTCCAAATCCTTGAAAATATAGTAAATTAATGCATTGTACTACTTTATTGACGCGAACTACAAAATGTATTTTTATGTACAAATTTCATATAAAGGAAGATTTATTATATGGATATTACGATTTTATTAGATGCTATTTCTACCAGCTTTTGGTTGCCTGTCTCTGCTAATATCATGTGGACAAAGCATGTAAGCCTTCAAAAGAGAATCTTAAGCTTTATTATGATGAGTTTGGCATATATATGTATTTATATAAGAGACAACACATTCTCAAGTGTAATGATTTTATGGCCAATATTATTTCTTATAACATATTTTTGTTTTAACAAAGATATAAACTCATTTATCCTGGTTCCGGGAGCCTATATGATAGGTGTTGTTGCGAATTACGCATAGCGATTATATTTTATTTTATAAAAGTAGACGCTCACGCAGATAATGTACTATATTTCGTAAGACTTTTCTTAATCACAGTACTGATTGTAGTACTATCCTATTTGGTTAATCGTTTATATTTAAAGTATACTAAAGCAATTGAATACATACCTTCAAAAAACATAACAATTGCTATGACCGTGATAATAACTATTGTAGGTTTATTTTATTGGTTTATGGTTTTTCATGCCAAATCATTAGGCGATGAAACAATAACTCCGATTATTTATTTTGTTTTTTATTTAGCTCAGGCAGCTTTGATCGTTTTAATATTCCACTTTATTACCTTTAATATTTATTCAACTCAAAAAACAAAGCGCGAAGAAGAAAGCAAAAGAAACCTTTTAGAATACACCTCTCAGGTAGAGAACATGTACGACGAGCTTCGTTCCTTCAAACACGATTATGTAAATGTACTCCTGACATTATCAAGCTTTATCGACAATAATGATATGGACGGCCTTAACGCATATTTTAAAAGCACAGTCCTTCCAACAAGCGAAAAGCTCAATCAGGGCAAATACTACCTTCACAAGCTTTCTAAGATAAAAGAACCTGCGATCAAAGGTATGCTCTCTGCCAAGTTCATAAACGCCATGAACCTTGGAATTAACCTTTTCGTCGATATTATGGACGATATCCCTGAGATATCTATGAGTGTTCTGGATCTTACAAGAATTCTTGGAATATATATAGATAATGCTGTAGAAGCCGCTCTTGAAACTGAAAGTAAAGAGATCAAGTTCAATGTAGTTCTTGACCAAAGCTCTGTAGCTATCATTGTAGCCAATTCTTTTGTAAATAAAGGTATATTCCTTTCTGAAATTGAGAAAAAAGGCATCAGTACTAAAGGTGAAGGCAGAGGTATTGGTCTTGACAACGTACGTAAGATACTTGAAAGCTATGAAAATGTAAGCAAGATGACAGAAATAAATGACAACTACTTTTCCCAGACACTTGTGATTGAAAAGATGACAGCGTAAGATTTAAATCCTGGCAACACTATCTCTTGACCGTGTTATGTTTTTAATATTTCCGCGCTTTATTCATCCTAAACGCAAACCTCTCCGCGAATAAGACTCCGAATTAGTATTTCAGGACTAAAATGTCGATCCTCCATGCTTGCTGGTAGACTTTACTTATCAACAAGATACCTAAACAAAAAGGAGGACGAAATGAATAACATCTATGTTGTAGTATTACTTATTTTAACTGGAGTTGCGCTGATTTCTATGGCTCTTTGGGAGGCATTTGGCGCTATAAAGCACAAGAACAATAAAGAAGAGTTTAAGACTGTTGTGACCAAAGCAAGAGCCGACTCTGCCAAAACTTTATGGTTTGTTTTTGTGTGTTGGGAATTATTAACATTTTTCATCAAGGGAGAACCGACATTTACTCTTAACAATATTCACACCATGGTTTTGATCATGTTCGGATTACAGTGTACCGTCGAGCTTTTTGCTGGCATCTATCATGAAAGTAAGATTGCGCGTGCTTAATACACTCCAGTGAAGCCTCACACTAAAATGCCAGCTACTTGCAACTATCCATGCAGCATAGTTGCAAGTAACCGGCGTATTTATATAAGTTGATATTTTAGTCTGACGTTTTAGATACCTTTATAACCATCTGATCAGTTTGCGATCACAGTGTATGTATCACGCGTCTTTTTGGACTCGTACAGTGCCTTATCAGCAACTCCGATAAGATTATTGACAAGTTCTGTCCCGTAGGCTGCGCCGAAGCTCATGGTTATACGTACTTCTGGGCTGTTATCAATCTTGATCTCTTTAAGTGCCGACTTAAGGTATACAAGTTTGCTTTTAAGATTTGCTCTTGTTATATCGAAAAAAACTATCATGAACTCATCACCGCCGTAGCGTATGACAACATCATCTTTTCTGACAGAGTGTTCGAGAAGTTTGGCCACTTTTTGTATAGCTTCATCTCCGCCCTGGTGACCGGCTGTATCATTGACATTCTTGAACAGATCGATATCTGCCATAACTACCGCCTTGCAAGGCTCGAATTTAAGCTTATCATCAAGGAACCTTCTGTTTCGGATCTTAGAGAGAGAATCGACATAGATTTCTGCCTCAAACTCAGATATCTTTTTCTGCTGAGCCAGGCTCTGCAATTTAGTATCCGTAGTATCCATACAGCCGTAGACTATATGCGCAAGGCTACCGTCTTCATTTCTGTCACCCACCATGAAGACACCATTGAACCAGCGGTTTGCTTCTTCACTGTAGAATTCCATGCTTGTCGATCCATGTTCCTCGATAGCTGCAATGATCTTGTCTCTATCAAGCCAGTTATATAAGCTTTGATGGAAGCTTTCTGCAACAGTCGCTTTAACATTATTTTTTAGAAATACTAAAGCATCAGGATCTTTATCTGCCATCTCAACATATTCATTGGTACTTATCATGCGGTAGCTCATATCTCTAACATCTATGAACATAGAGAAATTAAAGACCTTACCTATAGCCTCAACTATCTTAAGATACTCCTTCAGATCTCTCTGAGCTGTAATATCGCGGTAACACCCCATGTAGATCTCCAGTGAGCCGTCATCTATGCGTCTTATAAATCTTCCTGCTCCTGTGACCCATATGATACTGCCGTCTTTCTTCTGCATACGATATGTAGCATGAGTGATATCCGGCAGATCACGATGGCACTTGATCGAATCCCAAAACAGCTTAACTATACCATCCCTTTCTTCCGGAACAAGAGTCTTGACCCAGCTGTCAAATTCATTAGGAAGATCGTCTAGTCCGTCATAGCCCAGCATCTGTCTGGTCTCATCATTGAATTCAAAACTGATAAGGTTCTCTTCTCGGTCGAAAGTACAGAAGTACATACCTGCCTTTAACCCTCTAGCAAACATATCCTCTCTGTATCTGGCGATCCGGCATTTACTATTTGCTTCATCAATTCTTCTATTACATTCAATTATTAGTTCACGCTGCGACTTGGGATAAGCATCTACGTCAAATAAAGGCGTATACTCATCAACAATATCACTAGCTTCAGCTGTAAACTGGCCTATACCATTATCTATGCTGCTTGCTACATCTTTTTTATCCATCAGAGCTCCTTTTAACCTATCATAACTTAAAAGAAGATTCATTAACTTCATATCGCGGGCAAAAGAGAATACCTAATGGTTCAGATTAGAAGAGCCCGCGGCACTAATCGTGGGGGTGACAATAAAACACTTTCAAAATCATACCTATGTTAGCATTGAAGAATGTTTATATCCACTAATTCTATATCGGCATTTTGGGGCTTTATTATAATGCTTTTGGCATTTTACGTTCAACTGATATTCAACAACTATTACCAATTCCAAATATGACTAAAGGAATTACTGATGCTTCGACCATATTCATTAAAACCGGAAGAATTGGTAGATGCCATAAGATAAATTAAAAATATTATTAAAGCTATAAGTCCGAAAAAGAACTTCATAATATACTCATTTGTCCATTCATTTTCGTAGTCATCGTTATAGTCAGAATAATCAGAGTCATCCTCATCTAATGGACTTACTAACGAATCCAGACTGTCATCATCGTCATCATTATATTCTTCTGCAATCTCTGAAAGATCATATGAGCTGCTTTCTGGTTTAAGAATTTCTACATCAGGATCAATTCCTTTTATCAGGCTATCGAGATTCCTCTGAGGTTCTGCATAGTAAGTGTTGTCTTCTGACCTTTCCCTGACAATACCCTTAGTGTAATCATTTTTTGTGGCTATAGTCTGGTTTTGAGCATATTCGTTAACTGAAGTCTTGCTGGCAACCTCTTTGTAATCAGCAGCCTTGCTGTCAGCATATTCATTAACAACAGTCTTTCTGTTAGCATCTTTATAAACATCAGCTCTATTGTCGCGCTCTCTACCAGCAATTACATCTTCTGCCTTAACTGTATTATCCCTATCAGACACTTTTTCTTCTGCTTCAACATCATATACATTATCTGATGTCTGATAGCAGTAACGACTAAATTGTAATGAGAGTTTGCTTATATGGAAGAAAAGTCTGCTTGTATAGAACTTTGTTTTATCCCATAACAGCTGAGCCTTGTCATCATACCCACTCTCGTCAAAAAAGCCTGTCTCAACAGCTTTGTTTATCTTTTCGACATTTTCTTCTGTAACTTTTTCATTTACGTAGCTCTTGTCCAGTTCAAGGACTCTTTTTCCAAGGGTGTGGCTGACACCAATTAATACTCTACTTAAAGCAAAAATAATTCCGCTTAAATAGTAACAAAGCCTGCTCAAATAATAGGTGAGCTTACTGAAGAAGTATACAACACCGGTTTTAAGATCTTTGACGTCTTCAATGCTATACGCATCCTCGAATACATCTTTCTCTTTACCACTTTCTTCTGCATCCTCATTAGGCGCCGCCTTCATAAGCGGTGTCTTAATATCCATCCAGGAGCCTTCAGATTTGTTGTTATCTACTACAGATCTACTCTTACGGCTATTATTTTGACCTAATGAGCTATCTCCGAATAAACTTGTTCTTCTATCGGTTCTATAAATACTCTCAACATATCGATCTGAGTCTTGATTGCTTCTGTATGTATTTTCAAATGGTTCTTTGTTAGTATCGCCGCATAAACTATTTCTAAATGCATCTACGTTCTCTTCTTCGCCATATGAACTATCTCCAAATGCATCTGAGTTCTCTTCTTCGCTGTATGAACCATCTTCATATGAATTCGAATCAGTTTCGTCGTATGATTCATCTTCAACTGATTCCGAACCAGCTTCATCGTATGATTCATACCCGAATGAATTTGAGCCAGCTTCACCGTAGATATCTTCTCCAAATGAAGCCTGATTCTCTTCCTTACTGTTGATGCTTTCAATTAGAGATCTTAGCTTCTCTTGTTCAGTATATACTTTATCTTCTGCTCCAAATCTTTTGGAAGCATTCTGCTCTTCTGCATTTTGAAGGACGTTCAGAAGGCAATCATAAAGCTTTTTAACGCCTTCAGCCTCATCAGTTCCCTGATAAAGGACCTCTTTTGATCCATCTTCTAGATTTTTATATGCAATGAAATCTCCGGTCCAATAATCCTTATAAATACCATGTGCATTAGATCCGATATGATCCGAACCCAAATAAAAATTAAGCTGGTAAAGGCTAATCCCACTTTTATTACAGTAATCCCTTAACTCATCGATAGTCACAGGTACTCTGCTATCAACATTATCTGTCATCCCTGAATATAATCCTCCCTAATAAAACAAAATAGTGCTATCCAATATCTTGGATTTTTCTATATATATATTTTCTCAATGCTTACATAACAGGCTCAACAAGCTCTAAAGAGCCTTCTATATGTATCACATCACCCTTTTGAAAATCGATCTTACTCTCGAATTCAATCTGTATTCGCTCTTCGCAAAGTGAAGTAAGCGCATATATTGAATATTCATCCAGCACTTCCTCAACCTTAACAACGGCATTTATATCTGATGAATGTATGGTAGGCTGATCATGCATCAAATCTTTATCACAGATATAAGCATTCTCAACCAGGTCTATCCAAAGATTGCCCTCTATGACATCGCCTATACTCTTCACTTTAGAATTCCCATTTTCATCAAGATATTCGCGGAATTCCAGGAAATGTACCGTAAAACATTTTCCTTCAGAAGATTTAACATCAACAAATCTTTCGTAGCCATCAGTATTAATATTTACGATTTCAAATTTCATATTTTCCCTCATTTAAAAAAGTGGGAACAATGCCGTGAATACAGCAAAAAAGACCATTTACAGCCCAATAAAACTTTTTCTCCCACTACTTTTTATAAAAAACCACAGTTGCAAGAAACTCCCCTTTTTCTTGCAACCCAATTAAAAATCTTTAATTATAATATATGCTTAAAAGACATTTATACCGCTTTTTTCCTATATCGTCAACTCTTTCCCTTCTGTTTTGCAAGGAGCTCTTTTATCTTAACTACAACATCATTGTTTTCGTCAAAAAACTCTACATATCCGTGAAGTGATCTTGCTTTCTGCCAAAGGGTCTTAGAGTGACTCCAAACCATAATAGCAGATTTGCCCTTACCATTTCTAGCCTCTTGTATAAGATTTGCTGCAGCGCTGTTTCCATCGAAGGCCACAACAAGTGAAGGGCGTCTTTCAAAGATCTCATAGTTAAAGCTCTTGTAGATGCCCATACCTTCTGTTTCTGTAGAAACTCTTATCTTAACGCCTGAAGCCTTGAGCTTTTCAACTTCTTTTTTAGAAACTGCAGCAGGAACAACGGCGTATATCGTAAACTTCTTCTTATTATGTTCGAGTAGATATTTTTCATAGCCTGAAAGCTTGTGGCCTATTACAAAGTATACTTCCTCTGGATCAAGGAATTTCATTAGCTTTTCCAGCTGGCGGATGCCTTCGTTTGTGACTTTTGTGGCTCTGCTTTCAGTATTAAAGCTGCCTCCGATAAGGATCACTGGAAGTCTGTCCCAGGCAAGCTCTTCGATTTCTTCTTTGAGTTCTCTGTTTGCATCAAACTTAGGAACTGTCTTGTGGGCAGACTTTGAGATCCTGACAGTCTGCATCTTTTCAAGAAGGACTTCCTCCATATCACGGCCTTTAAGCATGTCATAGAAAGCTGCCTTCTTGTCAGAATAAGCTTTTCTGCTATCTTCTATGATCCTGGTCTCAGTATCCTTCATAAGACGCAGATCATTCTGGGAAAGCCCCAGCATCCTCTCAAGAGAAAGCTCTTCATCAATTGAGTTAGTTCCGTACAAAGCCGCACCATCAGAGCCCTGAACGCACATGATGCCTTGCTTAAGGTACTGTCTTAAGGGGTGATGCTCCAGTGAATTAAGGTTATTGAGACGCACGTTACTAGTAATCTGGAATTCAAGGACTACGTTATTGTCCTTGAGCTTTTTAAGCACGTCTTTGCCCTTATTAGATCGTAGGCTATATGTATAAAGACCGTGACCAAGCCTCATCCTGGGCATAGCCTGTCCGGGTGCAAGAGAATCTATGACACATTCTATACTGTGGGCGATGTTGTCCTTCCAGCTGTCGTTTTCACCTGCATGGACTCTTATGACAAAATAGGGATCGCCTGCTGCAATCTTTACGATTTCCTTGAAAACAGGCTTTAAGGTGATGATATCGTTGATCTCTTCACCTACGAAATCGCATCCTGCAACATAAGGATCAAGTGCTGTCGCTCTGAGTACTGCAAGGTTCTGCTCAAGATAATCAGAAGGTGTAACGGCGTCTTTTACGATAGTCAAAGGAATCCTTCGCATAGCTGCAAGGAATCTTATCATTACGCCTGTCTCCTGATAGATCTTAGGCATAACCTGATGAACCTGGCGGAGCATCTCGATGGATTCATATTTTTTTACCAGCGTTGTATCACTTATTTCCGCATAGGATACGCCCTGCTTCTTGTAATATCTGGCGATCCAAAGGAGCTTATCCTGGAAAATAGTATTCTGCGCATAGTCAGGATTTTCCCTGTCTCTTAGCATCTGCTTAAGGTACTTCTTAACATCCTCATCAGGAATAAGGTCAGCGTTGTTAATATCGATCTTGTCGTCGCTCTCTTTGCCCTTACAAAATACATAACGGTAGAGATACACCTTCTCAAGATTTGTAAAAACAGCCTGCCCGTCCTTGATAACAGAAAGTGAACCACGGATCTTGACTATATTCATCTCTGCATTGCCGAGATTGTTAAGGATAAGGTCGGCAAAATTGATGAAAGTATTATCGTTGATCTTTCTGTCCAGATATTTGCCAGTAAGGGGCGATGTTATGAACTGTCTGGCAACCTTAGCCCTTTGAGCATTAACCTTGTCCCACTGCTCCTGAGTAAGCTTTAGATCAAGTTTCTTGACATAATAAAGGGGATATCTTATCTGATGGCAGATACCAAGAGCAATGAGCATATCGCCTGAGAGATTGCCGTTCATGTGAGTATGAAGATCTGCGCTGAACTTAAGATCTTTGCGCACAAATGTCTTGAACACGGTCTTATCAAGGCCAAGCTGATAATCCTTGGTCTGGCTCATAAGAGTTTTGGATATAGCGGGGATCGCAGCCTTCATCTCGATACGTCCGTCTGGATATATCCTGGCAACTTCGATGTCGCCGAGGCTGAAGATGTAGCTTTCTTCATTGTAGCCATCAACATAACACGGAATCTCGCCTTTAATAACAAGCATTCCCTTATCGTCCTGAGAAAGGGGGAGCTTGCAGATGGCGGCAAGATTACGGATGAGGTTGCCGGTGCTATGGTTAGGCGTAGTCAGCACGTAATACATCTTGTCCAGGTCTTTATACAAGCTGACAATTATATCTTTTTCATTATCTAAGAAAAAACAGGTAAAGTAAGTCATAGTGTTTTCCTTCTTCTATGCTTTGCCTTATTCCTGAGGATGGCAGTAGATAAATGATTTGCTTATCTCTCGAGTTTTGAAATCCAAGGCATGATATCTAGATATTTATATTCCAGGATCCGAAACTCGCTTCGCGGGGACATGCGGATCCTAAACGGAATATAAATATCCATCTATCAAGCTCTTGGATTTTGCAAAACTCTCAAAGACAAGCAAATCATTTATCTACTGCCACCCTCAGGAATTTTCAAGGTATTAGTAATAATTCATATGAGATTTTTTTTGATTTTATAAATAATTACGTCTATGTATATTGTACTATATATCATTTTTCTAGAAAGCATCTGATAAAATCAACATTTGAAGGATAATATAAGTGCGCAAAGCCGCCGAAACTGTTATTTATAAGCTGATACCCTGTCCAATTTGCGCCGGATAACTTTTTTAAAGTACATACATCGCCATTGCATGATGTGTCGTAATAATGAAATTCGTGTGCTTTGATTTCTTCGCCTTGTTTAAGATATGGATTATCTGACTCTGCGCTCATAGTTACGTAGCCAAAATGCTGTAGCTTGTCTTTTTTGCACCCTTTGCCGTTAAAGAGACCTACCATCTCATATGCTTTGCCTTCAGGATCTTCAAGACTTTCCTGAAGATATAAGAAGCCTCCGCATTCTGCAAGGATAGGCATTCCGGACTTTCCTGCTGAGAGGATTGACTCTCTCATGAATTTATTCTCAGAAAGCTCCTTAACATATAATTCGGGATATCCGCCTCCAAATATTAGTCTTGATACGTCAGGAAGTTTCGTATCATGAATTGGGGAAAAGAAAACCAGCTCTGCTCCCAATTCTTTGAGAAGATCCAGATTGTCTTTATAGTAGAAACAAAAGGCTTCGTCCATAGCAACGCCGATTTTTACTATATCTTGTACATCATGAATAGTATGTTTTTCGCCTATTCTATCCTCAACAACACGAATATCAGTATCTTCTGTCACATAATCATTATCATTATTTATAATGTTATCTTCTGCAAAAAAAGCTTGATTTTCATCAATAGAAGGCGCTGATTCTGCAATACTCATAAGCTTATCAAAATCCAAATTTTCTTCAAGCTTGTCAGCGACTATATCAATTGTAGATAAAATATCCGGAATCTCAGAAGGCATAATAAGCCCAAGGTGTCTGCTTTCAAGGCTTACGTCTTTAAGCTTTGGAAGCATTCCTATAACAGGAACCTTAGTTTCTTTTTCTATCTCTATTTTGATGCTTTCAGCTACCATTGGGGATATATTGTTAAGGATTATACCGCCGATGGTGCCTGCTTTATCATAATCGCAGAATCCCTTTACAAGAGGAACTATTGACCTGCTCATACCTTTACAGTTAACAACAAGTATGGCAGGGGTCTTTGTGATCCTGCAGATATCATAGGATGAACCTTCATCTGATGTAGCGCTCATGCCATCATAAAACCCCATTACGCCTTCCATAACTCCAATGTTTCTGTCATTAGAGCCGCGAGACAGAGCTTTTTTGACGCCGTCACTTCCCATGAGGAATACATCAAGATTTCTTGAAGGAATTCCAAGGACTTTACTATGGAACATTGGATCGATGTAGTCGGGGCCGCATTTATAGGCAGCAGGAAGAAATCCTCTTCTTATAAGGATTCTTAGCATAGCGCAAGTTATAAGAGTTTTCCCGCTTCCACTTGAAGTGGCGCACATTAAAAACCTGGGAAAGGTTTTAAAATCTTTCATTCGCACCTCTAATTATATGACGTAAGGGTCAAAAGTCATTTCGATTCGAGCTTGCTCGAAATCGAATATGAATTTATGACCCGCAAAACATGAGCAAAGTAGCACGTAGTGCGGATTTGCGAATGTTTTAGGATTGTGAGAGTTTCGAAGAAACGGAACAATCCGTTAGTCATAAGGTGTCAAAAGGAACTTTTGACACCTACCTCATTATATTTAAGCTTCGTACTTATAAATCTCTCATTTGTAAAGATACATGACGTATCAAGTACATTTTTAGAATTAATGAGTTCCACAAAGAACTCTGGATGTAATTCTATATACGAAGATCTATATATGTACGAAGCTTAAGTTATTTTAGTTCTTTTCTATAGCGTAATAATATAAACAGGGTTCAAAGCATCTGCGAGATGATACCTTCCGACTTTCTTAAATCGGCTTACTGATACCATTATTATATCAGGTTCAATATCAGGATACTCATTAATAACATCCATCACCTGAGCAAAAGTCTCGGCTGTTACTGTATTTATGACAATTCTTGCCTTACTATTTTTTTGATATACAGCATCGATTATCTCTTTGATATTGCCGCTGCTTCCGCCAATAAATACGTGGCTTGGCGCAGGAAGATCCTTCATGGCATCTGGAGCCAGGCCGCTTATCATCTCAATGTTTGAGACATTAAATTTCTCTATATTCTTTCGAAGAAGTTCTATGGCCTCTTCATTTTTTTCTACAGAATAAACAGATATGCTTTCGTCAAGGAGAGCTGCTTCAAGCGAGATTGAGCCTGTACCTGAACCTATATCATAGAAAACAGCGCCTTTTGAAAGAGATAGCTTTCTCATAGAAAGAGCTCTGATCTCTTCCTTGGTCATAGGGACATTACCTCTAATTATTTCATCATCACATAGAGTTTTTACAATCTTTCTACCTGTGGCGTTTTCGTTATAAGTATATACAAGACATTTTCCGGCTATATCTTTTATAGTATCCGGATTACTTTTGGCATCTATTATCTTTTCAGAAGATGTTCCAAGGTCGCACCCTACGATGACCTTATCTGCAAGGCTTATGAGCTTTTCTGATATATTCCTTGCATGTTCAGCGTCAGATGTTAAAACAATAGTTTCAACATTATTAGTAACATTTCTTATAACATCACATTTTCTGCCATGAGCGCTTATAACTCTGACATCTTCAAGTCCAAGTCCAAGTTTTTGGGCAAATAATGTTACTGAAGATATGCCGCTGATCAGGTTGACTTTGTAGCCTTTATCTTCAAACAGCACTGTGGCCTTCTTAGCACCGCTGCAAAGGCTTATATCACCAGAGAATAAAACAAGCGGTTTTATATACTCCCTATTACCTTCTAGATAGTCATAGATCTTCTGTCCCTCGTATTCTGAAATCACCGGCACACGGCTGTTTTTTAGGTTATTGACAACCGCTTTGGCGCCAAAAATGATATCTGCTTCATCAATCGCCTTCTTAAGTTCAAGCGTATAGTAGTTGTCATCTCCAGGCCCCATGCCTGCAAGCGTAATAGCTTTATCAGAAGCGACATTTTTATCAGAAGAGATAGTTTTATCAAAAGCGATATCTTTATCAAAAATGACAGTTTTATCAAAATTTATATCTTTATCAGGAATGATATTTTTATCAGAATTGATATCTTTATCAGGAATGATATCTTTATTCGATGCGATAGTTATGCCAGTGTGCTTTGAAAGGATTTCAATTATTTCACTCAAGCTATACGCATCCGGGCTCTCAAGAGCGTTTTCAGGATTTCTTACGACTATCGCCTTTATGCCGCAGCTCATCGCAGCTTCAATCTTCTCTTCAAATCCGCCTGCCTTGCCGCTTTCCTTGGTGATAATAGCTTTTGCATCTATATCTTTGATCGTAGCAATGTTCATCTGTTTGGAGAAAGGTCCCTGCATGGCAATTATCTGTCTTCCACCAAAGCCTGCCTTTATGCACTTACCAATGCTGTCTTCGTTGGGAAGGACTCGTACGAATACTCTTGATGTATCAGTAATGATCGAAGCGATTTTTTCAAGATCCTTACTACCTGTAAGAACCAGTATATTACCATCTGTATCTTCCGCAGCCTTGGAGGCATCTTCTATAGAATCCACGCATATGACGTTATCAGTGCCATCCGCCTTAACCTCAGTACTTCTCTTAAGCCTTAAATATGGAACATCACTAGCTTCACAGGCTGTTTTGATTTCCTTAGACGCAGCTGTTGCAAAGGGGTGCGTCGCATCAACAACAATAGAGACCTCAAGAGACTTTATCATCTCTTCGATCTCTTTGAAGTTCTTCCTTCCAACAAAAAGATTTTCTTCACCGTTTTCTAAGAGTATCTCCTTGCCATATTCAGTTGCAACGCTGATCTCATGAAGAATTCCGGCTTTTCTAAGATAATCCGAAAGAATCCTTCCTTCTGTTGTTCCGCCAAAAACAAGTACTTTATTTTTCACTATTGATAACCTCATGTCGCGAATAGCATGAGCGACTAATGATTGAAGTGGCATCGCCACTTCTCAGCGATTGAAAATTTTATTTTCAATCGCATAACCCCTTGGAGTAACCATAAATCCGCTAAAATCCTTAGTTGACGAGTTGCCTATAAACACTGTACAAAACATATCCGCCTGAGCATCTTTGAGCTCATTAAGCGTCATTACGCTGCGTTCTTCTTCGGATCTCCCTATATTCCTTGCAATGCCGCAGACTCTATCCGGCGGCAGTACTTCCATAAGAATATCGCAGGCATGCGAAAGGTATCCCTTTCGTCCTTTACTTTCAGGATTATAGATAACAATTACCATATCAGCACTGGCAGCAGCTCTGAGCCTTTTTTCAATAAGCTCCATCTTAGTAAGCCTGTCACTTAAACTTATAAGGCAAAAGTCATGTATGAGCGGAGCCCCAAGAAGCGCCGCACCTGACAGAGCCGCCGTAACGCCAGGTATAATCTCGATCTTTACATCAGGAAACTTTGCACCAAACTCATATGCTAGGCCTGCCATTCCATAAACTCCGGAATCACCTGAACATATAAGTGCGACGTCATATCCTTCTGCAGCTTTAGAAAGAGCCAGCTCTACCCTTTTCTCTTCGCCGGTCATAGCCGTTGTAATATATTCTTTATCTGGGAAAAGAGGCTTCACAAGATCGCAATATACCTTGTAACCATAAATGTAATCACACTTTTCAAGCGTATTTCGCGCTCTTATAGTCATATCCTCTTCACTACCAGGGCCTATACCAACAACATACAATTTACCACTATTCATATATTGCTTACTCCATCTTATTTCTCACAATATTGCTTTATTTCTCCAGTAAATCTTAACTGGATATAACACATTTTATATATAAGTTTTAAATCAACTCTTATCCTTTTATCTGTACAGCGACCATTCCAATTGCCAATGTCATGCCATCTTTCTTAGTCTTTTTCTGGATGATGGTATGACACCCATAGGCACATACAGATCTTTCGCATACATTATCAGAACCTGTCACTTCCATGACAAGATCCGAATGCTCGAATTCCCCTTCCTGCTGCATCAGAACATCTGATGAGTATGTGATAAAAGGAACGCCAAGTCGATTTGAAAGTTCTATAAGTCCCTCTTCATCCTTCTTTTTATCAGCAGAAACCAAAGCTTTTACGGATCTTATATCTATACTTTTTTTATTAAGAACTTCATTTAAAAACTCATAGAGTTCATCTACGCTTTTACCTTTTCTGCATCCCATTCCTATTACAGTACATTTGGGTATAAGACATAGGGCATCTCTTTCCGGCTTATTAGGAGTAACTATAAACTCCGTCTCATGCCCAGCAAGAAGCGTCATGGAAAACTCCTTTGCCTTTTTCATATCGCTTATTCCAAGACCGTTACTCTTTGCAAAAACATCTACAGCAAATTCATTATTTACATCAGTTGCCGTTGTAATAACAGGTACAGCTCCTATCTTAGAAGCAATCTCCTTAGCAGCCTCAACGCCGCCTCCGATATGCCCTGAAAGAACCGGTATCACAAAAGTTCCCTTTTCATCTATAACAATAACTGCCGGGTCCTTGGTCTTATCCTTACAAAAAGGTGCAATTGCTCTTACAGCAATACCCATGGCTCCTATAAAGACAAGAACATTCCCTTGCTCAAAATTATCCCTTGTCCAGTCCTTAAGGCTATCAACCTTCAAGCCATCTTCACCTGAAAGTCGTGCCATTAGAGCTTTTCCTGTATCAGTAAAGCATATGAACTTATACTTACCTGAATTTGCTTGTTCCATTCAAAATCCTTTTTCTCTTTTTTCTCTTTCGAATTCTTCATTAACTATTTCTTTGTTTATTTAAGTGCCAATCTTAGGAAGACTCACCTATAAAACATCTTTACACGTACAACTAGACTTCCACATGCCTCTTAACTCGCTCATACATCTCATCCGTAAGCTCATAAAGCTCTTTAATAATTCCGCTTTCAATGACTTTTGCCGGCTCTTCACATATCGTCTCGCCATCTTTTTGTACAAGCAAAACCCTGTCCGATATCTCAAGTGCAAGCTCAAGTTCATGAAGTGACATAACAATAGTCACGCCTTCACTTGCCAGCTTTCTTATTACATCCATAAGCTCCAGCCTGTGCCTGATATCAAGATATGACGTAGGCTCGTCCATGATCAGATACTCAGGATCCTGGCATATAGCTCTTGCGATGAGCGTCCTTTGCTTTTGCCCGTCACTAAGAGATGCAAAGGGCTTTTCCTTAAGCTCAGCAATATTCATAAGATCGCAGGCTCTACCTGCTGTATCATAATCATCTTTTTTGTAAAGTCCTAGAAGATCACTATATGGAAGTCTCCCTGATAAAACAACGTCAAAAGCGCTCATGTGCTCAGGTCTCACCCTTGTTGTATTAACGATCGACATGCGCTTTGCTATCTCTCTAAGAGGAATATTCTTGATTTCTTCATCATCCAGCATCACAGCGCCGCCAAGCGTTTTTAGTTCACCTGAAATGCTCTTTAAAAGAGTCGATTTACCGCCGCCGTTTGGACCTATCAGAGATATGATCTCACCCTTTTTGATCTCAAGAGACAGGTTATTTACTATTATCTTTTTGTTATATCCAGCTTTCAGCTCTTTAATTTTCAAACCTGTGCCTCCTGATTATCATGAAGATTACAATAGGCGCTCCAAACAAAGACGTTACCGCTGATACGTTAAGCTCTGTCGGTGCAAAGAGCATCCTTGAAAGAAGGTCGCTAACAAGGCAGAATATGGATCCTGCCAGGAAAGATGCAGGTATCAGTACAACCGGCTTTGAAGATCTAAGCGACTCCCTCATAAGAAATGGAACTGCTATTCCGACAAAAGAAATAGGGCCTGCATAAGCTGTAACGCAAGCAGACAAAACGCATGAAAGCATGATTATAAGCACTCTGCAAAGCTTAACATTAACGCCAACGCTTCTGGCATAGGATTCGCCAAGTCTGAAAGCATCAAGCTTTTTGGACATAAGCATTACTAAAACCATAGTTATGGAAACAGTCACAAGGCAGTATATAACGCCGTTCATATTTGAACCTGAAAAGCTTCCCTGTGACCAGCTATGAAGATTCACAATATCAGAGTCATCAGCAAATGCTATAAGAAAGTCAGTGATCGCACTGCAGATGTACCCTATCATGATACCCGCAGCCAACAGCGCCGCCATGTTCTTAACACTTCTTGATATGAGTATGATAAAAGAAGTTGTGATCAGCGAACCTACAAAGGCAGCACCAATCAGCATATATCCTCTTACATAAAATCCTCCGCCCGCAACAAGTATAAGCAGCACTGTGACCATCATCTTCGCGCCCGAAGACACACCTAGAATATAAGGACCTGCAATAGGATTAGAAAAAAACGTCTGGAGCAAAAATCCAGACACAGCAAGCGCGCCTCCAAGGATAAACGCCATGATAGTCCTTGGAAGCCTGATATTCAGGATGATACTCGCCATTTTGTCATTCGTATTTGCTCCAAACAGCACTCCTGCAAGCGTCTTCAAGTCTATATCTACATTACCAATAGACAGGTTCAGAACTATGCCCGCAAGCGAAACTAATATCAAAACTATGAACACAGTTACCAGGCGTATCCTATTCTCATTATTATATTTATTCTGTATATTCTTTTCTTTAAGCATATCTTCTTTTTCACGCATTCAAACACCGTACATATTTAACCAACCTATCTTTAGATGATTCCTGATGGCTATTTATGTACGATTTTCAGTCCCTTGCCTGAATTCGGTTGTAAAGTCAGCCGCATAGAGTCTCGAAAGCTCATATCCGCTCTGTGCCACTGCTTTTCCAACGATTATAAGGGCTGTCTTAGTTATGCCGTTTTCTTTAGCTTTTTCAGAAAGGTTATCCAATCTGCACACAACTTTTTTCTCATCAGGCCATGTTGCCTTATAGACTATAGCGCAAGGCGTATCTGGGCTAAGGCCACCAGCTATAAGCCTTTCAGAAAGCGTCTTGGTATTACCTGCGGATAGGAAGAAAACCATGGTAGATCCGTGAGAAGCAAGGGCTTCCACAGCTTCTTTTTCCGGAACCTTGGTGCGACCTTCCATCCTTGTAATGATGACGCTTTGAGTTATCCCCGGAAGCGTGTACTCCATGTTAAGAGCCGCTGCAGCTCCGCAAAAAGAGCTTACGCCGGGAGTTGTATCATAAGCGATCTTTTCTTTATCCAGAATATCCATCTGCTCCCTTGTTGCACCAAAAATGCAAGGATCACCTGTGTGAAGCCTGATTGTATCCTTGTTTGAAGCCTCCGCAGCTTTTATGATATCTATTACTTCATCAAGATTTAGCTTACTGCTGTCATAGATCTCGCACCCCTCTTTGGCATAATCAAGCAGCCCTGGATTTACGAGAGATCCTGCATATATGATCACATCCGCCTTTTCTATCAGCTCTTTTCCTCTTAAAGTTATAAGATCCTTCGCTCCGGGACCTGCACCTACAAAATGTACCATAATCTAAATTTCCTTTATCCAAGTGTGCGCATTTTCAGTTGATACCAGCTCTTCGTTCTCTCCCGAGAAGACGATCACTTCAACTGATATATTTCCATCGCTCCATTTTTCCATATATTCTTTGATATTCTCAGCCATTTTGTCAAAAACGATATCGCCATGGCCTGTTTCATTTATAATTCTAACCGCCTCACCTGTCATAACACATTCGGGCAGTGTATCTTTCACCTTATCAAAATCAGTTTCACTCATATACCTTTTCGAAAGGTCCGTCAAGATTTCCATTCTGTGGTCGCCATATCTTGAATGAGTGTTCTTAATGCCCCCTGCAACTTTTACAAGTTTTCCAATATGTCCTGCAAAAAGAATCTTTGTAAAACCCTCATCCAGAGCAAGTCTCACCGAGTCATATATAAAGTTGGAAGTCATGACAACATTTTTTTCATCAATGCCATATACTTCTGATAAAAAAGTGATCCCGTAATTGCCGGGAGCCGCCATTAAAATCTTCTTTCCTTCCGCTTTCCTGACACGGATTTCAGTCTTTATAGTCTGAACTATCGCGTCGTCGCTCATAGGCTCTACTATACCGGTTGTGCCAAGAATCGAGATGCCGCCTACGATGCCAAGCTTTGGATTAAATGTCTTTTTAGCAAGCTCTTCGCCGCCCGGAACACTTATTGTAACTATAACTCCCTTATTTTCCTGCTCGTATTCTTTAAGAACAGCAGATATATTATCAGTGATCATCTTCCTCGGAACAGAATTGATCGCAGCTTCTCCGATCGGCTGATCAAGCCCCGGCTTTGTAACTCTTCCAACACCTTCGCCGCCGTCAATGACGATTCCAGGTTCATTTTTAAGTTCTACCTTTGCATATATCATCGATCCCGTTGTAACATCCGGATCATCGCCGCCATCTTTTATGACCGCGCAGGATACAAAGCCATTATCTAGGCCTTTTTCTATACCAACAATTTCTGCATTATAGGCAATCCCTTTGGGCGTCATAATGCTGACATTATGAATATCGGTCTTTGTAAGCAGCATTATAAGCGCAGCTTTAGAGGCAGCCGCCGCACAGCTACCTGTCGTAAAGCCCATCCTAAGCTTCTTATCACCCTTTTCAATAAAGAGCTTGTCCATAACACCCTCATACTAGCTAATTTTTATTTTTTACAGAATTTCTTAATTCAGAGTATTCCTTTACAAAATTTTCTCTATCTTTAGAATATTCCTTTTAAAAGAACTTATCATCTTCAAAAAAATCCAAATTTTAAAGCTCACGCTCTGAAACGGAATAAAGAAGCGAGTTACAGATTGCTGCAGCGACTGTACTTCCGCCTTTTCTGCCCCTGTTTACAATATAAGGAACATCACTTTCCATTATCAGTTCCTTAGCTTCAACCACGTTTACAAATCCAACAGGAACGCCAATGATAAGTTCAGGCTTAAGCTCTCCATCATCTATAAGCTCTTTTAATCTAATAAGAGCAGTTGGTGCATTACCTATGGCAAAGATAGTTGGAACACCAAGCTTTGCAGCCTTTTCCATGCTTACAATAGCTCTTGTAACTTCCCTTTCTTTAGCTTCCTTTGCGACATCCTCATCAGCCATAAAGCAGTGCACATCGCCGCCGAATTTTTGAAGCATCTTTTTATTGATTCCTGAAAGAGTCATATTCGTATCCGTAACAATATGTGCCCCTTCCATAATAGCCTTCTTTGCCTTTTGAATACAATCTATAGAAAAAGTAAGAGTATCAGCATACTCAAAATCAGCGGTTGTATGTATAACTCTTTGAACAGTCGGCATGATTTCCTTAGGAAAACTCTTGCCCATCTGTTCAAGCTCCTTCTCGATTATACGAAAGCTTTCTTTTTCTATCTCCATAGGCTTTATAATCTCGAAACTCATCTAGTACCTCATTATTTGCTACTGTCTAATATTTTTTTTACTTATCATCAGAATCTTCGCACATTTAAACCACAAAAACCTTGACGATTCCTGAGGATGGCAGATAATAAATGATTTTTTTGTCTTTGAAAAATATATTAAATTCAAGAGCTTGATAGATGAATATTTATATTCAGTTTAGGGTCCGCATGTCTGAGCGAAGCGAGTTTCGGACCCTTGAATATAAATATTCAGATATCATGCCTTGAATTTTATATATTTTTCATGACAACAAAATCATTTATTATCTGTCAGCCTCAGGAATCCTCGAAGCCTTCACCTTTTTAAATGTGCGAAGCTTCGATTCCCTTATTGCAGCTTGTGGAAGAAATCCGTCTCCTCCTGCTCGCCGGCAATTACTACTGCCAAGTCGCTTATGATAGTTCCTGTCTTATCAGAGAACTGGTACAACGACTTATCTGTGTACCATATGTTTCCTTCCTGGAAAGCCTTGAAATCCTTAAATGTCACGTCGCTTCCCATCAGCTCTTCCAAAGACTCCGGAACCGATTCGATCGTCGCATTATAGATCAGAATATCCGCATCAGAAGCATACTCATAAAAAGCCTCTATGCTTATAGTCATCTGAGATGCGCCGCCGTCGTCTCCAACAGGTGCAAGATACTCGCCGCCTGCCATTTCAATTATCTTAGCAAAATAATCATTGCCTGTTCTTGTAACAACCTGGTGATTTGAATTTAGGTAAAACAATACTACGCTTTTTCCCTCAACATCCAGATCTTCAATCTGTTCTACCTGAGCCTTCTGGCTTTCAAAAGCGCTTTCTGCTTTTTCTTCTTCGCCTGTAAGAACTCCGTAGACTTTGATCCATTCGCATCTTCCAAGTGGCTCTTCCTCATAACTTGATCTGTCTATAAAAACTGGTACGCCCAGCTCTTCAAGCTGTTCCTGAACCTTTGGAACGTGAAGGATCATTGTGCTTTCTACAGCAATATCTATGTCCATCATAACTATCTGCTCATAGTCAGGTGCGCTGTATTTGCCGCCATATTTAAGTGTTCCGTCTTTCATGGCGCTTGCAGCAGCTTCAATATACCAGTCTTCTTCCTCTATTCCTGATAATAAGATTCTGTCCACGCAGGATAAGGAATCGAAATGGCACATCGCAGCTGATGCTGCCAGGTATATCCTGTCTAGCTTTCCTTCAAGGACTACTATGTCCTGCCCTAAGTTTTCAGGAGTCTTTTGTCCTTCAGGTACTAAAAGATAATTCCTGCCATCATCTACGCTGATAACAACAAAGCCGCTTTCATATCTGTGAATTCTGTAGCACTGAGCATATGAGTTTTCATCTGTAGATACGTAGGTCAGGCCTTCTATAGAAGGCGGATTAAGACTTGAATTAGCCGAGGAATTGCTGCCATCTCCTTGGTTATTTCCTGCATTACCGTCTCCCTGGCTACCATCTGCATCACTGCCATTTCCTTGGCCATTTGCCGCATTACTGCCGCTTCCTTGACCACCTGTCGCACCACTTCCCTGTTCGCCATTTTCCGAAGTGCCATCCGCATAATCTTTTTCCAGAGTAAAAAGAAGTGTGTATTCAATTAAATGAGGCTTACTCATGGCTGTTGTGTCAGCCTGAACCTGCATTTCCTTGTCCAATGTTATAGGGATCTCAAACTCGGAGTTACCTTCCGGGTTCACAGGATAGTATGTTTCGCCGTCAACGATCATGTAGTCGTAGTTGGGGCTACTCCATACGATCCTGGCGGTGGATTTGCCATCCTTTACAGTCACGCTGCAGGGACTTTCTATATAAGCTCTGCCGCTTCCTCCTGATAGCAGAACGGATGCGGTATATTCCCCATCGGAAATAGTACCGCATCCCCCTAAACATATGGAAAAGAAAATCAGCAAAAGGCCGGCAACGATCGCCAGATTTTTGACTTTTTCTTTAACCATGATAATTACTTAATAACAGCTCCTGTGTGCTCAACATAGAGTTTCTGAACATCTTCAATTCCGCCAAGACCTGCGATCTGGCAATCGATCTCATCGAAGCTTCCGTCTGCTTCAAAGCCGCTCTTCCAGGAATCATCGTCATCGCCTGCCATATCGTTGTTAGCGTGGTCGCCTGCAACTACCATAAGAGGACGAAGGATAACCTTTGTATAACCGTTTTCCTTAACCTTCTCGATGATGTTTGAAAGCTCTGTTTCTTCAGGCTCGCCTTCTACAGTTCCGATAAATACGTTGTCGTATCCAAGCTCATCCATCTGAGTCTGCATCTGGCTGTATGTAACCTTAGCTGTGTGAGATGTACCATGTCCCATGAATACGAATGCTACGCCGTCTTCTTTGGCAGCATCAAGACTGTCATATCCGGATTCCTCTACAGCAGCTGCTGTGATAGCCTTTGCAACGCTCTCTTTGTCCTCATTGATAACTGTTGCATCGCTTCCTACTTCGCCAAGAAGTGGCTCAGCAATTGCAACTGACTCGAACTTATCCTTGTACTCATCAAGAGTTTCAACAAGTTCGTCATACTCAGCGCCGTGCATAAGGTGTGTAGGCTGAATTACAAGGTTCTTTACGCCGTTATCTACAGCTCTCTGAAGAGCCTGATCTACGTTATCGATCTTCTCGCCATCTCTAGCATAGATGTGGTTGATGATGATCTGTGCTGTGAAAGCACGTCTAACTGACCAGTCAGGATAAGCCTGCGCTATAGCCTTTTCGATACCGCCGATATCCTTAGCTCTGCTGTCGTTAAAAGATGTACCAAAGCTTACTACAAGGATCTCGTTCTCGCCAATATCATCGCCGTTAAGCGGATCGTCAAGAGAAGCATCACCTGTATCTCTTCCGAAGTAGTCAGGATCAGCGAATTCGCCTTCTACAAGCTCTTTCTGTGCATCTGTAAGAGCATCCCAGGCCTCTTTAGCCTTCTCACAGTTTTCATAAGTGTCTTCTGTATAAGTCTGAACATAGATATCATCTATGAGACCTGCAACATTATCAGCAGCCATCTGGTCTTCATCCTCTCCCTGAGCTGTAACATCAGAAACAACTACCATGTGGTCGTACCATACGCCCTTTGTTCCGATAAGAGCAAGAGGGAATTCCTCATCTATAACCGGCACCGGAACATCGAAGCCGTAAACTTCTTCTGTAGTACCGTCTTCATATGTAACTTCATCAATTGTGGGCTCTAAGAGGACAGCACCGTCCTTCTGAGCATCTTCAGCTGTTCCTGGGAAAAGATTTACTATGTTCTGTGAAGGAAGTGTGATATGGATAGTCATCTCTCCGCCTTCTACAGTAAGTGTTCCCTTATCGCCGTAAGCTTCGTTGATGTGGAACATGCTTGAATCTGTAGTGAATGTGGCTGTGTAAACGCCATCTTCAAGTCCAAATTCATTAACAGAAGGGACTTCAGTCACTTCTTCAGATACTTCTTCAGTAGCGCTATCGCTTTCTTTTGTTGTGTCTTCTACTGTCGCATCATTTGAAGCACTTTCGTTTGCAGCTGTGGAAGCTGTGTCTGCGTTCTTGTCGCCGCAGCCTACTGCTGATACAACGAGCATTGATGTCATAAGCAGCGTCAATAGTTTCTTTTTCATAATACTTTTCTCCTTCTTTGAATCTACTTACATGCGTCGCCAATCACATTAGGAAAAAGATTTTTCCACAGAATAAAAAAAGCCTTCGCAAGGATCGCGAAGACATTTTTGCACAGCTTAAAAAGTAAATGCGAAATAGCATTTACTTATATGCTTCGTACAGTCAATTCCTCGTGACTTGGTTACCCATGTACGACGACAGGCAGGTCTCCCGGCTTATCAATTCTTTAGCGCTTCCTTCGCCTTCCCGGATCATCCAGTGGCATATGAAGGAAACTCTTGAAATACGGTGACGAGATCGTGCAGGATTCACACCTGCTTCCCTTTTCACTTGTGCAGCATCGAGGCCCACAAGCACCTTCCGTCTTATTCAATTTACGCATATATAATATCATAAAAAATGGTATTGGTATACAAAATTCCGGAGGGTGGGCAGTTAATAAAGGATTTGGGGACCATGAAAGTTTTTTACATTCAAGGCATGATATCTGAATTTATATATTCCGGGATTCAAACTCGCTTCGCGGGGACATGTGAATCCCAAACGGGAATATATAAATCCATCTATCAAGCTCTTGAATGTAACAAAAACTTTCAAAGGCTCCCAAATCCTTTATTAACTGCCCGCCCTCCGGAATTTTCCGCAAGCTATACATTTTTTATGGATAAAGCAGGCTAGAAGTTGACGTAAATTGAAAAGACTATGAGCCCAAATGCTTCATAGCCTTCTGTAATAATTTTATATTTTGTCACGCATACGTCTTATGTAATAAGGTTGTATATTGCCATACATACTGCTTCTGTTATAAGGGGGATTGCACCGTAGACATAGCCTCTTATAGGAGAAACCTTGAAATATTGAAGATAGAAATAGAGACTAGAGATTGCGGCGGCAAAGACTAGAACCATGTAAATGATTACTATTTGGATAGATACTATTTCTAAAGCGTAAGCAATGTTTATAACGGCTGTTTCAAACATTATCCAGCCGACTATTAGAAAGAGCTCAGTTGTAGTGTCTCTTTTCAAGATGAATTGGAATATTACGAATAAAACAGGGTATGTGATAATTCCGGCGGCGATTATCACGTAGCCGGATATGAATCCGTTTACTGGAGAAAGGTCAAGGACTCCGGACATGCCGAAGCCTGCACCGAATAGACCGAACAGGGAGGTTATTATAAGCATGATTCCGCTGGTTCCGGTATAGTGGTTATCGCCTTTGGTGGGGTGATAGGATTTAAGCCACCATATTAGATACATCATACAGCATAAGATCAAAAACATCTGTCCAAGTCTGATCTTCTCCATACGCCAACGCTCCCTTATCATGCGGATCACAATGCCTGAAGATTATAGGATGTATCTAGTACATCCTTAGAATTACATAAATACAATTCTAAGTAAGATTACAGAACGTAATTACTACATATTCAAAAATCGTAGCTCTACAAAGAACTCTTATGTTTCTCTATATAAGAACCAAATGTCCGATCACCAGTACTACCAGAACGCTTAAAAGTGTTCCAAGAAGGTAGTATTCTGCGAAGGCCTTATCTTCTGTTATCTTATTATATCTTGTTATAGATTTAGCAGTAAGAACAAGGCCGAGGGCTGAGTATTGCTGGTTGAATAGGAGGATCAGCATTATGATCCTTTCTAAAGAGCCGACCATTCTTCCGGCGTTTTTCTCTCTGTTTATGATGTCCTGGCCGCGGCTTTCGATGGGTTTGAATTCTGAAAGGAACATCTGGATCATGATATTTGAAGGATTAAGGATCAGGAGCACTGAAAGAATCCATTTCAGCGTAACGATGCTGTCCAGGCCGCATGATGCAATTGCAGCATCTACAAATGTAGTGTTCATCTGCAAACTGAATCTATCAAAGAAATAACACATAGTAATAATGCTCACTACATGCAGTATCTGATCCAGGCAGAAAACATTCCACTGCCTTTTGGTCTTTGTCTTTTTGACAAATATAAACTTGGCTGTGTCGATAAGGAAATGAACTATTCCTGCACATGTAGCCATGATAATGGCTTCGACGTGAAATACTATCACTGCCATAGCCAGCATAGTTGCCAGATATTCCAATGAATGGATGATGACCCATTTATAGTATTTTGCCTTTTTTGAAGATATCTTTTGTGTCTGAAAATAAAAATCGCCTAGTACATGTCCAATTAATAGAAAAAGTATATATTTAGTCATAGTTTTATATTCCCAAGTGTAAGATTGATTACTCTTTCAACTTCTTCGTATGTTAGATAACTTCCCGCAACAAGTCTTCTTGCCACGGTTGCCTGTGTGGTATCAAGTCTTCTGGCAATTTCTTCCTGGCTTCCTTTATGGTACTTCATTTCCATTATTGTATTTCTTTGCTCGGTAGACCACTTGTTTTCCAAAAGTTTATTTACTCTGAAAAAGGTATTGAGCTGTTCTACCTGAAGAGTATCGTCTTTTTCATATACCGAGAGCTTTACATCTGATGCCTGCTGCTTTAGCTTTTTTTCTTCATGTTTTAGCTGTTCTATCATGTTTCTTGCTGCATAGAAAGCAGGACCGTCAGCGCCTATAGCAGCTTCTTTATTGATCTTGGTGGTTATCTTGCCGCATCCTAGGCCGAACCTTATCTCTACAGGATACATGCTCATCTGGATATATCTGATGATCTCCAGAAGGTGCTCTGTACTTGTAAGAAGGCCCTGAAATTCATCTCCAAGCGTTATCAGAAAGTTGGCAGCTATATCTTCTTTGTAATTATCGTTTATGGATTTAAGCACTTTATTAAGTTTTGATTGAATTGCACCTCTGTTAGATATCTGCTTAGAATAGCGGATGTCACCTATGATTGCTATGTATTTCATAAACAAACCTCATGTTGCGAGCAGCGCGAGCGGCTAATGGTTGAAGTGGCAGAGCTTGCGATGCCACTTTTGGAGTTAATCTTTGATTAACTCCCCTCCTCATTCTACGTAATATCGTTTACAATATAAAATATACGCTATATATGTATATTTGTCAATAATACATCTATAGCGTATATTTTTAGATAATACATTCTGGAGGAATGTTTATTTATAATACTGGATCTTCTCTACCACCTGAACAGGTGCCTGGACATTGGCTGCGAATGTTTTGGCATCAGCAGGCTTTCCAACGATAGCTCCATAGTGAGTAGGAATAGCTGCCTCAGGCTTTATGATGTTTATAAGCTCCGCAGCTCTTTTTGCATCCATTGTATATGTTCCGCCGATTGGGACAAGGGCTATATCGCATTTAACGGTTTTGGATTCCTTGGTAAGTCCGGTATCGCCTGCGATGTAGATTCGCTTACCATCGAGTTTCAGAATATATCCCACCCATTCAGCACGTTTTGGATGAAAGGGTTTGATGGTGTTATAGGCAGGTACAGTTTCAACTTCAAGGCTATCAAGCTCGTAAGACTCGGACGGCTTAACTGCCACGATTTCTTTTACTTCACGCTCGAATTCTCTAGCGTCTTCAAACATCTTATAAGGGCAAACAATAATTGTAGTATCCTTTATAATTTTCCTGATATCTTTTGGGGAAAAATGATCATAGTGATCGTGAGTTACAAACACATAATCAGCATCATGTGCTTCCTCTTTGATATTAAAAGGATCAACATAAACAGTTGCAAAGTCACTCCTGATCTTGATACTGCTATGGGTTAAGACGTCGATTTTATCTAGCATTACACTCTCCTGTTTTAGTTTTTATAATTATGAAACAGGGGTTAAAAACTACTTTTAACACCTGCATCATTTTTCGAATTATTGCCATCCCATAATTAACCCTTATATTTATAATAACATTTTATATTTAAAAAAATAGAACCACAAGAGTGATTCTATAAAAAATTTTAATATTTTTTTAGTATGATTCAAAACCTCTTATTTACGAATCTGTTCAACCTCATATGCTGTAATATCAGTCTTCCTGGAATTTATAATAAACCCTTCCAAAGAAGTTCATCATACAAACATTATCATCATCAGGGCCTATTTCAAATGAGTCATAACGTGTGCCGTCAAATTTATACAAATAGTATATCCCGCCGTCCTCTAAAAGAGATGACTCCTGCTCATACTCGATATATCCTGATATTTCACCTCCGGCTTCGTTATAGTGAGTGGTGAATGTCCCATTAGTATCAAACTCTATCCAGGTAGGAGCATCAACATCTTCAGTCACGAGATACCAGATCCCCGGAATCTTATCAGCTTGTTTTCCCTCTATGAGAAGTTCACTTTCTTTAAGATAGGAATCGTCAATTATCAGTGCGCCAAGCGGAGTAATGCCAAGCGGTGCAGTCTTTTTCATCCGTATCAGCTCATCTTCCATGTCTTTTACATCAGCAAGAGACATGCCGTTGTACTCATCCGTGGAAATAAAATTATTAGCATCTCTGTCAAGATCAAAAGGTATAGTCTCATCGCTTCCATAAACCATTATTTCTGCATCGGCAACCGGTATGTAATACATAGGAAGAATCTGCCCTTTTTTAGGAGTATAATACGCCCTTCCATACATCGAGTATTCACCGGCTTCTACGACTTCGCCATCCTTATAAGTGAACACATGAACAGCATTCCATGGAGCAGTTCCATTAGCCACAGTAAGTTCCGGAATGTCATCATCGTCTATATATATCAGTGAAAAAATGACGTCTTCTTCGCTTTCAGGCTTATCCTCTTCTCCAAAATCTTCTGATAACTCTTCGGACATTGCAGGATGCTCCATGTAGTCAGAAAGAAAATAAGCATATGCAGCTATTTCTGCATTTTCATAAGATGCCGTATTTTTGCCAACATCAGAAATCTTTTTTCCCTCAGGAAGAACTACCGGATCATCCGTGGGAGTTAACTGTCCATCTACAAGAATGAACTTACCCGAACTTACATCATATCTTAGCCAGTTTGTGGCAGAGCCGCTAACTCCCATAGATATTGTCTCACAGATCGTCCCGTCAGGATAAAGCTCTGCAATGCCTCTGTACGGCGCGCCATAAGAGTACACTGCATCCCCATCGTGTGAATATATATCAACGATCGCACCATAATAAGTTATTATCAAATCGATCCAGTTATCATCGCCTATATCATAGTAATGATATCTGACCTCGTCATTATTAGTTCCATTCGGCCAGCCATGATCGATGAGCGCGGTTTTAAATCCTATCGCATCAAGCTCATCTTGCGATAATCCTTTATCCTGTGCCTCTTTGTAACGAAGAAGTACCCCATAGTATGGATCTACATCCGCATCTAATACTTCAATGCCTTCCAGAACGCGGATCGCATTATTGCAGTCTGTAACGAATTCTCTCAGATCGTAACACATATCCTTGATATTGTTATCATCGCCGCCGCAAAAATACTCAACTTCTTCCAAAACCTTATTGTAAAAATCTTCACTTCTATATCTGCCGGATTCGTAATAATCCTTTAGCGCATAGTAAGTTCCATATATTATTGGGAAATTGCTCTCAAAGTTATTGCCAACATCTGTTCCAAACCAGAACTCATGAGCGCGCCCTATCTCTTCGCCTTCTTCTTGAATATCTTCATCGATGTCGTTTTCCAGGCGGTCTTGAACCCAGCTTCCAAAATTTACGCCTTCGTCATAGACCACACTTGATCCTACAGGGTTAGAAGCACGGAATATATCAAGGATGTCATCTTCTACTAATCCCTTAAGCGGATCTTCTGTGGTTTCAGATTCTGCAATTTCAGATTCAGTATTTTCAGAAGAAGCTTCTGACGCGTCCTCAGATATACCGCTATCCTTAGGAACTTCTGGTTCATCCACGGATACACTGTTCTCATCGGGGGCTTCCTTAGCTCCAACATTGATCATACTTCCACATCCAGAAAGCATAGAGCATGTGATTGTAGACATCAGAATCAAAGCTATTAATTTTCTACTCATAGAATATCCTTTCAACACTTATGGTGTATATGGTTCCTTGATCAGTATTACTTTTCCGTCCTTATCAAGAACTATATTCATAAGCCTGCCACCCTCTATATCATACTCAGGTACATAAGAATTAAATTCCTCGATAGTAAGGAATCTGTGCATGCCATCCGGTGCATACTGGACGTAAATAACGCACTGCGATGAAATTTCATATTCGTCATAAACGCTATCGTATCCACCGATCTGATAATCATTATAAAAATCATCAGGATCAAGGCCGTACTCTTCTATCTTGTCAGTATCATCCTCAAATACAAACTCAACTTCATCGCCAAGAAGGCTTTGTCCCTGCCCACGTAAGCAGTATATCAAAAGCTCTGTGTATGGTTCTTTGTCTGTTCCACCGGCACATGAAATCTCATCTTCCCTTCCGGAAAAAGTAAGTGATCCCAATGCCATGTATGCAGTCTCTGCATCTATAACTTCACTGGCACTATGAACTTCCACTACGTATGCAAATACATACCTGTCGTCATCAATGTACGGGCTTATAAATCTGGCCTGATAAGATACATAGCTATCACCGTCATAGGAACTCCATATTGCCATCTTGGTCTTCAGACCATTGAGCCACTTCCAGTCAGGCTTGTATATCCACTCATCATTGTCATATTCGCCGCCATTGCCATATATGTTGATATATTCGTAGTCAATATCGCCATATATCTTTTGGATACATTCCTCTACATCAACATCAAAGCCATCATATTCAAAACAGGTATTAATGAATTTAATGTTACCATCTTCATCGGCGTCAATGCAGGTATAAGTGCCATCAGAATTTATTGTAAGCTCCTGATTAATAATTCCAGGGAGCTTTGCTTTGTTTTTGATGTATAGTTCATTTTTCCCAGAAACATTTCTTCCCGAAAAGCAGCCATCATCTGTAGAAATTACGTAGAACGGAAGATCCTGCGGAGCATCTGATACCCAGTCCATATCATAGCCAACAAGTGCTCCAAAGTCATTACCAAAGAGCCATGTATTAACATCATCCGGAAGTTCCTCTATATCTTTGCCCGGAAGATAAAAAGTCATTTCGGTTGAGCCATTTTCAAAGCCTTCAAGACCGCTGGCATTGGAATATTCCGAGGGTGCATTTGCAGGTACTTCATATGTAATCTCTTCTATGTCAGCCGTCCAGGTATACTGATCCACCTGCGTACACTTACCAAGCTGACCTGTAAAAGAACCATCTGTTTCACCATCTTCCTCGCCATCTTCCGATTCTACATAGTAGTCTTTTAAGAAGGATCCGCTAAAAGAGCCATCTTCTTTAAACTCTATCCATGTCCTGTAGTTGCTATCATATGGGTTCACAGAAGAAAGCTCAAACTCCTGTCCTGACAGTGCACTATAGAGGTCATATCCTTCCGTGCTCTGAGCTTCATCCGTTTCTTTTTCTTCCTCTTCTTTTTCTTCCTCTTCTTTTTCAGATGTTTCTTCAGACTTTTCTTCAGATTTCTCAGCGTCTTCCTCATCTGCATCTTTTTCGGACTTTGTTTCATCATTTTTATCAGAAACAGTCAAAGAAGCACTTTTGCAACCCGAAAGCAGACAACATGTGATTGTAGACATCAGTATCAAAGCTATTACTTTTCTACTCATCGGATCATCCTTTCTACACAAATCATCAACGCTCAGCGAATACTAAACCTTTACCCTTTAATGTTGTTGGTATTACGTTTATATAGTGTCGCCATATCAATAATACACCAAAAAAGGAGGTATCTCTACCTCCATTTTTTTACAAAACCGAAATTATTGAATTCTATGATTTCTATTATTTTGAAACTTTAATAAGCTCATCACCAAAAAGAAAGCTGCATGATAGTTCCATCACATGGAGCAACAATCTTTCCGTTTTTAGGTTCAATTCCAATGCATGGATGCATTTCTATGTCCTAGTTACATCTTACTGAAGATCTTGGTCTCGTTATCCAGCTCACCTGCAATCTTCTGGTTTTCATCCATTCTCTTTGCGATATTGTCCATATCGTTAACCAGAGTCTGGGTACTTTCAGCAGCTGAGGAGACGCCTTTAACACCTTCGTCGATAGCTGTCGTGATACTGTTGATAGATCCTGCAATGTCTTCAAATGTAGACTTGAATCCTTCTGTCTTATTCGAGAAATCATTCATTACGGACTCAACATAATCTGCATTATCTTTATATTTTGCGCCGTCCTCACAGAATTTTTCAAACTCAGGCAAAATATATTCCTTGAGATATGCAACCAGCTCATTGGCATTGTCAGAAAGATTATGAACCGCATTAACAACTATAGAGTTGATCTCCTGAATATTACTTGCCGTCTGGCTACTATCAAGAGCAAGAGAACCGATCTCACTTGCAACAACAGCAAAGCCTTTTCCTGCTTCTCCGGCTCTTGCTGCTTCGATGGAAGCATTAAGAGAAAGAAGGTTGGTCTGATCTGCGATATTAAGGATCTCATCTGTAAGAGAGTTAACCTGATCAACGCTCTTACTGTCCTCGATAGCTTCGTTAAGAGCTACAAGGATCTTTTCAACCTTGGCATTGGTCTCGTTCATGTTGGCTCTTGCTGACTGTTCCATGGTGTCTGCATGTGCTTTCATTGTTCTTGAATACTCGTTGATCTCGTGGCTCTTCTTAGCCATTTCCTCAACTTCTTCTCTTACTGTCTCTGTGTTATTATTGATGGTTCCGGCGCTATTAGCAACTTCCTGCATGGTAGCGGAAAGCTCCTCTGTAAGTGCTGAAAGATCTGATGCACTACTGTTAGAGGTCTGTACGCTTCCCATAACATCTCCAACTACCTTGAACATAGAAGTAGAGTTATTGGTGATCATTGTGAAAATATCCTGCAGAAGTTCAATAAATGAGTTAATACCTGAACTAAGTGCTCCAATCTCATCATCAGATTCTACAGTGATCCTTCTTGTAAGATCGCCTTCTCTTCTGTTGATACCATCAATGATATCCTGAAGTTCATCCTTAGCTCTGATAACAGGATGTATAACATATCTCAGTACTATAAATGTTGCAATAGCTACTGCAATCAGGCTGACAATAATAACTGCAAGGCTTACATAGCTTGCAAACATATTTGCAGCTGCAAGATCTGATCTTGCCACATTTACATCTTCATTAAAAGAAGCTATTATCGCATCAATATCTTCACTAAGAAGATTTGCACTATCTGCGACTTCGCCATTAGCTGTTGTATAGGCATCCTTGGTCTTCTGATTTGCGCTTTGTGCAAGAAGGACCTTAATGGAATCCTGGAAAGTCTTGTAATCCTGCTGCATCTTCTCGTAATATTCCTGATTACTTGCAGTTGTAAACTTGCTATAAGCAGCTATTGTTTCATCAAGTACCGCTTCTTCTGATTCAATATCTGCAATAACTGATGTCATGGTCTCAAAGTCAGTAGCAACAATATGTGAAAGAGCAAGCGTATGGATATCTTTCGAGGTCTGGCCGATAGTATCGAGCTCTGTAATAGCTACCATGTACTCATCTGCGATCTTGGATGCAGTGTTATTTACTTTAGAAAGATTAAAAAGAGCCAGTATATTAGAAACAATGGAAACAGCTCCTAATAGTAGGACTGGAATCAATATAAGTAATCGAATACTTCTTCTTTTCTTCATGATTCAACCCTCCTATCCTTAAGAATTATCTGAGGCTTCTTCATCGGTATCTTCCTCCGGTGATTCCTCAGCTTCTTCGCTTTGCTCTTCGGTATCTTCTTCAGAAGTCTCTGTATCTTCTGACTCTTCTGAATTTTCAGCATCTTCAGCTTCCTCTTCGGACGCTTCATCAACATCTTCTGCATCTTCAGAAGTTTCATCTAAGTCTTCTGCTACTTCTTCGGCAGCTTCTTCAGAAGCATCTTCCTCTTCGACGATTTCTTCTCCAGTGATAGCTGAAACCATCTCATTTAGGAGTACTTGAAGTGTTTTACCCGAAGGATTGCCTTCACACATAAGAGTTCCAAAATCAGCTGCAGGAGTCCAATAGGTTCCGCCAACTCTCTGAAGGCTGGAGAACTCAGCCTGCTGCTGCAGTGCCTGAAGTGCTTTAGACTCAGCTACTTCTCCGGCTGCTGATGCATTGAGATTGGAAGGTCCCTGACCTCTCATTTCAAATCTTAAGGTCTGACTTTCTTCATTGGTAATAAAATCTGCAAAAAGAGTTGCCCATGCAAGATTTTCAGAATACGAATTAACACCAACAAGCTTATATCCAGCATAGCTAGCCATCTGAAGCTGCTGCCCTGCTACTGTATATGTAGGAAGTTTGCATGCTGCATAGTCATCGCCCCAGGCTTCTTTAATGGAATTTTCATCCCATACGCCGCTTACGCCCGCTACAAAAGTTCCATCAGCCGCACCACTGGCAAAGCCGGAATCGCTCACACAGGTAAAAGCTTTATTAGTACCTATCTTAAGCATAGCCTCAGCAACATCTTCGCCTGTAATATTAGTTGTCTTTGAATTCCAGTTACAGTATGTAGAAATACCATCATCATTAAGGCCTATCTCCATATCTGTAAGGCCAAAGAATGAATACATATACCATCCGGAATTAATCTCCATGAAGACCTTCTTGCCCTGCCTTCCTGCAGCCAAAAGAAGTCCGTCCATAGTCTGAACATCCTCTTCGCTCAGATACGCCTTATTGTAATAAAGGAAATATCCGTTATCAGCAGTAAGAGGATAAGCATAAAGCTTTCCGCCAACAGATGCAGCTTCACTTGCAGCAGCAAGGTTTCTTCCGGATATCTCCGAAGAATTCTCAACTTCTTTTAACACACCGGAAGCTACAAAGGCCATAAGCTGGTCATCTGCAAATGTAAATACATCAGGAGCATTTAAAACATCTCCCAATATCTCATCCTTACAGCTTGACTCACTATGCGCTTCAAAAGTGATATTCAGCGTAGCTTGTGAACCATACTTACTCTTAAAATTGCTGATTATCTGATTGATAAGATCTCCATCTTCTTCAGCTCCCCATACTCTGAGGTTAACTGTTCCTGATGGAAGGGCACCGTCTGCTTCTTCCTGCGGAGCTTCCTGCTGCGCAGTTTCCTGCGTTTTGGATCCGCATCCTGAAATAAGTACAGCCACCAAAAATAGAGACAACAAGATAGAAAGGAATTTCCTGACCATTTTTGACCTCCTTGCCTTTAATAAAAAAACGTGCCCTTTCATTGGATGGCTAATCCATAAGAAAAGACACGCATTTCCATCGCTGTCCTATTTATCGGACAGGCTGGTAAGAAAGATAATAAAAATAATTATTTAAACATATTAAGAAAATCTTTGATCTCATTAGAAAATTCTTCAGGTAATTGTCCCTGGGGAGAATGTCCGCAGCCGTCTATAAGGCGCACCTCAACTACAGGAGCTGTTATGCTGTCAGCATACTCTTCAACAAGGCCAACAGGACATATCCAGTCGCAGGATCCTGATAAAAACAGTACCGGCACCTGATATACTTCCTGGGTATCAAGAACATTGAAATTCATCATATAGCTTCCAAGAGGCTTTTCAACAAGTTTTCCATATCTGTCACCGCCCATAGATGCTTCTATCTGGATCATATACCATCTGACATCGTCAACACCTGCAATAGGGCTTGATAAAGCGGCCAGTGTTGAAACATCCTTGGTTACAGTCTGAGGATGATATGGGCTTACAAGTATTCTAAGATTCATAAGATTTACAACACTCATATCTGAAGAAAACTTAGCGTAAGCTTCTTCCATCTTAGAAGTATCATCGCCTCTTTCCTTAGCTATCTTCAAGGCATCTTCATAGGAATAGGTCTCGCCGTAGTAGTCCTTTTCATTTACGCACTGACCAACGCCGATATAGGCAGATACCTTTTCAGGATGAGCAAGTACATACCTGCTGCCCAGCATAGTGCCATAAGAATGTCCAAGAATTATAACCTGGTCCTTGTTAAAACGATCGCACGCATAATCAACAAGAGCGTCAAGATCAGAAAGCTGAGCGTCAAAAGTCAGAGTTTCATTATCAGGATCAATATCATCATTACGGAAGTAGGATCTGCCGCACCCTCTTTCATCCCAACTGATAATCGTATACTCATCAGTAAGATAGTCCTGCCAGCAGTAATCTATAAAACCTGTAGGTGATCCAGGACCGCCGTGAAGAGATATGATAACGGGATTGTCTGTAGACTCACCAATAATAGATACATACTCTTCCTGATCATTAAGTTTTACATAGATCTGCTCATTTATACCGTTTTTATAACGGATAAAATGTGAAAGCTGATTGATATTACGCCATGCGATAAAGAATGTAAAGGAACCAAATATAGCTACAAGAACAAGAATACAGATCGTCTTTAAAATACCAAGCAGTATTCTGAATATAAGATTTCTCTTTTTCTTAGGACCATATACTTCTTTTCTATGAGCACGATGAATACCAATATGGCCAATACCAAGGATGATGGAACCAATCAGCATCAGAATATTGCCGCCATAGATACCCAGAAGGAAGAAGGCAATAACAGGAAGAGTTGCTCCTGCTACAGGAATTCCCAGAATACCTTTATAAAAATCCTTCATTGTCTTTTGACTTCTAAAATATCTGATCCAGAAAATCTCATAAAGGACCATGCACAAAAATGATATAAGAAGAACTACGCTCCAGAAATGAAATCCCTTAAAGTTAAAATCTGAAAAGATCAAAGCAACGGGAGTTACAATAAACTCTCCCACACGCTCTAACGTAAGCAGAACCTTATTTTCATTCACAACATATTTTTCATATTCATCCGGCTTATTTCTGGTCCAGATGAAATTAGGAACAAGAAGCATAACAAGCCAGATAAGGCCAATATAAGAAAAACCAAAACTCATAAAACACTCTCCCTTGAATTAAATATAATAAAAATACGGATAATGCCCAAGTAGCATCACCCGTATTATTATAGTTATACCTTTATCAAATGTATAGAATTATTTCTTAAACAATCCACCAGCAAGATCCTTGATATCTCCAAGATCAAACTTGCCATCAGCAACTGTAGCCTGAATCTTCTTGATATCCTCTTCAGATACGTCGATGTTAACCTTCTTGAGAAGCTCAACGCCCTGCTTGGCATCAGCTTTTGCAATCTGAGCCATAAGCTCTTTGTTACCATTGATCTTCTTCATGATCTCAGCAATGTCCAGAACATTTCCCATAGTATCTACCTCCGCTAGTATAATAATATTTTTGATAAACCAAAGAGTAAGCCTCAAAACTACTCTTCACCCCAAATTTAATACATAATAATTATAGGATTATTCGCATAATAATTCTATATATTTTTATGTACGGATGTAATAAGTATCTAAATATAGAAATACATGGAAGTATTTCTTTGCACATATCAGGGAATAATCTTAAACAATGCCGTATTCTTATAAGCCAGGGGGCTATCATATGCAAAAGCTATCACGCCGTCATGATCTGCCTTAACTGTCTGTAACACCTGCGCAGTATAAGGGTCTGTAATATAGGCAATGATCTGCCCCTTGTGAACCTCTGCTCCCACCTTTGCAATTGAATCAAGGAAACCAGCATTACTTGATCTGATGGTTATAAACTTATCACTTTCTACCACCTTCGAGGGAAAAAAAGGAACGCTCTTGTACTCAATTACGCCTTCTCTTTCAAGGAAGTTAAGTACAGCATTCACACCAAGGTTAGCGCTCTTTTTATCTATCTTTTCAGTACTTGAAGTATATATAGAAAAAGCTTCTGTATCCCATATCTGCCAGTTGTAATTAAGGGTAGTTGTATCAAAGGGTCTTGGTTTATGAAGAACTATATACGGAAGGCCAAATTTCCTTGCAAGGTCAACATTTTCATTGCCTGTCTTCATCATTCTTACCTGGGGGATGAAATGTCCCGGCATATAAAATGATGCAAACTGGATTCCGTACTTATATTCCTTGACCACCTTAAATATTCCATCAGCTATTCTCTGGGTAGTCTCGCCAAGATCGTAGCCTGGGAACATTCTGTTTATGTCCGTATTATCAATGCTCCAGAATCTCTTTTTGATATTTACAGAATAGGGATTTGCACAAGGAATCACCATTATGGACTTTCCCTTTTGGATCATCCCTGCTTCTTCTATCTCTTTTAATTTCTCTATAAGACGGCTGCAGACATATATCTGCTGATATTCATTACCACGAAGGCTCCCTACAATGCAGACTGTCTTATTGCCCTCACCAAACTCGTATCCTGTAACTTTAAAATCGTCCCTATATAGACCCTTAAAAGAGTATATCTCGCTCTTTTTCATAAAGTATCTCCCAAATGATCCGAATTATATTGTTTTCCTAATATCAGAAAACTATTTCTTATTTTCAAGAAGTACCTTTTTCCTAAGTATCCTTCCCATAAGAGACCCTTCATCAACTATCGGGTATTCTCTTACTGTAAATAAAAGCCCGTCTTCCGGGGCTCTTACATCTTCGAGAACATCTCCCGACAAAGGACTTATTATCCTGCCTACAAGATCGCCTTTACTAACCAGTGCACCATGCTCTTTTTCCTTAATATAGACTCCGGTGCAGGACGCATTCAAAAAGCATACATCTGTTCCATCGCTGTCCTGAGCTATGATAGGCTTTTTGATATTATCTACATCACCTTTCCATATCCCCAGCTCTGACATTAGGGAAAAGATGCCGCTTGTAAGCTGCTCACCGTACTGCCTGGTGATCCTCATACCAACGCCCATCTCAACAACAAGAGTTTTAGTGCCCACGCTGTTAAGAGAATATGCCATAGTTGACTCAAGCACTGTGCTGTTTCCATGTATCCAGATAAGATCCATGTTGGACTTGACTGCAAGAGGAAGAAGGCTTGAAGCGCTTACTTCGTTGATCCTTATCTGTGGAACTTCTGTAAGGAAGATGTTACTTGCATGGATATCCAGAACAAGGTCTGCTCCTGTCAGTTCTTTAATGATCTCTGATGCCAGATACTCATTCATGTCACCGTCTATGCTTCCAGGGAATATCCTGTTCATATCAAGGTCAAAGGCAGGTATACCACGACTAATAGAATCTATACCAAAAGGATTCATGGCAGGATAGATATCAACGATGCCTGATAGCTTGTCTGCAGCCTTTTTGATCTGTCTTGCAACTTCATAGCATACGAACTGCCCCTCAAGCTCATCACCGTGAATACCTGTGACGATGCATATTCTCTTTTTGTCCTTGCCTCCCGCTTCAAACCTGTGCCTTTTGATAAAAAAATCTTCGCCAACAGGAAGAGGGAATCTGACTATATCACTTATAGTTTCGATCATATTGATATAAACCTCTATTACTCATATTTATAAAACTATTCTTTTAGAATACTTACAGGTTTTTTATGATATCTACACCTCATTAACAATCACAGATACTTCCTGCACCTGATTAACATTACCTGTAAACATCCCCTGATTTACAAGACAGTCTCTAAAGTCTCTGCCATTAGAGATCTTGATATATTCATCCCCCACCATCTTGTTATTAGTCGGATCAAACCCGATCCATTTTGAATCATCCCATACTTCAACCCATGCATGAGAATGCCCTTCACCAATCATCATACCCGTAACGTATCTGCAGGGAATTGACTGCATCCTGCATAAAGAAAGCATTATATGTGCATAGTCCTGGCACACACCGCATCTGCCTTCAAGAGCTCCTTCTGCGGTAGTATCCATATCGGTGCAGCCCTGCTGATAGGTAAACTTATCATATAGAGCTGTCATTATCACATATGCTTTTTCTTTATTACCCAGGCAGTTATCAAGGTCAATTTCTTTGGCAAAATCCAGTATCTCTTTTCCCGGAGTTGTAATCCTTGTCTGATACCTGTACATGCCCAGCATATGAAGTTCTTTGGCCTTTTCATACTCCTTAAGGCCTGTTGTTACTTCGCCTTTTACATCAAAGCCAAAAGATGTATGAGATCCTTTGGTATACCCGAAAATTGTTATATTTCCATGAGAATCAATGTCTGTACCCGTGATATTATCAGGAAATACGGATACGGATATGCCCTTTGTCTCCTGCATATCCGTATCATGAGGTGTGCACTTTAGAGAAAATCTATGCTCTTTCACTTCAGAGCTGAACGAAAGCTTCATATGATATTCAAAATACAACCTTTTCAATTTGTATCAACCACCAATCGCTCTACAGCTTCAGTCAGCGTATCATAAGGAACTTCATCAAGCTGAACAAGATAGTTCACATGTGCAAGCGTCTTCAAGCTGTATCTTATTTGACTTTTATCTATTCTGTTTGAAAGTCTTCTTGCTTCCCTTCTTAACATCTCAGGGTCTTTTCCCAGTCTTGAATAAATATCAATTCTTTCGATCAGCTTACCGACTTTGATGATGTTCCTGATCTGCGACTCATCTATATCATCGTCGGCCATGCCCCAGAAAGCCGCTATATTATCAGTAACCTTCTGAAGTCCAAGAAGCGGTGCGCCTGATATAGCAGCCTGATTCATGGCATAAACCGCAAGCTGAATATACGAAAGCGACTCACTTCCGATCTCTTCTCTAAGGACTATCGCATTATCATAAGCCCTCATAAGGTTGGAAAAAATAGAATTCTCATCTTCAAGGCTAAAGCAATACTTCTGTATAAAGTCCTGCTTTGATTTATATATATTTGGTATATCCTGACTTTTACAAAAATCCTCATACTCGATCTCATCAAGATCGATCATTGAGTCGAACTTATCTGCAAAAATCTTGATCGTGGTATACACCCTTTCTGTATACCTCCCAAGCCAGAACAGTCTGTCAGTATTTTCTATTGAGATAATACCCATGTGTCTTTAAAGCCTCCTCCCTGTGAAGAATTTACGATAAAAGAATCTGGATTTCTGGAAAATCTGGTCAGGCCGCTCTTCCATACAACCGGTTCTTCTGCCATAAGTACAAAAGCTCTAAGATCTGCCTTTCTTGGCACAAATGCTCCTTTTTCCATTATCTCTATATCTACAAAATCTATTACTTCCTGAGCTATGAACCTTCTAGGCTCTTTTTTCAGCATTGCTATGAATCTGTTTTTCTCTTCCCTGGTCAGCTTATTGCCAAATACAACGCCGTAGCCGCCTGCTTCTGCAACGTCTTTTAAAACAAGGTCATCGAAATGCTCAAGGACATAGTTCATATCATCTCTATAGAAAGGTAGATATGTAGGAGCATTATTAAGGATAGGATCTTCATCAAGATAATACTTGATCATCTTAGGGACAAAATAGTAAATGCCCTTATCATCAGCAACGCCATTACCCGGTGCATTTAAAAGTGCCACATTGCCTTTCCTGTATATATCAAAAATATGGGGAATGCCTATAACTGATCCTTCATTGAAACTCATAGGATCAAGATACTCATCAGATATCCTTCTGTATACTGCGCCGACTCTTTCTTTTCTTCCTGAATAGTCAATGAAGTAAAGATGATCGTTCTCTACAATGAGTTCGTGTCCTGAAACAAGATGCGCTCCTGTTTTTTCCGCAAGATAGGAATGCTCAAAGTACGCCGCATTATACCTGCCTGGAGTAAGAATGACAGTATGCCCGCCGCAACTTACGTAGTCCATGGTATGCCTAAGAAGCCCTGCATAATTGCGGTTATCTTCAATATGCTTACCTGTAAAAAGTGATGGATCGCTACGCCTTGTAATACTCCTTGCTATCATTGGATATGAAGCTCCCGACGGGATCCTCAGATTATCTTCAAGAATATACCAGGTTCCGTCCTTACTCTGAACAAGATCGATTCCGGATATATGTGAATAGACTCCCTTGGGCGGAACGATTCCTTCACACTGAGGAAGGTACCCGCTTCCTGCATATATGAATTCCTCAGGAACAACCTCATCTCTGATTATCCTCTTTGGCCCGTATATATCTGCTATAAAAAGATTAAGAGCCATTACGCGCTGCTTTAATCCTTTTTCCAGATATGAGAATTCAACACTGTCGATAACTCGTGGGATCATGTCAAAAGGAAATAGCTGTTCTTTGAATTCGTTATTCTTGTAAATACCAAACTTAACGCCATACCTTGCCAGCTGCTCATTGACAACATCTGTCCCTGCGTATACCTCCATGTCTTCTACCCGTTCTCTCTGGCCACACATCTCCATGTAACTTATCATATTCACACCCCCTTCTCAGATTTGCCAATAAACTGACAACGATATGAAGGCTATACAAACAATGGCGCTTCGGAAGAATTCCGAAACGCCATTGTTTCAATGTATAAGCCCTGCCATAGGGTCCCATGCAGCACATTTCTATGAAGTCCAGACTCTATGGCATGTATATTAAATTATAAAAAAGAGCGCCTTGAAATGCGATGCATCTCAAAACGCCCTTGTTTGTATACAAGTATACCTAAAATGTAAATTTATGCAATATATATTATTCACAATATTCTTAAGCGATAGAAAATGATTTATATGTAAAACTTCTATACTTTGCCGATTCCCGGGGCGGGTAGTTGATAAAGGATTTGGGTGTCATGAAAGTATTACTAATTCAAGGCATGATATCTGGGATTACATATCCTGGGATTCAAACTCGCTTCGCTCAGACAGGTGAATCCCAAGAAGGATATGTAATCCCATCTATCAAGCTCTTGAATTTAGCAATACTTTCAAAGACACCCAAATCCTTTATCAACTACCCGTCCCGGGAATCCCTCAAATTTATAGATATTTTTATTAGTAAAACATTTTTATATCAAATAATTACATCTGTTTGAACATGAAATCTACAAAAGATATATAGAGGTATAAATTAGAATGCTAATCAATTACATCGGTTTGGAATCTTGATAAGTGCTCAAAAGGAAGGATTAGGCGGCCTCTGTATAGGCCGCAGCCATCGTTTATAAGACTGTTATTAATTGCTCCGAACATATTTACATCTACTTTAGATAGGTCAAGGCATTTTAGGAGAACTCCTCTTTTGTGGGCTTCGTCGAAGAATATACATTTGCCCTCTGGAATGTCGGATCTTGTAGTACGCTCTTCCTGCTGGCTTTGTTCGTATACAGCATGATTAGCGGTTCCTATTTCGGCGTAATCATCCATTTCTTTTGTTCTTATCTGGACTTCGATGTAGCTTCTGCTTTCGTTATCAAAAAATGTTATGTGTAAGGACTTATAGCCGTATTTATTAGGACACTCTATATAATCTCTGTAATATGGTACTACCTTTGGGTCCAAAAGTTTTGAAGATGGGTTCTTCATGTCGTTTGAAACTTCTGCGGTGAAGCCTCTTTGCTCTAAGAATGCGGGTAATGCATTGGCTATTTCATAGATATACTTTAGTTCTTCTTTGCTTCTGTCAGTTTCCTTTTTAACATGACACTTGGGAAGGGACACGACTATTCTGTATGCGATGAGGTCTCTGAAGTGCCTGCTTCGCTGCTTCATTTCGATCTCATCAGGGAACTTGCCTGTTTCTTTATAGTAGTCAGTGACTTCTTCGACTATGTATCCGTTGAATTTCTGCTCGGCTCTTATAAGAGACTTGATACGGCCTTTAAAGGTAAAGGCAAGGAATGGATATTGAACGGTCATATATTTATAGAATTCTTTGATCCTTTGTGACTGGGAAGTAAGGAATTCGTTGTGCTCAAGGATTTCCTCTAGTTGCAAGAGGAAATTGCAGTGGGCTATATCTATGCTGTTGCCTGATTCTATTGCAGATTTTTTCAGGTCGTGGGAATACTTTTGTATTATCTTTAGAACTGTATCTCCGTTATATAAATAATCATTAAGTGATATCATATTTAACCTCATGTCGCGAGCAAAGCGAGTGACTAATGGTTGAAGTGGTGGAGCTCGCGACACCACTTTGTGAAGTTTGAAAATTTTATTTTCAAACTTATCCTCCCGGCAAAAGAAAAAAGGCGCACGACATTAAGTCGAAACGCCTTTGTTTACTATTCTTATTGTATCAAATTTTATTGGATCAATAAATCTCGATTTTCAATATTTTTGAAGATCAAAATTCTCTGTAGAAGTCGTCCTTCATCTCAGCCAGTACAAGATAAGCTTCTTTACCATATATAAGCGCTGCAGGGATTCTCCATGGTTCGCCGCAGTAGTAATTATCTGCAACAAGTTCTCCATCTGCATAGATCTGAGATACGTCGCACTTGTTAGTGATCTCTACAAATCCTTCCTTGGATGATACTTCAAGCTTATACCATTCTCTTTCTCTAGGTCCTTCTATCATGAGCTCTTCTTCGTATTTTGGAGTAAATGGCTCAGATACGCTTGTCATAGAAAGTATCGGATCAGTATAGGCTCTGTCTACGTTTACTTCTTCAAAAGCTTCACCATTCCACTTTTTGTAGGAATAACTTCCCTTCTGGATCGCATCAATGCTTTCGCCGTTTTCATATATATCTACGCCGTTTCCAACGTAAACATCTCCGAAGAGTTTTCTGAGATAGCTTGCTTCGTTTATATCTAAAGCTACCAAGTTAAGTCCGTCAATCTTTGTGACACTACCTGGTGCAAGTACGATCTCATCTTTTCCCTCGAACTTAACTTTAAGGTCGATTCCATCTATGGCCATGAAGAATACTGTATCATCATGCTTACACAAGAGCTGCCCTGTAGCATACTCAAGTTTTTGACCTAAAAGATCTATACCAAAAGGAAGGATGAAGCTTACGCCGCTTTTAACTGTAAACTTAGGGAATACAACGCTTCCTGTATCGATCTCTACGTCTGAAAACTCATCCATGTCGGCAAGTCTCTGGTAGTTATTGATAAATACAAAGCCGCTCTTGCCATCAGTTCTCATGCTGTAGCGAAGGCTCTTAAGGTCGTCAGGATTATGACCATTATCCGTATCTGCGCCAACATAGTCCATAGGAGCAAGGATGTCGCCAAAATCTTTTACAAAAAGGTGTAAGAGATTAAGGAGTCTGTACTGCTGCCTTGCTTCTCCGTACTGAGTAAGGCATGTATGGAAATCGTAGTTAAGGATCGCGTAGTCGTTAGGATAGCCGGTTGCTCTTGTTTCCTGAAGAGTTGTGAGCTGGCCGATCTTGTTGGTGCCGCCATGATACATATAATAGCCAACAAGGTTATTGCCACAGCCAAGTTTAACAAGTGACAGCGCATAAGCATCCATGCCGCTTACAACAGGTCTTCTGTGATGTGAAAAAGGAAGCCCTGATCCAAGCTCGCAGGTAGCAAAAGGATATCTGTCATATGGCAGCTTCCAGCCTGTATCATCAGACTCGCCGATGATATCCATACCAACTGCCGCATCATTTCTTTCAGGTTTGAAAATATAGTGCCATGATAGAGGGAGCTTTTTGGTATGCTGCTCCCAAGGTGCTTCAACATATGCTGCAAACACTGGTACAACGTCGTCTACAGGGATCTTGGCTCCGTACAGACTGTTCCAACCGGTAACTGTATATAAAGGTGCATCATAGCCGATCTCAACTGCAAGATTTTTGAGCGCAAGAAGGTGATCAGGGCTGTCAACAAGCTCGTTCTCGATCTGAACGCCGATTATAGGTCCGCCATCCTTGTAGAAAAGGCCTTCAACTTCTTGATAAATACGCTCGTACCACTTACGAACGCATGCCATGTACTCATCGTTATTGTCCCTAAGCTTAAAAGGCTTATTTAAGAGCCAGTCAGGGAATCCGCCGTTTCGGCACTCGCCATGAGCCCACGGACCAATTCTTATAAATACCTGGAGGCCTGCTCTTTGAGCATCTTCTATAAATTTCCTAAGGTCAAGATCACCGGTAAAGTCGTATTGACCTTCGATCTCTTCGTGATATATCCAGAAAACATATGAAGAAACAATTGTCACTCCACCTGCTTTCATCTTGCAAAGCTCTTTGTACCAGTTATCACTGTTATCTCTAGAGAAATGATATTCTCCCATAACGCCGATAAAAGGCTTTGAATCTATCTCAAAGTACTTACTTGTAACATCTATTTTGACACCATCAGGGTTTACGCCGCCCATCTTCAGATGATTTCTTAGAACACTTTTTTCTTCATACTTTTTGAATTTGTATACCACTTTATCATCCCTCCAAATTTTATTTAAGATGATAATAAAGCGAAAAAAATGTTTCGGCAACGTTTCGCATATGTTGCAACATTATTGCGTTAATGGAAGGTTATATTTATAGAAATATTCTCCTGTTTACAGCTTACGCTTTAGTCTCGAAGGTAAGTGCAGAGAACTTTTCTGCGTTCTTCTTGGCTCTTAACAGCACACAGATCAAAAGAGCAGCATTTATCAAAATTGCTACGCCGCCAAGTATGCCGCCAACAACAAGATCACCGTCCATCAAAGCAGGAAAATTAAAAGTTGTTCCGGAATCATACAGAGTATGTAAAGCCACCGGAATAATGAGCCCCAAAGCCCAATATAAGGCAGTCTGGCCTTCACCCTTTAATTTGTTGTACCTTGCCCTTCCAATAAACTCTCCCATGATCATGTTCAGTGTCATATGAGTGAACATTAAAGGAGTTCTGATCAGCAATACAACAATCGACTCTCCGAAAGTAAAGTCCTCCACAACCGTAAAGCCGAAGCCAACCGCCGCTCCAAGGAGAATATACTCATAAACATTGCTTACTTTATTTTTAAGGACAACCAGCGTGATGATCATGGCCAAAAACTTAAACACTTCCTCCACACCACCTGCCATAAAAAATGCTGTAAAAAAAGATGCGGGAAGAGTTTGCATTGTTTCAGCCGCTACGCCAATGCTTTTTAATGCCAATAATAATCCAATGCCGGCAGCCCCTGAAATTGGCATACAAATGCCGCCCAGAATAACCGGAAGAATTGCCTGGAGTTTCCCTATAGGCTCCGGCACTTCCCTTTTAATCATTCGACGATAGAGCCATCCACAGATAACTAAAGCAAGTAACGCTGCAATAATTGAAATAATAAGTGTTTTTGCGTCCATGATAATTCCCCTTTCTTAAAAGTCTCTTTCAGTACAGATTATTTATATACTCAGTAAGAGCCTCTCTGTCATAGAAATGTTGTCCTAATATAGTAGCCTGCCCCGATGACTTTAATACGCTTGGAACCAGACTTCATGGTTGTTCTTTGTTCCACTTCTTATTCCAGACCGGAATTATATCCTTCCTACTTGGTCCGAATATAACGAACAGAGTAAACACAAGAGTGATCACTACCCAGATTATCTCAAAAAGATTCTCTGTCAGATTGAAGCTCATATCCAAAACTCCGGACTGAACATACGCCAGTTGATAAACAGGATCGCTAATGTAACCGCTACAAGGATAAAACTGCCAATGGAATCCTGCACCGCCACGTTTGCCATTGCGCCATTACCCTGCTTTCCTGCGATATTCGTGACAATTTCGGCTATAAGCATAGCTATTTGAGTGGCAAAAAAGGAAAGAACCATCCAGATTGCTATGACAAGCCAAGGTGCTTTTTCACACAGATTGTGACTCTTAACTCTCATTTTCTTTTTTCTCCTATCTTGCCGGTCAAGAAAACTATCAATACAATAAATGCTCCCTGAACAAGGACGTCAAATACGAGGTCCGATATGTTCAGATTGGTTGAAACGGTCTGTATCCCGAAACCATTTATGATATATAAGGTTACATTGTTCAATATATGATAGGCACATGATGCCTCAAGTCCACCGCTGATATATACCATAACTCCCATGAGAATTCCGGATAACAGCACAGATATCTTTCCGGTGATATTATATGGATGAATTATGGCAAACGGAACCGCCTGAAGAATGATCGCAACAGTCGTAATCCTCGTCCATCCGCCAAACGTCTGCATAAGAAGTCCCCGAAAAATATGTTCCTCCGCCATACACTGACAGAATCCGAGTACCATGCAGATGATGAAACCGGCTATGGTAAAATGAATCTCCCCTGTAGCTTCACCTTTGATGAAAGAGCAAATTGCCAGAGGCAGAGCAACAACGATCAATCCGGTTACAAAGTATATCAGGAAATGCCGCATTCTCCATTTACCCGTGACAGACTGATATGTGCCAAATGATCTGTAGCGTACGACTAATGTGGCAAAAAAGAGTGCGGGTAATAAAACAGCAATACTTCCGATGTTCATGATTGCACCGACAGGTGTATACATGTCTACATTATCGTACCCTCTGCTATTCCCCGAAAGTATTTCTCCCGGGCTTACTCCTGACATCAGTCCCGCCAAAATAGTCATCACTAACACAGCTCCCAGCAGCACTGCATAAAATGCTGCGGTAAACAGAATGACCTGAAGCGGTTTGAACCATCTGTATCCTCCATGTTCTCTGCCGGACAGCACGAAATTACCGTCTTCGTTTTTCTTCATACACATAGCCTTTCCTTTATCTACTTATGCGTATCCCGTGAATGCTGCAATCTACCTGCTCCACTTTTCTTTCCAAAGTCCCATGATCTGTGGGTAATGCTTGGGTGATAACAGGATCAATGCAGTCACTATTCCTATCGCAGATACCGCAAGATTAACCCAATCACTGGCAACCAACTGTGTTGAAAGACCGCCTGTTGAAGAATAGTAACCGTTAATAAGTCCGGCAAAATCCAGTGTAAAATGCGCGATCATTACAACCCAGAGATTAGCAGTACGTAAATATACCGCGCCAAAAATCGCGCCAACACCGACACAGTATACTACCTGAAAGATCCCCGCCACAGGATTTCCAGCTGAAAAGATATTGGTTATATGTACACCGGCGAACAATAACGTGGACAGCCAAAATATAGCTTTTATCTGCTTTTCAGACTTGATCGTTCTCATGTAGTTGGCTATGCCCAGGCCTCTGAATGCTGCTTCCTCTGTAAAACCGGGCGAAAGAGCGGATAAAAACGCAACAAGCGCATTGCCAAGTCCAAATGTGTGAATATCAATAGCAGCGCCTGCATAATCAGCTAAAAGGAAAGGAAGCATAACCACAATACCCCACAAAAAGCCTTTCCCGCCAAGAACGCCTTTGAAGTCAGGCCTGAACCAAAGTGTAAATATAATAGCCGCTAAAATAACACCAATAGCGGCTCCGATACCGGACGCATATGTCGCAGTGATACCAAATCCGGACATTTCTCTTGCGTAACCCGGTATAACCTTTGAAAGCGGTTCATCTATCAGGGATGCACCAATAGATGAAAAAGCCATAACAAATATTAAAAGAACAAAATATCCGATAATTGGATGATCTAAAACAGAATGTTTCTTAGTCATTATTCTATTCCTCCTATTGATTAACACTATCTATAACGATCCCGCAATGCGGTTGTCGGATTCCATGATCCTGGCAGCTACCATCTTCTTTTGAGCAAGAGCTGCCTCGAAAAAACATCCTAGGTAAGTGTCGGATTTATTTTCGCTATCCATGTATTCCTCAATATGCTCATCCTTATTAAAATCAGAAATCTCTTCACCCGAAAGGCTCTCGCCAAAAGCCTTCCAGTCTGCAGAAGCATCAACCTGACGCTTAGCAATTATTCCCCGTATCCTATCTATATGTGGAGAAATCTTATCTGCATCGTAGGTTTCTTTTTGAAAATCATCTGTTTCCCCACGGAGGTATGACAATGCATATACCATCTGGGCAAATGCACATTCATAATCGTGCGGATTATCCTTTATGATTTCCCTGTATCCGCCCCATGCTGGTAGGTAAGCGTAGCGGATATAGCTGTAGTCTGGCAGGTGCCCCGCGCGTCCATGACCAAGATTCATGATTGAATTTTCATCGGACTGGTATACACTGCCAACATATACCGGCTTATCCACATCCTCTGAAGCTGATGGGTTATGCGAGAACTTTATCTGCCTGCGCTCCGGTTCTGATCCATCCCCTGGGAAAAGCTCATAAAAGTACCAGTTTGTGTTATTTATGACCAGAGACGGTGTCCCTGCAAAATATGTATGAGCCCAGGTATCAGCAAGGACATGCATGGCTATACCTGCTGCTTCGCACCCCTTTCCACGAGCCAGCTTTACTGTATCTACAATAAGATCCCCGTTTGGTCCGCAGATCAGACGATACTTATCCTTATAATTCTGTGATCCTTTATCGACATCTGCATACAGGTCCCTGGGCAGGAAATGGAATGACGACCATATCCTTGTTATGTCGCACAGGCCTATTGGATCTGTCCTTGCCTGCAACAGCTCTGCCTGGAGCTGTGTTGTGGCTGCCTGAGAAGGCCCGCCTGCTTTTTTCAACCAGGTGCGTGAGCAGTGATCCACTAGTTGTGCCGCATGGCATATATCGACGCTGCTTTTATGATCGTACCCCGCAAGTAATGCAGCGCTATAGGTTGCATAATAATGAAAATCTCCCTGCATTTTTGCTCTCCTGCCATCTAATCTATCGTAATCACCTGCTGGCGGCGGAATGTACTCGCAATCCTCATGACTGCCGAAAAGATAAAACCAATAGCACAGACATCCACTACCCTTGTTCCGCTTCGCACGAGGATCAGGCTGCTAATTGCAATCAGCACCTTTACCACCCCCTCAAAAGTCTTAAGTTTCCAGGAGCTCTGAATTCCTCTTGCCTCATTCGCTCCAAGAAGATCTACAACACCCGAAAAGGCTAACGTGCCTGCCAGGTACATAAGAACATACGCTCTTGGTACCCACACAAGAGAACCTGTAAATATCCCAAAATCAAAGAACAGTATTCCGCGAAAAAAGATATTCTGACCGCCTACCATGTAGCGTGCCATTCTAAAGTAGAACCAAAGCATACGTATTCCCTTTATCTCCAAAGCAAGAGCAAAAATGCCTATAATGGCCATATATGCTTCTTCGCCAAAAACAAGCATTGTCACGCCTACGATTATCATTGAAACAGCCAATAATACATTTCTTAATTTCTGCCAAATCGTCATCGTTTTTTACTCCCAGCGTCTTCAAGTTTTCTTATTTTGTATGCAGCATATAAAATAGAAACATAGTTAATTGCTGCTGTTGTCTCCATTACGAAATAGGCAAAATCCACATTTCCACTCACATCCACCCCTTTTATCAGACTGTAGGCATTCGAAATCATGAAAAACACTGCAAATAAAGCGCTAAGCAAAGTAAGTACAAGATAAAAGCTTCTTTTCTTCTTTGCAGTCTGTCTTCCGGCTCGAAATGCGTTTAGTCCTATGTAAAGGTGATATAAAAACAAGGCCATACTAAACAGCAGGATTACCATCAAAAAAACAGCCCACATGATGATATTTACTACATTCTCATATTTTGGATTTATAACAGACTCATCCATTTGAGACATAATATTGCCAATAATCTTTGCGATTGTTTCTTCACCTAAGAAAAAACCTATAAATACCTTAATTACATCCCATAAGGACAAGGCAATTACCATGCCTCCGTTTAAAGCCAAAACATCCCGGTAGCGACGCAACTGAATCTGTATTTCTTCGTTTCTTGGTTTGTATAAAACAGAATCCATTACAACGCTCCTTACTATTCACTCGTGTTTCAACATAGAGGAAAGTATGCTGAAATCTGATCTGACCGCCATCCGTTCCCTCAATGAACATTCTTATCACAAACGGAAACTTTTCTTCCCCTTCATGTTCTAAGTCGCAGCAGACATGCACGCCTTCAAATTTAAATGTTGTCTGCACCGGTCCCGTTTCTTCAAGAAAAATCTTATTTATTTTGCCTACATAATTTCTGACCGTTTTGGTCAAAGATTCATTTGTTTCATTTGTCTCTTCAAGTTTTAAAACCTGTTTTGCTTTTTTAAAAAACGTCTTATTTCCTTTAGTTACAGCATCAAATAGATATTCACTCTTCTTATTTACTACTATTTTGAGAGTGCCCGTCTCCACAATATAGTGTTTATCAGTGTTTGACAATTCGAACACTTTGGAATCGCGCTCGAATCCGGCGTGACTGCCGCAGTCAACAATACTATTCCAGTCAGCACTCTCGTTCTGTCTGAACGAGTCATCCAGTTCACTGACAGAATCTACCTTTTCGGAAACTCCATTCTTTTCTTCTTCCTCTTTCCCAGGTATACCTCGAGAACCATCAGCACAGCCAAAGCTAACTTCTATATTCTCCCCGCCTACTTTGCTTCTTTGACCTTGCCGATTTTCTTAAGTGCAAGGACTGCTTCTATGGACAGAAGGAAGAAAGCTGCCAATGTTACCATTGTAGCTCTGATTGCGAAGTTTCCTGAAAGATGATTTTCGTAGATGCCTGCAAGTACGCCTGACAAAGCTGTAAATGCAGCTCCGCCAATTCCGGTTGCAGTTGTGATCATCGCTGTAGCTGTAGCTTTTTTATCTCCCGAGAATCTCATAAGTGTTGTCAGTACGCTTGGATATATTGCACCGGATGCAAATCCAAGAGGTATGCAAAGGGCCATAACTATAGATCCCTCGCTCATCATAGCAATGATCGTAGTTACAACAGGTATCGTGATAACTGCTGCGATAAGGATCTTTCTTGCATGCTTTGAAAAGATTCCGACCAGAACTCTTGAAGGGATCATAACAGCCCAGAATATGGAAAGGGCATAATTTCCATATGGAGAATTCAGTTCTTTAATAAAGAGTGCGTCAACAAAATACGCAAAGCCGTTCTCGAATCCTACGTAAATGCACATGACTACGCAAAGGAGTAGAACGCCCGCAATAACAAAGCCTTCATTTCCTTCATTGATCTCATCTACCTGACCAATTGCGTTTTCAAAATTACGATTTCTGCATGCAAAGACTCCAGCAAATGCAATAACCGAGCCAACTGTAAGCATCAGGAATATCATTCTCCAGCTTACGCCTCTGCTCAGATAGAAATCAACAAATAAAGGTGCAAGCAAAGCGCCAAGGGCATACATAGATGTCATAAAGCCTATTTTCTTTTTACCTGATGCAGGATATGACTCCGCAAGAGTCGCTATAGCTATAAACTGAAGGGCGCTTGTTGTAAGACCCAGGAAAAAGATACAGGCGATAAATATTGCTGATATGTTACTTAAGAATATTGTCAGAGAAAAAACGATCTGGATGCCTAAAAGGATAAGAAGGCACTTTGTCTTTTTGGTCCTGTCTGCCCAGCTTCCTAAAAGAATGGGCGCCAGCATCGTTGCAAAAAGCTCAACCGAAGCAAATAGACCCATTTCGGTAATGGAAAGGTCATATGTCTGTTTTATGCTATATATGCTCGCCTGATAACCGCCTGCTTCAAAACCGTTGATGAATATTATTAGGAACAGATATAACCACAGGATCATTCGTATTCCCTCCAACTCTTATATGCTTTGCCTTCTACCTATAGATCATCAAAACACGTATAAAATTGCTTTTTTGTGATTAAAAATAAATGCATATTAAATATCGGTTTTTTTGGGTGGAAGGATTATAAATCCGTTAAAAAATGTCGATATATTTGTATGAATAGTGTCCAAATACCCATTTTTGTATCAAAACATATTTTTACTCCATTACGATCATACATGAGGTAAAAGTTTGAACATGGACAACATAACGGATAATTCCATAATACATGATTATGTTATAACCCATATTGATGACGCCATATCCAACGAATGGATCAAGGTCTATTATCAGCCCGTAATAAGAGCACTTACAGGTCAGTTTTGTAGTGCAGAAGCTTTGGCAAGGTGGATCGATCCCGAACATGGTTTCCTGGCTCCGGATAAGTTTATCGGGGCTTTAGAAGAATGCGAGCTTATATACAAGCTGGATTGTTTTATCGTAGAAAAAGTCTGCCGAGAGCTTCACGAGCATATTCTCGCCGGAAAGCCTGCTTTTCAGGTGTCTATAAACTTCTCACGTCTTGACTTTATCAAGTGCGATATGCTTGATATGGTTGAAAAAAATATCGAGAAGTACAATATCCCACGAGATTATCTTCATTTTGAGATAACTGAAAGTATGATCGCTCAGGATGAAGAGCTTATGAGGGATAATATCCAAAGATTCAGAGAAAGAGGCTACGAAATCTGGATGGATGATTTCGGAAGCGGCTACTCATCTCTTACTCTCCTTCAGGATTATGACTTTGATGTTATCAAGCTGGACATGCGATTCCTTTTTTCCATGACAGAAAAATCAACGGAGATCGTACGTTCAACTATTAATATGGCTAAACGTATCGGAATCAAAACTCTGTGTGAAGGTGTTGAGACCAAAGAACAGGTAGAATTCCTTACTCTAATAGGCTGTGGCAAATTCCAGGGTTACTACTTTGGAAAACCTCAACCTTACGATGAGCTGTTAGAATCCATGGTTTCCAAAAATATCACCCTTGAAAGCAGAGCATGGCATAATTTCTATGAAATTGCCAGTATTTCTGCCCGTCATACTGATCGTCCGCTTGATGTCACCGAGTATGATGGCAATACTTTCTATACTCTTTTCATGAACGATCCTTTCAAGGAGCAGATCGGCCTTATGAACATGGATCTTAGAGAAATAGACAAGATTCTCTATCACTCTGCTTCTCAGAATGTTAATCAGTTCAAAAAATTTGCAGATAATGCTATAAAAAGTAAGAGTCTGGAGAGTTTCTACTTTACGAACGGTGGAAATTATTTCCAGTTAAAAATAATGTATCTTGCAGAGCACGAAAACAAATATCTGTTAAGGGCTTCTGTTAACAATATATCTTTTGACCAGAATACCAAAGAAAGAGACTCTCTCGACCGAAGGCTCAGAGAACTCAATCGTCTCCATGAAGCTGTTCTTCTCATAAACTATAAAGAAGATATTATATTCCCTCTTATTGGCGGATATCTATACCTGACCGATACTTCCGAAAAGATACTTACTTTCAAAAAAGGTCATAAACACTTTGCCCAAAACAGCATATTCCCGGATGATCGCGATGAATTTCTAAACTTTATAAATTATGAGAACCTTCAAAAAAGGTCACATTCGGATGGACAGACTTTTGTCAAAAAAACTTTCAGAATAAAGCAACGCAATGGTTCCTACGAGTGGCGAGAGTTTGCTCTTCTTCCGATTCAGGGAACAAGAGGCCACGAGTATTTGTTTATCATTACAAAGCTTACGCACGAGCTTACTATGTCACTTGATAATACGCTGTATCCTGATTTTAACAAATATACAGACCATGAAAATGTGACTGCAGACGAATATGCAAGGCTTTGGTACAGTCTTATAACAAGTTCTTCCTATAAGCTGTTCTGGAAGGACAAGGATAGGCGGTTCAGGGGTGTCAGCAAATCATTCCTTGAATTCTATGGTATCAAATCAGTGAATGATATTCTTGGCAAAAATGATGAAGAGATGCACTGGCACGTTGACGAGGGGCCGTATCAGGGTGATGAGCTTGATGTCATTCACAAAGGAAAAACAATATACAATGCACCAGGACAGTGCATTGTTAATGGTGTTGTCCACAATATCATCTGTAATAAAATACCGATTTATGATAAAGGTGAGATCGTGGGACTTGTGGGAAGCTTTGCAGATGTAGATCAGGAAATCTACAGGGTTCTAAAGATTGCCAATCCGTCAAAGCTTGATACTACCACAAGACTTATGAATAACAAGTTCTTCATGATGACAATGATGGACTATGCTGCGCAGTACAATGAAGCAGGTAAGAACTATGCCTATATTGTAATGCACAATAAAAATCATCATAGGATCGAAGAAACCTATGGCAGCAAGGTTGCAGCTGCTCTTCTTAAAGAGATTGGTGAGAAGATAATCGATGTTATATCTCAGGAAGCTGTTGCAACAAGGCTTAAAGAGGCATATTTTGGCATTATCATTTATATAGATTCTAAAGAAAAGCTTGAGGAACTGGCTGCTACTCTTAAGAATCATATTGAGGAGATCAATTCGATCAATGGAAATAGCGTGACTGTGAGGATGACGACGGCATGCCACTTAAGGTCGGAAGAAGGACTGAGTGACGAAACAATCTATCCTATAACGCTCAAGGAAGTAGACGACAAAGAAGGTAATGTAGACAACTGATGCATAGCGGGGACGCTGGACAGGCAATTTATAAATGGTTATCTCGTCTCTCGAGTTTTATAATTCAAGGCATAAAAAATGGAGATTTATATTCCAGGGTTCGAAACTCGCTTCGCGGGGGCATGCGAACCCTGGAATATAAATCTCCATTTTTCATGCTCTTGAATTTAATGAGGTAGGTGTCAAAAGTTCCTTTTGACACCTTATGACTAACGGATTGTTCCGTTTCTTCGAAACTCTCAAAGACTCGAAAACCATTTATAAACTGCCTGTCCCGCTCAATTGCAAAATATTAATCAAGTCTCGGACAATTTTCTTTAAAGTGTTTGTTAAGTCTGTAACGGTATTCCAAATATTATTTTACTGTGATAAGTTACATTTTATAAAAAATACAAATGAGGGGACGAGATTATGAAAAAGTTATATCCGCTTACGGCTGCACAAAATATGCACTATAGATGGATCAGAACTTACAAGACTCAGCAGGTTTCGGGAGTTAGTATTGTTGCAGCGCTAAAACTGGAAATGGACTTTGCACTGCTTAAAAGATGCATCAATATGGAGATCAAGAGATATAAGTGTCTGGGGCTTCGATTTACTGAGCCGGATGATAAAGGAGGAATCAAACAATATCTTGTTAATACTCTTCCACGTTCGATCAAGCTTTTAAAACTTGATACTATATCTTTTGAAAAGGCAGATGCTACGTTACAGAATATGGCGTACACGACGTTTGATGGGGATGATATTCCTATGTACGAATTCTATTTTGTAATGCTGCCGGAAGGATATAATGGGTTCTTCGTTCATATGGATCACAGACTTATTGATTCATGCGGGCTGGCTGTTATGGTCGAGGATATCATTAAGCTCTACGCTCACTTTAAGTATGACAGGGAATATCCGGAGGATCTTGCTGATTTTGAAGCTGTGCTTGAATCAGATCTATCTAAAGCGGGTAATGAAAAGAGGTTTGAAAGAGCTAAAAAGTTCTGGGATGATCAGCTCGACAAGCTTGGAGAGCCGCTGTATTCAGACATAACAGGGCCGGGGGCTCTTGAAGAAGCGAGGAAAAGGCACAAGAATCCTAATCTTCGCTCCTGTGATATAGAAAAAGACAATCTGTTTGTAACTGTTAAGGATTATGTGCTGGAAAAGGTTCCTTCTGAGCATATATATAGCTTTTGTAAAGACCATCAGATATCACTTAACAATCTTCTGCTTCTGACTATGAGGACCTATCTGTCTAAGGTCAATAACGGTCAGGAAGACATTTCCATCCAAAACTTCATAGCAAGGCGTTCTACCCACGATGAATGGACATCAGGCGGCAGCAGGACGATCATGTATCCTTGCAGAACTGTCATAAGCGGGGATACGAGTTTTATAGAAGCTGCAAGACATATTCAGCAGGTTCAGAACAATGTATATCTTCATAGCTATTATGATCCGGCGCTTATATATGACGAGATCAAAAAGCGTTACAACACACCTGAAGATACGACCTATGAAAGCTGCTATCTGACTTATCAGCCAATGAGTCTTTCATCAGATAATCCGGATCTAAAAAACATTCCTTTTTATTTCAAATGGTATGCAAACGGCGCAGCGACCAAGAAGATGTATCTGACCGTGACTCACACTCCTGAAGGCGGGCTTAACTTCTCATATCATTATCAGACAGCTCACCTTGTGGAAAAAGATGTTGAGCTCTTCTATTACTATATGATGCGCATTTTATTTATGGGAATCGAGCATCCTGATATATCTCTTAGAGACATTATGAATGATGTGTAACTACAATGTTTGAAAATTTTCGCTTTGATCATGAACTACTTATTCAGCTCCTTATGTTACTGATTATATCTTAATCAATCTGTTTTACCTAGATTTACTCATTATTAGCAAATATATAAATATGTTTATGAAGAGGAGGAAACTATTATGAAAACAGAAAGTATCTTTAAAAATCTCTTAGCTCAGTATTGTGATATTGCTCCACAGGATATGAAGAACGATATGCGCCTTTCTGAGGATCTTGGCCTTAGTTCTTTTGACCTGATGTCCTTCCTTGGAGATATGGAGGACAACTTCGATGTAGAAATAAATCCCGACAATCTTGCAAGTGTAACTACTATAAGCGAAGCGCTGCAGCTCTTAAATATGGCATATCAGGAGGCATAAGACAGATGAATTCAATCAGACAGCTAGTGGACAGTTGCGCAATTAAATATACTGATATACCTGCACTCAAATGGACAGCCGGCCCTAATATAATGCAGGTCACCTATGGAAGTCTTTTTGAAAACGTAGCCAAGATTCGTAAGGGCTTAAGCGCTGATGGCTTTAACGGTAGCCACCTTGCCCTTATTGGAACATCTTCTATAAGCTGGATGGAAAGCTATCTTGCAATCACAAGTGGTAATAATGTTGCAATTCCGCTTGATCCGCTGCTTCCTTCTGAGGATCTTATAGATCTGGTACAAAGGTCTGATTCTGAAGGCGTCTTTCTTGAAGAGTCAAATATGGGACTTACAGAGAAGATCCTGGCACAGTGTCCTAAAGTTAACAAGATATATTTTTTAAATGATTTTGATTCTAAGAAAAAGGTCTATTCCGATCCAAAACTTCATAGCATTTCTGAGCGTGAATTATCAAAATATTCTTCTGGTTCGGATGTGAACAGTCATTCTGCAAGCTCAGTGATAAACAGTGATATCAAAGGCTCAACCAAAGTTACTTATTCCAACTTCTCTAATGAAACCAGCGAAAATCACAACAATAGAATCAGTAGTATTAAGACACTAAAGGAACTTTCAGATTACGCAGATGATGTCCCCGGAAACGAAGGTGATGACACAGCCATGATCATCTTCACATCAGGAACTACCGGCAAAAGTAAGGGTGTCATGCTCTCTCAAAAAGCTCTCATCTCAAATGTAGAGTCCGTTGAGTATGATGTCGAGCCTGGCAAGACACTTCTTAGCGTACTTCCTGTACATCATGCCTTCTGCCTTGTAATGGACTATCTTAAGGGCTTCAGCCTTGGAACGACCATCTGCATCAACGATTCTTTCCTTCATATGGCCAAAAACATGACTCTCTTCAAACCGGAAGTCATGCTTATGGTTCCTATGATGGTTGAAACTATCTACAAAAAGCTTGAGAGCGTATCAAAGCTTCTTCCAAAGAAAATGGTAGCTCAGAAGGTTTTCGGTGGAAATCTTAAGACTGTATTTGTAGGCGGAGCTCATCTTGATGAATACTATATTGATAAATTTGCTGCTTATGGAATAGACCTTTATGAAGGCTATGGCATGTCAGAATGCTCTCCTGTAATCAGTTCTAACAATCCGACTACCCACAAACCCGGCTCTGTCGGCAAAGTCCTTAAGAACGCACAGGTGTCATTTGAAAATGGTGAAGTTCTTGTCCGATCTACAAGTGTTATGAAGGGCTATTATAAGATGCCGGAGGAAACCGCTGAAACTCTTAAGGGCGACTGGCTCCATACAGGTGATAAGGGTTATCTTGATGAAGACGGATTCTTATATATCAATGGAAGGGTCAAGAATCTGATAATCCTGTCAAATGGCGAGAACATCTCTCCTGAAGAGATCGAAAACAAATTAGCTCTCAACAAGCTTATCGATGAAGTCGTAATAACAGGTGAAGACAATATCCTCACAGCAAGGATCTATCCGAATCAGGATATCATTAATAAGAAAAAATGGGATGAGGATACTGTAAAGTCAGAACTACAGAAGGTTCTTGATGACTTCAACAGATCTCAGCCCACATATAGAAAGATCTCCCGCCTTGTAGTAAGACAGAATCCATTTGTACGAAATACAACAAGGAAGATTCTTAGACAGAAGGCTCTTTTGGATGAGCCAGCTTAAAATATTATCACAAAAGCATATTGGAACAATTCAAGTTAAGACAAAACTATTTAAGATCTCAAATATGGAAGAATGCCCGTAACAAATACTTTGGTTAACAGCTCTGCTACTTCATCTTCCGGCAGTTCAAAGCCGGAGGATGACCATTTGTGAAGAACACCTACTGTATTACCGATGCTTCCTGCGATAATATATTTTGCATGTTCCGGATTCTGAAGCTTTGATCCGTCAAGTGGCACAGTGCTTATATACTTATTGAACATGCCCATCATCTTTTCAAAAAAGATATCGCCTCTGGGACTATGAAGGAGCGTCGAAAGAAAAAGATTATCTTTTGTATAGTTACAAATTGACAAAAAGAACGACTTGCACATAGCTCTGTCATCCTTGGGATGGAAGCTCTCCATCATAGTAAATATATTCTCAATAGTCTTATCTTCTGCTGCCGTAATAAGGGCAGGGATATTCTCATAATGATTATAGAAGGTACTTCTAACAAGTCCTGCCTTCTTGATCACATCTGAAACAGTGATCTTATCAATCTCTTTTTCCTTAAGGATTATAAAAAATGCATCGAAAATTGCCTCTTCGGCAACGCTGTATCTTTCATCTGTCTCGTTCGTGGTAACTTCCTCCGCCTCATATTATTAGTATTTTTGTGTTATTAAAACATCGCACATGTATAATTATCTCAGTTATTTAGTTTGAGTTATTTATTTTCCAGCCTTTTCGATTACCTTCTTAAATGGAACCAGCATGCCTTCAGTCATCTTAGCTGATCTTTTCTTAAAGAAGCTGCTCTTCATCATGGCTCCAACAAGGTACATTCCGGCTATCATGCCTTTATCCTTCTGAGGGAAATCATAGAAGCCATGTTCTTTGTAGAATCTGTGGTCTTCACGCATGAGGCCCTGCATCTTGTAGATAAGGTCTCTGAATATCTTCATTCCGCCTACGCCGTAGAAGTTAGCCGGCTGTTTGTATTTATGTGTAAGGATATAATCCAGTTCTTTGCAGAGTATATCTATCTGTTTATCCACATCAAACTCATTTGTAGCGATGCCTGCAAGAGGATTGCCTCCAACCTGAGAACGCCCTTCGATTAGGGTCTTTAAGTTGTTTTCAACTTGCAGATGTCCGTCAATAAGATATCCAACAGGTTTTCCCATTGTCACTGTACGATGGCCGTTGCAGAACTGGCGATCATCGTACATCTTAAAGCGGGATCCCATGCAGTGATCCTTGATCTTAAAAGCATAAACTGTGGCTGCAGTTTTTTGTATCCTGTCTCTAAGAAGGGTGTCAAAGCCGTCTTTATAGATACAGATACCGGATGCTGCGCAGTTAAAACATCCAATACAGCCGCCGAAGAAATTGAAATCTCTTATATTTATAACTTCAACTTTATATAGCGTAGTCTTAACAAATCGGTCGATCATGGATTTGAGGGCATGATCCTCCGGCCCATAGTCAGCAACAAGGGCTATTTCTTTATCTTTATTTTTATCTTTATTTTTTTCTTTTTGGTTTATATCAGGAATATTATTTAGCGAAGCGCTAAGTAAAGGAGCTTCAGATTTTAAGTTTACAGCCATTTCCTTTTGTCCGTTTATAACTGACCAAAGAACATGCCTAAAGAAAGCTTTGGCTTCACGCTGTCCCTTTTGGCTCAGAAGATCGCCCATGTCTGCTGAAAGACCTCTAATATAAGAAAGGCCAAGATCAAGACAATTTTCACGTATGTACTCGTGGGCTGTTGTATCGTAGAAATGCTTGGATGTTGAAATCTGCGTTGCATATTTTCCAGAAAGGTCGATCTTATTTTCTTTGACCAGTTCTATAAATCTGTGAAGCTGAGAAGGCGCAAGGAATGTGTAGACAGGATAAGTAAATACAAGAAGATCCGCCCATTCAAGCATAGACTTGGCTTCAGAAAAGTCTTTTTCAAGCTGTTTAATCTTAGCACCTGCATGAATTACCTTGTACTCGTGCTTGTTATAAAGCGCCTCCGCATACAACATAGTCTGATAAGTAATACTGTTCTCGCCTTTTGGAGACCCATTTATAACAAGTATTTTCATGAAATCACCTCAAACCCATCGTTATATTTTTTATCATAGTGCTTTATATCTATTATATACTCTCGAACTGGTCTTGGCTGCATAATTAAGCTTTATTTACACGATTTATGTAACTGCGCAAAAATCTATATCTTCCGATTTCTCTAAATAGCAGTGAACAAACCGCCATAATAGCAAAAACTATATCAATAGACCTCAATTGATTTTGGCTTGCGACACAATACAGCATTAATACTATAAAATTACCAGCAGTAACGACATTAGTGGTCAACCATATGTTTTTTATATCTTCATTATAATCATCATGAATTTTATATACGCCTATAGACTCAATTATTATTTCTAACACCAAAAAGCCAACATACTCAGCTATAAAAGAACTGATGCCATAATAAAACTTACCATGCCTGCAAATAGTATAAACAAATTCAAGCAAGCAAAATCCTGCAAACATAATAAAATATTTACTTGGATTACTTTTCGGATTAACGTGAGTACACGTTTTAAGTATATAGTGAGAAAAAAGCATTATAACTAATATTTTTACAAGATCAATTATGTATAAAGGCAGCACATTTGCTGATCCTATAGCACTTAAATACACAAAAAGGTAAAAAGAAAGCGGAATATATACAATATATACTATTGGTATAATCAAGGATTTCTTACGTTTTTTTACTTCTTTACTATCTTTCATTACTAAAACCATTTCTCCTGTTATATTTTCACCTTTAAAGAATTATGTGAAAACAGTTCTTTCGCAATTATATCAAAAAGTATTTAATTCAGTTTTAAGGAAGTTCCCCAGTTCCAATAAACTCACCTTTATAATCATAAATATTGTAGCAGCCATCACCAATGTAATAATACACATATCCTTCACTCGTTGCATGGCAGGAATTGCCACAATACGTGGAATCTAATACTATATTGCCATCATATATAATGATAGCTGAATCAGGATCATTTATTGCAATTAGTGTCTTTCCTTCATAAACAGCTGCATCAGCATTATATTTACGGCCATCAAATTCGAATATGATCTGACCACTACTATCTATCAGGAAATCTTTATATTTATATTCATAATTTCCATCTGAACTATACACCATTTCATATTCTTTGTAGCCTGTGAACTCCCCTAGAAAAATATCTGCACCAAGATGATTTAATTTTCCACAGGTGACTTCCAAAGGATCTTGACCTTCTTTCAAGATTACCCATTTACCATAATCATATGGAAAGTATAAGATATTATAATCAGAAATGTATAAATACTTACAATATTCATATGATCCACTTGTGTATAATTTATAGTTCTGAGGCTCAATAACGATTTCCCTGCCTTCTGCAACTCCTATATAATTATTTTCTGTAATAACAATATAATGACCATCTTTTTGGCCTTTGGTATCTTCAATTTCATAGATGTCTTTATAATTAAAATCAATTAATATGTTCCCAGACATATCTATCATGCCTTTTTTTCCATCAATACCAGCCACAAAAATATCTTCATAATCGTTCACTCTTTCAAGATAATCATATTTGAAATCGATATAGACATTTCCATAGATATCGATCAAGCCTTTTTTCCTATCAATACTAGCCACAAGGATGTCTTCATGACCGTTCACGCTTTCAAGATCGTCATATTTGAAATCAATATAGATATTTCCATTGATATCGATCAAGCCTTTTCGTCCATCTATACCTGCTACAAAGTACTCATTACTACCGTACAAATTATACAAATAATCATAATTGCCATCCAATAATATATTTCCATCTTTATCACAGATATTATAATTACTATTTTGATCTTCTATTATAAATGCATAATCATCATCCTTATGTGTAGGATAATCAATATATTTGCAAGGGCCACCTAAAACATCATTACACTCAAAATCCAGTAAGTAGTAATTATTATCACTGTCCTTAACGATCATTCTTTCGATATCTTCAAATACATCAACATCTTCATATATTGGCTCAAGAATCGTATTTCCAGAATGATCATAAACCCCAAAATAACAGGTTTCATCTTCTACAAAACGAACTTTTATGGTTTGGTCATATACAAAAATCAAATCGCTATTATACCTTGCCAGTTCATTTCCTTTACGATCAAATAATATATATGTACCTCTGTATTCATCATCTAATCTGGCGCAAATACAATCATCATATATTTCAATTTCGTTGTATATAGGCTCAACAACTGTGTTTCCATTTAAATCAAAAACACCGCAATTATCTTTATGACCTTCATTTACTGAAATCAGGTCATCATAAACAGTAATATTATAGTAAACTGGCTCGAGTAGTAAATTGTAGTTAAGATCCATTACGCCATAATCATAGAAATCATCTGCCTCAACAATTATGATTCCCTTGTCTCTATACTGAAAATCAAACTCCATATATGCCGGTTCTACTATCCATTCACCGTTTTCATTCGCAACGCCATACTTCCCACGACTGTTATCAAATAAAAACAAGTTACCGTCATCCATTAGATATGAGCCATTTTCGAGATCATTATGTGTTTTGCCAGTAAATCCTGAAATGATTCCTTGCATGGCATATTCTTTGGGAGAAACATATAAAAAGTCTCTCCAAAACGAGCATATATAATTCGTCTCGTTATTATCTAATGCGCTAAAATGGATTAGCAGTGCAGCCATTATACCTGCAGCAATAACAAAAAAGCAGGTAATTACAATATTTTCTCGTTGTCTTTTCTTATAATCTTTCATTATCGGTCCCCAATAAAACATAAAACTTTTTAAGCTTGTTAATTTTACCTTAAAATGATTATGTTGACAAATTCAGACATTTCATCAGCAATGATCCGGCATGAACTTCCATTTCCGGTTTTGCACAATTAAAAAGCCGCCTCAAAGCGGCTTTTTAATACATATAATTAGCGGTTATCTATCACATTGGTGTTCCCACTTCGATCAAATTGCCATCAAGGTCATAGAACCTTACAACTTTCTGTCCCCAGCTGTGAGTCATTAGCTTGTTGACATACTTTATGTCCGGATATAGCCGTTCTAGCTTTTCGATGAATCCTTCGATATCGGATTCTTCAAAATACAGTTCGGAGCTGTTATTTTCAGGAATCACATCTCTTCCAGTGAAGTTCTTCCATATATTTTCCCTTTAGTTATATTAACACAAGCACAGAGATTGTGCTTATAACGACCATTAAGACTGCCATCCAGATAATAGTTGCTTTAATGCCCTGATTTCTTATCTTGAAGAATGGATAGGGGCCTTCAAGCTTTTCTTTATAGTTCATGATCAGCATGATTATGCCATATATAAGCGTTAATACTGGTGTTATCCATACAAAGGCATAGGATACGTCCTCTTCTGCAAACAAAAAGGTTATAGTTGTCAGAATCGGTATGATCAGATGATAGTATAATCCGCTTCCTGAAAAGAGGAGTTCTTTGACCTTGCCGGACATCGGCACTAAGACAAAGACCGTAACAAGGAAAGTCATTATCATCATGCACACACTTACATAGCGCACGATCTCTACCAAGTCTTTGGGGCCAAAGATTACAAATAATATGGATGAAAAAAGTGTAAGCAGATTCGATAGCTGGGTATAATATATCAAAAGCTTTTTAAACGATCCGCTTTTACTAATACTTAAATATAATCCTACAAATTCAAGAATTACAATTACTGCATTTAATATTCTCGCCATATCATCCGCCTTTTTCTGATGTGTTTTGTGTACGGATACAGGATGTATCTAGTACATGTTTATAAATACATGGATGTATTTATATGTACGTATATCGGTAAAAACGGACGATAATTGCAATTTTTTCAACATTCTTATTAGTTACCATTGCAAATCTCTCGCCCAAAATACTTTCTGTCATAGATTACAAGCATGATCATGCTTGCTCTAGCTTGCTTTAAATGAAACTCATCTTAACTAAAATCAACCTAAAAAGAGCAGCTCAATTAAGAGCTGCTCTGGCATTTTCCTATATTACTCCCACTTCTTCCATACATCAGGCTGATAACCGAGGGTTGCCTGTCTGCCATTTCTGACCACAGGTGTCTTTATGATCTGCTGATTCTCTAAAAGCTTATCAAACTTATCTTCATCAGCAATGTACTGGATCAGTGCTACTGTGTCCTTATCCTTTGCATCAGGATTGACTATATTCATGACACCGCCAACAGCATTTGCAACGGAAGTCAGTTCACCTTTGCTCATGCTCTTTTCTTTCAGGTCGATAAATTGGTATTTGATATTGCGCTCCTTAAAGAAACGCTCGGCTTTCTTGGTATCATTGCACTTTTTGGTGCCAAAAATCTGGATGTTCATGTTTTACTCCCTAAAATCTATTTTCTATCGTGATCCTTCACACATTTATTAAAATGACAGCGCATCAATAGCCTCAAGCTCTTCTTTTGTAAATGAAGTTTTCTCGGCTGCTTTGATATTATCAAGTATCTGTGATGTCTTGGAAGCGCCTATGATCACAGACGTAATGCTATCATCTTTTAAGCACCATGCAAGCGCCATTTCAGCAAGTGTCTGGCCTCTATCTGATGCGATGTCGTTCATTTTCTTAAGCTTATCTATCTTTTCCTCTGAAATCTGGTCTTCTTTTAAGAATCTTCCGTCAGTCTTTATGCGACTGTCTGCAGGGATACCATTAAAATATCTGTCTGTGAGCATGCCCTGTGCAAGCGGCGAAAAACAGATGATGCCCTTTCCAAGGCGTTTTGAAGTTTCTTTAAGGCCATTCTTCTCAATAGTTCTATCCAGGATGTTATAACGGTTCTGGTTGATTATGAAAGGAACGTGAAGATCATCAAGTATCTGTGTTGCCTCTTCAAGACGCGGGCCGTCGTAGTTTGAAAGGCCAACATAAAGAGCCTTGCCTGATCTTACGATATCAGCAAGAGCCAACATAGTCTCTTCCAGAGGAGTATCGGGATCAGGACGATGATGGTAGAATATATCAACATAATCAAGTCCCATTCTTTTAAGTGACTGGTCGATACTTGCGATGAGATATTTCCTGCTTCCATGGTCTCCATAAGGTCCCGGCCACATATAGTAGCCGGCTTTGGTAGAAATGATCATCTCATCCCTGTATGGCAACAGGTATTCTTTTAGTATTCTTCCGAAGTTCTTCTCGGCAGCACCGTCACTTGGGCCATAATTATTGGCAAGATCAAAGTGTGTGATGCCATTATCGAATGCTGTGAGGCAGAGGTCGACCATATTGGCGTAACTGCTTGTGTCGCCGAAATTATGCCATAATCCTAATGATACAGCTGGTAATAACAGGCCTGACTTTCCACATCTGTTGTATTTCATTGTTTCATATCTGTTTTCTTTTGCTACGTACATGTAATGCTCCCCTCTACTTTCTATTTCTGCTTTTCATCAGAATATCTTTTCGTGATCATATCTCAATCGCATATTTTGACAGATCAACCTTACCATCAATAACTTCTATTCCATCTGCTTCTAATAATTCTTTCTGAGCCCAGGCACCTCCAAAAGCGTATTCTCCGGCAAGTTCTCCCTTGGAGTTTACAACTCTGTAGCATGGAATGTTTTCAAAATCCGGGTTCTTGTGCAAAGCATTCCCAACTGCCCTGCACATCTTAGGATTTCCGGCCATCTTCGCTATCTGAGCATAGGTTGCGACTTTTCCTTTTGGGATCTTTTTTACCGCTTCGTATATGCGCCTTGTTGGAGAGTCTGTAACAAGGTCATAGCTTTCTGCTATCATCCTTTTGATATCTTCATCGGGAATAGAACCATCCAGAATAACTGTATTCCAGTGCTCTTTGTTCTGATGATAAGCAGGTTGTACAGATTTATATGTATTCCTCCAAAAATCCCTCCATTCCGGGTCACATTTAAGATTCAGGCATATCTGTCCATCCTTTTCATACGTCCATAAGAAGGCCTTCTTGCTGGGCTTAACTCTTATAAGTTGCCAGTTCTGATCATGAAATGGAGCCTCTTGATAGGTATATTCAAATGATAAACCATAAGCCAAAGCCTCTTCTCGTGTTCGCATGTTCTTCTCCCAGTCAAAAAACATTTCGGATCGAATCTATCAAATCATTTTCTTAATCTCTGAAAGTGCCTTATCATGTACAACATCATCTTTAGAAAGCTTTACGTAAAACTTCTCATTACTATATGAAGAATACTGCATAAGTAGATCGTTTGCATACAATGTCTCAAAACGCCTTATTTCTTCATATTTCTGGCAAAAGATTTTGTCTTTATATGTTTCATATAAAAAGGGTGCTGTCGTAAAAAGCCTAAAGTCAACTCTTTCATCCAGAGCTTTCAGCATCATTGGAATCGTTCCCATATAACCGGATTCAACAACTATAATCTTTTTCTGTTTGATTGATCCGAGCAGATCAAGTAGGAGTTTTTTCAGCTCCGGATATTCTTCCAAGGAAGAAAGGATTTCCTCTTTGCTGTAATCAAAAAATTCATCAAAGCTTATATTTCCCTCTTCCAAAGCCTCATAAAGAGGAATACGTACGTCATCATCCGCGCCTTCCTCTTTTGTTATATCTTCCATAAATTTACGGCTGATCAACCATGGATAGAGATTGTCTTTGTTTCTGCTTTTAAAGAATACATATGGCAGAATCGCATCTCTCATCAAAAAGACATATGCAGTATCGTCTTCATATCCTATCCATTCGCAATAGCTACGAATTGTTTCAAGAAATGGATTGCCAGAAGTATTATTGTGATCGCCAGCATTTAGAATCAGCTTCTCCAGTACTTCCTCCATTTCGCATTCTTTATCTTCAAATACTGTACCAGGCAATCTTTCATGATCAATAGGAAATGGAAATGTACCATTTTGTTTCAAAACTTCTCTCAGTCTTGTTATACATGAAAAGTCTTCTTCCATCCTGTTATTAAGGTTTGTGTATCCTTCATCTGTCAGATCATCCAATATCTTCAGGAGCTGCTTTGCTTCATAAATCTCAGATTCAGAAAGCTGTTTATTTTCATATTCTTCTAATTTCTTTTTGTAGTATTTTTCGTTAAATGATATAAATCCCATTGATGTCATCCTCCTAAGTTGCAATACGGAATACCAATATTTTATATTTATTCGATGATCAGTTTAATATAGGTCTTTCCGTCACTCTCTTCTTCTTTGTTATAAACATGTTTGCCCACTATCTCAAGTAGATTTTCAATATCTTCCAGGCTTTCGCCGGAAAGCTCTAAATAGCAAGTATTACTGCTACCATCATTTAGATCTTCATAAAAATCCGAGACTGCAACATAATACTTGTCCAAAACGTCTTCAAGTGGATATTGAGAAATATCGCTGGAGTCACTTCCTTCTTCATATTCCGGCTCCTGTTCAAAAGATAGCGTAGTAACAAAAGCATCCTGATCCATAAAAGAATCATGCGTTTTATATATGTTTGATTTAACTTCAACATATTCAGATGTATTATATTTTTCAGCTGTGTAGATTTGAATATTCTTCATATTTAAGCTCCTTTCTGCTTCAAAGCAATATCTCATAGTACATTTTTATTGAATGTCTTCTATTATCGTAACATTGTAATAGGCGTTGTTGTAATCATCATTTTCAAAATCATTTACAAATTCGGGATGTACAACAAATGATTTACCATCAGAAGTATGTAAACGCGTATCGTTCTCAAAGAAGACGCCTTGTCCTCCGTAATAGATCATCTGATTGATCAGTTGCGTATAATCATGGATCTTATCTTCCGTAACACAGCTTATTCCTATATCAGGTCTTCCAAATTCTGCCATTCCTCTTGTGTGGAGCCAATATCCATCACTATCTTCAGAAGACAAAATAATAACATGGTTCTGAGCATTCACTTCTTTATCAAAAAATCTGTCAGTCCATTGATCAGGCGAGTACATAGCAATTGTTTGCGGATCCAGGATTCCCAGTGCGCCTTTATCGATAAAAGCCTGGATGATACCAATTACATTTCTCATGTAATCAAGTGTTGCATCATTTTGGATTTCTCCCTGCAAAACTGTACATACATCCGCATTTCGACATATTTCAAAAAGCTGTGGATTGGCACTTTGTAATACAGATCCATATGTACCGGTGAACCATCCATCAATCCACTCTCCATGAGCTTCTCTAGTGAATATTCGGATATCGAGTCCCTCCGGGAGTTCATCAACTTTGTGCTTCTTACGAGATACTTCCAGGTCTTCTCCGGATACACCAAAGACTATATAAAATAGGAATGGCTTATACCCTATATCTTTAAAATACTTTCTTTCCATTTTCAAAACATTTCCTCAAAACCAATATTTATCGTTAACTTGCCCTAAAAAATCAAGCGGTAAGTCATAAAACTTACCGCCTGATACAAAATACATGCCAGACAATAATTTATTCAGAACAGAAACCTACTAAACTTCTACCCATTCAATGATATTCCTCTGATCCTTGTTGTATGAAAATTCAACACCTATTTTATGAATAGTCTGCCCTTTTTCTTCCGCTTTTATTAAATATTTTTCAGCATATTTTTTTCTTTCAATTTGATTCAATGCTTCATCTGCAGTTTTTTCAAACTTAAATTCAAAAATATATATATGCTCACCGGCATCCAAAACAGCATCTATTCTTCCTACATTAGTTGCCACCTCAGGATCAATATCCATTCCACAGAGCAGAAATACCGTATACATTATGGATTGATAATACTTTTCTTCTGCAATTTGGATTGTGTATGGGATATTCGCAAATATATTTTCCATGTATTTGCGAATATCTTTACTCTTTCCTTCTCTTGCAGCACGTTTTATCAAATCTACTGTTGCAGAAAAATCCGCAGGATCCTCATCAACAAACAATGAAACTATGTTTTTCTGAAACGAATCCCTAACTTCTTTATTAGGAAAGCGCATAGGATAATATGAATCGCTCAATCCATCCTCAGGAACATCTCCAAGAGTCATGTATCCTGTTTGATACAATAACTGTAGGAATTTCTGCTTGCCAATTATTCTTCTGGCATTGCCATTCTTTATTCCATCTGACGAGAAAGCAAATTCTGTAATATCAAAAACACTAAAAGTATCTCTGGAAATAATAGGGTCTCTGACATCATCCAACGTAATCTGTATCTGCTGCATGGTCTTTATCAGCACTTTTGGTGTTCCTGTCTCAAACCAATAATTTGAAAAAATCCCCTCGTTTCTAAAGAAAGATCCTATTGAAACAGGGTTATATACACTCTCTTCTCTTGGTGAAAATCTAAAACCGTCATACCATCTCTTAAGTGTGGTGAGAATGCTGGCATAATCTAGCTTATTACGGTTTTCATCATATATTCCCTGCTTATTCAAAGCTTCAATATACTCACCAAAATACGTTTCCAATTCATCTTCAGTATATCCAAACATGCATGCATATTTTCTGTCCATGCTGATGTCTGTTAAGCTATTAAGTTTACTAAATATTGAGAGCTTAGCAAACTTAATAACCCCTGTCATGAACACAAAGCGCTCGTACTGCTCGTATCCTTTTATCATCTGATAGAATGTTTCCATGAAATTGCGGAACATTTCTGCTTCATTTTCATTTTCCAAATGCTCCATTATAGGCTTATCATATTCATCAACAAGAACCACAACTCCTGTCTGATTCTCTTTTTTATATAAAGCCTCGATAAGTTCCCCAAATAAAAGCGCTGGATCTGTATTCTTGACTTCTATCCCGTTGGCCTTGGCAATACCATTCAAAGTCTGTAAGAGCCATGAAGATAATAACTCAATACTACTTAAATTAGCCTTAGCAAAATCCAATCGAATAATAGGATATTTTTTCCAATCGTAATCAGTTTCATTATAGATGTAGCAATCTTTAAATAATTCCTTTTGTCCACAAAAAATAGCCTCGAGAGTAGAAATTGTAAGGCTCTTGCCAAATCTTCTGGGACGTGAGCAAAAGAACTGTCCCTTAGGAGCTGAAATAATATCATATAAATATTTGGTCTTATCAACATATATGCAATTATTCTCAATTAAATCTTTAAAAGAATATATCGAAGTTGATATCGCTTTGGTCATTGATTAGTTTCTCCTAGGGTTACATCTTTGCTACAATACATATCAAGTTGCATGCGTCATCTATAGATAATATTATCATTCTTGCAGTTTTCATACAATCGGCTCTTCCTTAGAGAACGCTAAATGCGCTACTTTTTCAAACATATCCGGGCACAGACTCTTTATTTCTTCTTCATCCACCAGTCTGAAGCCGTCATACATAAATTTCGGTGTTGTTGCGCAGGACATGAAACAATATCCATCTTTATCAAGGTTTTCTGCCGCAAATATGGCACCTTTGGGTATAACTGCCATGGCAGTCTGGTCTTCACCAGTACCTATGAAGCTCTCACTGACTTTTCCATCTATTATCATGGTGATCTTTAATGCACATCCCTCATGGTGATACCAGATCTCGTCACAGTCGATCTGGTGAAAATGAGATATATCAGCTCCTTCTAGAAGGAAATAAATGCTTCCCATTAAAGCTCTGTTTTCATGATCAAACGGAGAAGTATAAACTTCTGCAAACCATCCTCCTTCAGGATGTCTTTCTAATGAATATTTATTTTTGAGAAATTCTGTTCTTTTGCTCATCTTAATTACATCCACAGATGTTCTACCTCTATATTAATAAAATTTATCTTCTTCATATCAATATGCTCAAAGTACTCTTTTATAAATAACTTAATGCGCCAAATTACCGATTGGGAATGAACCATTCCCAAGGGTTTTATAACTCGTTACATCTTGTTATTTCATCATCCGCAAACCCTTGTAAATACTAAATTTGCTGATGTTTTACTTTCCCTTATGTTTTCCCTTGTGTTATATCATCCCATGGTACTTTACGAGTGCTGATAAGGGAAAAAACAAGGGAAAGATTTCACGATAACACAATATAACACCTTATAGACAATCGGACTGTTGAAATATATTTTTTGACTACAACTTGGCTTAGCGGATTCCATCCACAAGTTCATTGTAGAAAGCCTCTGTATACTCATTCATTTCATTACACATCTTTATTGTTTCTGGCAAATAGCATTTATTTGCACCAAGTACATTTTTCTGCATAAATGAAAGGGTTTCTTCAAGCGACTGCCCCCTGACTGATCCTGTGATAAGTGTCTTTACCACGGTGTACGTCTTTCCGCCCTCTAAAACATGAGCATCATGCAGAATCTTCCCCTCTAAAGTCTCGGGTACCTCTGGTCTTTGCGATTCCCAAGCGACTTTGATAATTACTTCTATATCTTCTTCATTCACACCATTATTAATCAAAAAAACACGGATTTTTTCTTCTTCCCGATAAATGAATCCATGAAAGGCTAAAGCAAGCTCTAAAACATCTCTATTAACTTCATACTTTCCAATCGCAATGATTTTTTCTACTTGCCGCCTTACCAATTCAATATGCCACATATTATGCATAATATCCTTATCCCTGTAATAAGGCGCAATAAATTCATCGATAATTCTTTTTTCTATCATCTATCTTTTTCTCCATCCGAGCTATAATTCTGAGCTTCAAAATCATTTATTTCATTTTTTCCAAATGAGTATTCAAAAGATGCATCTTAAAATCATCTTCCTCAAAAAGGCGATTTATTACAGATTTCTTTTTACAATAACAACTTTTTCTTTAGGAAAAGGAATTGTTCCTCCCCACTTAGAGTTATAAGACATGGTATCTTCATCAGCCCGTCTAGTCACAAGATTTCTTCCGCGTGCCAGTTAAAAGGATTTGTTATAGCAATTTCAAGTATAGAAAAACCTCTTTGTTTTTCTGGTTCCGATAACTATAACCGTCACTCTCAAAGCCAAGTTTTTCATGCAGTCGCATGCTTGCCAGATTGTCTTTACGCACCTGATTGAGCATTATGTGGTAACCTTTTTCAGAGGCATACTTCAGCAAGTCAGCCATAGCATAGTAAGCAAAACCCTTTTTTTCTTTCCTCAGAGAATATCTCTATCCCTGCTGAAACAATGCTTCGGCTTTTTCCATATATTGAAACATACCCAACAATCTTATTATCTGATTCGATAGCAAACATTTCAAAAAAACGTCCTTGATAAGCACCGGAATTCCATTCTGTGATTAAATCTCCTATAGCAATTTCTGAAAGGTCCGGATATAGCTTGTCTTGAATTATTTTAATATCTTTATGTTCAAAATGCCGCATTATAATTTTCATTTATAAACTCTCGATTTCAAACACTACTGATTCATTGCAATCTACAAAGTCTCTCCTTGTATAGCGTCACAACAATCTAATACTTTATTATAGAAATTCTTATCTTCTTCAAAAAGGCCATGTCCAAGACCATCAAAAATTATTAATTCACTATCAGCAATACCAGCCTTCAGCTCATAAGGAGCATCATTTCCAACAGTGTTATCTTTATTGCCTGCCATGATATAAGTCTTGCACTTTATTTTGGTAAGTTCCTCTCTGGCATCGAAGTTTAATATCGCATTGGCATTTGTAAGAAATCTGTCATAACTTGCTGGCTTGGTTATTCTTGCTACTAAAGGAAGGATTTTCTTATTCTTTTCGTTATACGCCCTGGTATAAACCTTCTCCGCCGTATCAAGCATAAGATTGGTATGAGTGTCATTGCTGGTCATATCAATCCACTTTGTTACCACGCTCTTTATAATATCGTTGGCATATGGAGCTGTAACAACAAGTATTAGTTTTTCTACAAGATCAGGATAGTTTGCTGTAAGGAACTGTGATACCATTCCTCCTTGAGATACTCCCATCACTATTGCCTTTTCTATTCCAAGATTCTTCATGGCCATTGCCTGATCATCAGCCATCTCTTTTATGGAATAATCCTTCGGAAGATTGTTCTTTCTGCTGAACATATAGACTGTGTAATCTTTAAAAAATTTTTTATATGAGCCTGCCAGTAGCCATGCCTTACCATTTACAGTCCACAATCCATCTGATAAGCCAGGCAAAACAACCAGTGTCTTTTGGCCTTCGCCGAAGGCCACATAATACATATCTGTATCACCTACTGCCACACAACCATTCTTACGCATTTTTGCTCCTCATAAAATCATCTGTATAACTGATTTGTTCTAAAGAGATCACAATATTTTATCTGCGAATCATAGAAACTATGATTTTCATCAATCGGCCACTGTAATTTAATTTAGGATGTTTTTTCATTTTCTAAATGTCCTTTATTCGAGCGTCAATTAGCGGATACAGCCATTCATTAAGCTCACGGAATCTATAGCCTATTGATTCAGCCTTTTCAGTACTAAAACTGAGTGTATCTTCAATACCGTTATATGGAGCATCATCTCCCTGCTGGCTTATCACTGCCTTCTTACCAAGACCTTTTTCTATATATCCGACAATATCCGAGATTTTAACTGCATCTTTTGAACAGCCGTTTATCGCTCCTTGCACGAAATGATCTGCAAGATATGCTATAAAATTACCAGCATCTTTCTCGTATATGAAAGCCATCTTCTTATCAAGATCATCTATGTTCATAGGATTTTGATCTCTAATATGTTCTATATAGAAATCAAGCCTTTTGGTATAATCATTCTCACCCATAACAATCGGGTATCTGACAAAAGAAATATTGGCAGGATCCATGAACTCAAACACTGCTCTTTCCGCTTGCCTCTTGGTCTCTTGATAGTCTTTGATTCTGTCTATCCAATGAAGTTCATATTCTTCAGGTTTGAATTCGTCTTCCTTGATATCAGCATGTTCCTTAGGATAAACAGAACATGTGGACATCTGTATATATTGATCACAGCTTACGTTGCTCAACAGAGCCTTTACATCATTTGAGCTATATGCAATCTTGTCGATTATCAGATCAAAATGCTGTCCGCCAAGCGCCTCTTTAACACTTTCAAAGTCCATCCTGTCCATAACAACATAGTTTACACTGTCATCAAATACCGGCTTTGAATTACCTCTCGTTGCTATCGTGATGTCATGCCCGTTTTTAAGCAAGCTATTAACCATAGGTATACCAAAATATCTAGTTCCACCACCAACAAGTATATTCTTCATGTCATTTCTCCATTATAATTCCGTCAGATTTCAGCCTTCATATTTTGAGCAATTCTGTTCTCTTGCACATCTAAATAAGTCCTTCTCTCTAAAAAGCAGAATTTATTCAGCGTTATCACTATTCTACTCGCCAAAAAATTATAAAATGTGAATCGTCATGGAAAAACGCCACTTCGTCAGTGTCTCCCATGCTAATGCTACCATTTTCAGCTAAGTAAATGATTTCGTCTAACATTTCCTGCTTTTGAGCATCTGTATAAATATCTGATGAATTCTCTTTTATTCGAATAGAATCCATATCCAGTATTATCGAATATTTTCTAACCTTAAAATCAGCTTCAACTACATCGTTGTAACAAAAATAATGCTGATCAAGAACCACAGTATATTTATTATCAATAGCCTCCATATCATTACTTTGAGAAGCAACAAAAGTTCCCGAACACGAACCATCAAAAAAACGCCAATATCTTTTTAATAAAATGGAAATTGTAATGATCATAAAACAAGTCAGCAAGACCATTACGATTCTTTTGCCGCGAATCCCCAAGGAAACACTAAATTGTTTTCTTTTCATCCACCATCCGATTAGATAAAAAATTAGTACAGATAAAACTGCATCCAGGAACGTAACCCACCAAACAAAGGCATAGAATAATATTGCGTCGCCTCCGTGATATCTCGTATCCAAAAATCTCAACAACGCAAACAATAATATTAGCCGGAATAAAGTGAAAGCCAATTTCTCTTTTGACGATGGAGTCTGAATGATCATATAAAACAAAAAGCTGCATAAAAACGGAAGCAGAATAAGAAGTAGAAGGAAAACAAAATCCAATCCCCATGCAGCCGCTAGATCCGATAGCAGAAAAATAAAATCTGTTATTATAGCTACCAGGATTATTTCTATTGCTCTAATAAATTTATTCACTGTATTTTCATGCTCCTCATGTTATATCATATTCCATAATTGCACTTCTACATAAACATACTTGCCGAGTGATTTCTTGAGGAAAGCGTCCACAGAGCCATTACATGCTTCAATTCGTTCAAATAGCATTTTCTTTGTTAACACAACCGGTTCATTTCCGTGTATCAACAGTTTTAATTCTACCTACGACTGTTCGGATATAACCTATTGATCGATCGTAAAACTTTCCGTCGTGAAGCCTCACACTAAAGTTGCGTACTTCCATACCCGTTTTTCTGAGGTATGAACTCATTGACTACATATACGGTCTGGCACCGAAACATCACGCCTCAGCGTGAAGTTCTGCATCCAGACTAATCAACGTAGACAACGTGCATGTGCTCCTATACACGGCCTCTGGAACTTTAGCCAAAAGCCGCTGCCTTTTCGTCGCCGAAAAGGTCTTTATTATCTCACGTATAAAATATCTTGCTCCTATATTGTAGGTTGCATTCAGATCACAGTTATATATCTTTCCTGTGCTGAACTCACACAGGCTGTAATTACCTTTTGTTTTAGATGACTCTTTTCCTCGTAATACTTTTCCTGAGCCATCGAATGCAAGTCTTGATGTTCCCCATGCGTTCACCCTTGATATTCGCATGCCAAGTCTGTGTGCCTTGTCAGTTACCATCGACTGTACATAGCGGGCTTTCCACATATGAAGTCTCATCTTCTTTGATCCTAGTTTACGTCCATTAAGATCCAGATGCTCAAAAACTATTGTATCTGCCTTATATTCTACTGCTGTATCAACAATGAACTTTGCTGTCTTGACTGCTATGTCATCATTGACACCACAAGCAAGCCTCCAGAGTTTGGAGACTTTTTGTGAACCATGACGCTGTGCCATTTTGATGCGATCAGTCTTGCGCTTTAGAGAGTCGTATTCTCTTGGAAGACGAAGGAACCGTCTTCCAAGGACCGTGCCATCCGCACGCATTACTGAGCATGTACAGGCATTATTTATTCCAAGGTCTACAGATAGTATTGTCTGATCAAAGATGTCTGTATCACTAAGTTTTACTTTTTCCTCAAATGCAAAATCAAGAAACCACTGCTTTCCACGCTTTTGCAATGTCGGCACACATTCTTTTCTCAAAAAGCAGTGTTTCCTGATATAATCTACATCTGTCTTACGGAGTGCTACCGTGATCCAGTCCCAGGTATTGTTATAAAAGACCTTAAGCTTTGCATGAAGATCATCAAGTCTGTTAAATGTATTCTCTTTATACATGGCTGGATATATGTATCCTGACTTTGGTAATGATGGTGCCTCTCCTCTTTGACGAGGATCAAGGATCTCCCAGTTTTTTAGATTTGACTTATATGAACAGACTTTCCCATAGCCTTCCGCAATGGCTGCCCTTCTTAAGTATGATGGAAATTTATAAAAATCCATACCAAAATCATACTTTACTACAGGTCTTTTCTTTGATGTTACGCTATAGCTTTCAGCAAGACTCACAACCTTATTCTGATTGGGGCATAACAAAAAGCTGTCCCATTCATTAAGAATGACATCAATATAAAAGTCTACAGCTCTGCGATAGAGTCTGATCGTGTCTTTAAATATATGATTGTATTCTTTTATCTTTACTGAATAAGTTGACATGATCTTCATATCGCAGAACCTCCTTTCTTTTAACGCGTTTTCTGTGAATCTATGTACTGCTTCACCTGATCATAGCTTCTGTCACTGGCCGTAACAATACAATAGGACGGATTCCAAAGATGTCCGCCCCATAACTGTTTCTTTAACTCAGGATGTTTCATAAACAACCATCGTGCGGTATTCCCTTTTAATATCTTGATCATATCTGATGGGAAAAACTGCGGTTTGCAGTCGACAAGAATATGAATATGATCTGGCATAACTTCCATGGCCATGATTGAAAAAGAATATTCTTTTGCAAGATCGTTAAGATAATCTTTGATCTCGTTATCTATCCCGTCCAAAAGAACCTTTTTTCTAAACTTGGTACACCATACTATGTGATACTGCAAAGAATAAACATATCCTCTACCATATGTAAGATTAGATATATTAGTAGTATATATTATTTTGTCCATGAATACATTATACCATATGCTCTGATTAAATAAAAGGTGCAGCGGCTAACTCACGACTAAAGTCACGAGAATGCGCCGCCGCAATTTTCAATTATTTCCTAAAAAGTCTTTCGAATAATCCTGGTTTCTTTTCTGATATAGAACGTGGAATACCATTTTCATCCAATTCTTTTGGATCCATAAGGTTGACTGCATCCTTTGTATATAAATCAAGGGCAAGAACCGTTACCTTGTTTTCATCATCACGCATAGGATAGCCACTACAGTATACGTCATAATCAAATGTATCTTTATGCTCCTCGAGATACGTTTTTAAATAATCAACTTTAAGAATATATGGTTCCGGATCTTCATTTTCTGGTGCATTCTCAAAATTGGTCGAAAGAAAAATTTTTCTGTCACCTGTGGTTATCCAGTTACATACACATACTTCATCAATTGAAATTTCAAGATTTTCATCTACTGTTAAAATATAGTCATATAATTCTCTAACTTTCATTTATCAATTTCCTCTACAAACTTGAAGGTGCTAATTATTCAATGCTCCTCAACCCATCATATGTAATTTGTAAACTCCCCATTGCCTATTTCACTGTCCATCCCGTCCACTCAATATGATTATACTGCATCACATCATCTGCCTTTTTCATACCAAGCTTCTCGTAAAAAGGCACGGCGTTTTCATTGGCAATGAGATAAACAGCTATATCCTTTTCGCCACCGGCTAGCTCATGCGCTGTCTTCATAAGCCTCGATGCTATGCCTTGTCTCTCGTAGTCTCTGTCAACTCCAAGATCTGTGATATACAGCCAATAGCAGAAATCCGTAAGGCCAAATAACGTTCCAACAATCAGGCCTTCTTCGTTTCTTGCAATCAGGCTGATGGAGACGTTCTTTACAAGTTTAGCAATCCGCTTCTCAAATCGTTCCTTAGGATACTGAGAACCAAGATCCGTTCTTTTGAGAAAGTCTATATATTCCGAGGCGGTGAGCCGCTCTTCTCGGATTATGATATTGTTATTCATTCGTTTAACCTCAAAATCCATTTAATGTTCAAATAATAATTATCCAGCTTAAAGAAAACTTGAAGTTGTATTTAACTATCAGTGATAACCGCCTCTATCTTAATTCCAAATTGTCCAATCTGATTTTGGACTTCATTTAGGAATTTCTCGCAATTCTCTGTTATAGTGTACTTGAAGTGAATCTCTATTATTGCAAAGGCGATTTGTTCAGTAGAATAAGTCTCCTCATATTGCCCAGACTCAAGATAGGAAATGTATGCATTAATCTTATCTTGCAAAAGATTAAGATGATCAAACTCACTTAACGCATTTTCACCATCCCAAGACAAGTGATCTGTCAACAAAAGAACAAGAGCATTGTTTTCCTTATTCAGTGCCATTCCGTCTATTACATTCGGATCATCTATTGCCATATTAATTCCCCCTACAAATTCTTTAGGTTAGAATCGCTGTAAGGTCAAACGAAAAAGCAGCTTGAATTATAACAATAACTGCCCTTTCGTTTGATCTTATTGCGATTTAACCTAAAGAATTTTTCAAACAGCGTCTTTTTTATAATTAACCCTGCACATGTAACAGATAAAAATCATCCGCATAAATGCGCTCTCCCTGTACATACGGGATCAGGTTTTCCTTATGCCACCGTTGCATTCTTGATGCAAACCACTCCTGCTTACTCCACTGTTCATAATGAATTCCGAGACAATCTAACAAGGTAAGTATAAAACAGGCATCTAAAACATCGTAACGGATCGTACCGCCTGCATTCCGATATCCTTCTGCCATTTGTTGCCTACGCGCCAATGATCCGCCGATATTTCCAAACAGAACAGCAAGATCATACATCGGATGTCCCATACCGAAAAAAGAAAAATCAATAGGCACAAGTCCATTCGGTGTTTGCAAGATATTCGATGCAGACAGATCCCCATGGATCATCTGAAATTCATCCTGCACGTTTTCCAATACAACTCCGGCATGATCACAGCACTTTTGCATGATTAAAGAATACTCGTTGCTTAATCCCAGATTTTCCAGTGCCTGAAATCTCCTTTTCGTGCATTCGCAATGTTGCTTTCCATAGGTTTTTACAGGTGATACCCGGAATCCCTTTGCCTTCTGATGCAAATGCGCAAGCATATCACCTATCTGATAGCAGATTGCATCATTCAACTCAAGCTTGTCTAACGATTCGCCATCCAACCATTTCGAAACCGTAACATATGTACCATTCTGTAACTTTGTAATGAGTTCACCATAACGGTTTTCAACAGCTTCGCGTATCTGCATACTCTGTTTCTTTAAGTAGGCTTGAAAATCAAGTTCTGACTTATATATATCGACACGATCAACACCGTCGTAAAAAAACTCTGCTGAAAACCCCTCTGTCGGCTCATGTATTTGCAGCAAATACTCGTTTCCCACGCGATAGGTCAGATTCTCATTGTGTCTCAGCAATTCTATTTCTGTCGTTGTTATATTGTAATGAGCTAACGCTTCTAAAGCTTTTTGTCTGTATTCTATCGTCATAAGTATTACCTTAAACCGAATACCCCAAGTTAATATCAAACGGAGAAATCAGAAATTTTTGCAAATCTTTGTTGTAATTATCGAAAAAGATTTTTATGGCCTTGCCATAGTTTTCTTTCGTATCAAATTCCCAGTATGAATAATACTTAACGCACTTTACAACCTTGGTTAACTCCCTCGGAGACTCGCCAAGTTCGACTCCATCTATGGTATAGAATCTCTTGAAATACTTGAGTGATATGCAGCCTTCACATTTAAACTGATTTGCGGTCATTTCCTCAATCTTAGCTTCGAATTGCTCGAGTTTATCGGGCTTTACCTGAAAGAGTTTCATCTCTATAAATGTCTTTTTCATTATGCATTCCTCTGAATACTGAAATTTGCCTATTTACTTTTCTGTTTTACCTCATCCATTTCTGCAATAAGCTCGTCTAAAGGACGATATTCTCCGCCCCACCATTCAAAGACGTGCATACCTTCATCTTCAAGCACAGATTCAGTAAGTGTCATATCTATTCCAAGTTGCTTAAGCAAATCTTCTCTGTCTACGGCCTGATAATCAAACGGAAGTAATTTGCAGAATTCTTTGTATGAAACCCCACATACAACCTGATGAACTCCAAGTGAGGCTATTGCTGCCAGGCACCTCTCACATGGGGCACAGCTTGTGTAGACTACAGACTTTTCTAAAATGTCGTCTGTATACTTATTTGCACATTTATGAACAAGATTAAATTCTGCATGACCAAAAATCTTCTTTTTATAATCAGCAGTATTCTCAGCCTCTTCCAGAATTTTGCCGTCACAAACCAATACCGCACCAAAAGTGTCAAACCCTTTTTTACCTGCGCTTATCGCTAATTCGTAGCACCTTTTCATATATTTCTCATTTATATCAATCATATTCCGTTTCTCTGCCAATTTTTTTCCTCCAACTCCTCTGTAAATCCTGGGATTGCTTCCTGCCACTTGTTAAGCCAGTAAAGCTGACCATCTATAAACCCTTCATCTATGCAGTCAACTCCATATATCTCAAGGATCGTTGCCTGCAGTTGAAAATGCCTGATTGCAACCCAATATGGAAAAGAACGAATTTCCTCACGGCTCAATTTATGATAACCTACATATCCCGAAAGAAATTCCCGATACACTACCTTAGTAAGCTCAATATCTTCCTGCTTCAGATTAAAATAATCCGTCATGTCACACATAACCATGACATCGAACATAACTGGAGCCTTGCAAGCAGTATCAAAATCCACAAGATAAATCTTCCCATCCACATTCTGCAACAGGTTCCCCCTGTGAAGATCTCCGTGGCAATTCCCCTGCGGAAGATTATTAACCTTATCCCACAAACGCTCTCCCAGTTCCTCATACTCTTTGATACGTGGGTATTTCTTTTTACGAAGGAACTCAATATATCGACCTATAAAGAATTTTTTGTCGCGGTAGACAAGCTCCGAGGGATACTCCTCCATCAATTGATGAAATCTGCCGACAAGCCTGCCTACTTCGGATGCACATTTTTCAAGTTCCGGCTCGTCCCCGGCGATGAATTCCATGAGAACAATCAGTTTCTTCTCCCCGTCAATTTCAGTTTCAAAGAAGGCTTCCACGCTATTTGTAAGTATCGGTTTAGGCACCGGGAATCCATTTTCTTCCAGGTATCTCATAATGGATGCAGACTGTCTTGCTGTACCCGAAAAAGCAGATCCAATAACCTTAAGCAGATACTTAGGCCTTCCCTTGACAATATATGTAGTGGTGCCGCCTTCTCTTAAGAATTCCAAAGAAGGTGATCCCATTCCGAAATTTAATGTCAATATATCTTGCAAAGTCTTTTCATCCATGATTGTTATTCCTCTTGCAACTGCCTAAAATAGATCACATTATTGTCGGGATCGTAAAAACTCATATTTACAGCACCCCAAAAGGTCGTGGAAATCTTCAACAACGTTTATTTTTGATATATCATCAATATCTATCCACTCCATCTCCCTAGGAGATTGAGCGAAAAACTGGATTTAAAACTGTCATCAATTCTATTGATTTTTTAGTTCATTTTATTAAGGCTCTATATCACATCAAAAGAGCTCATCAAGAAGTATATAGTAGTCAATCTTTTCCATATCAGGCTCTATACCGAGTTCTTTGAACAGAAGGTCGGGATTGATACCCGAATACACCTTGCCATATGTCCCGTCGAAATTATGTTTGAGGCTCCTGTAGCACATAGCGATATCCTCCCACTTATCAGCAATACCGCAGTTACTCATATCGATAAAGCCATTTATGTCACCGTTATCTATAAGGATATTGGGAAGACATAGATCGCCGTGGGACAATACGGGCTCATAGGAAGGCCTATTGTCCTGCAGCCATAATAGGAGCTCCTTCGGATCCTTGAACCTGCCACTCTCACCGAAAGTATCAGGCTCGGCATCACTAATATCCACAATACCATTCTCAACCCTGTATTCCGCTTTCGAAAGTTCGCTGTCGAGATCCTTTATCACAGGACAATCCTTTATATCAATGCTCCAAAGCATCTTTATCGCCTTGGCAAGAAGAGGAATCAGTTCATTCGGATGCTCCATATAGTATTTATCGCAGGACATCTTTCCCTTGATCCTTGTCATGAGCAGATATCTGTGATGATCATCCTCTACGAACGATATGACCTTGGGAACAGGGAGTTTTCCTTCGAGCCAGCGCATCATCTTGACAGCATCTCTATCGTCAGAAGACTTATCCGTTATCTTCAGCACCAAATCATCGAATATAAGTATCTTCGCCCCAGACTTCCCTATATCGTCTATCGTATATTCTCTGCCTTCAATATGCTTTCTTATTTCTTCAGGCAGACTCTGTATCAGGCTGTCCATCATTTAAATACACCTTATCCTAATTATTTAACTGAAAGCTAATTATCCTATAGAATTGATACAGGAATCGCACCAATCCTTCACTTTTTGGCCCATTTCTTCGGCTGATAAATCATCTATCATAAGCCAATCGACATTTTCTTTGTTCAGAAACCACTTTCGTTTCAAAGGCATCAAGTGCTGAAGATGGTGCTCAAAAAAGTTTCTGGTACGGGTATCATCATGCTGTTTATGGCTACGAAGAACATCATCAGATGCATCTAAAAATAGAATGCGATTTGGCATACAGCTTCGAACTTCCGTGAGTTCTTTATTCAAAGCATTTTCCACTTCCCAATCCTCACCGATACTCTTAGGATAGTTAAGTGTATAAAACTCTATTTCCTCAGCCCCAAAATCCATAATGCTGCATGGATATTTTGCAGCTTTTTCATACCGTAGCACTTCCTTTCGAAGCCAGAGTTTTTGAATTTCCAGATAATCTTCATAGCGATTCTTGTCAAGATTACGGCATCTTATCTCCTCGATAATATCCGTATTATCTTCATAACTGATATTAATATAAGGTGCTTTTTCCTGAATATATCTAACGGCAGTCGTTTTCCCGACAGCCATGCACCCTTGTAATGACAATATCATGGTAGTTCTTCTCCTGTTTCAGCGTAGTATTCTTTTAGAAATTCAACCATGTAATCGTGCCTCTTTTGAGCTAATTCCTTCGCTGAATCTGTATTCAATTCTTCTTTTAACAAAAGAAGCTTATCATAAAAATGCTTTATAGAATCTCCCAAAGGTCTGCCCGCCTTTCCTCCATACGCAAAAGTTCTGGCAATACCTATTGCGCCAATAGCATCTATTCTATCCGCATCCTGAACAATCTTTCCTTCTATTGTATCTGGAATTTTGCCCCTATTATGACTGAAAGAAACGGAATTTATTATTTGGCAAATATAATCTATTTTCTCTATCGGTAACCCATTTTTCTCGAGAAAACCTCTGGCATTTGCGTTATTATCTGTATTAAAAAGCTTATGATCATCAGCATCATGCAACAATGCAGCCAAGGCTACAACAACAGAATCTGCCTCTGGATATTTCTCCATTATAACCTGAGTATTGCGATATACTCTCATTGCATGATCTACGCCATGACCATCTGAATTGCCTTCAAATAATTCTTTTACGTACTCAATTGCCTCATCTATTATTTTTCTACTCATGTGTCTCTTCCTAATATGCTCAGTATTAACTTCTATTTGGATTTTAAGCATATCCCTTTAGCAGTTGGTGAGTTATACTGGTATTTATCATTTCCCTTTTCTTACATAGATTAGCAAGAAATTAAGGATGTCAAACAACCCTTTATCCAAAAACTCTTTATCTCTTACACCATATTCATGTCCCGATTCACACCATTCCTGCCATGCTATGTCATAACACTCTGCTTCTTTGACCTCGATCCTGCAGCAGTCGCCACATTCTCTGTTTAACAAGTTCTCCCACCATTTGGCGGTTTTAAAGAGTTCGGAATCATCGCCTTCGGCCCAGGTTTCAAATAACTGTTTTATCTCGCCTTGCGGTTGTTCTTTTAACCCTGGAATAGCTATCATCACATAACCAGTCTCCTTGACAAACGGCAGGATTCTCTCTGCAAATATTCCTTCCTTGCATCCAAAATAGTGATAAGAATCCACGCTGACAATGCTATCGAAATAATCCTCGGCAAAAGGCATATCCATTGCATCACCATGAATCGGTATAATCTTATCCACCAGCCCATTGGCCGTTATTCTTTTATAGTTTTCAGTTGCAGGAACCCAAAGATCAAACGCATAAACGTGCTTAGCATCTGTTTCATTGGCAATAAATAGCGATGTTAATGCAAATCCGCATCCCAAATCCAAAGTGCGATCAAATTTCACATCTTCAGGGCATCTTCTGATCAATTCATCAAGTAGCCTAAAAGAATTCGGCCCCATCAAGTATTCCTTTGTAAAGTATTTCTTATACTTTTCTATACTCCCCATACACTTCAACCTCCATATTTAGTTTCTATCTACCTTATATAAGACATCATATTCTTCTTCGCCTGGTTCTTCCCAAAGAGATTCTAGCTTTCCCATAAGACCTTCATCTAAGTAAAAATCCGATCCTCCATTTCCTTCTTGAACTCTTTTATTTCTTTCAGAAATATTTAGCTTCCAGGTTGCATCATCAACACATACATAATGAATCTCACAATAAATCCCTAATTTTTTATAATAATCTCTGACTTCTTGTCTTTCTGTTTTTGACCATAAGCCTCTTTCAAAAACTACGTTAGCTCCTGCTTGTGCAATTTCTCCAACTTTTTTGGTTAAATACTTAATTAACCTTTTTGAAAAAATATCATAGAATTCCCCTTGCTCATTATTTAGCAAATCATAGGTTGCTTCATCAGGAGATATAATTACAGCCTTTAATTCATCTCTTAATTTTCTTGAATAATAGCTCTTACCACTGCATATTTTTCCACAAAGCAATATTACTTTTCCCATAGCATCCTTCCTATTGATATATCTATTCTTTATCTGCATAATTCATGCTGGGATCTGCTCTTCTTTTATGCATAACAAAGAAAAATCGTCTCCCCATCTTAAAGAAGATGTCTGAGCCTTGATCAAGCCGGAATCGTATCTTTTTATGCTGGTTATTTTGTAGTCACTCTTAAATAATTCTTTTAGTATAGATTTAAATCTCATATTTTCACCTGTTCCAAAACCTGATTTTTTAAACAAACCGGAATTAAAACGTTTTTACTCCTGCGCATATAATGCTTTTTTTATTTTACCCGCAGTAGTAATAAACTTCTTTGGGTTTATTTCTTCTCCAAACGATTTGTCCATGATAGTTGCTATCATTTTGGCAATATCTTCAACCGAATCCTTCTCTGTAATCATTTCAGACAGTTTTTTCGAGTAACTATCAAATTCGTCATTTGGTGCATGACAGGCAAGCAGCTCCCAATAATCGTATTCATCGATATATTTCTTTATAATCTCAAATTTATTTATATTTTGCACTTTCAACCCCAAATTTGTTTATTTGCAGAAGAGTTATTTCAAAAATCTTTGATACGCATCTATATACTCTTGTCTGATTTCTATTGCATTCGAATCATTTTCAAGCATATTAAAAGCTTCTTTTATTCTTGTTATGAAATATTCATGACAATCTTGATGATTCTTCCAAAAATCATTATCAATCTGTGTCACATCATATAGAAGTTCCCCTTGTGCATATAGGTCATGAGCCAAGGGATCATCATCATGAAGTTCTTCTCTTATCATGAACCCGACTTTCCAGCCTTCACTTGAATTATTTGTAAGAGTATCCGGGTTCTTTATACAGTTTTTCTTTCTCAGGTGCAATCTTTTTATCCCAGACTAATTCTTTCCAGTCCTCTTCAGCTATTTCTTTAATGGCTACCGAAACGCTTGATGTCTTGCAGCCAAGAGTTTCAGCTATTACATCAGCTATTTTCTCGGCACAGGCTTTCTTCTGTTCATCACTCCTACCAGGAAAGCAGTTTATCTCTACGTGTGGCATGGGAGCCTCCTTTACAAATTTTGAATTGTTAGCACTCTGTCTTATTGCACCGGAGGCATAAAGCATAAAATGCAATCGCCAGAAACTGTGATACCACAGACACAGTGACAAGATACACAGGATTCAAATCATACAGGGCACCGAGAAGCCAACTGCCCAGAAACCACGCAATACCAAATCCTGTCTCAAATATTCCGAAACCGGTGCTTCGCATGGAACGCGGGACGATTCCGCTGACAGCTGCTTTCATAATACTTTCCTGCGCACCCATTCCAATCCCCCACAGAATTATCCCAGCTCCGATCAACCAGGCATTTCCAGTCATAAAAACAAAACATGAGAAGAATGTGCTGCATAGTGTGGAAATGATCAGAGCCTTCAGCCCGACCTTATCATAAAGCCAGCCAAAGAATAGTGCAGCAAAGGCATCCACAGCCATTGCCCCAGCATATAGCAGGCTGAGCATGGATTCATTAAATGCTCCGGTATTAGCCGAATGAAGTGTGATCAGGGTGAAGTCTGCAAAGCCAAAAGCAAAAAAGCAGATGGCCGCCATGAACAGAACAAATGACTTCCTGAATTCAAAGCTTGCCGGTTTATCTTCCTGCTTTTCAAAGATCTCCGGATCAGGGTATCTTATCTTTGCTGTCAAAACAAGAGCTATGGTGATCATTGCAGGAACAAGCAGTATCGCAAAAGAGATCCTATACGTTGTAAAAAGGTCGTCTGTACCTTTTACAAGAGCTGTTACAAAAAGCAGTACCGGTCCGAGAAACGCGCCAAGCTGATCCAGAAACTCCTGATAGGCAAAGCCTTTTCCGGTTCCGATCTCGCTTGCCGCAAAGCTTACCAATGTGTTTTTGGCAGGCTTTTTTATCGCTTTTCCGATACGCTCCAGGATCACAAGACCGCAGGCCCAAATCCAGCCATGTTCAGGTACGAGTGCCAGTGCAGGAATCGCCAGAGCCTGTATTACATAGCCTGTGATAACAAATGTCCAGTATTTCTTCGTTTTATCTGCTATAAATCCGGATATGAGCCTTAGTGAATACCCGCACAATTCTCCTATACCGGACACAAATCCAATGGTTGCAGCGGATGCCCCTGCGAGGTTCAGATATTCGCCCAATATGCTTCTGGCGCCTTCATGAGTCATGTCCGAAAACAGACTTACGATTCCCATCAGGGTTATAAATGTTATGGCGCCAGACAAAGCCCTTTTTTTATCCATGTTCTACTCCACTAATCCCGATTTGTTTTTCTAAGTTATCCCTTGATATTTCCCACTCTATCTTCTTACGCTAATCACAAATACATCTTCTCAAAAAGGAACATCAGCTCTCTATACGTTGTATATATTTCCCCAGTATTATTATAAAACCACTTATTAACAGCTTTCATCTGGTCATAATCACAGTATCCCATTTCTATTATATCCGCTAGTTGTTCATGGTTATTATCTCTAAAAAATTTACATGCTCTAAGTACATCTTCTTTTTCATTATTCTTGTAAAAATTCTCGTAAAATGTGCTTATGCCTTCATGGCATCTCATAAAATCAATAGAATATAATTGGTAATATGCATTAACCACTTCTTGATGTAAATCTCTAAAGACTTCTTCCTCAAAAATTACATCAGCGAATTCTCCCAAAACATCTACCGCTTCTTCTTCGAAATCGTATGGATCAGGACCAGCGCCATAGGCTGTAATCTTATTTGATTTCTCAGGCATTTTTCTAAGATCTGCCATTATAGCAACAAATCTGTTTTTATCTTTAATTATTCTCTCCACATAACGCATAGTATAAGCTTTTTCATCTACTTTACCATTTAAAATACAACATGCAGGATCTTTATATTTCTCAAATCCACAGTTTAAATGGAACTGCAAAGAGGCTTCGTTGCTTTTATTTACCGTATCTGTTATCTCAAAAGAGCCTTCTTTTCTGAGTTTTTCAAATAATAGCTCCATTAGTTTTCTTGCATAGCCTTTTCTTCTATGAGCCGGTGCAGTTTCAAGAGCCTCTGCGAAAAAAGTATTGTCTTTACCTTCTACCGGGAAAATTCGAATAGCAGAAAGCCATTCTCCGTTATCTTCAAGAGCATAATATCGATTACCTTGCTTATTGTAAAAATCAGTCTTCAAATAATCATAAAACCTCTGCTCCACAAGACGACGTCCCTTATCCAGATCAGTCTCTTCAGGATAAAAAAATGATACATTATCCTCATTGCTTTCACGATAAACATCCATCAATTTTGGAAAATCTATTGATTCTAATGTATAAAACTCCAGTAATTTCATTTAAACTCTCCAAATAATATTTTTGTCCGTCCCTTTTTATAAGTTAACCTGCAAGTTAGATATCTTCCAAATCTAAAACTTCTATCCCATTATCCACCAACAGCTGTGCAAACACTCCCCTACCATCAATCAATTTTCCAGAGAAACTACCATCGTAAATCTGCTTCACACCGCAGGATGGGCTCCTTGATTGAAGAATAACCAAGTCCACTTTTTCTTCAAGAGCTTTCTTAAGGCACAGCTCTGCTCCGAATCTAAATTCCTTATCCTTGCTTTCGCCAATTTTATTAGTAACAACTCCATTTACAATCTCGCAGGGAATCCTTGGTGTAGGAAGTCCACCTGCAACCTCTGGGCACACTGGAATAACTTCATTCCCTTTGGTGTACTCAGCGACTTTCTCGCTGTAGTTGTTACCACCACTGTATTTACAATTATGCCCCAAGAGGCAGGCGCTAACCATAATTTTCATAAATAAAATCCTTTCGGTTTCGTAGGCGGAAACCCACTGCCCTTGGGCGGTGGGAGGAGCGCTTGTAAATTGTTATTCAAGAACATGTGTGCTATGATATACTCAGCAGCAAGTCCCAAGAGAAAACCGTTAGGTGCGCTGTTCACCAAAGGCACTCTTTGTACATTGGCAAGTATATATGAGGTTGTAACACATAAGTCTTGGTGTTACGTAAAATATACTCAAGCATCCGCATTTACTGTACGGCATGGGAATATGCAATCCGTGAGGTTTGCATACAGAGTACCTGATACAGTTACAGATGAGCATATCTTGTCTGTAAAGGGTGTTGTCAGCCACCCTAGATGCATCACCACGGAAGTCACACCGCTAAAATGTAGGAGTACTAGACGCACTACAGGGTAGATGCAAGCCCATTACACTTGTGTGATGGGTAGTTGACCGCCGACCTTGCTTCCGCTAAAGGTAGCTCTTTTTGTACATGCACATAAAAGCATTGATGTAATAAGCACTGTAATAACAATTAAAGCACTTCGTTTCTTATCAAATCTCGATTTTCTCACTTTTATATCCTCTTCCCTAATTGAAATTCTGGTTCTTCATCATATTGTTTATAAAGCCATCCTCATTGGCGCAACACTATCTGCACAATTCACATCTTAGAATCCCATTGCCTTCGCAACTACCTGAGCCTTATCTTCTCCCATAAGCATACGTAATAAGGCTATTGCAACATGAGGTGCTGTTTCAGGGCAAAAGCTTGTTATTATGTTCTTATCAATCACAACGCTCTGATCAGGGATTACGTCTACCCCAAACTCTGCAAGCTGCTTCTGTCTTCTGCCATCTCCAAGGTGATATGTTGTAGCCTTTCTTCCTTTAAGTATTCCGCTTGCACCAATCGGAAGTGCACCAACACAGATAGATGCTATGAATTTGTTAGAACGTTCGAATTCTCTTATAAGATTCAAAAAGCGTTTATCATATGCTTCTTCATAAAATCCAAACTCCTCAAATCCGCCCGGAATCGCAAGTGCATCATATTCAGATACATCTATCTCATCAAAGCTTTTATCTACCAGGATCGGAATTCCAAATGTTGATATTACAGTCTTAGAAAATCCGGCAGTGACAACTTCCACAGGCATATCATAATCATTCCTTGCCCATCCCATAACATCTACAAATGGAGCAAATTCCATGGTTTCAAATCCCTTGCAGCAAAATAGCAATACTTTCATGTGCGTTCTCCTTTTTCCTAATATCAGTTTCCAACAACTCAAACAGCCTGATCCGGCGAAAAAGCCTTATGTCAAGTTATCCTAACCATTTTGCAAAGCAGATTGCTCCGTCAAGCTCATCATAAGGTGGATAATTCTCAATCTGTTCATATCCATGCTTTGTATATAGGTGAACGGCCTCTGACATCTGAGGTCTTGTCTGAAGAATTGCGCGTTTGAATCCACGTTCTAAAGCCTTTGTTTCTAACGCATCCATCATATAAGTAGATATATGATTACCTCTGAATTCAGGATCAACCCATACTCTTTTGATTTCAACATCCGAATCAGAATATGCCTTTAATCCTGCACACCCCACTGCTACGTCTGAAGCATAAGCTATCAGAACATCTGAAATACTCTCCGAAATGTTATAGGGGACAAACGCTTCACGATTCTTCAGGCCACCAACTATATTGCTATAGTATTCTTCAGTCTTAAGATAAAATTTATAGAAATCTTCATTTCTTCCGTCGGTCCATCTGTAATCTATCATCATAGTCTTCGCCCTCAAGAATCGATAATTTACTCTTCATACCATACGCATCTGACTGAGTATATCCTGTTTCCATAATCCTTAAGTTTTGTTAGACCATCTTTCAACGGATCCATGCAGATGTATTCCCCATCTACAGCCCCTATTATCAAGACAAAATGATGATAGCTAAAGATAGTATTTCTATGCACCTTTACAATCGGATAATAGCCTTGTGCCAGGCATTCATCAATTGCATCAGCGTCTGGCTTATCGTACACTCTGGTATTAAAACCTGGAATCTCATCCAGTTTGCCCCATTGCAGATTCCCGTCTTTATCAAAAACACCGTTATCAGATAACAGAGCCGCAACTTGGCCAGGATCAAGAGGATTTTCACTTTTGGATATAGCTGTTGCTATACATGTGGTTATACAACCTGATGATTCCATGGTGAATTCTGATTCTCCAAGATGCAGATCTTTCCATTTTGGATCATCCTGTCTGTAGCTGACTAGTTCTCCATCAACATCATACGCTGTCTGGCATTGTACATTTACACCGCCACGATTCTTGATAAGCTGAGAAACACTCACCAGTCCAATAGCAATTACTGTTGCTATAATTAGTATTTTTTTAGTATTACTCTTCATTACTATTTCCTTTTGGATCTATTATTACATCAGATTTCCACAATCTCGCCCGCTTTTACATGAACATCCTTATCGCCATATGTGAACCAAACGTCTATAGCCGAAGGATTCTTACACATTGTCATATCTGTATTGAAGATAAGATCTGAAAACGCCTTGCAATAGTCATAGACTTCAATATTAGTTGCATACCAGATGTCGTCTCTGCCTGATACGTATTCGCAGAACTTCTCGATTACGTCCCAGTTGTCTTTCTCTTCAAACTCATAGCTGTGTCCCCAGAGATAGAATAACATTGGAGACCAGCTGTTCTTAGCTTCAACGAAGCGCTTTGCAAGGTCCATAAGCTGAGGATCAGCGTGGTGGCATGTTGCATGGAGTCTGAGCCAGTCTGTTGGAATGCGGAAGTCATGTGTTGAATTTACAGTTCTTGCGTAGCATATTCCGCAGTTTTTAAGGATCTGCACGCTTGCATCATCGTAGGCTCCGTATGGATAAGCGAATCCTCTTACGAATGTTCCGAATACTTCCTCGAGTTCTTTACGATCTCTTGAAATCTCATCTGTAGCAATATTAGAAGGAAGGCCTACGAGCGCTGCATGTGTATAGGCATGAGCTGCGATCTCCCAGCTGCTCTTACTATATACTTCCTTGAGTTTACTAAGGGACATTCTTCTATGAATAGTTCCGGGTTCATATGTTGTGCCCTCTTTGGCAAAAGCGCCGCTGTTTAAGTTAAAGGTACCCTTAATGCCATATTTATTAGTGATCTCTACAAGTCTTTCGTCCTGTTCTACGCCGTCGTCGTAGCTTAAAGTAAGCGCCTTTGGAAGGCCGCCCGGGAATCTCATTATCATGTTAGCCATTGTCATTTTCTCCATTTAATTAGTATATTTTTCAAAAATAAATCTTATAGATATGCTTCATCATAAACTATGACGTGATCATCCTGCTGATAGTGTTTGCCTTCTACAACGCTAAAAGGATGCTGCTTGCAAGTTCCAAGGAAATACGTATACTCCAGATCATTATCTCTCTTACCGTCAATGATCTCCTGTATCGCATCTCTTACGCAACGCATGAGAGATATATCATCGAAATCCCTGGCATGACCATGAAGGATATAATCAGCTTTTTCTTCTAAGAACAGAACATTATCAATAGCTTCAACGCACTCCTTGTATGGCACTACGCCAGGGAGCTGAAGCCACAGATGGTGATTGATTGCATCACCTGTAAATAAGATCCTGTCTTCTTTCAGCAAAAGAAGGATTCCGCCCTTGGTGTGTCCGGGAATGTCATAGATTTCAAGAGTCTTACCGCCAAGATCAACTACATCTCCGCCTTTGATTTCCTTAAAAGGTGGCATGGAAAATCCCTCTTCCTCGCACACTTCTACAAATTCAGGATCCTTACTTGTATTAAGCGCAAGCTCAAGATCTTTGGGGCTGATATAAGCTTCGTCAAAGAAAACGTTGCCATAGATATGGTCCGGATGACCGTGGGTATTGATTACCATAACAGGCTTGTCTGTGATCTTCTCTATCTCTTCCTTGTAGTTATGGTATCCCATCATAGTATCAATGAGTGCAGCCTTCTTGTCCCCTATAACAAGATATCCGGTGCACTCATGATTCTCATCAAGTAGATACAGAAACGGTTTTAACTGCTTAACATAAAGTGTTTTGTCTTCGAACATTGTAATCCCCTCCCGTTTAGTTTGTTTTATATATTATATTTGGAGCAAAGTAAAAAGTAAGGTCAAATACTTATCTAAACCTTTCGCTCCATCGCTTTTCGATCTGTTCCGCTAAATAGTGTGTCTCATCTGGAGTATAATAACTTCCATTCATCGGTCCTGGAAGGTCGGCACAGTCATAGTTATCAGAGCTAAAATATGACTTATAGTAGGAATCATAATAAGCGTTATTATAATTATCTCTATCTGTATTTGTAAAGCCGTTTGTAACACTATATAATCCAAAAAATATGATCGCCATAATTGCTATTATGAATAACAGCGCAACCTTGATCTTTTCAAGTTTATCTTTATTAGGTTTTTTCTTATTTATAGTATATTCTTTAGGAAAAAGATCGTAATGATATTGTGTATACCTGTCATCATCACTTTCTGTTTCCTGATCAATTGAATGCTCATCATGAATCGAATAATCTTCATCGTTACCATCTTCATAAATTTGTTCAGACCTAGTCTTAATCGGAAAACTCTTAAGGTGAACGTTTTTTGTGGTATCAACACAAATATCTTCTATATAATCCTGGTCTGATTCTGAATCAGCAACATTTTCATCTGTATAAACTTCATTTTCAGAGTTTAACTCTGTATCTTCATCAGCCCCATACTCTGATCTTAAAGAAGATACAAAACTTGTACCAGAAGAAAATTCATTTTGAAGTGTTTCTTCTTGAGTTTCTTTCTCTGCTTCCGCTAAATCTAATTCATCCAGCATCTCGGGATTTTTAAGAAAAATAGAAAGACGTCTACCAAGCTCATTAACAGCTATAGCTTCATCTTTACCCTGATAGATGATCTCTCTTGATCCATCATCTGTATTCTTATATACAATGAAATCATCTGACCAGTAGTCCTTATAGATTCCATATGCATCAGGTCCGATGTGGTCAACATCAATGTAGAACCTTGTTACATCAGAATTAAGATTTCTTTCTTTACAGTATTTTTTTAGATCATCGATTGTTTTAGGAACCTTTTTAGTTAAGTATCCCCTCATTAAACTTTTTTCCTCTTTCCGTGGTGTTATTAATTGTTTTAGTTACCACATTGCTTAATTATAAAGGATTTCCCATACCCAATAAACAGCAAAAAAGAGGTATTAAAATATCTCAATATAAGTAAACTCGCAAATTGATATACATTTTGCGAGTCATAAAACACATGACTTTTTGGCACATCGTTCCAAAAGTCATGTAAATAGGCCATATCATATTTTTATTGAAAGTTCAACTACACCGCCGCGTTCTTTGGAGTTACTAAGCTTTATATCTCCTCCATGCATCTTGGCTACATTCATGGCAAAAAACAGTCCGATGCCGTAGTGCATACCGCCGCTTCTACTGTTATCGTCCATAAAGAACTGCTCAGTTGCATGCTTTAAAGCTTCCTGACTAAAGCCTTTGCCCGAATCAGTCACTGTGAATCTAAGCTCATCAAACTTCTCGGTGACATCTACGCTTATATCGCTTCCTTCTGGTGAGTGCTCAGCAGCGTTCCTTATGATGTTCATAACAGCTCTTACAAGCTGATCATAGGCTATATCAATTGTATCAGTTTTACAATTTTCACTAAACTGCAGTTTCTGATCATAAACTCTTGTAAGACCAAGGCTCTGCTTCTTTATATCTTCCAAAAGGGACTGTACTCTTACTTTATTAGTAGTTTCGTGAAGTCCTTCCTGAGACTTTGTTACATCTATAAGAGTCTGAACATAGTTTTCTATCTGTTGGGCTGATCCTGTTATATAGTCAGCGTAGCACTTCTGTTCATCATCAAGTTCACTCTCCAGTAAAAGCTCTGCGTTACCTCTGACTACTGTAAGAGGCGTCTTAATGTCATGTGCAAGTGCAGACATCTGCCTGTTTTTTTCCTGCTCGGAAGTCCACTGCTTTTGAAGAGATTCTTTCAGCGCATAGCGCATATCATCTATTGATTTAAGGCAGTCATCTATCTCCTGTACGCCGGATTTTTCTATTTCAAATTCAAGATCTCTTTCTCCGATTTTCTTAGTAGCTTCAAGTACAGGTATCATGCGCTTTTTGAGCTTACGGCCAAAAAGTAGCGAGCTGATGTGCATAACTTCAACACCGCCAACAATGATAGCAATATAAATAAGATTCTGAACATTGGGAAAATACTTTCGAAGAAACGTTGATTTAAATTGCGGAACAAGCTTGTACTGAAACACCAGATACTCACCGGATCTTGTGATCGCTTTATAATAATACTCACCACCTACAGCACTGCTTGAAACTGCATTCCAGGCTGTAGCCACATATTCCTCGTCAATATTGCCGTCTATCACCGTTCCATCTTCTGTAAATAGCATGTATTTGCAGGAATCCGGGATCATGTCAGAAGTAATAGTTTCAGCACTGCTAAGCGTTTTGTAAAAATTCGCGATCTGCATCTCCGCATAGTTCGAAGGATACACAGCGCCTGTCATTATCAGGATAGTAAATATTACATAAGCTACAACTGCCCAGGCAATAAACCCAAGCATCATCCCGATCACATAAAAAGAAAAGATGCTTCCCAGCGACCTGCTCTTTTTCCTGTCTTTACTTTTTACTCTTCCCATTTATATCCTATCCCCCATACTGTCTTTATGGGCATATAATCGTATTCTGAAAGTTTAGTTCTTATATTTTTGATATGTGTTGTTATAGTTGCATCGCTTGAGTCACTATCATATCCCAGCACCTTTTCAAGTATCTGTTCCTTTGAAAAAACCTGTCCTTTATTCCTTCCAAGATACTCACATATCTCATATTCCGCCTTGGTAAGAGTGATCTCATGATCATCAAGCATCATTACTTTATTGGTCAAAAGAAAACTGATCCTGCCAAGAGACAGTCTTGCAACATGCTCTCTTTTTTCCCTTCTGATATGAGCATTAACTCTTGCTCTGAGCTCCATAACACCAAAGGGTTTACATATATAATCATCTGCTCCAAGAGACAGCCCCTCTACAAGGCTTCCCTCGTCAGTTTTAGCCGTAATAAAGATAATGGGACAATCAACCTGGCTTCTTATATTACTGCAAAGGTCAAAGCCGTCTATTCCGGGCATCATTACATCAAGAAGGATCAGATCATAAGCCTGAATCTTATCTGAGTTCAGTGTAAGCGGATCGCTTATCAGAGTTACCTGATGTCCGTCCCTTTTTAAAATGTTACCAATCATATTCAATATGGCAGTATCGTCATCAACTGCAAGTATGTTCGCCATACATAACCTCTTTCAATTACTTATTCGCTAGCGCTGTTTCCTTCGTAGCGCAGAGCAAATATAGCATAGCATAACACTGATACAATAGTAACTACAAAATAGATAAATATTACACTCATAAGATCATGTTCAAAATAAGCGTTAACCATACGTCCTGTCCATGAAATCGGAACTACTCTCCAAACGAGGCTTCCAATTTCTGTAAGGAACACTCCACTTAAAATAGCTGAGAATATACCGAATCCAATCGCAAGGCCTCTTCCGAAGGATAATGCAAGGATCTGAGTCCAGAAGTAAAATGGAATACCTGCAAGCCAGATAACAAAAGCTGCTATTACATATGTGACGATAGCGTTATGTCCATACTCAGCAACAGCCTCGCCACCCATTCCAAGTACATTACTGAATAAGATTCCAAAGATCAGGGTAGTCAGCATAAGTGCACTAAGTCCGAGAATAAGCAGTACAACGACTTTGGAAAGTAGTGCTACGACTTTGCTCTTATATGTCAGAAGATTCTGGAAATGTCCTGCTCCAAGCTCTTTCTCTACTTCACTGGCTGTAAAGATGCCTATAAGTACAGGAAATGCAATTCCAAGGGCCTGATAAAAAGCTACGATCTTATCTTTATCACTCCAGGGTGATACTGAATAATAAGCGATAAATATCAGACTTACTACAACAGGAATAACAAAATGTGCGATAAGTACAGGGCTTCTCTTGTATTTATATAATTCAACTTTTAAGCAGTTAATAAGCATCGTTCTACCTTCTTTCTTATTTCTTAATTTCTTAATCTTCTTATGTATTATTTGATTTTTCTTTGTCTTTTATCTTTTTTTGCTTCTTTTTTTCTACTCTTCCACGCAATTTACAAATGTCGCACATTTTAAATTTCTCTATTACCTGAATTTTCTTGGGGATGGGAATTTATAAAGGATTTTCGAGTCTTTGAAAGAATTATTAAATTCAAGAGCTTGATAGATGGAGATTTATATTCCCGCTTAGGGTTCGACTGTTTGAGCGAAGCGAGTTTTCGAACCCTGGGAATATATATCTCCAGATATCATGCCTTGAATTTTATAATTCTTTCACGACTCGAAAACCCTTTATAAATTCCCATCCCCAAGAAAATTCCCCAATACGACAACCTTAAATGTGCGACATCTGCAATTCCCTCATACTTCTCTCTTGTCGAACCATCTGAGGAAAAGCCATGCTGCTACTGCAAGTACTACTACAGATTCGATCATGCCTACAGGAATAGCACTAAGATCTGCAAGTGGATGGCTTTCTGCAACCTTAAGTCCGCTTGGAAGAAGGTGAAGCATTGGAATTGCAAGTCTCATTGGAACTGAGGATACTACAAACAGCCACTTTCCTGTTGGTGCTATGAGGATGCCGGCTACGGTGATAACAAGAGCTGTCATAAGGTTAACAACCATTCCAAATTTCATGCTAAGAAATAAGAAAAGCGGGATCTCCCAAAGCTGGGTTAATGTAAGTACGAATACAAAAGCAAGTCCTCCAAGGAAGGGAATGTGTGTTGATAATGCTTTTCCAACAACTGCTGCTACTGCAAAGATCATTGTATTTGCTAACAGGATTACAAGTCCAAGATATAACATCTTGCCTATCATGAGGTCTTTTCTGCCTGTTTCAAGAGTTGTCATATGAAAGAATTTGCTCTTTTTCTCACTTGCAGATGTCAGGTAACAAAGAATTGAGATCAGCATTGGAAGGATCAGGATGTACCACCAGTTCCAGACGCATTCTGCATATGCATTTTGAAGTCCACCGGTTACCAGAAGAGCCATTATAAATGTGATAAGAGGAAAAATAAATATAAGCTTTCTTCCCATTGTTCTTTTTGATTTTAAAATTTCTGCCTTAACTATGCCTAACATATTAACCTCCAAATGAGTGACTGATTATTTAAGCTACAACCTTACTGCGATTTTTTCTTACGATATCCATGAAAAGAGTTTCCAGATCCATTCCCTCTTCAAGCTTTCCTTCATACTCAAGATTGCCGCCTTCGATGATTCCGATGTAATCTGCTGTCTTCTGAACTTCAAGAAGGATGTGACTTGAAAGGATTACTGTTATGCCTTTTTTCGGAAGAGATTTAATAAGTTCTCTAAGCTCTTCGATTCCGATAGGATCAAGTCCGTTAGTCGGCTCATCCAGGATAAGGAGCTTGGGGCTTCCTATAAGTGCCATTGCGATTCCAAGTCTTTGCTTCATTCCAAGTGAGAAGTTTCCGGCTTTCTTCTTGCCTGTTCCTGTGAGTCCTACGATTTCTAAGACTTCGTCGATTCTCTTTTCATCCACATTAAGAAGAAGTGCTCTGACTTTAAGATTCTCTCTTGCTGTTAAGTTTTCATAGATGGGAGGATTCTCTATAAGTGCTCCGATCTCTGAAAGTACGCTTCTGGTCCAGGGCTTTCCATCGTATTCTATCTGGCCGCTTGTAGGAGCAAGGATTCCTGTGATCATCTTAAGTGTTGTTGACTTGCCGGCTCCGTTTGGTCCAAGAAGACCGTACACACAATTTTTTGGAATATTTAAAGATACATTATTTACTGCATTCTGTTTTTTAAATGTTTTTGTAAGTTCGTTTGTTCTAAGGATCATTTCCATGATTTTGTTCCCCTTTCGTTTGTATGAACTTAGTATATTTTCCAATTCTAAAGATTTTATGAAGATGAAAAATATTTTTCCAATTTTGTTTATCAGGGGCTATTATGCTAATATACAGATTGATATGTTTACCAATAAAATATATATTCTTTAAGTATTTGATAATACTTTAGATACGTGTTTCAATTAGATTCAGGTAATATCATTAAACATTTATATTAAGAAAGAAGTTACTTATGAAAGCAAAGAAAATACTCACTTTATTATCAATCACCTTACTTATGACCGGATGTGGCAAACAGCTTGGTGATCCCGGAAGTTCTTTATACGGACCGGAAGGATCATCTACAGATCAGACCGCAAATGGAAATGAGGAAGATACTTCTCAGGCTCAGGAAGAGCCTATTACAGATGAGGAAAAAGATGAATTTACAACTCTTTTTCAGGATTTTGAATATGCAGGTTTTCTTTCAGAGCCTTTTAATGATGTCTCTGAGATCGACTGGGATGCCGTTCTTGAGCAGGGAGCAGGCCTTGAAACCTGTGAACTTAGTGAAAATGATGTAAGTCTTTTCCTTGAAGCTTCCAAGCAGGATCAGTTATATGGCACTCTTTATAAGATCACAAGAAGCGATCTTGTAGAGTACGCCAAGACTCATGCAGGAGTAGACTTCAGTACCCCTGACTCTTTTCAATGGACATATATAGAGTCGACAGACTCCTACTACAGACAGCGCTATGAAGGCGAACTTCTATATATGTTTGAATGTATAGAAGGAACCAAAGCGGGAAACAGCTATACTCTGAAATTCCGTAACAGCTTTGCAGTCAATAATTTCGGAACCGATGCCGACAGAGTTCTGGTTCTTAATAAGGATGGCGATAATGTTACAGTTGTATCCAATGCCATTATGTGGGAGGACAACTGCGATCCGGCTCAGACTTTTGATATTGACCTGTACAAAGACGAAGATCCTGTACGTTTTATAACCTATAATCCAAGTTCTGATTATGGTGTTGAATTTGCCATCATAAAAGATGGAAAACTCCGCAACTCTCTTAGCAGCTATATAAGTGATGGAGATAACTGGGGATATCTTACAAGCGTTAGTGCAATAGGATTTTTTGACTTCAATGCTGACGGCAACAAAGATATCGTGGTCATCGGTTCTTCTGATTTTGGAACAAAGGTTATTTTGTATCAGTCTCTAAATTCAGAGCGCTATGAAAAGCTCTATAATCTTCCTGATAAGATCGAAGGAACTTATGGTGACAGCGTTACAATAGATCAGATAAAAACATATCTTGTGGGTGACAACAAAGACTGCGTATATAACTCCTATCAGGAAGCTTATGCCCAGGTAGCCAGACTTAATAATATGGATAATGAGGAAAAGACCTACGATCTTATCTATTTTGATGACGATGATATTCCTGAACTTGTTACAGGACAGTTAGGTTATGAAGTTTCACTCTATTCATATCAGAACGGACATGTTGTCTGTTACATGTATGAATGGGCTTACGGTGCAATGGGCAATACCGGATACTACTATTCTCCTAGAACTGGAATTGTAGCCAATACCAACTATGACTATGCGGGTGCAGTTCAATACGAAAGCTATATGAAAAAGCCTGATGGCGATGAAGAACTTAGCTCTGTATGCAGTGTTAGGTATGTATGGTTTAACGATGTAGATGGGGATGGATATCCGTCAGATGAAGAACTGGAAGAATCACTTAGTTACGATTCTGAACCATACAGTAAAACTTACTATGATGAAACAGGCCTTGGAAGAAGTGATGAAGAGATTAAAGAGCAGATTGAAGGCTTCAGCCAAAATCCATTTGAAGAAATATGCGGTGATGTAAGCATATCCGAGATATTAAGCCAGTTGGGGGCGTAAGGTTAGGTTAGGTTAGGTTATCGAATAGGCCGAGGCTGGCAATAAAAAATGATTTTCTTGTCATGAAAAATATATAAAATTCAAGGCATGGTAGATGGAGATTTCTATTCCCAGGGTCCGAAACTCGCTTCGCTCAAACATGCGGACCCTAAGCGGGAATATAAATCTCCATCTATCATGCTCTTGAATTTAATATATTTTTCAAAGACAAGAAAATCATTTTTTACTGCCAGCCTCTGAAGTTTTCGTATTATTTGAACATAGCTAGAACATTTTCCTTGCTCATTTCTACTTTAGGCTCAAATTTATCAGAATCCATATATGTATAGATGCTTGAGAGGAGTGCTCTTGCCTCGGGGTACTGCATAAGGTCTTGAAGTCCCATTGAGGAGATGAGGAGTTTTCCGCCTTCGCAGCTTACTTCCATGAGCTGGGTCATGGGGCGAAGGTAGGCGAAGCAGTCCATTTCGGTGATTATAGTGTCCATGTATTCTGGAAGTATAAGGGCTCGCTGAGATGCCATGGGCCACCACTGGTAATTGGTGTGATCTTCTGTTGGGAAGTTTTCAAATATGGGATGTTTACTATCAATGAGTTGTCCCATTGCGCCTTCCTGTTCGGGGAAGGTTCCTACGGACCAAAAGTCTGTTGAAAACTGGGCTTTGATTGAGTTTGGCATGGCTTCCTTTGTTGAGGGCGGTGACAGGTAGACTTTTCCCAGCTTTCATCATCCATTGGAGGATGGCCTGTTTCGGGGAAATAGGCACAGTTGGCTTCGCCGCGGAGGAAGATCCTTCTACCGTTTAGAGTTAGTCTTCCATCTTCATCGTAGGAAAAAGATCTTATGCCAAAGCTTGGCAACAACATCCTGGTCTCCCACTTTGTTTTCATCCAAAGTTCCGGGGAGACTTACTGTCATCTTTCCAAACTTATCATTTTCTAATTCCCAGCTTCCATTAAGGTCGATTTTCACAGGTTTTCGCTCCTTTTTGCGTTGAATGTATAATAATCGCTTTATAAGATTAATTATAGAGTTCATTTCTATGTTCTAAGCTTACCACAATCAAACGCCCAAAAAAGGCTTTACGAATAAATGGTCAATATCGACCAATTAAGGAGAAAATTTGATGAAAGAAGTTATGATCTGGGAAGAGGCTGTTACAATTCCGACCTATGAAGTCGGTAAACCTGACAAGAACCCGATGTTTCTTGAAAAGCGTGTGTATCAGGGAAGTACTGGCAAGATCTACCCTTATCCTTCTACCAATGAGATAAGCCGCACCAAGACTGATAAAACCTGGAATGCTGTTTTCCTTGAAAACGAGTATATCAGGATCATGGTTCTGCCAGAGCTTGGAGGCAGGATCCAGAGAGCCTATGACAAGACTAATGACTATGATTTTGTCTACTATAACCATGTCATAAAGCCTGCACTTGTAGGTCTTACTGGTCCATGGATTTCCGGCGGCATCGAATTCAACTGGCCCCAGCATCACAGGCCCACAACCTATAGTCCTGTAGATCACAAGATTGTAAAGAACGAAGACGGAAGTGTGTCTCTTCTCATCGGCGATGTGGATCAGATGTACGGAACCAAGGTCGTTACTACGTTTACTCTTTATCCCGGGAAGGCATATATAGAGATCAAGGGCCAGCTCTACAACAGAACGCCCCTTCCTCAGACTTTCCTCTGGTGGGCTAATCCGGCCGTATCAGTTAATGAGCACACCAAGTCTATTTTCCCGCCTGATGTTCATAACGTATATGACCATGGCAAAAGAGCTGTATCCCGCTTTCCAATTGCTACGGGCGAATATTATAAACACGATTACAGCGAAGGCGTTGATATCTCCCGCTACAAGAATATCCCTGTCCCAACTTCTTACATGGCTGAAAAGTCTGACTACGACTTTGTCGGCGGCTACGATTATCAGAAGAAGGCAGGTCTTTTGCACGTAGCAGACCATCATATCTCTCCCGGCAAAAAGCAGTGGACCTGGGGGTGCGGTGACTTTGACAAGGCCTGGGACAGAAATCTCACAGACGAAGACGGTCCATACATCGAGCTTATGACTGGCATGTTCTGCGACAACCAGCCTGATTTCACATGGCTTAAACCATATGAAGAGAAAGTATTCAAACAGTATTTCATGCCATACAAGGCTGTTGGAGAAGTTAAGAATGCTTCTATACGCGCAGCTCTTAACATTGAAAAAAGAAATGATGACACCTTATATATCTGCGCCTATGCAACGCAGCTCTATAAGCAGGCCGAGATCATCGTTAATTATGATGGAAAAGATATATATAAGGAAAAATGTCCCCTTTCTCCTGTAGATATCTATGAAAATGAGATTCCTGTCTGCATTCCTGACAAGTACAAGGTTAAGGTCACAGTCTCATCAAACGGCAAAGAGCTTGTGTCCTATATGCCAAAAGATCCGGGAATCCCTGAATTTGCAAAGCCTGCCACAACTCCTGGTCTTCCAAAAGATATTAAGACAAATGAAGAACTCTATCTCACCGCCCAGCATATCGAACAGTACAGGCATGCAACCTGGCTTCCTGATCCTTATTATCTTGAAGGTCTTGAAAGAGATCCTGAAGATACCAGGATCAATAACGCCTACGGACTTCTTCTTTTTAGAAGAGGCAGATTTGAAGAATCAGAAAAGTATTTTAAAACTGCGATAGACCGTCTTACCAGACTTCATCCTGCGCCTTTTTATGCAGAGCCCTTCTATAACCTTGGTCTGTCACTCTTTTATCAGGAAAAATATGATGAAGCCTACGATGCCTTCTACAAAGCAACCTGGAGTAGCGAGCTTCAGGAGATGTCTTTTTACTATCTTGCTTGTATAGAGGCAAGGAAAGAGAATTATGAGCAGGCACTGGACTTTGTAGAATCCGGTCTTATCAAGAATACTCATAATATAAAGGCAAGAGGCCTTAAGGCAATGCTCCTTCACAAATTGCATAAAGACTATCAGGCTCTTGCCTATATTGTAGAAAGCCTTAAGATAGATACATTTGATTTTTATTCCCGCTTCGTTCAGATCATTATTACAGCAGCTTCAAAGCCTGATGCTAAAGATACAAAGCAGGGCAACACAAGTATACTTTTAAAAGATTTCCATACACTGACCCGCGATTATCATGAAAACTTTCTCATGATCGCTAGAGACCTTGCAGAAAGCGGATTCTATGAAGAAGCTATAGATCTTCTAAATATGTGCCCCTACAATAAGCAGATGCTCAATTACTACATTGGAGCTTATATCCTGAAATCCGGCGGGGCTCATAGTACAGGCCGCAGATTATCCCCAAATAGTGTTACCGTCAAAAGCGCTCTGATGTATTTGGACAAAGCAGATAAGAAAAATCCTTATTGCTGCTTCCCTAATAAACTTGAAGATATCGATGTCCTTGAAATGGCGATAGCTTACAATCCAAAGGGACCCAAAGCCTACTACTATCTTGGATGCCTTTACTATGACAAGCTTAATTACGAAAAAGCTATAAGCCTGTGGGAGAAGTCCAGAGAATTAGACGACACCTTCCCTACACTTCTTCGTAATCTTTCGATCGCTTATTATAACAAGAAAGGCGATAAGGATAAGGCAAAAGAATGCATAGAAAAAGCCTTCGCACTTGACCAGTCCGATGCAAGAGTATTCCTTGAAATGGACCAGCTGTATCAAAGGCTCAATGTATCATTGGAAGAACGCCTAAAGAACTATACCAACAATATAGATCTTATAGAAAAACGCGACGACCTCTACACCGAGTACGTCACTCTCCTTAACACCCTCGGTATGTACGAAGAAGCCCTCGATAGGATCACCAGTCACTTCTTCCAGACCTGGGAAGGCGCAGAAGGAAAGATAACTGCACAGTATAAGTTATCACTTTATATGCTGACAAAGGCAGCTATTGAAGCTTCAGATTATGGCAAAGCAAAAGAGCTACTTGAAAAAGCACTTGTATATCCAGAAAACCTCGGTGAAGGAAAACTTGAAGGTACTAAAGATAACAACATCTATTATCTTCTTGCCTTAACAGAAGAAAAAATAGCAGATCATGAACCTGCAAGCGAAAGTGATTCTGAGATACACTTAAAAGCCGCCACTCTTGGCACCTCAGAGCCTGCCGGAATGATGTATTATTACGACCAGCCCGCCGACATGATTCTGTTCCAAGGCAAAGCTTTTGAAAAACTTGGAGACATAAAGGCCGCCAACAGTCGCTATTACAAGCTCCTCGATTACGGTCAAAAACATCTTAACGACGATTTCATCATGGACTACTTCGCCGTATCCATGCCTGATATGTCTGTTTTCGATACCGACATGAATCGCAAGAACAAGGAGCACTGCTATTACTTAATGGGCCTGGCATACCTCGGCCTTAACAACAGTGAAGAAGCCGACAAATGGTTTAGTAAAGTACTAGAACTTAACAACTCACATCAACAGGCAGCGCTATACAAAAACTATAAGCTTTAATTTATTAACTGTCACCATGGGAATGCTCCACAGCTTCCCTATTTACTTATCCAGTAATTCTTCAAAATCTTTTTCAGGCATTGGCTTATAGAAATAGTATCCTTGGATGTAGTCGCAGTCGTAGTCGCGAAGGAACTTGAGCTGAGCTTCTGTTTCAACGCCTTCGGCTGTAACCTTGGCTCCGATCATGTGGGCGAGACCTATAGTTGTGATAATTATAGATTCTGCCTTGTCATTGATACCAATCTTCCTTATGAAGCCCAGATCCAGTTTTATGATATCGAAATTGAAGTTCTCAAGCATTGACAAGGAGCTCATTCCGCTACCATAGTCATCAAGCAGTATCTTGATTCCCTGTTCCTGCATCTCATTAAGATATGCCATGGCTTTCGATTCAAGATCTGCATATGCAGACTCTGTAACTTCAAACCTTATCATGGAAGGATCTATGCTAAGATCGCCAACCCTTTTAAATATACTTTCAATAAAGAAAGTATCATAGAAGTCAACTCGGGAAAGGTTTATAGCACAGGGAACATTCTTCTTTTTCTGGAAAGATCGTCTTGCTATAAGCTCCATTCCGCGATTAACTATGAAGTTATCAAGATAAGAGATCTTGCCTTCCGACTCAATAACAGGGACAAAGTCTCCCGGCGATACCATACCAAAATCCTTATGGCGCCATCTTATCAGCATTTCCGCGCTGACTATCTCTCCTGTCTTTGCATCTACTATGGGCTGATAATAAGGCTCGAACTCTTTTTCATCAAGAGCTCTTTCAAAATCAGCCAGAAGGAAACGCTGCTTTACGTAGTTCTCCTTCATTACATCATCATAGTAAGCATAAAGAAGGTTGCCTTTTCCTGTCTTTATATTCTTCTCAGCAAGTTTTGCGCCTGCTATAAGCTGCGTTACATCGATATTGGAATTGCGGATAGCATAGATACCGCACCTTATCTCATAGTTAAATTCCTTGGATTCGATCTTAAACACCTGGCTACACAAAGTCTTGAGGTTTTCTTCTTTGAGATTTTCATCCGCGGTTATAAGTACAAAATGATCACTTTCGAGTCTTCCCATAAGAACAGGCTTTAAATACTCTCTAAGCGCATCTCTTGTCTGGAAGATAACAAGGTCGCCGTTCTTATCTCCAAAGAGCTCGTTAACAGCCTTAAAGCCGTTAACATTGGTATAAACAAGTGAAAAGTTTCCAGCAGAAGAAAACTCTGAAATAAAGAGCCTTGCCCTGTCCAGGAATCCGCTTCTTGTATACTCATCAGTCATCCAGTCATGATCAAGAGATGTTGTGATGTCAAAAAAGCTGAATAAGATCCAGTCAGGATAACCCGGTATCTCTCTTACCCTCATGTTTTTGGCACGTCTTCCGCGTGGTGTATCTATATGAATAGTCCTTACAAAGCTTCCTCTTTCACGCATTTCCTGCATGATAAAAGGAATCTTCATATACTCAAGTAATACCTCGCTCTCTTCTTCAACCACCTTCTGAGCGAGTTTAAAACAAACATCAGTATATTTAAGCTTAACGCCTTCAAAAGTTTCCCAGAGTTTTTCATCAAGATAATACATTTCGCAGACATTGGTTTTCTTGTTTACTGACATAACAAGATCATAGCCATCAGCAAGAAGGGTCTTGATAACAGGCTGCTCATATACACCCATATAAGGGATTATAGCTCCCTGTTTTAATGGGCTGATCTTGCCATCTTCAATTACCTCGCCTACGCCTTTGAAAGATGTCTTACCATTTTTGGCCTTAAAGTAGCTTCCATCTTCTATAAGATAAAACCTGCTTCCAAAGCTGTCAGGTATAGCTATATCTTCAATACATCTAAGACCATCAACTGTAGTATTTTTTAAGCATTTTGCATGGGGAATGATCTCGATATTAGTAAGGTCGAGTCCTTCAGAGAATCGTACATAATTAGGGTCCTTAGCTTCTCCTTCAAGCTCAGGCATAAGATAAGCATTATAGGCGCAGTTAATAGATCCTGCACTCAGGCCTATTACAATTCCCTTATAATCTTTTAGCGCATCTTTAAGGCCTATCCTTTTCATGAAGGCCAGCTGTGTAGGCGCATGACCGCCGCCAAGATAAATGACATCTGACCACGCTATAAGGCCCGGTAAAGCCTGACCCGAAGATTCACTTAACGTTTTTACTTCGGTAACCGGGAGATCAGTGCTTTCAAAAGCATCCAGTACACACTTTATCTGACACTCATTCTCTTTTTCCTTAGAAGGATCAGCAGGAACAAAAAGTATATTTGCTGAATCCGGCCATTCTTTTTTCAGATCTTTAAAAAAGCCATAGCATTCCTCCGGTTCCATCTTCTGATAAGACCCGGGTTCCTGATATGGTATGAAACTACTGGTCAGATAAAGAACCATACGCTCTTTCTCCTGTCTGTAAAACACACTTTATTTCATAGATATTTATATTGTATCACGTATTATTGAGTACATGTCAAAAAAGTCTATAACTCATATTTAGATTTTTTCTTATTGATCTCGTTCATGTAAGCGGCTGTGATCATACCTGTAGGAAGTGCGATCACGGCAACTCCGATAAGGGCTGATATCATAGTTATGAACTGACCTATTGCAGTTGTCGGCGTTATGTCGCCATATCCTATAGTAGTAATGGAGATGGTCGCCCAGTACAGGGCTGCAAAGAAGTTATCAAAAAGCTCTGGCTCCATCTGGAATATAAGCATGGCAGAAACGAAAATATAGATTATTATAAGGATCAGCACCGCGAGGAGCTGTTTTCTCACTTTACGAAGAACATTGGCAATTACGATCATGGTCTTTGAATACCTTATAAGCTTCATGATCCTGAAGATCCTGAACAGCTTCAAAAGGCCAATGACTGAAGATATCGGGAAGAAAATATATAGAATCGGCAATATAGACAGAAAATCAAAGATAGCAAGCGGGCTAAAGATATAAGCTATATAGGCCCTGAAATTTTTGTAGCCCATTTTATAATCGGCTGTATATACTCTTGCAATATAATCCATAGAAAATAATACTGCTGTAAGAACCTCGATCGCTACAGTATAGGCATTATCCGTTTTAAGGGTAAGCGGCACCATACCAACGATTACAGCACTAGTCATAAGGATGTCGTAAGCTTTACTTGACTCATCACCTTCATGGGAAACTTCTATAACTTCATAAAGACGCTTCTTAAAATTCTCCATGGATTCACTCCTTAAAAGTTGCCTTCTATGAATGCAGCAATCCCCAAAATAACAAGAATAACACTTAATACTCTGCAGGAAAGCACAAATATAGTAGCCTTTTTGCGAGTCTTATTAACCATTACGCCTGAATCGGATATGAATAAATCGTCGCCTTTTTTATTTGCCATCTATTGCCCCTTTATATAATTGCAAAAAATGATTCTGATAACCATGTACATATATTCATTATACCATTCATTCGCATTCGCTTACACGATAATGCATTTCGTCTATGACTTTTTGTCACTTCGTTCCAAAAGTCATGTAAATAGGCCAATTGAGAACACCTTCGGTGCCTAGCCTATTTACCTACCGATTCACTTTCTTACGAAATCCGCAGTAAATGCGGATTTCTGATTCAAAGTTGCGGAAACATATACTTATATATTCGGTTTACAAAACTATTTTCATGACTTATATTTAGAAGCAATAAGTTTTTGGAGGGAATTTTAGAGATATGAGTTTTGGATTATTTATTCTGGGAATACTGCCTGCAGCGCTTTTGATGCGCTATATCTATAAAAAAGACCGTATTGACAAAGAACCTAAAGGACTGCTTGCCTTACTGTTTTTCTTAGGAGCAGTATCTACTATCTTTGCAGCTCTTATTGAAAATATTGGAGAAGACATCATTGATGATTATTTCTATACAGATTCTATCGTCTTTCTGGCCATTGATGCTTTCCTTGTAGTCGCTCTTGCTGAAGAGCTTGGAAAATACTTTGTAGTAAAAAAATTCGCATGGAACAACGCTGCTTTTAATACAACCTTCGACGCCGTTGTTTATGCGGTATTTGCTTCTCTTGGTTTTGCAACACTTGAAAACATCTTATATCTGTTCGATGGCTCAGTATATACAGCAATCGTACGTGGAATCTTATCAGTACCCGGACATGCGATCGACGCAGTGTTCATGGGTAACTATCTCGGCATAGCCAAAAGATGCGAAGCACTTGGCGATAACAAGGGCAAAAAAGCAAATCTGCGAAAAGCTCTTTTGATGCCTGTCCTGACACATGGCTTCTACGATTTCTGCCTATTTGTACAATCGCCTATATCACTTCTTTCATTCTTCATATATGAAATCATTATCACAGTTTATACTATCAAGAAAGTCAACAAGCTTTCTGAAGAAGATACTTCCCTGTTCCCCGGCGGCTTCTATCCCGGACACTATGTCGCTTCCCAGCTCTATATGCAGGGCGCTATCCCCGGATATCAGCCCCCTACTCTAAGATTCGACCCTGAGACAGGAAAACCTGTCTATCAGCAAGGTGCCGCACAAAGATTCGACCCCAACACAGGACAACGTCTCTTCTAAGACTTATAATTTCACACTTCGCACATTTATACGATACCTTTCATCAGATGATTCAAGAGGGCTGGCAGTTTATAAATGATTTTTGCGTCTTTAAAAGAAATTCAGGCTTCAAGAGCTTGATAGATGGAATTTTATATTCTTCTTGGGATTCACCTGTCTGAGCGCAGCGAGTTTGAATCCCAGAATATAAAATCCCAGATATCATGCCTTGAAGCCTGGATTTCTTTTATGACGCTAAAATCATTTATAAACTGCCAGCCCACTTGAATCAACAAGTTTATTAAGATTCGCATAAAACCTAGAATGGTGTATACTATGTAGGGAGTTAAATTGCCGCATTTACAAGGAGTTTTAATGAGAATCTACACAACATATGGTAAATTCCAAAGTGAAATGGATTCATATTATAAAAGAACAGGCCATAAGCTTCAGTTTGTCGAAATGCTTATGCGTATGAATGATAAAGGCCTTTTAGATACTGTTCCGCCGCGCTTTCCTGTTCATGAGGACGCCTTATCTTTGAGCGATGAAGAGTTTGACAAGATAGTTGATCATATTCCCATCAGCTTTGAGCTTCAGGACAGTATGAGCTCAGATATTGGCGAAGAAAAGATCATCCCTCAGTTCTATGATGTTTTCACTATTCGTCATCCACGCTTTACGAGGGCTTACTCTCACATTCACAATTATTTTGAGATTGATTTTGTTGTCAAAGGCACAGCAACTTTCCGTTTTGAAAAAGAAGAACATATCATGCATGAAGGCGAAGCTTGTATAATAGCGCCGGGGTCTTCACATGATTTTCTTATAGATGATGATAAAACTATTGTATATACCATTTGTATAAGAAAAAGCACTTTTGAAAGTACTTTTGTATCACTTATGAGCCATCAGAATCTCTTATCCGGCTTTTTCAGACAGATATTAAAAGACGAAAACCATTCCAACTACCTGATGCTGTTCACGGGTAATAACATGGAATGTCGTATTTTGCTTCGTAAGCTCCTTATAGAATCAGAACATCCTGATGAGTACAGTAATGGATGTTGTATTTCTGTTATCAATCTTCTTTTTGCCAACCTTTTAAGGAACTACAGTAAGACAATTGCCTTTTATAATTACGAGATCGGAACGGATTTCTCACTTGTACTTCAGTATATACAGCACAATTATCAAACGCTAACATTGTCATCTCTTGCGCAGTTCTTCCATTACAGCGAGCCGCATCTTAGTACTTTGATAAAACAAAATACCGGAAGTAACTTTACTGATCTTATAAAAAATCTACGAATGAGAGATGCAAAGAATCTTCTTATAAATACAGATCGTAAGATAAATGAGATTGCAGATCAGACAGGATACAATAGCGCGGATCACTTCTCACGTGTATTCAGGCAGACGTATGGAATGTCTCCTGCAGCATACCGCAAGGAAAATCAGAAGGAAACGCCTTTCATTCCTTTCCTGTCGGAAGAAGGAGAATAAATTTAGACAATAACAAAAGCTGGCAGTTTATAGACCGCCAGCTTTTAGTATTTATAAGGTATTAGTTTCTATTCTATTCACATTCCCAAGGAATGCCAGGCTTTCTTTAACGGTACGTTCCTGGGTCTTCCTATCAAAGCCTATAAGTCCAAAGCGCATAGTATAGCCGCTTTGCCACTCGAAGTTATCAAGAAGTGACCAATACATGTAGGCTTTTACAGGGATACCGTCTTCAAGACAGGCTTTTACTCCGTCAAAGGCTCTTCTGATAAATTCTACCCTTCTTGTGTCGTCATCTGTTGCGATACCGTTTTCTGTAACGAGGATCTCACCTTTAAAAGATGCATGCACACGGCGGATGACATTTGGAAGTCCTTCGGGATAAAATTCATATCCCATCTGGGTAAGTTCGGCGCCGTCTTCGGGTGGGAGTTCTCCGTTTTCACCAAATACTGCTCTAGTATAGTTCTGTACTCCTACAAAATCGTCATCGATAATAGCAGGAAGGAATTCTTCGAACTCATCATGCCAGTCCAGGGCAGCCTTTTCTTCTCCGCCGGGAATCGCCTGAACGTCTCGGAGGCTAAGTGTTAAACCGACTTTCGTATCAGGAAGCATCTCGTGAAGTATCTCTACTGCTGCCTTATGAGTCTCCATGATTATCTTGTTTCCTTTAGGAGATCTTGGAGATACGAATACTGCAGGGAAAGGAGTTCCAAATACTTCGATATTTTCCTTTTCCTTAGCTTCCTCTTCTTTTTTCATCTCTTCAAGATTAAGGCCGATCTGCAGAGTAGCTTTTTCGCCTTCCTGCTTCTCATACTGCTCCTTAGCCTGACGGATATAGATCGAAATGAGATTTCCCATATTTGCTTCGTTCAGGGTACAGATGTACTTAATGCCTTCGCCTGAAAGGTTTTGGGCTATATATTTAGTATACCTTTTGAAAGCTTCGATCACGTATTCTGATTCCCAGCCGCCTTTTTCTATGAGCCATTTGGGGGAGGCAAAGTGATGAAGGGTAATGATAGGCTCTATATCATTCTCCTTGCAGAAATGCACCATATCAAGGTAGTGCTGCATTTCTTTTTCATCGAACTCTCCTTCTTTGGGCTCAATTCTCGCCCATTCAAAAGAAAAGCGGTATGCATTAAGTCCTGCACTTTTCAAAAGAGTTATGTCCTCTTTATATCTGTTATAGTGATCTGCTGCATCAAGCGATTTCTCAGGATATCCTCCGTACTTCATCTGCTCCATTGCCCATATGTCACTATTAGTATTGTTGCCTTCTACCTGGTGTCCTGCTGTTGCAGCACCAATATAAAATGTTTCTCTATCCATACTTGCCTCTTTTTTTATTACTTTTATAATTCTTTTTTCCAGATACTATAAATATCTTTAATCCATCTGATACCGGGACGTTTTTCCGCTTTTAGCAGGCTTTATTCTCAGCATCTTCCTGTTCGCCCTGCTGTGCCTTCATCTCTTCTATCTGCGCTTTATACTTCTTGATAGGTCCGAATACTACGCAGAGAACAACGATAAGACCTGTGATGCTTGGAGCGCCGAACTTAATGAAGTTAAGGGCGAACATTGCTGAATCAGGCTGCTGGCCGATAGCTCCTGCAACATATCCTGATACTGCAAGGATTGCGAGGATACCTGATGTTGTAACTGTATTACCGCACTTCTGGGCAAATCCCTTGATCGATGAAACAAGGCCGTTTGCTGATTTTCCTTCCTTGTACATGATGAAATCGATAGTGTCGTTAACAAGGATATTTACGAGCGCATTCTGCATTGCACCTGTAACTGATGCGATGAATGTAAGAACGCACAGGAATACGAAATTTGTTTTTCCAAAGAAGAAAAGAATTATATAGATTGCGATAGTTGATATCTGTGAGAAGCAAAGTGCTCTCTGGCCGCTCTTAAATACTTTGAGTACGATTGGCATTGCAACTACCATTGATACAAGTGCTCCGATTGAAATAACGCCCATGTATGTTGAGATAAGGTCAGGTCTCTCATAGTAATACATCATGTAATAAACTGATGAAGAGAACATAAGGCCGTAGCCCATTGAAGCCATTATCCATGCAATGATGTTGGGATATACTTCTTTGTGTTTAAGGACCATTCCAAGACCTTTAAGCGGGTGCTTTTCAGGTTCTGAAAGGTATCTTTCGTGGCCTTCTGATGCTTTATATAATCCCCAGAAAGAAATGAATGCCAGTGCGCCGCAGATAAGCATGAATGGAATGTATCCGTTTGCAAATCCGAGTTTGTTAAAAAAGTCTGTGATGTTCTGTGTGAATGTATTACCAATTGTAAATGCAAATGCACAGGATCCTGCTCCTATTGTGATGATCTTGTTTCTCTCACTGTCTTTTTTGACTGCTGCAGGAAGGATCGCCATCTGAGGCATTGTGTACATGGTAACTGTCATGCCATAGCCGATATACATAATTAGTATATATATTGCCTTAGCTGTATTACTTGTAAATCCCCAGTCGATCCAGACCATAGTTGCAAAGAATGTCAAAAGAACAGGTGCAACAAGAAAGTAAGGACGATAACGTCCGACTTTAGTATGAGTATTGTCTGCAATGACACCCATCATAGGGTCATTTATTGCATCCCATAATGTTGCTATGAACATGATAAGCGAACAGATTGCTGCTGGAAGCTTAAGTGTATCTGTCATATAAACTGACAGGTAGCTGGCAAGAACTGCCGCCATAACCATTGCTCCGCCGTTGACTGAAGTTGCATGGAACCATTTAAAGCCTGTACCAACTTCCGAGGTATTTTTTGATTTTGTAACCCTGTTATTACCCATTGTCCTTCTCCTTTTTATAGTTTCCCTTCTTTAATCGTTGTCATGCAAAAGTGCATCATCTGCTTGCATTTCCAAGAACATAATTAAAGAAGTTTTTTCTTGATAAGGACATACTACCATCGGAGCTCTTCTATAACTATGTAATATCTTTTATGAAATCCGACATTTTTTAAGATTGATATTTACTGAATTTCCAACATAAAATGTCAAAATCCGGCTTGGCTACTGCACACGCATAGTAGCTAAGCCGGATATGACTTACGATATTACCATTTGATAATATCGAATATCTTTTTATTTACAGGATCGACTTTTTCTGGTGAGAAGCCCATGAAGAACATGTGTGGAAGTTCTCCCAGTGTCAGGTTGATGCTTTCTTTATCATCTTTCTTGATCATTCCAAATGCAGCCGGAAGCTCTTTTTCCAAAATCTTCATAACATCTTCATCGCCTGAAAGCTCTGAAAGGCGGGTATTCGGGCCATAGATGCGTCTGTAATCGCTTGAAGGAATGTAACTGAATTCATATGTACCTGATGCAAGATCGATGCATCCGTCCTCTCCTATAAGGGCGCTGTCCGTGCCTGTAACCTGAAGGTCATTTGTAGAAAATCTTGGAAGTACAACTTTAGCTTTTGTATTAAAAGGAATAGAAACAGTCAACTTAAAGATTCCATTCTCTTCTATCTTCCAGTTAGATACAAACTTGCCTGAAGCGGTTGTCATCTGAGTATTAAAGAATCTGAAACGCATACTTGGCTCTGGAGCGATAATTGCGCTCTTAAATCCAGCCTCCTGCATACGTATACCACCAATATACTCATACATGAACTGCACAACTGTTCCATAGGAATAATGGTTAAGAGAGTTCATGCCTTCGCCGGATATTTTTCCATCAGGCAAAACAGAGTTCCATCTCTCCCATATCGTAGTAGCTCCAAGATTTACGCAGTAGAGCCAGCTTGGGAATTTCTCATTAAAGAGGAAATGGTATGCAAGATCCATTCTTCCTATCTTTGCAAGAGTAGTGCAAAGGAGCGGTGCTCCAACGAATCCGCATTTTATCTGATAGCAGTCTTTTTTCAGTCTGTCTTCAAACTGTTTTATAAGCTTGTCCCTGTCAACATAGATCTCAAAAGCAAGTGCTACTATATATGCAGCCTGGGTATCGCAGGATAATCTTCCTGATGGTGTGAAGTATTCATTTAGTATAGCCTTCTTAACCTTCTTGGCCAGTGCATTGTATCTGTCTACATCCGCAATTTTGCCAAGTCTTTCAGCCATCTTCGCTGTAAGCTTTGTAGAATAGAAATAGTATACACTGCCCAGATAATCATCATCTGTTCCACCCTTAATGCTCTGCTCTGTGATTCCATCAAGTCCGAGCCAGTCACCAAACTGAAATGGCAGGGTGAAAAAGCCCTTATCGCCATGCTCTACATCGTTTCGGTGCATGTACTCAACCCAGTTCTTCATCATCTCATAATGCTGCTCGACATCAGAAACTGAGCCAAAGGTATTGTATAAAACGCTTGGAATTATGGTTCCTGCATCTGCCCATGCACTGCCAACTCCTGCAAGCTTATCAGCCCTATTAGGAATAAAGCTTGGCACTGCTCCATCGTGGCGTTTTGCATCCAGTCCAAGATCTATTAAGAACTTTCTATAGAAAGCTCTTGTATCCATATTGTAACTTGCTGTCTGTGAAAATACCTGTGCGTCTCCTGTCCAGCCAAGTCTTTCATTACGCTGTGGGCAGTCTGTAGGCATGTCGATAAAGTTAGACTTCTGTCCCCAGATACAGTTCTCATACAGGCGATTTATCTTTTCATGGCTTGTCTCAATAAAGCCTGTGCGCTCCATATCAGAATAAATTACATTTGAACGGATCTTATCCAGAGCAAGAGGAGTCTCTTCAGGCCATCCCTTGATCCTTAAATATCTGTATCCAAAGAAGGTGAATCTTGGATGAACAGTCTCTTTTCTTCCATCAGAGGTATATACAAAGCTTGAGCGTGCTTCTCTATAGTTCTTGTTAAAAAAGTTTCCTTCCTGCAGTATTTCTCCGCAGTCTATAGTGATAACTGTTCCTTTGGGGAAGTCAGCATCTAGTTCCATAAAGCCTGCATGATTCTGGCCAAAGTCGACTATCGTTTCGCCTGCAGGGGATTTTATAATTTCTTTGGGCTGTAAGACTTCCTTAACTACAACAGGAATGCTGTATCTGTCGATAAGTTTTTTATCAACGGATATCTCTTTTGCATTACCCATCTCTTTGATCCCGGCAGTTCTGTCAAGGTCTTCGCCATAGTAGATGCCGGACTCAGTCACATCGTTTTTATAAACCTTCCAGGTATCATCTGTGCCGATAACCTGCGTATTTCCATCTTCATAGATAAGCTTAAGTTCGGCAATTGCAGCCAGTCTGTCTCCAAAGTCGTGGCCACCTTCAAGGCCGAACTTACTCATATACCAGCCTCTTGCCACCTGGATCTCAAGTCTGCTTTCTTCTTTTAGCTTATCTGTTACGTCAAAAGTTATGACCTGCATTCCGGTCTCATAATCATTGATATAAGGAGTCAGGATCTCATCTCCGACTTTGCATCCATCAATATATGCTTCAAAAACGCCAAGGCAGCTGACATAGAGTCTTGCTCTGGAAAGGCCTGAATCTGTCTTTATATCTTTTGAAAATATCGGATGATAGAACTCTCCATCTCCCTGTGCGATCCATTTTCCAGTCCAGGGTTCATCCATTTTGCCTGTTTCAAAAAACTGAACATCAGAGACAGCTCTATCTCCATTGTCGCCTGTAATGGTTACCCTCCAGTAATATCTCGTACATGGATCAAGCTTAATATCAAGACTTTCTCCTGTCTGATCAAGCTCGTCAGACTTACGGCTGTATAATATCTCAGAAAAGACTTCGTCTTTAGAAACTTCTATAAGGCCTTCTTTTAAGATCTTAGAATCTGTATCCTCCACATTCCATGAAGCGATAAGTTTTTTAAAGTCATATCCGATAGGATTGACTACCCCGTTAAGTTTTGCTCTTGTAATTTTCATGATACCCTTCCCTCTTTTTCTATAATGTGATACTAAAAACGTTCAAAGATATTTGTCTTTTTTATATAAACTCCATCACATTAATCCTACCTGAAAAAATAAAAGAATCATACGGACAATTTTTGTTATTAGCCGACATTTTTTTAGATTCGATCGTAAGTGCCGGTATATCGCTTCATTCATAAGCCGCGCCTTTCCTCATAAGTATTTTGTAGAACTTCCCTTATAACTTTGAACTTTTAGAAATCCACAAAACATGCGGAGGTTATGACCAGAGTCACAACTTGTCCATTATGACCATTTATTACGAACTTTGCAACAATATGCTGATAAGGTTTTTTAACATTGTGTTACATTGTTATCGCTATATAGTGTATAATTATTTTAAGTATTATTTAATGTAAGATCAGAGCATTCCTAACCAAGTCCAATTGCAATATAAGCAATAACCCCCAAAAGGAGACTTTATGGGCAAAGTAAAACGCTACTATCTTGAAATCAATGATTATTATGATGCTCTTAAATATAATAATGACCTGCTTGAATACACTGGTCAGAATACGCTCGATAACATCCAGAATATTATTCCGCCCCAGGACTTTGTAACTTTCAAGGAAGACATCTCTTTACTTGATCCGGGCGAGAATACTATTACGTGTTTTCGCATGATCGATAAAGAAAATGTTTTAAACTGGATGTCTGCCAATGTACACAGATCCAAACACAATACTTCGATCATAAAGCTTGATATCTATGATATTAAGTCTTTTGAAATGGACAAGGCAGAAGGTTATTACGACGAAATGACCGGCGTACTTTCTAAAAGTGCGATCACTGACTATGCCAAAAAGCTGATAGAAAAATCTCCTTCTAAAAAGTTCTACTTTTTTATCATGGATGTAGATAACTTTAAATCCATCAATGATACTTACGGCCATATGAAAGGCGATGAAGTAATTATTGATGTTGCTAATATTGCAAAAAAATGCGTAGGTGAAAAGGGACTTGTCGGGCGAATCGGAGGTGACGAATTCGCTCTTGTTCTTGAAAAGATATGTGAAGAAGAAGCGCTTCGTGATGTCCTTAGAGAAATCAGATATATCGTCAGAGAAAAATATGCCGATGAAGATAACAATTTTACTGTAACCACCTCTCTTGGAGGCGGTCTTTTCCCTGATAATGCCTCTAACTATGATGATCTGTTCAGGCTTGCAGACAAAATGCTCTATATTGCCAAGGCAAAAGGGCGTGACAGATATATAATCTACACTCCTTCTGTTCACGGAGATCTGAAAAATGATACAGAAGTTCTGACTATATCTCAAAGAACCATGCAAAACAAAGTCAAGAATACTCTTATCATGGATCTTATGTCAGGTTTTCTGCTAAAAGATGACATCACAATCAAAGATGCCTTCCAGAAAGTCATAGATACCTATATGCTTGATGAAGTCTATCTTATTGATAAAAAAACTGCCAAGACCACCTTTGGTCTTTCCAAGGATGGGGAAAGATGCGAACTGGATCTTTCTGATCTTGCAGCAGAGGAATACCAGCCTATCTTTGAGACATATCCTATCAAGGTCATCAATATGTACGACCTCCAGAAAGCCAATTATCTAAGATTTTCAGAATTTATGCTTCGTAATGAGTTCAGGATAATTATTGTCTATTATATGAGAAATACTCCTGAAGGTGGCTATCTCATGTATGTAAGTAACGCAAACAGCAACTGCAGATTTGCAGAAACAGATTTTTCTGATCTGGTTTACTTTTCAAGGATGCTGGAACTAAGCGGGAAGCTTTGATATAAATCAAAACAGGAAACTCTGATAATAATAGTAAAAAATAACCGGCGATCATGATCTTTTCAACATGACCGCCGGTATTCTTTTTCTTACAAATCTATAGCAGAAATTTTAGTCTGGTCCTTTCAATCATTCTACTGTTACGCTAATTGATTCGCTTACGCTGCCTGCACCCTGAATACCGAATTCTGTAGAAGAACCTGGCTGCAATGTAGAATTCCAGGACATAGGTGTGATCACATAGTAATCACCTGACTCATCAACATTTACGCACCAGCTTGAGTCAATAGCAACTTCACTCTTCTTAACTTTTACTGTCCATCCGTCGACTGTAGTATCGGAATCATTCTTAACTTTGATAATAACCTGATATCCGCTGCCCCAGTTGTTTACTGTGTAATCAGCTGTAAGCTCGCCTGAAGGTGTAGGTGTTGGTACTGGATCTGGGTCCGGTACTGGATCTGGGTCTGGTACTGGGTCTGGATCTGGAGTTGGAACCGGGTCTGGATCAGGTGTAGGTGTTGGGTCTGGATCTGGATCCTGAACTGGTTCAGGAGCATAGCCTTCACCAATAACAAGCTTTGCGCCTTCAAAGAGCTGCATTCCGTCAGGAGTTGTCATCTGGTTGTTGCTTGTACCGCCAAGACCAGCTACGCAAGGGCTCTTTGAATAATCCCACTTACCAGGAGCAGATACTCTTACCTGTAGTTCGCACTTGCACTCACTCTGTCCACCAGGATAGATCTGTGCACCGTCAAGGTTAAGATCGATATAATAAATACCTTTTGTATCAGATTCCTTGAATTCAGAAATCTTAACTGCATGCTGCATGTAAGTTGTAGAAACCTTCATGTCTGAAGAGCTGTAGCCCTGTGCGATAACATCACTAAGATCGAAGAACATACGAAGTGTTAAGTTATCAGTTAATCTTGCAGGCCAAGCTGTGTGGTTCTCGATAACAGTCTTGATCTCAACAAAGTTAATTGCATTGTTCTTATCTTCGCAGTTGATACCAGCAGAAAGAACGAACTCTTTTCCATCTGTCTCTTCAATTGCATTAGGTGTCTGAACAGCGCCGTATCCGTTCTTTTCATAGAGGTATGCACAAGCACCTGTGAAACCAGCATTGTAGTCACAAGCAACTTCGTTAGCCTGATAATCGCTACGAACATCCTTGTATGAGCTGTCTGAAGGAGCACCAGGGCCACCTACGATAGCGCCAACAAGTGTATGTCTTGAATTCTCAGGAGCTGCGTTTAAGTTGTTGGACCAGCAGCCATGAGCTGCTCTGTGGTGAGGATTCTTAGGAGAATTCTCATTGTAGCCAACCATGTAGTTCTGACCTGAGCTACCAAGTGTATAGTTTATAGTTCTTTCGATATATGCATTAGCATCTGCGATATGTGTTGCATCAGCCTTGTCAAGTCCTACATAGATTGTATCTATGAAAGCCTGGTTACATGCATAACGTACTGAGCCCCATTCACTAAGGAATGAAAGTCCGCCAGGAGTTATGGTAATAGAATTGGAACCTTCTTTTTTACCATTCCAGCAGTCTATGCTGTTCTCGATAACGGTATAGTACTCATCCTTGCCAGTGAGCTCTGCAAGTAAGAGGCTTGCTCCAAGGTGAGTATCATCCCATGACATAGTCCATGAGTATGCAACCTCATCACCGCCCTGGAACTCTTTACCAAAGTATGCAGAATACTGCTCGGCTTTTTCAAGATAAGAATCATCTCCTGTAGCCTTGTAGAGCCAGCATCCGGCAAGTGAAAGCTCATCATAGAATCCGCTGTAGGATGTATAGAATCCGCTTGCAGCTGTGTAGCCCTTATCACTCTTAGCTCTCTCTGCCATGCCATAGAGGGTCTTAGCATGTGCAAGATATGTAGCACTAAGTGAAGGATCTGAATCTTTGAATACCAGTGATGCTACAGCAAGAGAAGCAGCTGCTTCACCTGTAACACAGGAACCACCGTTTGCAGATGTATCATCAACCTTGAATGAAGGTCTGTCCATCTTGAGCTCTACAAGCTCAGGTGCTCCCCAGAAGCCGTGGTCTTTGCCGCCATCGCCAACCTGGTAATAATATGTACTTGAATCAGGATTACATTTTACGAAATAGTCATTGGCCCACTTAATATCGTGAAGCATCCACTTCTCCTGGCCAGACTGAGTATATGCATCCGGGTTGTTAAGATATGACCAACCAAGGATCATTGAAGAATAAGACATTGGCAGATTGAACTTTACGTTATCACCTGCATCGTACCAACCGCCTGTAAGATCGAGATTGTTGTCTGCTCCGTCATTAAGTCCTGAGTCAGCTCTCCAGTTAGTCCTTGAAAGTGTCTCTTCAGACAACTTACCTGACTCCTGAAGCTGGTAGAATAACAATGACTTAGCAAGTGCATCCCCATAATTATAATTACCTGCAGCATCTGCCGTAACTGTTACGGACGGGAATCTGCAGCATGTCGCTAACAGAACTGCTGACAGCGACCCCACAAGAGCTTTCTTGCAAAAAGACTTACCTTCTTTATGCATTTTCAAGCCTTCCTCCTTTAAATGGTTTTGTAGTTTATTTTATATCAGCGCGCATGATATCAAATTCAGGTATTCATTCCCCTATATACCTTCATGAATAGTTTACTTAAAGAAGTAATAATCTAATAAAAACTCTATTTTATATCGGCTAAAAAATATCAGTTTCCAGCAAAATACTATACAATCAGTATATTTTGAAAGATGCAAAAAAGCAGTTTACAAATTACGTAATTTTTACATCAATATCTTCACACTTATATCGTCACCTAAAACAACAACCATTCAGGAATACCATAAACATCATAACTTAAACGTTTACTTTCGTAAATATACCAACTTAATATTTGTTAATAGTAATTAATATTTTTACTCTTTTTATATATAATTATTACAAAATTCTGTGTACTATTTTCTTTGTTTCTTACAGTTTTGATGTATACTTTTTGTATACTTTTCCATATACTTTTTCGCACACAAATAGAGCCGCTGCTTTTCGCAACGACTCTATCAATATTAAAACCATTAATCTACACTAATACGTTTTGCTTATGCTTCCGGTTCAGGTTCTACATCGGATTCCACCAGATCACCTGAATAAAACTTAGATCTGATCCTATCTAATGCTTCCTGCAATTCACGGATTACTTTACGGCTCTTCTCTTTTTCTTCTTCATTCTGTTTTGCAACATTTGCAAAGAGCTGCGCCTGCTTTTCATTTGTTTCAAGAAGGCCATCATAGTATTCAGCGATCATACGCTTTGCATCCTGTTCAAGTACCTTACAGGATTCATTTGTTGATGTCATAACTGAGTTTTTTAGAGTAGCGAACTGATCTTTAATTCTTTTTATAAGATCCTCTGAACCATCTTTAACCTTCTTACTATTTGCCACACCTGCAGCAAAGCAAGCAAGATAATAAGCCAGATCCATGAATGGGAATCTAATACCTGCCGTGCTCAGATTATTCACTGTAAAAGCTGCATTATCAGCAGCAGTCCAGCTATTATTCTGGAGTGCGATCGTAATTCTCGGCGTTTTTGTAGCTCCATTTATATTCAGATTCTTACTTATATCCTGAGATATTTTGTCAAGTTCTTCATATAATCCCTTGATCACCTCTGCATTACAGAGCGAGATTGCTTCATGAATGATCTCTACACAATACGAAGAATAATACTTCTTAATATCATCGCCCGTAACAGATCTAAGACTATCTATATCCATATATAAGCGGCCAAGAAATTCTTCCATCCAGCCAATTGAATTTCCGCGCATCACGCTACAATATTCACTTATTCTGGATTCAATCTTACTTTTTTCATCAAGGCATCCTGATTTGTTTTTCTCTACTTCTGCAAGCTTATTATCAGCGTCGCTTCGCTCTGCATTAAGAGCTTCGTTCACAATATCAAGATCGCTTCCAAGATCCTGTGTCATAGCTCTTGCAAATCTTTCAACACGATCAGGTATTATAGTATCCCTCTTTTGATCAAGAAGTTCAAAAAGTTCATTTCTAAATCCTTCAAAGGATCTTTCAAGTTCCTGCGCAATTACAGAATTAGGCCTTGCCACTCCCATCTGCCTGCAACGTTCATCCAATGCACTCAAAAGAACAGGCTCTATTCCCGGAAGAAAATCTTCAATTCTTCGTCTAGTAACGTCCTTAAGTCTGTCAAGATCTTCTTTGTTTTCAAAAGTATCTGAGTAGTTTCCGATCAAAAACAATTTAGAAAATCCCTGATCTCTTATTGCTGTTTTCATAAAACACTGTTCATGAATAGATAAAGGATAGGAAACAGAATAAACATAGATAACAGCATCTGACTGCTTTAATGCCATTTCAACATCTTCTGCAAAATCCTGAAGTGAATCTCCAAGGCCGGGAGTATCTATAATCGTCACATCTTTAAGCATGTCAATAGGACGCTTTAGATCAAGATATAAAGGCTTTTCTTTAAGCTGTGAAAGGATATTCTTTAAATTATCACATTTAAGTTCATCATCTGTCAGGTGCATTTTCTTGCCACCTCTAAGGATCAGAACATTATCATGTTCTCCGTAGCTTAAGTGATTAATAGTAATAGTTTCGGTGTTAACATTGGTTGTAACAATGTCCTCGCCAAAAATAGCGTTGATAAGACTTGATTTACCGCGTTTAAACTCTCCACATACTGCAACAGTAAGTGGTGTTTCCTTCTGCTTGCGAATACTATGATCCCAATTTTCCATCTTGGTAACAAAATCTGCACCAAGAACATCTCTGCATAAGCCATCATTACGGAAGGTTGAAAGGCAGTCCAGTTCCTGCATAAAACTTTCGATAACGGCAGAGCCATCTACTTCGATCCTGTTATTTATTTCCATCAGCTTTACCCTTTCCGTTTAATTTAATGATATTCTTGACCTCATTATCTACCATGGATCTTGTCTTAGGAACTACTCCGGGTTTTAAAAGATCAGGTCTCCAGCTATAGAACACTTCACTTTCTGCAAATTCCATCTGTGCAAACACTCTCTTTGTTGTGATCGGATGATTATACAGGCTTTCCATATACTTTGAGCCTGAAGCTTCTGTCATTCTCAGCTGTTCACGAAGACTTTCAGTATCAAGTTTTGAAGTTATTCTATCCTCAACCCTTACTGCGCCATAAGAAAGTCGTCCTGTTGCCTGAAATGCATCCTCAACATCATCACAGCATATAAGAGCGGCTCTGTCTGCTGTAACTTCTGCTGCTCTACTCCACATATTCAATGTCAGATTCGCTCCCATAGAAAGAAGAGAAAGCGGCAGTCGTGCCAACCCTGAATAAGCTCCTCCAATTAGTGCACCATTAGTCAGTATTCTGGACATCATAGTAAAAACAGAATGATAGTTATGTATATGGCCGCATTCATGTGCAATGATACATTTAAGCTCCGGAAGAGAATATCTTTCAAGAAGCAGATTATGAATTACAATGATAGGATCTATATCGTCACTGGCTATTGTATAAGCATTAAAATCGTCACTATTAGTAATAAAAATGCTTGGTATACCTATACCCAAATGTTTTGCACAGTCTCTTCCAAGATCATAAACTTCAGGGAACTGGTTTGGTCCAACAGCAAGCCATGAACGATAACCTTTGTCGATTTCCTGTCTTGCAATAGTTGAAGTAACATGCTTGGCAAAGTCTACAAAGCCATGCATGTTTTCCAGAGTCTTTCTAAGCTCAAGATCCATCGGATAACTGTAATCCCACTCATATTTTCCTGCTTTGTGTTTGCCAACTTCACTCTTTTTGTTCTGAAGCCAGGATGGGAAGTTGCAGTCAAGATTCTGTAAAGGTGATTCTGCCATATTACTCATTCTCCTTTCTACCGTTTTCAAGAGCTGACTTCAAACGGTTCTGGATTGGTTCTATGGTCTTAACGATCTTTGTGATCTCATCAATTTCTTCCTGAAGCTCTTCGACTTTATTCTTTCTCTTCTCTTCGTTAAGCTGAAGATTCACCTTGATCTCAGCAAGTGATTTCTCAACAGAAGTTAATGAGTTCTCCCATTCTGTATCGATAGAGTCAGCCATAGAAGAATACATCTTATCGCAGGTATCTTTAAGCCAGTTTTCAAGAGAATTCTGTCTGCGAATTTCATCAATAGATGCATTAACTGACTCATAGAGCTGTGAACGTACCTGATCAACCGGGTTATCTGATGTATTAAATCCGCTGTCGCTTGTACCTTTCTTCTTAAAGAGCAACGCTCTGACTCCCTTACCGGCAACCGCGGATGATAAAGATGTGATTAACAATCCCGGAAGTGCCAGTCCACCAGTAGCCGCAATGATGCCTGCTGCCACGCCAAAGCCAGCTACCACACCAGCTGCACCACCAGCGGCAGCGCCTTTGATTCCATCTTCTCTATAACCCGAAACCAAAGCTCCTACACCAGGAAGTGCACCACCGAGAAGCGCACCCATACCTATTATTCCTGCTATATCGACTAGTGTATCTCCCAAAACTCCGCCAATATTTGCTTTGGCATTGTTCATAGCCACATTCTTCGACTTTACAGCAAGCTGTATATTTTGGAGACTATTATTTACTCTAACTCCAAACTGTTCCATCTTAGCCACATCGCGTCCAAGCTGTTCACTAACCTTATGTTGAATTCTCTCAGTATGAACAGCAAGGATTCCTTCGATCTGACTGTTAACCTGCTGAGACATCTTGGCAGAAAAAGCTTTTACGCTGTCTTCATTAGCAACATCTGATTCTGAGATTGAATACTGGCTTACAAATGCAGACATCTGATTTGTAATGTCATCATAAGCAGCCGCAACTTCAGGAAGCATATCCTGATAAAGAGTTCTTCCCTTAGCTTTAAGGGAATCGATTTCCTCTTTCTTAGCTTCACGAGTCTTTTCAAGCTCTTCTAATGATTCGTTCTGAACTTTCTCGAATTCATCAGCATCCATGTTCATGGCTTCCATACGCATGTTGGCCATTTCAAGAGCTTCTTTACTTGTAGACATGATGGTATTAACAGGATGGATCAGGTCAAGGATTCCACGCTCGCTTGTAAGAAGGTGTGACAATGCGCCTTCAAATTTGCCAAAGCCACTTTCTTCAAACATTTCAGGCTTGTTGTTTATCTTACTCTTTAAGGCCTTCTTAGCTGATACTGAGATAAGGTGTATATCACCTACTTTGCTGAGTGCATCCTGATATTCTTTGGAATCTGCGCCATATACAAGTTCCATCTTCTGCATAACACTCTTGGTGATCTTGTCCTTGATGTGCTCAAGGAGTCTGTCTCTTTCATCTTCATCAATAAGATCAATCTTGTTAACGACAAAGATAACTCGACCAAGGTCGCTGAGCATCAGCTTGTTACGTACAAATTCAGCTTCGCTCTGTGAAAAAGGAGACTGAGCTACGATTACCATGATAATGGCATCCATAGTAGGAATGACATTTTCAGAAATTGCTGTCATTCTTTCATCATCATTAAGACCGGGAGTGTCAACAATCTGAACGCCATTCTGACAGAATGGGCTTGGATAGTAAACTACAGCCTTATCAACATTTTCAGAGTTCTGTTCTGACTCTTCTGTGATCTTTGTAATATAATTGGGGAGTTCATCAACCGGAACTTCCTCTGTTCTTCCATCCTTAAAATAAACCTGTGCATGCTTATTAGCATCCCAGCGTACATAGTTAAGTGTTGCAGAACAGGGAACTACATCGGCAGGAACGATTTCCTGTCCGAGAAGGGCATTTATAACAGTACTTTTACCACGTTTAAATTCACCCATGATACCAACAGAAAAGATGTGATTCTTAAGATGATCACTCATTTTCTGAAGCTCCTGAGCTTTTCCTTCCATCTCAAGAGACTGACAGTTCTTAGTAAGATCTGTCAAGGCAGTGACAACATCAGTTACCATACTCTGGTAGCCCTGATAATTATCATTATTCATTTACTTGTCCTCCAATAAAAAATTATTCATACGGAGCTGTTTAAGAACTCCTTTTATCTATCTAATAAAGTCCCACACACGTCACAAAAAACGTCATCTTCACCTTTTTGTTCAAGGCACATGGGACAGATAGCACTATCTTTAACTTCAGTGCCGCACACAGTGCAAAATTTTGCATCTTTAGGAAGTACTCTTCCGCATCCGGCACATTTTCTCTGGATCAGATTATTCTTTTCCAGATACTTGTTGATTCTCGGATCGATCTTCATGATACTTCCCCTTCCAGTAATCTCTTATCATTTTCATAAAATGCGATTACTTCTCTCCTTGAATTAAGGAGATTTTTTCTTTGTATCGAAAGCTCGTTGCGGATCGCAGCTTCATCCCATTTCCCCTCAAGGGCAAGCTGCTGCAGTTTCCACTGATTCCACCAGTTTTTTATACTAATGGTATATTTTTGAAGCTCTTCGATTATCATAGTCCTGATAAGAGCAATAACATTAACTCCAACCAGGTTACTATTTCCTATATATCCATCAACCCTTATAAAGGGAACAGGAATCTGTTCAAGCTGCACTGTTTTCTGGACTGGTGCATTATCTGCATCAAGTATAAGGCGCATTTTCTGAAGCTCTTTTTCAACAAAATCTGTTTTATCTTTAAGACTTTCTTTAAACTGTCTATCCATATTCTTCAGATACAGATTAGCTTCTTTTTCTGCAACATGGAGTAAAACTCTTATATTTTCATCCGTATTGCTTGTCACTTTGATCCTGCAAAGATGCTTTACAAACAGCCGCAGGATATCTGCCGCCTGTAGTAGCAACATGGAAGGCTCTTTGTCCATCTGGCGGTTACCGCTCTTTTCCATAACGATCTCAGAGAGCCTTTTATCAAGGTTTTTAGGATTTACAAAAAAATCAATCCCTCGAAATGCCAGTTCGTTTTCTATATCAGAAATATACTTTTGTGTAATACGTTTTGAAAAATCGATCGTAAAGCTTGTGTTAAATTCTTTCCAGTCCAGTTCCTGCTCTTTGTCTTCAAACTTCTGTCTGATATCAGCAAACCAGTTATCTATCTTTTGCGGAAGCTCTTTTTCCAGATTGTCGATCTGTTTGTTCCTGCTGTCTTCGATTCCCTCTACCAAAGCCTTGTTAAGATGCGTCGCTACATCCTCCGGCTTATCAATATGGCAGTCCAAAAGCTTTGCATCTTCAAGATAGTCATTTACCGTCTGCGGGATAACTTCCTCATCTCCATAGGCTTCGATAGCTTTTTCTTTAAGATCCTTGGCTATTCGGTCATGAAGGAACTGCTTCATTCGCTGCTTCTCTTCATCAGATGAAAGTGTATCAAGGAAGCTTACAACGAAGAACAACGGCTTTTTGCCATCCCAAAGCTTAAGTATCATTTCCTGCTCTGTAAGGCTGAGCGGCTTCATAGCTGAAATTACAACTACAAAGGCATCGCAGAAGGATACAATATCTTTTCCTATATCTTCTGCACTATCCTGAGTGTTATATCCCGGAACTTCCATAAGCGAAATACCGCTGTCTGAAAAAACAGACTGGTGATTTTTGATTTCTATTATGGACGGAAGGCTCTTTATATCAGCGTCAGTTCCTACAATGCGAACCTTGCCTTCAAGCTCAGGTATACTGGAAACCGGCAGGACCTTTTCTCCTATAAGCTGATTGATAAACTTTGATTTACCACATTTGCTCTCTCCGACAAAGCCTACGATATTACTCTTATTGTCTGTCTGCGAAAGTTCCGTGATCAGCTCTTCTACGCCATCAGCAAGCTTATAATGCTCTAAAAGATCAGCAATTTTCTTTGCTTTTTCTTCTGCTGTTTTTTCATTAGATACCTTTTCTTCAGAAACTATTTCTTCAGATACATTTTCCTCAGATACATTTTCTTCAGATACTATTTCTCCAGATACATTTTCTTCAGATATCGTTTCCTTGATTATTTTTTCTTCAGTTGTCTTTTCTAATTCTGTAGTTTTTGTTTTATCCATCGCTTAACATAAAAAATCCCGATACATACAGAGCTGATCAGCTCTAGTAGAAATCGGGATACTCTCAGTATTAAACTTTATTACCCTAACCTTCTACGCTGCCTGTTACCAAGTTGTTAAAAATCTTAACAATATGTTCAAAACGATATTATATCAGTACCGCTTTTTTACGTCAATCATGCGAAATACCGACAGTTTCCATCGGATACGCCACAAATATATTCATCGTAACATTTATCATATTTATAGTATCGGGCCTTCTGTCATGATTTCCTTAGCTGAGGAATGAGCCTATTTTAGCATGCGCAGTATTCGATGTTAAAATGCATTATCGGCAAATTAACAATTGTATTTTTTCTATTTTAATAGAATATAGATAAAATTTTTTATATAAATAATAAAAAGTTTCCGTATACCAATAAAGGAGGAGCCGAGGCTCCTCCCATTGTAGCTATGATCTTTTTGATATATTACTCAAAAATCATACCGTATCTAGTGTACTGACTCGTTCATATTTAATCAAATATGAATGAGCCAGCACACTAGCTTGCTGCGAAATATCATTGCGTTTTTGATTTAAGATATTTGTATTGAGATTGAAAATATTATATTTTCAATCTCATTCTACTGTGATATCTACTGTAGATCCGATTGAACCAGATCCCTGAATTCCAAATTCAACAGATGAACCTGGCTGGATATTTGAATTCCAGGACATAGGTGTGATCACATAATAGTCACCGGACTCTTCAATGTTTACGCACCAGCTTGAATCGATCTTAACCTGGCTCTTCTTAACTTTTACAGTCCAGCTTGAAACAGCGGATGCAGAGTCATTATTAACCTTGATGATAACCTGATATCCTGATCCCCAATTGTTGATTGTGTATGTAACATTAAGACCATCACCAGCTACAGGTGTTGGATCTGGATCAACAGGTTCTGGATCCGGCTGTGGCTCTGGATCTGGCTGCGGCTGAGGATCTGTAGAAGGAATCTGCTTACCATTGATTGTAGCGGGTGTTCCATCAACGTGCTTCATGATAGCACTTATGATCTCAGGATCTTTCCACTGAAGAGTGTTTCTATCGATATACATGTGGCATTCGCCGTCAGAACCTGCAGAATTGTTCTGGTATACATTGTTATCCCAAAGAACCATTGCTACATTGCTGTATCCTGCAGCTTTGCCCCAGTAATAATCAGCCCACTTAACACGCTCAGCTGTATTATTTCTGTTTGTAGCACTTGTCTCACCAACAACTACAGGGATGTTCTTTGAAAGGAACTTAGAGTTAAGATCATTAAAGAAAGAATCAATATCGCCCTTAAGGTTGTCAGTAAACTGTGTTGTATATGAATCACTTGCAAGTGCGAATGTATAAGGAATGTATGCATGAACTGAAAGGATAAGTCTGTCCTTAGCAGAGTCTGTAGGCATCTTGAATCCGTCTGTCATGCAGCCTTCGATTGAAGCATCATAGCCGGGAACCATTACGCATCTTGTCACGTTGTTGCCACCTGTTGCTCTGATAGCATCAAGAGCTACCTGGTTGTAATCATTGATACATGCAACTGCTTCTTTGATGTCTGAGCTTGGGTTATTTCTTGGGAACCACCACTCTTCGCTGTGGCCTACAAGTCTGGGCTCATTCATTGTCTCAAAAACAAGATGATAATCATAGTTCTTGAACTCATTAGCTACCTGTGTCCAGATAGACTTAAAGTATTTTTCTGAACGATCCTTATTAGCATTGTTAGGAACGTAGAAGCAATAGTCAGAGTTGATATCATGATGTGTATTAAGGATTACATACATATCATTAGCGATCGCATAATCTACAACTTCCTTAACTCTGCTCATGAAAAATTCAGGGATCTGATAATTAGAACCTGTTGTATACTGTCCCCACGAAACAGGTATACGAATTGTATTAAAGCCTGCCTTTGCAACTTCGTCGATCAACGCTTTAGTTGTTGCAGGATTGCCCCAATAAGTTTCATTGGAACTTGTGTAAGGAAAATTAGAACTCTGTCCATAAGAATCAAGACTGTTTCCAATATTCCAACCTACTGTCATATCTGAAACCACTTCTGTTGCGGTCTTATCTGTACCAGCAGCATAAGCTGTCCCTGCAGGGATCAAAGGTTTCAGAGAAGTCAGCGCCAGCGATACACCAAGTAATGCCATCGCCTTTTTAAAACATTTAAAATTTTTGCGCAAAGCTATGCACCTCCCATCTGTCAAAACGCAACATCTACATAATAGAAGAAGTATATTTATTAAGTCAACCGTAAAATATTGTAATAGTATATTTGAATTCACCAGTTTCCTTTTAAAACAGCAGTTCAAGCGCCCTGTTATATGCATAATATCCAATTTTCTTTTTTAATAATATGTTAATTTTTGTACACATCTTGCAATTTTGACAATTCCAGGTCAAAAACCGATTATACAAAACCAACAATTATGAACCTTCAATTTCTACACGCAAAAGCCACGTTTCCATTATATACTCTTATCACACCTAGTTTCATTTACTGATTTTTGATAAAGTAGTATTGTTACATTATTGATAATAATTACCAGCGTAATTACAGCTATACTTATATAAATATATAAATAACTTAAATCTCTCATTTTTACATGATCAAAAATGAGTAAATAAACATCATCGGGAGGATATGGTATGGATTTTGATCTGTTTATGCTTTATTTAATTCTCTTTGGAATTCCTGCAGGCGTTTTTATCTGGTTTATCGTTTCTATTATTTATTTCATAAAAAGAGACAAAGAGGATAAGCGTTCCTGTAGGATGCGCATTATTTCTTTGTGCCTTTCAGGGTCATTCCTTCTGGCATTAATAATGTTTTATCTGTTTGTATCCTGGCTTTTAACCCAGATGATTGCAAACATGTGAGGTGTCTGCCATGAGTGAAAAAACATTTACCAAAATCATATGGATCATCGCAATCCTCGGAATCATCAGTATCGCAGCTCTTGGAATCTGGTCTTACCTTTTATATAAAGACTGCTCCATTATTTCTTACATAGCGAACCGGGGTTGAATGAGTTAATCTCCGATTAACTCCACGAATTGGTGTCGTAAACTCCACCAATTCAAAACATATACAACTCGAGATAAGAGGTTAAGTTTGAAAATATACTATTTTCAAACTTAACAAAGTGGTGTCGCGAGCTCCACCACTTCAACCATTAGTCACTCGTTTCACTCGCGACATGAGGTTAAAAATGAAAACGCGAAACCAAATATGTATCATCATCTGTATGGTACTTGCCATAATTCTTTTTGATATTTCTGTTTTTAATTTAATCACCAAAAGGTATATCGATAATAGAGGCTCAGAAATGAAGAGCCGTTCCATAGAAGTTTCTGAATATCTTCCTTTTACAGAAGATTCAGGTATCTGCCATGTTGAAACAGACGTTAAGTTAACCGGTGATCTTCCTGTCATAGACGGTGCTGCTGCCCTGTATCCCATGTTCTCTGCCTTTGTAGATGCAGTTTATCCTGAAGACAGCGTATCTTTTGACGGAACCGATTTTACAGAAGGCAGCGCACTTCAGTTTCATAACACCAGAGGCGCATATCAGGCAGTTGTGGACGGCAGCGCCGACATCATCTTCTGCGCCCAACCTTCCGAAGAACAGCTGCAATACGCCAAAGACCACGGCGTCGAACTCGCCATGATCCCTATTGGCTACGAAGCCTTCGTATTTATAGTAGGCAAAGATAACCCTGTAGACAACCTTACCATCGAACAGGTACAGGGCCTTTATACCGGCAAATACACAAACTGGTCCGAAGTCGGCGGAGACAACCGCCTGGTAGACGCCGTCCAAAGAAACACCGGAAGCGGAAGCCAAACTGCCATGCTCTCTTTCATGAATGGCCAGGAAATGAAACGTTCCCTCTTCGGCACATTAACAGGAAGAGCTATAGGCTTTTCTTTTAGATACTATGTAGAAGGATTAAATGGTAATTCTGATGTAAAGATGCTCGCGCTTAACGGAGTGTACCCCAGCGAAGAAAACATCGCTAACGGAACATACCCCATTGCAAGCAATTTCTTTGCTGTATACGATCTTGCCAACGAGAATGCAAATATACCTCTATTATTAGATTTTATACTATCAGAAGCTGGTCAAGAAATTGTCAAAGAAAGCGGTTATACACCATTGAACAACCAATAAATTGCTAATAGCCAAATTTCCAAAACGCCCCCCACAAAGCTACGGGGACGTTCTAATTATTCATACCTATAAAGATGCTATATCTCGAAGAGTCCTGGGAGTGGTCGTTTATAAATGATTTTTGAGTCTTTGAGAATTTTACCAAATTCAATAGTATGATAGATGGAATAATATATTCTGTTCAGGATCCGCCTGTTTGAGCGGAGCGAGTTTCGGATCCTAGAATATATTATTCCAGATATCATGCATTGAATTTTAAAATTCGAGAGACTCTAAAATCATTTATAAACGACCACTCCCAGGACTCTTGTTCGAACCCTGTTTTTCAAACTCATCAACGGTATCTTGTATGTATCTATACGTTTTTGTATACTGTATTATAGAGGGTACCGTGTATGTATAAAAAAAGCATTCACCAAAATGTGATTACTCTTATTATTCTTTTCATAGCGGTTACATCTATCATGCTGTTCTTTGGAAGTGATGCATTCTCTTCTAAAAGTGCAGTTTCTTTAGGCAGTCTTGACGATGGTTATTCCATAAGTGCCCGTAACGAAACCAATACTTCTGTCAAACTTTCTACTTTTCACATCAAAAACATCAGACGTGGCGAGATAATACGTCTTTATAATGATCTGCCTGAAGACGAGATCATTTCCCCAACTATAATGTTCATCACCTACCTGTCCACGGTAGATGTTTATGTTGACGGCAAACTCGTTTATTCCTATGGACATGATTATTACAACAAGGGAAAGATCATTCCCAAAAAACAGCATCTTATAACCCTTGATGATAAAGACAAAAACGAATCTCTTGAGATTGTTGTAGTCGCTGGAGAAAACGGGGCTTTTGAGAATTTTGGTCCTATCTACTTTGGTACAAGAAAAGATCTTGTTAAATCATTTTTACAAAAGCACAGGCTGGTCATCTTTATCGGTGGCTTTTTTATCATGTACGCATGCCTTTTGTTATCGCTTGCTTTATATCTGACTTTACAGAAAAAAAGAGCCTTATCACTTCTTGCAAGTGCCGGAGTTGGCATTATATTCGGAACATATATTTACGCTTATGAAGATGTGTTCTGCTTTATAAGTAACAATGACTATTTTTTTACAATTCTTGAATATATTTCCCTGTACTTTATTCCGCTTGCAATCGTACTGACGATCTATTCGGTCCAGAATTACAAGGCAGGGATCATTCAGAAAATCATTGAGGCTGTTAATTTAATACTTCCTATAATTTTTATTATCCTTCATGTATCAAACAAGGTTCACCTTAGCAGGTTCCCTATTGCAATACACATCCTTTGCGTCGTTGATATTCTGTTTCTTTTCCCACCTCTTGTAAAAAGACTGTATACGGAGTTTAGAAAAGAGATCGAATCAACCACTTATACCGGCATCAATGCATTTTCTTATCTTACTTTTGGCTTTATCTCATTCATGGTCATGGGATTTATCGAGATCGTAAAATACAATGTTAAGATCTATGGTAACAATCCTGATAATTTTCTGACCAGGGTTAATTATCTTACTCTTGGATCCTTGTATTTCACTATATGTCTTTTCATATATTATCTTCTGAACAGTATAGAGCACATTAACTCTCAGTATGTTAAAGAACAGCTTGAGGGTCTTGCGTATACTGACGAGCTGACTGGGCTTATTAACAGAGCTAAATGCATGCAGTTTACAAAAACGCTCGAAAGCCCCTATGCTGTCGTAAGCATCGACCTTGACAGGCTCAAGCTGGTTAATGATACATATGGGCATCTTGAAGGCGACAAGATGATCAGAACTTTTTCAGAGCTTCTTTCAAAAGCATTCGATGGCGCTTCTCTTATAGGCCGTACCGGTGGTGATGAGTTTATGGTAATATACGAAAGCCCTTCTGCGAATGTGTGTGATAAGGCAATTCGTACTCTGGAAGAATATATGGCTGAATTCAACCAAAAAAAAGAAAAGTTTACCCTTTCAGCTTCAATGGGATACGCCTATAGTTCAGAACTTAGCACTATGGGCTTTAATGATGTATTTTATCTGGCAGATTCAAGGATGTATGAGATGAAGGAGAAACATCATGCTTAAGAAAGCCACATATCTGACAATTTCCTTCATAGTCTTCTTGTGTCTTATGGCTGGCGGCCACAATCTTATTCGCCCATCGGGTCTTGACAAGGTTGTGACGCTTGATGACGGCTGGACTGTCACCTATAATGACACGGTTTATGAGAATGTAAAGCTCTCTGAACTTAGAGAGCTTATTGGCAATGGAACATATAAAGGTGACAAGCTGATATTCAAAAGGAAGCTCCCAAATATTTCTGACTACATTGCACCATCTATTTTGTTCCAGACCAAGTTCAGTGCCTGGCAGATAAGAGTTGATGGAGTATTGCTCACAGAGCATCTGATGGACAAGTATTCAAAAGGTGAATTTGTTGGCTGTGAAAACAATTTCTATACTTTGTCCACATATTACTCAAATTCAACCTTTGAACTTGAATATTATGTTGCAGAGGATGGAGCGTATAACTATTTTACTCCTCCCGTAGCCGGAAGCTATCATGACCTGCTTTTGTATTTTATTTATAACTATCTGTATGTCCTCATGTCTTCATGCTTTTTTATCATATTTGGAGTTTTGTTCCTGGCGATATCCATAGGCTTCAGGCGTATCCTTCCGGAAGTGGATATACAGATCTACTCTTCCCTTTTGTACATAACTCTTGGAATATGGTTCCTCGCCCAGTTCAATCTTCTTGATTTCCTTGTTGATACAAATGGACACGAAACAGAGATCGAGTATATTTCACTATATTTTGTCATCCCTCTAATGTATTTTGTAATGGGTTCTGCCCATGATTTCCTCAAGCAAAAGATATATCTTATATTTGCTGTTGTAATTACTATTTTTGCGACAACGCCTATTGTCATACATTTTCTTGGCGGCATGCATATAAATAAGTTCCTGTTCCTTTATCAGATCAATGCGATTATACTTTTTATATTTATGCTCATTATGGTAATAAGAGATGTAAAACAGCATTCTATCAGTACCTCACAGCTCATTCAGCTGGCAGGTATGAGTATGATATCTCTGGCTTTTATCTTCAATCTACTGTTTTTGTATCTGGAAGTTGCCGGTATCAGTGAACAGATCATGTTATCAAAAGAAGCTGTTCCTACAGGAACCTTCTGTATGGCATTTACTTCGCTTGTTAACTACTATCTGTATATTTCAGAATCCTATGGTCGTAAAAAGGAATATGAATCACTTGCCCATCTTGCCTATGCCGATGGTCTTACCAATATTCCTAACAGGTCAAAATATGAAAAGTACCTGGCTGACCTTAACAAAACAGATGAAGATTACTGCATCATCAGTATAGATCTTAATAATCTAAAGCAGGTCAATGACAAGATCAGTCACCTTATGGGTGATAAGTACCTGAAGCAGTTCAGCTCTGCTTTAGAAAATTGTTTTAAGGATAAGGGTTTTATAGCCAGAATCGGCGGAGATGAATTCGTTGCCATATTAAAAGGCGATAACATAAACGAAGCTGATAGTCTTATCAGCTCTCTTAATGATGCCCTTAATAATCTAAACAAAAAAGATTCCAGCTTCATACGCAGCGCCGCTACAGGCTATGCCTATAAACACGAAGCTGACGAACAAAGCTGGAATGCTGTATATCTTCTTGCTGATAAAAGAATGTATGCTAATAAAGCTAAAATGAAGAGCAGCTGAAGCTCAAATCATTGTCGTTCAGATATTTATTCAAATGTTAATTCAGATATTTATTGAGGCTTTAATTGACCTATAGATTAGTGATCCTCAAGATAGTCTGACATTAACAGCCAGTCTATATCTACCACCCTTGCTTCCCACTCTTCTGACAGGGTCTCATATTCATCGTCTGAAATCTTATATTCAGACTTCTGTGCGGTATCGTCAGGTTCCTGAGCATCTTCACCTTCTATGTGAACATACTCTTCCCACATTCCAAGGAACTCATCTGCTACAAAGCCTTCACCACCCCAATCAGTACCTTCAGGAGCAACCTGTGACGGATCAAAGTGATATCTCCACATGCCCCAGTATGCTGCTCCGCCGCTTCCTGTTTCATAGATGCTGCCATCATCTCCAAGCCAGAGGTAACACCTGCTACCACCTTCGAAGATATGTACAGGCTTATTATCTATAAGGGTGTATACTCTTTCAAATATAGTTGTAGGAGTCCACTCATCACCATTTACAATACCGAATATCAGTTCAAATATGCCGTCACTGTTAAGATCAACATAAGTATATCCGACATTAGCCAGGTCAAAGTCATAATCCATCTCATAAAATGAACCCATCTTTGATGTGCCGTCATCAAGTGCCTCAGGATCAAGAAGTCCAAATCCGTCAATGCCAAAGTCCTTCTTTTCATCTACCAGAGCATAATCAGACGAACCATCATTATCAAATTCGCCGCGTCCCTCTTCCATCATATCCTTATAATCTTCATATGAGTCATAAGTTTCCTGGAATGCATCCGCATAGAGCTCGTCATATTCTTTGATGATGTCTTCATCTTCAAGTCTGTAGATATAGCCATCACCTTCTTTTACTAAATATGTACGGTCATACAAGCCTTCTTCAGGGCCAAATTCTGAGTCAGTATTATTTTTGGAAGACTGGTCACTGCCATCAGAGTCACCTTCATCCGAAGAATCATCTTCTGAAGCCATGTCTGATGCTTTTGCTGAAGCTTCATCCTCAATCTCCTTATCAGCTTCATCAGATGATACTTCATCTTTTTCTTTTCCCTCAGTATCTGTTTCTTCCTGGTCTTTAGAATCCTCAGATTTTTCTTCCTGATCCTCTTTCGCGCCTTTAGACAAGGATATATCAGCGCATCCTGTCATAAGAACTGTTGATATTAACAAGCATGCAACTATTCTTTTTTTCATAAATTTTTCTCCTCGTATTTTTTGTTCACGTTATTTGGTTGATTTTTCTTCGAATAAAAGCCTATTACATTTTAACATATTATAATATTATTAGCATAAGCCGATACCATTGTTAGTATACACCGATAATGTTAGCATAATGCCCCTACCCTAAAGAGATACGAATTAAACTATTTAATAAGGAGTTTTATCACATGAATCCAAACAAAGAAGCCTGTACTTGCAAGAATATCAAATACAAAGATATCATCGACTTGGTATTATCAGGTGTCACTGAAATAAGCGATGTCCAGGCAAAGCTCCGCTACGGAACCGGCTGCGGCAAGTGCGTGGAATTCATCGAGTTTCTAATAAAAGATGTAGCAGCAAACCCAACTAAATATACCTGATTTATCACGCTTATATTTGTATTTTCACTTTTCTCCCATATAAGCATTTCTAAAGTCTTGAATATTCCTGCGGATGGCAGTTAATAAATGATTTTGGAGTCTTTGAAAATTTTATTGAATTCAAGAGCTTGATAGATGGAATAATATATTCTGTTTGGGATTTATCTGTTTGAGCGAAGCGAGTTTATAAATCCCAGAATATATTATTCCAGATATCATGCCTTGAATTCTATAAAATTTTCACGACTCCAAAATCATTTATTAACTGCCATCCGCAGGAATACTCAGCCCATTAGAAATCCTATATCTTTTTCCCTTTGCTGCGCTCAAAAAAGTCATCCACCTGCTGCATGACTTCTCTTTGGCCGGCGCTTTTTAAGATGTAGCCTTGGGGTTTAAGTCTTAAGACTTTTGCTACACTCTCTTTATCTCCTTTTCCCGTAAGGAATATTACCGGTATATCAGAAGTTCCGGTTTCGCTTCTCATCATTTCAAGAACCTGAGGCCCTGTCGTTACAGGCATCTCATAATCCAAAAGAACAAGATCCGGGATATTTTTGGCAATATAAGTAATAGCCTGCATGCCGGAATTAACGATCGTAACCCTGTATTTTTCAGACAGCCAGCTTTTGACAAGATGAAGGAATGTCGGGTCGTCATCTACCAGAAGAATATTTTTTCTTGCATTAATAGAATCCTGATTCTGAGCAAGTTCTGTAAGCTTTACTACGAGCATCTTGATATCAAGAGGTCTTTCAAAGATATTGTCGATGACAGACTTGCCTATTACCTTGTTTAAAATCTCAACCTCTTCTTCATCTCCTATCACATTCAGACTCTTTTCCTTCTCAATACAGGTGTCCTTCAGGTAAATAAGAGCTTCTGTGACATTAAGGATAAAATCTCCAAGATAGAACAAAATAATATCTGCAGTCTCAATGTGTTCCTTGATATCATTGATGATCGGACCACACCCTGCAACCACAAAACCTGCTTCTCCGAGATTTTTCGATATGGCGTCTACCATAAATGTAGAACCCTGACTTATAAGCAATACGTTCTTATTCATCTGTTTTCCTCTAATATCGAACTAATTTCGTTCCAATCAGCCTTTCGGATAGCTTCTTTGAGATTATTATAACGTTCCTTTTCTTCTTCAGGTATTGCATATGTATTAACTTGATCGATCACCATCATCACAGAATCGTAATCGAACATCTGCGCCGTCTCACGAATTGCATCATAAGCTTCTTTTAACCTATCATGACTAATCAGTTCTTTGGAGCTATCATCATCCTGTTTTCTGGCATTATCCGGATCAGCTCTTTTGATACTGTCTGCAAGTTCTATGTATTCTTTTAGTAACATTGGTGTCTTTTCTTTTATTATATCATCATTTTGGTCATTGCCGGCTTTTTCAAGTTCCTCTGCAAGTGTAGCCAGATGCTCTGCTCCAATAATTCTTGACGAACTCTTTAGTGCGTGAACTTTGATGGTATAGTTTTCAAAATCCGAATTTTCAAAGGAGTTTTCAATAGCTCCTATATTGTCACTTGCACCTTCTTCATAGACTTTCAGTACGCGTTCAAAGCTCGAAGGAGATCCGCAGTTGTTTATTCCTTTTTGAATATCGATTCCATTAATATTTTGTATCCAGAGTGGAATGTCATTTTCAAAATGGTCTTTTTCCTTATCACTTTCGTCTGTCACTTTTGCAAGGCCCTTTGGTAAAAGATATTTAAGAATGACCACTTCCAATAATATAGGATCTATGGGTTTTGATATATAATCATCAAAGCCTTCTGACAGATACAACTCCCTGGAGCCCGAAACAGCATTTGCGGTCAGAGCTATCACGGGCGTTTTCTCTTTGTCTATTAGTTTATTTTTTTGGATAAGTCTGAATGTTTCGATTCCGTCCATTTCCGGCATTCTGTGATCAAGGAAGATCATGTCATAGTGCTTATAATGAAGCATGTCTATACATTCCATTCCACTGGTTGCCGTGTCTATCTGCAGCTGCGTTTTCTTAAGAAGATTCTCGATAACAGTGAGATTCATCTTGGTATCATCTACTACAAGTATCTTTGCATCTGGTGCTATGAAGCTTTCGTGATACTTCTCCCTGCTTGCTATCGAGCGGTTTAGTGCCTGCTCGAAATTTCCTATTGGAGTATCATCAACAATTTTTTGCTGAAGGTCAAAAAAGAATGTTGATCCCTGCCCAAAAATGCTGGTAACTTCAAGTCTTGAGCCCATCATTTCAAGAAGATCCTGGGTTATGCTCATTCCAAGCCCCGTTCCTTCTATTGTTCTGTTATGACGCTCATCGATTCTTTCAAAAGCGCCGTAGAGCTTTGGCATATCCTCTTCTTTGATTCCTATTCCTGTATCCGCCACTGATACTCTAATGATGATATTGTCTTCCTGGCAGCATTTGGTCTGTATATCTAAAGTAATACTTCCTTTTTCTGTGTATTTAACGGCATTGGTAAGAATGTTGGTCATGATCTGTTTGACCCTTATCTCATCACCATAGAGGATGTTAGGAATTTCCGGATCAATCTTTATGATAAGCTCAAGACCTTTATCTTCTGCTCTTTTTTTGATCATATTGATAAGATCGTTGATAAGGGATGAACATGCATACTCTACAGGGACAATCTCCATTTTACCGGCTTCTATCTTGGAGAAGTCCAGAATATCATTGATGATTCCAAGAAGGTTATTGCCGGCACTTCTTATGTCATCTGCATATTTTAATATCTCATCCTGGGTGCTTTCACGCAGGATCATCTCATCCATTCCAAGTATGGCATTTATAGGGGTTCTGATCTCATGAGATACGTTGGACAAAAAGGCTGATTTGGTTTCAGAAGCTTTTTTGGCAACTTCAAGCTCTTTTTCCAATTCGTGCTCTTCGTTGATATGTTTTATGTAATCCTCGATGGCATGAACGGTCTTCTTGATGGAGTCGTTGACTATACTGATCTCATCGTGGGTGTTAACAACTATATTGTCAACCTGACGGCCAACAATAAGCTTATTTTCATCATCAGCAGCTGCGTATTCCTGCATGAAATCTGACATTCTGCCAAGAGGTGCTCCTATCGCAACCTTAGTGTAGAAATTGGCTATTCCTGCAATCGGAATGCCCACGCACAGCATCAGAAGGAGCATCTTAATGTCGTAGCTAATGGTTGTCGTATCAAACGAAAATGTCAGCAGATCGAAATGCTGTTTAAGAGCAGAATCTGTCATCTGAAGATCAACATCTGAAAAGATCTCACCTCTTTGTAAGGAGTTAAATATAATACTCTTTATATCAGGGAAAAGAGCTACCATAAAAAATCCGACAAAGACGCCAAGAACAAGCTCCAAAAGGATTATGATAGCTGTTATCTTGATGCTGACTCTTGTTTTCTTAAAGCGGCGCCTGATTTCTTTATCAGAGCAATAGAATTTGGTATAGGTTACAGATAGAGGGAATGCATATTTAGTTTTTTCAGGAGCTTTTACGAAATAAAAATGCAGAAGGAATGCAGTCAGAAATACTTCTACGATCGCCCGGAAAAAATACTTCATGAAATAAGGAAACGCATCTAATGTATACATCCTTTCGTCTACCACAACGATGCTAAAGAACTGCATGAATGAAACAACCACAAGAGTAACAGCTGCGCAAATGGCTGTTTTTTTCTTGGTTGCAAACCATCTGTACTGGCCAAAAAGAGTAAAGCAGAGAATAGCAGCGAGATTTATGGACATCTTATATACATTATCGCTATCTACGACGAGAACATAGATAAATTCCAGCAAGAAGGCTATCAAAGATACAACATATCCATACAGGCCCCCGAGAACAAGATATGGCATGATAGCAAACGCAGCTATAACTACTCCGTCCACTTCCAGATTAAACAGTTCGCAGTGAAGAGACGCAAATACGCAAAGCCACATAAGAGTCAAAATAACTACTGTGCCTATTATGACGTTGGTCACTACTGTAGATTTTTCATATTTATCAAAACCAGCCATAGATTTGATCTACTCCACATGAATATCAAGCAAACACACTTCATCCTGGTATCAAGGACGTTCTTTTCACATAAATTATGATCACATGTAAAAAGAACATGGTCCAATATTTATATCGGCTTTTATGTCATATGGAATGAGGTTTTCAACTTTACTAATTGTTTATTAATAAGCATATATGAGCAAAAAAAGAATCAGGCACGTTTATAAACGCGTCTGACTCCTTTTAAATGTCTGATCATACAAAGCCTATAATTTTTTTAAGCAAGGCCTGTTAAGAACAATATGAATATAAGTACAGGTAATACAAACATGAAGTAATACTTGAAAAATCCAGGAAGCTTGATTCCTTCTCCTGTATTAACCTCAGCCTGGTACTTGTCAAATCCCCATCCCCACTTTGTAACGCAGAAAAGAAGGAATATGATGGCGCCTATAGGAAGGAAAAGGTTACTTACCATAAAGTCTTCTGAATCAAGGATATCTTTACCTGCAATGATTCTTACGTCTTTTAAGATATTGTAGCCAAGGGCACATGGTGTGCAGGTTACAAGAAGGATTATGTAGTTGATAAGTGATGACTTCTTTCTGGACCAGCCAAAGTTATCAATACCTACAGCAATGATATTTTCAAATACAGCAATTACTGTAGAAAAGCTTGCAAATGTCATGAATACGAAGAACAGTGTGCCCCAGAGTCTTCCGAAATTCATGTGAATGAAGATCTCAGGAAGTGTGATAAATATAAGTGATGGGCCTGCTGTTGTCTCGATTCCATAAGAAAAGCATGCAGGGAATATGATAAGACCTGACAATATAGCTATAAGTGTATCAAGAGCACAGATCCTGAGGGATTCTCCCACAAGTCCTTTGTCCTTGTGCATATAGCTACCAAAGATTTCCATGGAAGCTGCACCAAGTGACAAGGTGAAAAAGCTCTGGTTCATTGCTGCTGTTATTACTTTGCCAAGTCCAACCTGCTTAACTGACTTTACAGATGGAAGCAGATAGAACTTGATACCTTCTGAAGCACCTGAAAGTGTTGCACTGTTTATCGCAAGCACGATGATAAGTACGATAAGAGCTATCATCATGAACTTTGTGATATTCTCAATACCCTTCTGAAGACCCATGGCACATACAACAATGCCAAATGTTACTGTAAGGATCATAAAGAACATTGCCTGCTTTGGAGATGCAAGCATATTGTCAAAAACATTAGCAACCGTATTTTCTGAATTAACTGTCTCAAATCTGCCGGTAGCAAACTTGATCATATAGTTAACCATCCAGCCTGATACTGTTGTGTAGTACATCATGAGCATGAGGTTAGCTATAAAGCAGACCCAGCCATGTATATGCCACTTAGTCCCCTTAGGTTCAAGTACTTTATATGCCTGTACTACACTCTTTCTGCTGGCTCTTCCTACTGCCAGCTCCATTGTAAGAATCGGAGCCCCCAAAATAAGCAGAAACAAAAGGTAGAAAAGAACAAAGAGTCCACCGCCGTTCTGTCCTGTAATATATGGAAATTTCCATACATTACCTATTCCGATTGCGCATCCTGCGCTGACTAAGATAAATCCCAGTCTTGATTTGAAATTTTCTCTTTCCATAACTTGTCCCAATTTTATTATTATTTTGCATCTGATATTTTTTCAAAACACATTTTGTAAAAACACAGTAACTCCACTATTTCATAACGTTTTTCGCAACATTGTTTGACGCTTTGACGCGTTCGTGCTTTTATGTGTTAAATCATGCAGACATAAAATTAATAGTAGCATAATTAATCTCTTTTGGAAAGATATTAATTATGATCAATGTTTTTTGACGAACACTTCCTTTTCAAGTGCAGATTTGCATAGAAAAAGATGTTTTAGATCAATTTTGCAGCACAAAAAACGTTTTCTTTAATTTCTTGTTATTTTTTTGTCATTATATATCAAATATGTATTATAATAGGATGTGTGTTACTGTTCAGCTATATCAGAAATCAGTAACTTTTATGTGCGAACAAATTTACACATCAATCTAGCCAATCAAAGAAAGAGGTATAAGTAATGATCAACTGGAAAAATGCAGATGAACTCAAGTCATTTAACGATCTTTATGCTCTTAAAGACCAGGTAAATCTTGTAGACGTTATGGATGGAGCAAATGGTGCAGAAAGAGTAAAGAAATACTCTGCTGCTATGTCAGGAGGACTTTCTTACAACTATGCAGCTAAGCAGGTAGATGATACTGTGCTTTCTGCTCTTGCAAAATTTGCTGAGGAAGCCCAGCTCGTTGAGAAATTTGAGGCTCTTTACAATGGCGAAGTTATCAATACAGGTGAAAAGAGACTCGTTCTTCACCAGCTTACTCGTGGTCAGCTTGGCGGTGACGTTGTTGCTGACGGCGTTAACAAGAGAGACTTCTATGTTGAGCAGCAGAACAAGATCGCTGATTTTGCCAACAAGGTTCACAACGGCGAGATCACAAACGAAAAGGGTGAGAAGTTCACAACAGCCGTTCAGATCGGTATCGGCGGAAGTGATCTTGGTCCTCGTGCTATGTATCTTGCGCTTGAGAACTGGGCTAAGTCAAACGGCAAGTTCTTCATGGATGCCAAGTTCATAAGTAACGTAGATCCTGATGATGCTACAGCAGTTTTAAAGAGCGTTGATGTATCACGTTCAATCTTTATCCTTGTATCTAAATCAGGTACAACACTTGAGACACTTACAAACGAAGCTTTCGTTAAGGATGCTCTTGCAAAAGCCGGTCTTGATGCTTCCAAGCACATGATCGCAGTTACAAGTGAGACATCTCCTCTTGCTAAGTCCAGTGACTATCTTGCTGCTTTCTTCATGGATGATTATATCGGCGGACGTTATTCTTCTACATCTGCTGTGGGCGGAGCTGTTCTTTCTCTTGCCTTCGGTCCTGATGTTTTCAAGGCTTTCCTTGATGGTGCTGCAGCTGAAGATAAGAATGCTACTAACAAAGACCTTACTAAGAACCCTGCTATGCTTGATGCACTTATCGGTGTATATGAGCGTAACGTTCTTGGATATGAGTCTACAGCAGTTCTTCCTTACTCTCAGGCTCTTTCACGCTTCCCTGCTCACCTTCAGCAGCTTGATATGGAGTCTAACGGTAAGAGCGTTAACCGTTTCGGTGACAAGGTTAATTACGTAACAGGACCTGTTATCTTCGGTGAGCCAGGAACTAACGGTCAGCACTCCTTCTACCAGCTCCTTCACCAGGGAACTAACATCATTCCTCTTCAGTTCATCGGTTTCAAGAACAACCAGACAGGCAATGATGTAGATATCCAGGGCAGCACATCACAGCAGAAGCTCTGTGCTAACGTAGCTGCTCAGATCATGGCTTTTGCTTGTGGTAAAAAAGATGAGAATGCTAATAAGAACTTCGAAGGCGGCCGTCCTTCAAGTATCATCGTTGGTGATAAGCTTACTCCTGAAGTACTCGGCGCCCTCCTTGCTCACTTTGAGAACAAGGTAATGTTCCAGGGATTTGCATGGAATCTCAACAGCTTCGATCAGGAAGGTGTTCAGCTTGGTAAAACTCTTGCCAAGAAGGTTCTTGCAGGCGATACAGATAATGCTCTTAAGGCATACAGCGATCTTCTTGGAATCTGATCTATTTAGAAAACTCTGCAAAATAATAACAGGAGCCGTAGCGATACGGTTCCTGTTTTTATTATTGTTAGCAAAAATTATTTTAAAAAATACGATCAATAATTCTTTCTATTCATCTTCTGCTACAAGTCCTAGTAACAGATATGCATTTCTGCTCCTATAATTGGCTATACTATTGATCTGCAAGGTACATCTGTGACCATTTCTGGAATAATGGCATACTTCGAACTTATCATTTCTTATAACATTTTCCATAAGCTGTTTTACATTTATAGCTGCATCATCATCAGTGTTAAGGAATGACTCGGCTTCATTAACAGATGCAAAACCCAGCATATGTACATAATCAGTAAATGATTCATTAAATGTCAAAAGCGTAATCTTGCCGTTGTACTCTTCAACCAAAGACATTGGGAATTTGATCTTCTTTGTTTCATCCTCCTCATTTCCAAGAGGATCCTGAGAAAGAAGATTAATGGTACCAATCTTCTCATGATATTTACGAAGGCCTGTATTCTCTTTTGGCATATCAATATTAAATATCTCTTCAAACGGTCCTGGTTTTGAATACAAAAAGCCCTGAATCTGATCGCATCCAACCTGTCTTAAATATTCAGCCTCTTCAACACTTTCTACGCCTTCTGCTATAGTTCTGATGCCAAGCTGTTTGGTCATTCCTATAACGCTTTCAATGATGATCTTGGAATTTTTGCTCTCATTAAAACCTGCAAGGAATGACATATCAAGCTTAAGACAGTCAAATGTAAACATCTGCATTGAATTAAGTGATGAATATCCGCTTCCAAAGTCATCCATCCATACTTCATAACCCTGAAGCCTGAAGGCATCGATTATATTCTTTACTCTCTCTGAATCCAATGAGAAAATAGATTCTGTGATCTCGATATTGATATATTCAGAAGGTATACCGCTATCAAGTACGATCTCATCTATCTCCGAAACAATATCTCCACCTACAAAATCCTGCTGAGACAGATTTATTGAAACCGGCATTATCTGGCCGCCGTTTTCCATTATCTTCTTTTGTACATTGCAGACATATTGTGTTACAGCAAGATCAAGTCTTCGAATGATATGATATTTTTCCAGAACAGGAACAAAGTCTGCAGGTGAAATAAATCCAAGATCAGGATCAAGCCATCTGGCAAGAGCCTCATATCCACTAATTTCTCCGGTAAAGGATCTTACAAGCGGCTGAAACCATGCACGTATATATCCCTTTTCAATTGCATCATCAAAATGCTCGATAATGTAACGGGTTCGCTGATATTCATCATCCAGTTTCTCGTCATAATAACCGAACATTGAATCGTACTGGTGTTTTAAGGAATCGCACGCTATCTTGGCTTTATCCATACAAAGTGTGCATTCAAAATCATCGGGGGTTGGGAAATAAATTCCCGCATGTAACTGCATATGTGTTTCCATACGGAAAGGACGTAGTTCCTCACAGATCTGCTTGATCTTCTCTTCAATCTCATTCTTGTCAGCAACTATACAGAAGTGATCTGTGGCCACGTGAGAACAGATCTCCTGCGGAAAGATTGCCTGTATCGTCTGACCTATAAGTCTAAGGCAATCACTTCCTGCAGCAAATCCAAATTTTTCATTATAAGACCTAAAATTTTCGACGTTAAAATAGACAAAGGCTATATCATTTCGAATCGTCGGGTCATCCAGAACATCCTGTGCAAGGATTCTGAAACTATCAAATGTAGATAGGCCTGTGAGCTCGTCAATTTGCTCGACATCTTTTGAATGTTCGCTCATTGATAAATTCTGCCTTTCTTTCCCGATTTCTAGTGTTTACCTTTTTATTTATCGGTATATTAAGTCTTTTCCTTTAATATTTTTGATATAATTTAATTCTTTTAACCTGAGCTGTCAGCCTCTCTTGCTCTCTTCGAATCTTTTTACAAAATCAACGATAAAATCAGCTGAAGTCTCAATTCCAAGCGCAGAAGAATTGATAGTAAGGTCATAACTGCTGCAATGGCCCCATTTCTTGGAGCTGTAGTAGTTATAATAGCTTCTTCTCTGCTTATCCTTCTTGTTCATCATATCACGAGCTTTATCATCTGATGTAATATCTGCAAAACGGGCTCTGATACGGGCGATCTTATCTTCTTCATCACCTGTTATAAATACATTTACTACATTGTGGAAGTCTGAAAGAGCATAATCGGCGCAGCGGCCTACGATTACGCAAGGACCCTCTTTTGCAAGATTTTTGATCGCATCAAACTGGGCAAGAAATACTTTGTGACTGATAGGCATATCAACAAAGCTGGATGAATTGTATCCGAAGGAATATGTGTCCATAACAAGATTGTACATAAAGGAATTAGTAGGTCTCTCATCATGGGTCTCTATCATCTCTTCGCAGAACCCGCTTTCCTTGGCAGCTCTGGCAATAAGTTCCTTGTCATAGCACTTAATACCACACTTCTTGGCAACTAGTTCACCTATCTCTCTTCCACCGGAACCAAACTCACGTCCAATAGTAATAATAGTCTCCATAGTACTGCCTCCTCGGAATTCATGAATAGTAGAGTATCTTTGATATTATTATAATTTAATTTATTCTAAAAAACAATTAAACAAAGGTCAAAACGGCTTATTTTTGCCATTTTGACCCTTATATGAACTACAGGATGTAGACATCTCTTTTTATCAATTAGTTGCATGGATAGTCGCATTTATATTTAAGATCGTTATCGAATTATTCTTCTGATGGAGCAGCTTTATAGAGCTCCTCAACGAATCTTTTGCCTATCTCGCTAAGGCCGTCTTTATGGATATAGCCTATCTCCATGGAGCTGTATGGAAGGTGAGCGCTCTCTCTAAGAGGTATAACCTTGTAATCGCTCCATCCTACAGCTCCTCTGACAGCGCCTGAGCAGAAAGTAAATCCGTTTAGTTTGTTCATTATCTGAAGCATGGATGCCCTGTCAGAAACCTTGATAGTATACGGATAATCCTGCTCACCAAATATCTCTTCAGCCATATATAAAGGACTGTCCTTGCCCTGTTCATAGGTCAGAAGAGGATATTTGGTTATATCTTCATAGTCTATTATGTCCCTGTCTGCAAGTGGATGATTTTTGCCAAGATACACATAGAATCTGCAGCTTACGATCTTCTTATAGGTCAGGGCATTGTCCACAAAAAGCTTCTTTAAAGCTTCTTTGTTAAAATCACTAAGGAACAAAACTCCTATCTCACTTACTGATGAGCTTACATCTTCTATTATCTTGGAAGTTGTAGTTTCAAGAATTGAAAAATGATATGTTGAAGCATCATAGTTCTTGACTGTATCTGAAAATGCTTCGCATACAAATGAATAGTGCTGTGTTGAGACGCTGAATATCTTTCTGGTATTGCCTTTGCCATCATATCGCCATATGAGCTGATCATACTGATCACAGACTTTTTTGGCATAAAAAAGAAAGTCGGAGCCTTCACCTGTAAGGTTAACGCCCTTATTGGTTCTATTAAAGATAGTGATCCCTGACTCTTCTTCAAGTCCTCTTATAGTATTGGTAAGTGTGGGCTGTGATATAAAAAGGCTCTCTGCTGCCTTGTTCATAGAGCCTGTCTGTGCCACAACCATTGCATATCGTAGCTGCTGTAGTGTCATCCAAAATCCCCTTAATAACTCAAGCTATCTACTTGGATAGTGCGGTATCACCAAGGAATTTGCAGGGGCGGACAGAATATAGACCATTGCCATGCTGTTAATCGTTTTATAATTCATGGCATGATATCTGGCGATTTCCATTCTGGGGTCCAAACTCGCTGCGCTCAGACATGTGGACCCCAGGCAGAATAAAAATCTCCATCTATCATGCTCATGAATTTATTAAAACGATTAAAAGCATAGCAATGGTTTATATTCTGTCCGCCCCTGCAAATTCCTTGGTGATACCGCGCTGTCAAAGTGACAAGTTTAAGCTAATATCTATTATTTTGGATTATATGCTAACATCTATACACGTAATTGTCTTAGTCCAAAAAGATATATCTGGTAATAGACTAGAACTATAAGCTATGACCTTAGCCTTACAATCAGGCAGATAGCGCCAGTGCTCCCGCATCCATCCTATATACTATATCTGCGTAATTATATGCCGTTTCTTCATGAGTTACGATCACAACTGCTGCGTCGTCTCTGGCCTTTTGTCTTAGAAGTTCAAAGACGATTTTGGTATTGTGGTCATCAAGATCTCCTGTTGGTTCATCGGCAAATATTATAGGAGGATCATTGATAAGAGCTCTTGCAATTGCACATCTTCTGATCTCTCCGCCTGATAACTGACTAGGAAGATAATCCGCGCGGTCAAGAAGACCTAAAGTACTGATAAGATCGTCTGCTCTTTTGGTACAACTTCCTGCATTATTCTCATTTGATGTAGCATTCGCATTCACCGCTTTAACACCACTGGTATTTGCACTTCGCTTACTCTCTCTTGCAGGAAGAAGTATATTCTCTCTTACTGTAAGGCCGCTTATAAGGCTCTGACCCTGTGGGATGAATCCGATATTTTGATTTCTAAATTCTGAAAAAATATCATCCTTTTGCTTATAAATATCAATATCATCGTACAAAACAGTTCCCTCTGACGGCTTCAACAGTCCTGCAAGCACGCTTAAAAGTGTAGTCTTCCCGCTTCCGGATCTACCAAAGATAACTGTTACCTTGCCTGGAACTATAGTTATATCTACTGGATCTATGATGTTTATAACATTATCTTTTCTGCCTTTTTTGGCATTCCGGGTATATGATACCGATATATCTTGTGCTTTTATTATCATAATAAAGATCATCCCCTTTGGTCATGAATGATATATAATACTTTCTATTTCTATATCTCAAACTTCCCACTTATTCTCTAAGTATCTTTGCAGTATCTACAGATACAGCCTTGTATGCTGATATAAGCCCTGATACTGCTCCTATAAAGACAACGCCGGCAAAGGTTACTAAGATATAGTATGCTGCGGTGAAAGCGCCGGGCAACAGATACGGAAGGTCAAGTTTTGTACCTATAAGTACACTAAATGAATACATGACAGCTCCTGTCATTATAATGCCTATAAGACTTCCAACAACTCCAAGTATAAGAGCTTCTGACATAACAAGGATTCCCAGCCTTTTTCTAGATACTCCTATAACTCTAAGAGCTGCAAATTCTCTCTTCCTCTCTCCTGTTATGATATAGAAAGCTGCTATAAGTATTACTGCCGCAAATACCCATATTGTTTTGATCAAAAATGAGATCGCGGCAGATATTATTCCCAGCCTGTCCGAGGTAGAAGTCATCATGGTCTTGGATCTGACCGCTTTGACTTCGTTATGGCCAAGATTAATATCAGATACTATAGAATCAATGTCATATCCGTCTTTGATATCAATATATACAGAAGATATAACATCATCCGGGCTTTGCTTTGATAATATGCTTATCCCCTTATCCTGTGCTGCACCTATCAAAGTCTTAACTGTATCACCTGTTGTATATACTGCCGTATCAAGTCCTGTTCCGGTCTTTTCAAGCTTGCCAACTACAAGAAACTCCTTGCCATATAGTTTTAGCGTATGCCCTACTCTTGTAGAGAGCATGGACCCGACTATTATCTCATTGTCTTTAAGTACTCCCTTGTAACTTTCATGAAGCCATGGCTTGATAGTAAAATCCGTCTTTTCATCAAATCCTATTATCTGAACCTTGACACTGCAACAGTCTGCATTGGCAGAAACAAGAAAGTACTGCGCTGATATCTTGTCTACTCCTTCTATATTTTCAAGTTCACTTAGTATACTCTTGTCCATATAGAAGTATCCGGGTGTCCCCTGAAGAAGGAGGTTTTTAAGGTCAACTTCAGATTCTGCATCCTTGGGAAGTACGATAATATCTGATCCCAGTCTTTCGTTAAGGCTATCAAGTCCGTTATTAAGACTCTTTATAAAAAGACTCCCTCCAAACAATGCTATTGTCAAAACCACGAGTATTATAAGAAGTCCCGCAGTTCTTTTTTTATGCATTATTATGTTTTTAAGCGGCAGTTTCCTTATGTTCACTTTGAAGCTCCCCGTTTTCTTTCTTGATAATACTAATGACAACATCTGCCACTGATACGATAAATGCAAGTCCGCTAAAAACTCTTACTACAGGCTTAAAGATACTGATACATCTCATACTGCTCATCATGCAAAGAGAAAAAACTGTTCCGGGTACGAAGAATAGAGCTATTACGAGCGGTATCTGTGAGATGGTTATACCGAGTCTTACTTTATCATTCCTTATGATAAGAGACGCAAGTGCCTGTATACTAAGAACTGTTCCAAAAAGTGTTACGGCAAGCTGGGCATAATGGCAGGCCATCACATGCTCTTCTGACACGGGGCATGCTGCAAATGCAGTAAATGACCCGATTGCAATTACAAGAGCAAGAACAAGTTCAATTAGCTTTATATAATTCTTTTTAATATAATCCATGTTTATAATCTTCCTTTTCCATCATTTTATTTTATTCTTTAAATATTGTATTCTGGCTGGGGACTTGCCTGAGCCAGTTCGAAGAATTCGAGGATCTGTCGTCTCATCTCAAGGAATGATGCGCTTCCTCTCTGCCTTGGCCTTGGCAGATCAACATCTATTATCTTACTGATCTTACCGGGTCTTGGAGTCATGATAACTATCCTGTCGCTTAGATATATAGCCTCATCAATATCATGAGTTACCAGTATCATGGTAGTCCCATCCCTCTTCCACAGCTCCAGTAGTTTGTCCTGAAGATCAGCTCTGGTAAAAGAGTCAAGAGCTCCCATAGGCTCATCCAGAAGAAGCGCCTTAGGTTCATTGATAAGCGCTCTTGCTATAGCCACTCTTTGAGCCATACCACCTGATATCTGGTGAGGATAGGACTTTTCGAAGCCCTTAAGGCCTACAAGATCTATATAGTTTGCGATAGTATCCTTTTTCTTCCTATAGACCTTTCTAGCCCTTAATCCGTAGGCTATATTGTTCCTGACACTAAGCCATGGAAAAAGGCTCCCTTGCTGGAACACATATCCTCTTGACGGATCTGCGCCTGTGATCGGTACGCCGTCTATAAACAGCTGCCCGTTTTGAGGCTTATCAAGTCCTGCTATAAGGCGAAGAAGTGTCGTCTTGCCGCATCCGGAAGGACCTATTATAGAAATAAACTCACCTGGCTTTATCTCCAGATTTACATCCTTTAGAGCTTCAACCTTGTTTCCATCAGAATCTTTGTATATACGATTAACATTCTTTATATTTATAGAACTTTTCATAATTCAACCTAATGTCGCGAGTGGAACTAGTGACTAATGGTTGGAAGTGGCAGAGCTCGCGATGCCACTTCTTAGAGTTTGAATTTATTCAAACTCATAACCTCATGGTTTGAAAGTGGGACACTTTCAAACTTTTACACCTTAACAACTCCCTGCTGCCATCTAAGAACTCTTTTTCTTATAAGACCTATTAAGAAATTGATAAAAGAAAAAAGAACAGCCATGATAACAATCGCAGCAAGAACCTTATAATATGCACTCCATACCTTGGACTGGTTAATATAATAGCCAAGACCGCCTGGCTGACCCAGCATCTCGCTCATTACAAGAGTTGTAAACGCCATAGCATTGGCAGAACCTATGCCGGTGAAGATATCAGGCATTGCATGAGGTATAGCAACATGAATTATCTGATTGATCTGACCTCCGCCGAGAACTCTTGCAGCTTCATAGCTTTGCTTTGGAGTACTTTGTATACCCTGAGCTGTAAGGAATGCAATCTGAAACCATGCGCATATTACGATCAGAAATACAGCTGCGCTAAAAGAAGTAGGTAGAAGTGTAAGAGCAAAAGGCATCCAGGCAACCGCAGGTACTACTCCTGTTATCTTAAGAACAGGGAATACCCAGTAATATACCTTCGGAAACCATCCGATCAGTATACCTGTTCCGACTCCCAGAAGTACGCCGCAGCTAAAACCTGCAGCATAAAGTCTTATCGAATACAGCGTATTCTGGACTATGTAGCTTCCATCAGCGATATAGGCTTCTATGATCTGGGCCGGTCCAGGGAAAAAAGGCTGTGCAAAGATCTGTAGCTTAGTCCCTCCTATATCCCATATAGCAAGAGCTATTCCCAGGAAGAACCTGAATGCGGCATTCTTGGCATATAACTTCCTTCTATCTTTTTGAAAAAGTGATATGAATCCAGATGTTCCATATATAAGGATAAGTGCTATAAGTACTACTATATAAGCACTGTTCATATTGAAACCAATCTTCAGGTTCAAAAGATTTAGCGTATATGTCTTAAACTCTACATCAGCCTTTTGAGGGAATAGGATATTGACCAGGATAGCTGCTACAAATCCTGATATTGTAAATAAAATCTTTAGAAGCATATATTTCGTATTCTTATAATTATAAATACTGTTATCAATGTTTTTTATATCACTACGCTTTTGCCTGGCTGTTTTGATCGCAACTTCTACGTCCATATCAATCCTCTGATAAAGATTTGTTCTCACAGACAATCTTTATAATGATAGTCCGTGAGAACACAACAACTACTTCATTTGCATATTAGTATTTTTTATTTCAATCAGTTACCCACATCAACTTTCTGATATACGGTATCAGTAAACTCTTCGGGATCCGTTTTTAGATAGCCGATGTCATACAGACCACCTGCAAAATATCTCACATTATCTTCTACAGTCTCATCCCAGTTATCTGCATGCTGCGTTGCTGACGGATAGCCGTAGCTCTTTATAAGCTCTACTGCAAGGTCCTTATCTTCAATAGCAGCATAGTTCTTCTCTACGATGATATTGACTGCTTCTTCGGGATTCTCATATATCCATTCCTGAGCTTTCCTATAAGCTCGAAGGAGTGCCGCAACTTCTTCGGGATTTTCTTCAAGCACCTTGGTAGAGGCATATAGGAAGCAGCAGAATCTGTCCTTAAAATATTCATCCGTTCCAAGGTCGAAGATGATCTTCACATCTCCTGCCTTCTCATGGATTGATCCAAGTGGATCCCAAAGAGCTGCAACGTCTATCTCTCCGCTTGAAAGTGCCTCAAACTCAAGGTTGCCGTCAGAATACGGAAGGAATGTCACCTCACCATTAGCAGGATCTGCAGATATACCTGCATTTTCAAGCCATAAGCTTGCAACCTGGTGAGGTGTTCCGCCTATCTCATCCACACCAATCTTCTTGCCTTTCAAATCCTCCACGGTCTCTATATCAGAATCAGGCCTTACTGCGAACTTGATGCATCCCTCATGAAGTCCGTCTACGACCTTAACATCTATCCCATTCTCGATAGATGGGAAGAACTGGAAATCCCCGTTTACAATCGGTATAGTACCGTTGTTAAGTCCGATCTTCCTGGTCTCAAAGTCTGCTGATATCAGTGTTACGTCAAAACCTTCTTCGGCAAAATATCCATTTTCATAGGCAATATAAATAGGCGCTCCGCAAAGGGCTCCGTCCTTGCCCGGGATATCTATCTTGCCGTATTTATAATCTCCGGATGCAGCATCCGATGATCCTGCAGTATTAGAATCAGCTGTAGCTACCTTTTCATCTTCTACAACGCTTTCATTAGAAGTCACTGAGCAGGCTGTCAGAAGTGAAAGTGATAGTCCGACACAGACTACCTTTTTAAACAAATTTATACTTTTCATATTCATCCTCTTTTGAAATAAGCTTGTCAGAGCACTTCTATGCATATGTATATAAGCGCCTGACAATCCCCTTAATATAGCTCCTTTAACCCCTTATGCTGCAGAGCTGTCTGCATCCAGAAGTCCTGCTGCCTTGAAGGCCTGATCCAGATCTTTAATAAGATCGTTAACATCCTCAAGACCTACTGAGATCCTGATAAGATTTGCAGGGATATCTGCAAGCTCTTTTTCCTCATCTGTAAGTTCACTGTGAGTAGTATCCGGTGAGTTTACTATAAGTGAACGCACGTCTCCAAGATTTACAAGATAATGGAAGAGCTTAAGATTATTAAGGAAAAGAGCTTCCTGTTCCTTACTTCCCTTTATTCCGAAAGAAAGAAGTCCTCCGCCGCCTCTTGTAAGATGCTTGTCCGCAACTTCTTTGTACTTATAAGAGCTAAGCTTTGGATAGCGAACCCACTCAACTGCAGGTGAACTTTCAAGATACTCAGCGATCTTAAGAGCGTTTGAACTCTGCTTAGCTACTCTTTCTGAAAGGGTCTCAAGACCAAGGATTCCAAGATATGCATCATTGGGTGAAAGCGCTGCTCCAAGAAGGTTAAGGTATACAAGTATTGCACGGAATATGAAGAAGTTATCCGGGAACACATCCTTAGGACTCTTACCCTTAAGCATTACGATAGGCTCGTAGAACTGAGGATATTTATCTTCTGTATAATAGTCGAGCTTACCATTATCAAGAATGAGGCCTGCAATGATATTGCCATGTCCTGTAAGACCCTTGGTTGCAGAATATACTACGATGTCAGCTCCGTGTTCAAGTGGTCTGTATATGTAAGGAGTTGCTACTGTATTATCAACAACAACAGGTACGCCGTACTTATGAGCTACCTTGGATATAGCATCTATATCAGGAAGATATGCATTGGGATTGGATATTGACTCAAGGTATATTCCCTTTACGTCATCACTTTCTGCAAGCTCCTTATCAAGCTCGGCAGGATCAAGTACGCTTCTTGTAAGCTTTATCTTCACTCCAACTTCAGGGAACAGTCTGTCGAAACTGTCTATTGTTCCTCCATACAGATAAGGTGAAGCAAGGATTGTTCCGCCCTTAGCTGCAAGATTTAGAAGTGTGAATGTGATAGCAGCCATTCCTGATCCAACAGCTACAGCGTTCTTAGCTCCTTCAAGTGCCTTAACTCTTTCAGAAAAATAAGTTACAGTAGGATTTCCAACTCTTGTATAAAGATATCCTGCTTCTTTATAAGTAAAAAGATTCTCAGCATGCTCTGTGTCTCTAAAGTCAAATGCTGCTGTGTGATAGATTGGAGGTGAAACTGAATACTTGTTATCTGCTGAATCATAACCTGCCAAAATCTTCAAAGTATCAAAACCGTATTCTCTGTCTGCCATAATCATTACTTCCTTTCTAATTCTTGTGTGCTCGTTACTACTAATACATCTGCAAGCTAACCTTTAATGTCTTGCCGCATTTGTATGTACTTAGTTGCCTGGGTGGTTCGTTAGTTGTTTGAGTGATTTGTTAATTGTTAGAACTTATATTGCCATCGTAATGAATATGCGTCCATAACCGATTGCTGATAGTTGCTATAAATATATTTAAGTGGTATAGGCGTAATTTTGAGCGGTTATAAACTCAAACCTACTACTTAGACGGCTCAGTATCATCAAGGAATTTGCAAAGACATATAGTCCAAATGAGAGGTTTGAGTTTATAAATACGCAAAAAAATCCCCCGGCTTTGTTTTAAGTCGAGGGATTTTGTATTAACATTTTAGAGATATTAACTTATATTATGTCTTCCATAGGGAGCTTGTCTACATGTGTGGTTCTGTAACCCAGCATCTCGCCGTACATCTACAGCTATACAAATAGTAAATTAAGGATATCTATACGATTATCCGGTTCTTGCCTGTTTCCTTGGCTTTGTATAAAAGCTTATCAACTTCTTTGAGTGCATCATTGAAGTTCTCATAATCTGCGCAGCATACAACTCCGCCGCTTATAGTGACTTTAAGCCCCGGATAGCCATCCCATTCAAGACTTTCTATTTTCTTTCTTATAGAATCTACTCTTTGATATGCTTCATCTCTTTGATTCAGGTTCATGATACATATAAACTCTTCACCGCCGTATCTAAAAGCCATCTCGGCATGAGATATATTCATATCACTTTGGATGACCTTTGCAGTCTTTCTAAGGACTTCATCTCCAAAAAGGTGTCCATAGGTATCATTTAAGGACTTAAAATTATCAATATCTATCATGGCAAGGATGCCGTTTTCAAGATGCACATATTTGGTCTGACCCTCGTCTTCGTTGTACAAGTGTTCCAGCACTATAAAAAGTTCTCTTCTATTGTAAAGACCTGAGAGTTCATCTTTTTCCGAGAGATTCCTGAGCCTTTCTATGAGCTTCCTATTCTTATTACGCTCATCTCCGTATGCCTTGTATACCATAGAAGTAATCCCAAGAAGGGCAAGAGATGTAAAAAGCAGCGCAATATTAAAATCCACGATATAAGCAGTCTCTGTTGACAAAGGCTTAATTATGACAATATCAGGATAAAAATATGAAAGCCATATAGCTACAGACTGAACAGCAAAGCATATCCCATAAACTATATACATGGTCCATCCGTTAAGAAGTACCCCAACAGTAAAAAGGCATGCTAAAAAAAACAGGATGGTCCCTGTATGAAGCCCGCCGCAGGCCCAGAATGACGCCGGCATGATAAAACAGTTAAGTACTATAGGCAGAGCTATATGCCCTATCTGCTTACGATTCGTCTTAATGGTCCATATTCCTATGATCAGAATAGCTATACTGCCGATATAATCAATGATATATGACCAGGCGCCTATATCTTCGAACACAGTCACGGTTGCTGTCAGTAATCCAACAGCAAAACCAATGATGACTATCAAAAAATATGTACGGTCATATATATCTTCAAGTGAATCCCAATAAGCTTTAATACGCTTACATATATTCATAAATGCCCCCGATAAAAGGTGATAGAACGCAATATATTTACACTACCTGCTTATAATATTATCGGGATTTTAATTAATATTATTAACTATTTACTATCTTTTTACCCAAAAGCACTTATAGTATTTTCAAACATCCAGCTTACAGAACATGCGGGATATTCACTAATCAGATACAATCAGCAAGCTGTAAGATCATTAATGATCTCGCCTGCTATGATAAGCCCTACAACTGATGGCACAAAAGCTGTTGATCCTTGGATATAAAAAACAGAGCGGTGAATTATCTCACCGCCCTATCTGATCCAAATTCATTGATATGTTATTTTAACAGTTCAAGTCTTGAAGGATCGTTTGCAAATACTTCTTTTGCATTGTCCTTAGTAACTACTACAGGAGGAAGCTCATAGATCGGAACTTCGATGACACCATTATCTACCTTAACATCTGTAGATGGCATTCCCTTACCTGCCTGAAGTGAATCGATGATCTCGATTGTCTTGGCAACAAGATCTTCAGTTGGCTTAGCTACTGTTGAGTACTGACGTCCCTGCCATACCCATTCAACTGACTCGTTCTCTGCATCAAGACCTGATACAACAGGAATGTCCTGACCAGCGTTCTCACAAGCTGTGATACATGCTCTTGCTATACCATCGTTAGGGCACAGAACACCGTCTATGTTCTTGTCAGAATAGAAGCCTGAAAGAAGTGAATCCATTCTTGACTGAGCCTTTGCATTATCCCAGTCAACTGTTGCACACTGTGTGAAGTCTGTTTGGCCGGATACAACTACGAGTGTTCCGTCATCGATCTTGGGCTGAAGAACTGACATTGCACCTGTGAAGAAGTTAGGAGCATTAGGGTCAGCAGGTCCGCCGCCGAAGAGCTCGATGTTATAAGGTCCCTCACCTTTTTCTTTTGCAAGGCCATCAAGAAGTGCCTGTGCCTGAAGTTCACCTGTCTTGACAGAACCGAACTGAACTACTCCGTCAACGCCTGATGTGTTCTCAAGAAGTCTGTCATAACCTATTACATATACTCCTGCTTCCTTGGCCTGTTCCAGAACTGATCCAAGCTGTGATCCGTCTACAGGTCCTACTACTATGACCTTAGCGCCGTTCTCTATCATAGACTCGATCTGCTGTTGCTGCTGTGTTACTTTCTGATCCGCTGCCTGTACGATTGGATTATATCCTGCATCTGTAAGCTGCTGTGTGAACATTTCCTCAGCTTCTTTCCAGTTCTGAGTTCCAAGCCATGGAAGAGATACACCGATTGTTGCGCCCTCTTCAAATCCTGGCATTTCACCTGACGTAACTGCGCTATTATCTGAAGCTCCGCCAGACGCCGGCGTTTCAACGTCTCCCCCTCTGCTTCCGCCACATCCGGTTAATGATGCTATCATCAGACTGGCAACCATAACCATTGACATTAATGCTCTTTTTCTCATTTTTCACCCTCCTAAATTGTTTTTCGCTATTTATTTAAGGCCCGGCATAATATAGCAGGCTTGCCTTCCAGACATCACTTTGACTCTTTACTTGGGAACAATCTTCCGATTATAGAAGCCTTGCCGCTCTTTTTGTTGTATACATCAAAAGCAACTGCTGCAAGAAGTACAAATCCCTTGATAACCTGTGTCTTGTCTGCGCCAACTCCCATAAGCATCAGTCCGTTGTTAAGAACAGCCATTACAAGACCACCGACGATTGTTGCAAGGATAGTACCAACACCACCTGATACAGCTGCGCCGCCGATGAATACTGATGCAATCGCATCCATCTCCCAGGATGTACCATCTGCCGGTCCTGCTGCTGTAGAACGTCCTACGAACAGGATACCTGCAACTGCTGCAAGAAATGACATATTGACCATTGTAAGGAAATAGGTCTTCTTTACATTAACACCGGAAAGAGCTGCTGCAGACTTATTACCACCTACCGCATATACATGACGACCATACTCAGTACGCTGAGTGATAATATGATAGATAATTGTAAGAAGCAGAAGGATAAGTCCCGGTACCGGGAAAGATGTTCCCACACGACCTGATCCAAACAACCAGGTAAAATAACCTATGAGAACTGACATAAGGATTATTCTTACAACTACTGCCCATAACGCATCCTTCTCACCTGTTCCGTCACCTGAATGTTTGTACTTTCTTATCTGAGCGATCATGTAGCATACTATTCCGATGATTCCAAGAAGAAGTGTAGAATTGTTCATTCCTGTGAATGCCGGTCCCCATTCGGGAAGATAACCTGCTCCAAACCACTTAAGTTCCTCGGGTGCAGGTACTGAGATAGAATGTGAGATCCAGATAACCCCTCCTCTGAAGATCATCATTCCGCCTAGTGTTGTGATAAATCCCGGAATACCCAGCTGTGATAAAAAGAATCCATGCCATGCACCTGCAAGTATACCAATCGCAATAGCAACAAGAACTGCACACCACCATGGAATATTGTAGTCTCGTGCAACAAGCGCCATGACCATTCCGGCAAAACCTGCAACAGAGCCAACCGACAGGTCGATCTGACCTATAACGATAACCATCAGCATACCCAGAGCCAGTACAAGAACGTAAGCATTACCTGATATAAGATTCTGAACGTTGGAAGAAGTCAGCATCCTTCCTCCTGAGATGATATCGAATATGATAACAAGAAGTCCCAAAGCAAGAACCATTGTATATTGGCGAAGTTCCCCACCCAATATCTGTTTGATATATTTCATTATTGTATCCACCCTTTCCTATCCCATATATTAGTTTGATGTAATCGTCATCTTCTTCATCAATACTTCCTGATCAGCTTCACTACTTAGAAGTTCACCTGTAATGGTTCCTTCGAAGATAGTGTAGATCCTGTCTGCCATACCCAGAAGTTCAGGTAGTTCAGATGATACCAGGATGACAGCTTTCCCCTCATCAGCCAGTTGATGTATCAGCTTGTAGATCTCATATTTAGCACCTACATCGATACCTCGTGTCGGCTCATCAAGAATTAATATATCCGGCTCAGTGAACATCCACTTAGACAGAACCACTTTCTGCTGATTGCCACCTGAAAGAGTAGTTACACCTGCTTCAACATTAGATGTTTTGATCTTTAATGACTTGCGGTATTCTTCTGCTGCCTTTTTCTCTAAATTTAGGTCAAGAAGCCCATTCTTTTTGATCTTATCAAGATTCGCAGCTACAACTGTTTTTCTTATGGAATCCAGAAGATTAAGTCCCAGAACCTTACGGTCTTCCGGCACGTATGCAAGACCATGCTTTATAGCTGACTCAACCGAATTGATCTTGACTTCATGTCCTTTGATCTTGATCTTACCGCCTCTGTAGATTCCATAATTCTTGCCAAAAATAGAACGCATAAGCTCTGTACGACCAGCTCCCATGAGACCTGCAAATCCCACGATCTCACCTGCTCTTACATTAAAACTTGCATTCTTACATACCATCCTTCCTTCCACATCAGGATCTTCTACGCACCAGTCAGATACTTCGAATATGACCTTCCCCATCTTGGGTTTATGTTCCGGATATCTGTTCTCTATAGCACGTCCTACCATAGCTTTGATGATCTTATCTTCATCAACTTTGCCGGCTTCAACGTCGTAGCTTTCAACAGTGTGTCCGTCTCTTATAACGGTAACCGCATCAGATACAGCAGCAATTTCGTTGAGCTTATGAGAGATCATGATACATGTAATCCCTTTATTCTTAAGCTCTGTCATAAGATTGAGAAGATTTTCAGAATCCGCTTCATTAAGTGCTGACGTCGGCTCGTCCAGGATCAGAAGCTTGACGTTTTTAGAAAGCGCCTTTGCAATTTCTACAAGTTGCTGTTGACCTACCCCCAAATGCTTTATAAGAATGTCGGGATTTATTGAAAGTCCAACCTTCTTTAGAATCTCATAGGTCCTTTTCTTCTCCTCAGTCCAATCTATCAGGCCTCTTCTGACGATCTCATTGCCCATAAAGATATTCTCTGTTATGGACAACTCAGGTATCATCGTAAGTTCCTGATGAATGATCGCTATTCCGGCTGCTTCAGATTCTTTGATATTCCTGAATTTCATCTCCTGTCCCATATAGATGATCTTGCCATCATATGTGCCATAAGGATAAACACCTGACAATACCTTCATCAGCGTAGATTTGCCGGCACCATTCTCCCCGCATATAGCATGGATCGTGCCTTTTCTCACCGAGAGGTTTACATCATCAAGAGCTTTAACACCCGGAAATTCTTTTGTTATCCCCTGCATTTGAAGGATAAAAGAATTATTCTCCATTTTATATTGCCCCTCCCTTATATATAACCAGAGTTCTAATTAGTAAAAAGATACTCGCTTGGCTTCCTTAAAACTCTGTCTGTAGCAATTGCTGCTGCCCCATACAGTGTGGGATCTATACTGAGTTTAGATATTTTGATCCTCACCCTGCTGCTTACTTCCGGAATAGTTCTTTCTTCTACTATTCTTTTGATAGTCGGAAGGATAAGTTCATCTGCTTTTGATATACTGTCACCTATCACGATTATCTCCGGATCATATGCATTGATCAGTGTCACGCACCCATATCCGATATATTCTGCTATCTTTTCCACAAGAGCTTTGGCTTTAGTATTGCCGCTTCGAGCTGCATCAAATACTCTCTCACAAGCCATTGTTCTATTCTCATATTTATCTCTAAAAAGCTCCGGAAGCTTTAACTTGGCTTCTTTCAAAAAAGCTGTTGTTGAACTGTAAAGTTCCAGACATCCTCTGTTTCCGCATTCACAGACAGGTCCGTTATAATCAATGCTTATATGACCGACTTCACTTGCTATCCCCTGATAACCAAGAAGCAACCTGTCATTGTCAACCACTCCTGATCCAACACCTTCTCCTACCAGAAAATATGTCAGTGAGCTAAGAGGCCTTCCATGGTCTCCAAACCACCACTCTGCCAGGGCTCCTGCATTAGCATCCTGTTCTATGAACACAGGCTTATCAAATTCATTTTCAAATTCTTCAATGAAATTGATATTGTGCCAGCTTGGCATTCTCGTCACCATAGCTATCCGGCCTTCTTTTCTAAGATATGGGCCGGGTAGTGCAAGGCCTATAGCAACTATATTCTTGTACTCATCAAGAAGGTCTCTTATCTGCTTCTTCATCTGTGCAAGTACTATACCGGTATTCTCATCAAGACCAAACTCTGTCTCTTTCTGTGTATAAAGCTTACCTGATATATCAAATACCCCAATTGCAAATACATGACGTGAAAACTTGACTCCGATCACAAGATTCTTCTCAGCGTTTAATCTAATACCGATAGATCTCCTGTTTCCATTGCCCTTAACTATTCCAACTTCGGATACGACCCCCATTTCTATCAAGTATCCGACAAGCTTGGTGATAGATGCCTGTGTAAGTCCCATGAGCTTGGCAATCTCGGCTCTTGTACATACTTCCTTTTGCTGTAAGATTCGAACTATAGCAGATCTGTTCATTTCTGTAAGATCGCTTGTATTGTTACCGGCAACTTCTTCAATCCTTCTCATAATCAAATTTACCCTCACAATTGCTTTCAAGTGTTAATCACTTAACACTGTTAACACATTAAACCTTTTCATCATATCGGTCAATATATTTTGATTTGATTAATATATTTTTGTTAGTTATGTCCAAGCGACGCTTATTATTTTCATTAAAAATTTTAATCAGTTTCGGCACATTGTCCAAAAGCAACAAAAAAGAACTATGCATTTTAGCGCGCATAGTTCTTTTTATAATCGATAATTAAATATTCAAATAGTATTTTTCCTACACCTGAAAAATATAAACTCAGGGCGATGAATCGTTCCCCCAAACAAATCCGGATACTGTGTCCTCATATCATCGGATATATGAGCTTCCTGGCATTCTTCAATAACAAATCCAACCTTTATCAAGGCATTGATTATGCTTGACACAGTCCTATGGTAACATTCATATCCCTTTACACCCCAATCAACTTTCCTAAGCCCTTCTTTGCAATAATTTCTAAGATTTGCATACAGGCGTTCTCCTGTTTCTGTACGGGTATATCTGTCATATACACCATCCCATGCAGTAACGATTGGATGAGACATACTGAAAACAAATTCAGCATTATCTTTCAGTAACTTATATATTTTCTGCATCAGCCCATCGAAATCTTCTACATAATCAAACACCAGAGAACTTGTAATCAAATCAAACTTCCTATCTATCGTCTCGATATCCTCCATGGCCATTCGCTGATAAATTATGTTTTCCGCATTGTTATGTTCTTTAGCATATTCCAACATTTTTTCGGAGATATCAATTCCGAGCACAGATTCTGCCCCCCTTTCAGCATATTCTTTTGTATGCTGACCCATGCCGCAGCCTATATCCAGAATTACCTTTCCATAAAGATCAGGCAGCATAGCAAAAATAATCGGGGTTTCAATGCAGTCATTAAAATTAACTTCACTGCTCCTGCTACTTAGAAAAGTATCAAAGAAAGTATCATTGTCATAAATATTTTGCTTTGACATTATATGTTCCCCCATAATCTATAAAACTGAAATAGAAACTGGACGTTACCCCAAGTTGCTTCCAGGGATGATATCGAAAAGCTGATTGATACTTCCACAAATATCAGAAACAAAGCAATCATAGCACTTACCTATTTCTCAGGACTAAGAGTCGGTGAGGTTTGCACGACAAAATCAATCATCTTTATCATCAGATATTTTTCTCCGCCCCAGAATGCCAAATGGCCAGATTTCATTGGTATCTTCTTCAAATACTATAGGCGCATGTCCCAGTGCAGAGAGAAACGCAACCCATTCATCGAACCCTTTCCATCTCTCATTTGGCTGCATAGGTAGTACAAGCCTCTTTCCATCTACATATATTCCAAAATTATTGGCGGTTATACCGGATCTACCAGTTATGGAATTGACGAACACTTCCGTAATACTGTCTATAGAAATTGTCTTTTTATAGAAGAAAAGATATCTGATGATTACATGACGTTCTTTAACCGTAATAGTTTCAGTAGCTATTGCAAATAACCATAAAGAAAACAGTGTTGTAAAAACAAACATAAATATCGCTATTTTCAAATCTACGGGATCAACTGCTGACCGATCTTGTATATATGCACACATTATAGCTCCAAATACGCCTTCATAAAAGATTACACATGCCACTAAAACAAATCGCATTTTATTATACATTTTTAAATAAAAATCATTTCTAATCATTTATTTGTTGCCTTTTTCCTTTATCAAGAATTAGTAAAAACAAAGTGCATAATAGCTTTTCTGTGCATAAATAACCCTTAAGAACATATGCACTTACATCCTATTATCAGAATAAACTTACTATGACCAAGGCTAGTGTACTGGCTCATTCATTCAGGCACCTGGTTCTATTGATTCGGGCTTACACCGTTTGCTTACGAAAGAATATAACTTCTTTATTCGACAGGACTAATGTCCATTCTAATCGCATCATCAAATCCGCCATCATCAAGCAAGTCAGATATGCTGTATGCATCTTCAGCCGATTTTCCTTCAGCATCAAACTTAATCATATGATATAATTCCACAATAATATAAAAACTATTATCAACCTTATATAAAAGTGTAACTTTATCATCTTCTCTGATAACTTTATAAATCTTCGAGTCAATTTCTACCTCTTCTAAGCTATCATATTTCGAATAATCATCCTCTATTCTATTATCTGTCATCACATAATAAGCAATACTACAATCTCCATGTAATTGTTCACTTTTCCAATCAACATATGTTGAAAAATCACTATTTCCATCTGGATGTCCTGTTGATGGACTCATAAAAGTCACTTTATATTTCCCTGGGTACGTAGTAGTCATGCTTTTAAAGCTACCAGTTTCAGCTTCATCCAGACTTGTTGTGTTATTTTTCGAACAACCAACACACCCCAATAGCATGCAAACAACGCTCAAAAACGTAATAAACCTTTTAATTATATTTCTCATATACACGCCTCCTCGTATTTACTCTATAATTCAAGAACCAGTATTCTGGCAGACTTTCCGATTAATGTTTTAAACCTCTATATCATTTTGATATAGAGGTTATTCATGTAATCTTGTGAATCTTTTAAAAGTGTATATCTGCATTCCTCTTTGCAGATGCGTCTTCATCTCTAAAAAATTCAAGTGGTCTTGCGTTCTTTATTGAAGCAACAATAGAATTAGGGAATACAATAATCTCCTGGTTGTACTGTGTTACGTTAGCATTGTACATTCTCTTAGCTGCTGCAAAATGCTCGTTCTCATCAGCAATCTGTTTCTGTAGCGTAACCATAACATCAGAAGACTTAAGTTCCGGGAACTGCTCAGCAAGTGCGACAAGCCCCTTCTGAGCTGCATCCTGAAACTTGCTCTGCTCAGAAAGCTCTGAAATAGACATATTCTGATGGATCTGATGGATTTTTGAAAAGATCTCATCCTCATGACTCATGTACTTCTTGGCCACTTCAAGTGAGTTCATGATAACGTCATACCTTTTTACCATGTACACCTCGATATCAGCCTTGGCCTGACTTATAGCAACAGATATCCTGTCTATTCTGTTGCTTACCGAGATAAAGCCTACTACTGCAACAATAACAACAATAAACAATAATGAAGAAATCATTCCAGCCATACTTTTGGAATCCCCTTTAAATAATTTTTTCTCTTTGTGTACTCTTAGATATAGCAAAAGAAATATCGTTAAGGCTTTCAATCAGCTCGTTTAGATCTCTCTTTGCATCTTCGAAAGGATTTTCGCCAATACTTGAAATTGTTTCCGGAACACTGATGAACTTATCAATATGATTAAATGAGACATACAAATAATCAGAAGTTATGGTAAGTGCAAAAGTACCGTATTTTGCTCTAAATGCCTGGAGCTTTTCTATAACATAGGCATTAAGAACGTAATATCCTAAATGCTGATCGCTGGCATATACTTCGAAATTATCATCAAAGGCGACAGACCCGGTCTCGATCTTCCAAGGAGCAATTGGCGATTTACCTCTTACAAAGGTTGTTTCTTTTTTGATAAAAAGAAGTTTAAACTGCCCGGAAGCTATAACTCTTACAACACCCTGTATTCCAGTAGGAGTTTTATAGATCACAACCGTACCGCTGTAGGTTGTAACCGTTCTGGAATCTCCGTCCGAATCAGATTCAGTATGCTCGCACAAAAGAGAAAAGTTCTCAAGTTCATGCTCATCATTCGAAACAAGGTGATTAGTCACTTTTTCATATTTATCTCTGGTAATAAGTCCTAAATTATGGAATCTATCGAGATCCAGATGCTTCTCTATGTAAGTAAACTCAGCACCCGGAAACATTTGCCTTGCCATCGGCAAGACATACGCTTTGCCGTACTGGTTCATTGCGCTATTTCTAATATGCAGCCCCCATAAAAGAAGGAAAATAGAAACCGCAATACCAAGAATTATCAAGAAAAATTCATGAGATATTAATGCATAGACACCTACTGCAAAAGGCTCAATCACGCCTATTATTCTAATAAATTTAGCAAAAGCCAGTTTCCCCTTTATTGCCCCGAGCATCCTCTTACCCCCAAAACTTCATATTACTTTTTAGATTGCGCCTTCGAAAGCTGTTCCTTCGATGCTACGCTGATATTTAAATGCATGGATGCATTTCTATGTCGGGAACTACAGGACGTAGTTACGACATGTTTAGAAGTTCATGGATGAACTTCTATGTCGGGAACTACAGGATGTAGTTAGTACCTGTTTTGAAGTACATGGATGTACTTCAAGGTACGGATCACTTTAATGTTTCGAGTAAGTGCTCAAAGTATTCCGGAAGGGGAGCCGTTGTCTCTACATACTCTCCTGTTGTTGGATGTATAAATCCAAGGATCCTGGCATGAAGACACTGACCATTTAACTTCATATTTGTCTTTCTGCCATCCTTATAGACTTCGTCTCCCAAAAGGGGATGACCTATAGATGACATATGTACTCTTATCTGGTGCGTACGGCCCGTTTCAAGTCTGCAGGCTACATAAGTCATCTTAGACTCATAAAAGCGTTTTAAGACCTTAAAATGGGTCACTGCATGCTTTCCGTTTGGAACATTCATGGCCATCTTCTTACGATCCGTAGGATGTCTTCCAATGCTTCCTTCAATTGTTCCTTCATCCTCATCTATAATGCCGTATACGATAGCAACGTATTCTCTTTTTATAGAGTGCTCTTTGAGCTGCGCTGCGATCTTTTGATGAGCATTATCATTCTTACAGATGATAACGGACCCTGTGGTGTCTTTATCGATCCTGTGAACGATTCCGGGGCGCATAACGCCATTGATACCAGACAGCTTATCGCCGCAGTGATGCATAACAGCATTGACCAAAGTTCCTTCATAATGGCCGGCGGCAGGATGAACCACCATATCCTTGGGTTTATTGATAACCAGGACGTCATCGTCTTCATAGAGGATGTCCAGAGGGATATCTTCAGGTGTAATATCCAGAAGTTTTGGAGGTGGAACCACAAGTTCTATCGCATCCCCAAGATTCACAGTCACGGAAGCCTTGAATACAGGCTTATCATTGACTTTGACTTTGCCTTCAACGATAAGTCCCTTAAGATACGATCTTGAATGCTCAGGAAAAAGCAGAGAAAGCACCTTATCAAGCCTCTTTCCAGCCAGTTTATCATCAATAAATTCAGTTTGCTTTACTAATTCTTCACTATTCATAAATTATTTAAACTCGCGGAATTTCTTCTGCTGTTTAAAGCTAAGGAATGCAAAATCGTTCTCTTTGTAGTAGAACAAAAAGAGGATAAGCAGAAGGAAAGTCGATACTGTAACATATATATCGGCTACATTAAAGATTGGGAAGTTAATGAGCTTAAAATATATGAAATCCACAACATAATTGGTTCTGAATCTGTCGATCATATTGCCACAGGCTCCGCTTCCAACCATAACAAGAAGAACATGAAGCGCATTATACTTCTTATCTTCAGGAACAAGCGCAAGCACATATACGATTATTACCATGATCAGAATAGCTATAAGTATGAAGAATGCTTTCTGGTTCTGTAACATTCCAAAAGCCGCACCCTTATTTTCAAGATACTGAAGTTCAAGCACGTTCCTGATCAAAGGGAAAGAAGCCTTGTCTTTGAGCTTTTCAACTGCAAGAACTTTAGTGAACTGATCAAGTGCAACAAGGACAATAAAAGCTACTATATCAGCAATAAGAAATGCGATCTTTTTTCTGGTGATGTGTTTCATTCTAGGAAAATCCCCCTTAATCTCCATTTTCAAAATAGAGAATTTCTTTAACAGCTTCCTTTATCTCATCATCTGTAACTGTTGTATCGATAAATGCGTCTCCGATATCGTGAAGCAGTATGAATTTGACCTGATTATTATCCATCTTCTTATCACTTTTTACAAGTTTTACGATTTCGTCAGGGTCAACGTTCTCTACAGAGATCGGCAGGTTAAATGGAACGAACATATCTCTTATCTCATAGCAGGTTCCTGTCTCGATCAGGCCTTTTTTCATAGAGATATATGCAGCAGCAATGCTGCCAAGAGCTACACATTCACCGTGGAAAAGCTCAAAGTTTCTGGCCTTCTCAATTGCATGACCGATAGTATGACCGAAGTTAAGGAGAGCTCTTTCACCCTTCTCTGTAGGATCGCGCTGTACTACATCACGCTTGATCTCGCAGGATTTCTTTACCATCTGGGAAAGAACCTTGTGATCACGCTCGCCTATCTCGTACATATTCTCAATGAGCCAGAAATAGAACTCTTGATCCTTGATAAGGCCGTGTTTCATGACTTCAGCAAAGCCTGAAGCAAACTGACGCTCTGAAAGTGTATCAAGAACAGCTATGTTCATATAAACAAGTCTTGGCATGTAGAATGCGCCAACCATGTTCTTATATCCTTCATAATCAACACCTGTCTTGCCGCCAACGCTTGAATCTGTCTGAGCAAGAAGTGTTGTAGGAATCTGAATAAAAGCAATTCCTCTAAGATAGCTTGATGCTGCAAATCCTGTGATATCACCAACCACACCGCCGCCCAGCGCTATAAGAAGGTCATGTCTGTCAAAATGCTTTGAAATAAGAAATCCGTAGATTCCGCCTACAGTATCAAGATTCTTGTGCTCTTCACCTGCTTCTATCTCATAAGAAAAGACCTGGCTTCCAACCTTTTTGAGTTCCTTCTCTACAGCTTTGGAATAAAGTGGTCCAACATTTGAATCTGTAATGATCGCTATACGTCTGCCTTTAAAGCCAAGCTCTTCTACAGCTTTAGACAGTTTTGAAAAATTTTCTTCGAACATGATATCATAACAAGGTTTACCATCACGCTCAACATTTATAACTTCTCCCATAAATCCTCCATAAAATATCTATGATACATATAATAGATTTCTCCGTCTCGAAAAACGTTCGTAATTCCGAAACAAAGATAAAAATATCAGCAGGAGCAAAAATGCGCCTGCTGATAAAGATTTTACATTATTTAACTTATAATCTCAATACTATGGTTTTAGCTAATTATTAGCCCGGAAACCTTAACTGAACATTGAAGGTCCTGTATGGAGATTATCACCAAGTGATCCACTGATCATCTCCTGGAAATCTCCGGAAATGTCAACACTTGAAGGTGTGATGATGAAAATGTACTTGGAAATCTTCTGAAGATTGCCATTGATAGCAAAACAAGAACCTGATGTAAAATCAATGATTCTCTGTGCAACATCAACGTCAAGTCCTTCAAGGTTAAGGACTACTGTTCTGTTAGAGAGAAGTGTCTCAGTGATCTCCCTTGCATCTTCAAATGAAGTTGGCTTTACTACACATACTTCCATTCCTGATGATGACATAGATTTCTTTCTCGCAGAAATTGATGTGATCGGCTTTGCTGGATTGCTTCTCTTAAGCTTTTCTTCCGGTACTTCGATAGAAGGATCATCTTTGCCAATAGGTGCTGTTTTTAAAGCGGCTGTGCCTTTATCATAGTAATCATCTTCGTTGTCATAATAATCTTCATCTTCACCGTCATTAAGCTTGATGGCCTTTAAAAATTTATCCATTGCGCTCATATTACTCTCCTCACTCTGCTGTGTGATAGAACCAGCAGCCACAAATAAAACTCTTATAATATTTCCCTAAGCTATACCTATTATCTAATTTTTACAGCAATGTGTCAACCCTTATAACATTTTCATTGTAAAAACGCCTGAAAGCCTTGATATATCAATAGTTACAACATTATACTTTTTCTTAACATTTATACACAATTACTAAACATTATCATTTGAATACACTTTTATCTATTCGGCAGCCTATGGCTAATACTTAGAATAAGCCCCATAATCCGTCACCTGAAGATCACCCGTCCTCAATCATAAATGAGTTCATCGTCTGAAACGGTTGTTGCATCAAGTGCAATAAAGTCATAAACATTAAGACCATATTCTGTATTTGATTTTACGATCGAGTATTCATCATTACTGTACAAAACTTCAATCTGTTTAAAATCCGCATAGCCTTTATTAATATTATAAACGCCTGTAAGGGATGCCACTTCACTTACAGTGAACTCAGCATTGGTAGAAGGGAAGATCAAAACATCTCCACTTGCTATTGCATCCTGGTCTATATAATACTTGTCATCAACAAGGCTGTGAACACTAACAATTACTTCTTCACTTGATTGTGAACCGTCTTCAAGGAAGGTCTTTCTATGTACAACAGTATTTCCTTCTGCTGTCTCCATTACAAGTTCTGAAGGGATAACGTAAAAGTTCTTTTCTATAATAGAAGTATTAGGAATCTTAAGTCCTGTCTCATTCTCTGTGATAAGCTCTATAGAAAGGAACCTGTCTGTTGCGAAAGTTATCATAGAATTGGTAAATGAGAACTGAACAAATATCTCTCCTGCACTATTAGTATATGTGCTTACCTGGCCCCATGCTGTAACCTGATTCTTAAGGAACTTGATCTTGATGTACTCTTTGTCCATAAGATAATCAGCTGTTTCCTTATCAGGAACCTGTATAACTACTGACCAGTCTTCGCTTCTGGCAAGCTTATAAACCGGAGCTCCAGCAGTTACGACTTCAGAAGAGCTGAAAGTTGTCTTTTCATACTTGGTCTGATCAAAAAGATCTGATTTCATGTCATGAAGACTTAAATCTTCATAACCGTCCTGAGAATAAAGAACTATTCCACTTGAAGGAGCATTTCTATATATAAAGTTACGTGTTGATGAACTGAGTTCTCCAATGTTATTGAGATAAGAAGTGTTGACAAGCTTGGATAATGTACCGTTGATACTGCTCTTAAAATCATATACGCTGCTGAAATTCGTCTTGTCAAAAGTACTTGTAAAATCTTCTATATCTTCTTTGATCTCTGCGTAATCACTTTCTGAAAGTGCTACTGCTGTAGCATCTCCGGAAAGAGATGACATATCAGAAAGTGAATCTGCTTCGTCTACGATATACACAAGATCGCCTTTAGCAACTCTTCTGTCTTCTGTAGCAAAGTAATATACACTTCCTGCGGTATCATTTTCTACAATGTCTTCATCTCTCAGAGCAATAGCTGTATAAGTATTGTTCTGGGAAAGGGATCCTTCCATAACTTCATAGCCTACTACATGTTTAGCTTTTACATACTGCACAATGCTTATGATCATGTAAACCAGAAGTACGGCAAAAATCAAAATACCGATCCTGTCAGGCGTAAAGCCCGAATTTATATTTGTTATTTTGCTGTTTTTCTTCTTTGCGGCCATTGTATTCCAATCTGCTGATAAAAAGCCGCGGCATAATTAAGCCGCGGCTTATAATCTGCTTTTTAATGAGTTTAAGTGTAAACACTCAAGTAAAATCTTCAAACTATACTATTTGTATTATATTTTTATTAAAGAGAAATCACTATTTTTGATCGAACAGACTCGGGAAGTTCGTCTTCATCTTTAGAAACGCTTAATATAAAATCGATTCCAAATTTCTCGCTTAACTTGTCCAGTTTATTAACAGTTTCAGTTATATCACCTTCACCTATTCCAGAGATGGAAAGGAAACTATCAAGATAAACCTGCTGCAAATCTCTGTCCTGTGAAATAATTCCACTTGTAAATCCGATAAACTCCTCAGGAGTTTCAACCATGAACTCAGGAACTACGATCATGCGGACCTTATTATTCAATTCATACATGTGCTTGGTGTTTTTGTCGAGAAATACGACGTTGCCTAGAATGTTCTTAACCTCAGAATTGACCTTGTCTAAAAGACATTTAGTCTTCCCCTTCCCTTTTCTACCTACGATAAGCTGAACCATAAGCGTAACCTCCCTTGTATGTAGTTTGTAGAACTTTCATATAAATATTATAGCTTTATGAATCTCAAATGACAACCTTAAAAACCACCTAAATTAAGAGTCTTAAATTAATACATCTTTGCCCTTAAAAAATAGAAACACGCATCATCTGCGTGTTTCTTAATACAATCTAAGATTGTGTGATTTTATAAAGAAGAGCTGTCATTTCGCTATACAGAGTATCTCCGTCTTCTGCTCTCATAATGACGGCAATATATGGATTACCTGAAGAGTCCTTGGCAAGAAGGATAAGGCAGTGTCCTGCCGCATTGGTAGTTCCTGTCTTACCACCTATTACAGTAATGCTTGATGGAGCCTGTCTGTCTCCTCTAAGGTATCCGTTTGTTGACTTGACATCAACTTCTACACTGCTTCCATCCTTGCGGGTGTACACAGTAGTATAACCGGACATATTGATGATCTCCTGAAATACATCATACTGCATTGCAGCATTGAAGATCAGGTACATGTCATAAGCAGTGACATAGTGGTCTTCCTGTGTAAGTCCATGAGGATTGGCAAAATGGCACTTTGTAGCGCCTATCTCTTTAGCTTCCTCATTCATAAGATTGACAAATTCATCAACGCTTCCGCCAACATTGTCAGCTATAAGCATACCTGCATCATTAGCAGAGTATATCAATAGTATATGAAGAGCCTGGTCAAGAGTCATGGTATCGCCCTCTTTAAGACCGATGAGCTGCGCGCCAGATTCATTAATATTAACTGCTTTAGTTGCAGTTAATATCTGATCAAGGCTTCCATATTTGAGAGCTACTAAAGCTGTCATGATTTTGGTAAGGGACGCAGGATCAACCTGCTCATTGACATTAAGAGCGTACAAAGTCTCTCTGTTGTTCAGGTCAAAAAGGCCTGCACAGGAATTCTTAGACATACTAATGTTACTGTCTGTAATGTCAGAACCGACCACACACAGATCAGAAGCAAAAGTATCTAACATATCTGATGAAATAGATGTATAAACGCTTTCCGTAGAGTACGGAATAGCGTATGACGATGATCCACACGCTGTTAAAGAAGCGATGGACAAAAGAGCTGTTACCAGGGTAATAAGTCTTTTATTTATACATTTCACGCCACTCTAAATCTCCTCTGTCAAGTGATTTGATCAATAACTCAGCGGATGCGAGGTTAGTGGCTACAGGGATATTATGAACGTCGCAAAGGCGCATTACATTGCTGACGTCAGGCTCGTGAGATTTCTGTGTAAGCGGATCACGCAGGAAAATAACAAGGTCGATCTCGTTATGTTCGATCGCTGCTCCTATCTGCTGCTCTCCCCCGAGATGTCCTGCAAGAAATTTATGCACGCTGAGGTTGGTTACTTCTTCAATAAGACGACCGGTTGTTCCTGTTGCATAAAGATCATTGCGGCTCAAAATCCCCCTATATGCTATGCAAAAGTTCTGCATAAGCTTCTTCTTCGCATCATGAGCGATCAGTGCTATATTCATTAGTTAATTCCTCCATTGCCATACATAAATTTATTATAACACAAAAAATGTATAGTATTATTTTTTTTCAATACATTCAGGATTTTAATTACCATTCTATGGAAAACTTAAAATCAAAGACCTAAGAATAACTTCTATAAAGTCATATGTCAATAGGCTCATTTTATCTTACTAGTATGGTACAGTGTCATCACGCTAATAAGATCTGCGGATCTGCTGAAGTCCTACATTCAAAACAAAGCCGACACCTATATACACCGACACAATAGATGTAAGACCGGAACTTACCAGTGGCAGCGGAATACCTGTATTAGGAAGTGCTCCAGTTGCAACTCCGATATTAAGAAGTCCCTGGAATCCGATCCATACTGCCATTCCGGTTGCGATGATAGAACCGGCTATGTCCTTTGCTCTTGCTGCTGTTATAAGGCACTTTATAGTGATAGCCACAAGCAAAAATACCACGAGGCAGGATCCTATAAAGCCAAACTCTTCTCCTATTACTGTAAAGATAAAGTCAGTACTGGATTCGGAAATGTATCCACTGTTAAGGACTGAGCTGATCTCGTTTGTATCATATCCTTTGCCCTGAAGCTGGCCGGAACCAATAGCCATGATAGAGTTCATAGTCTGATAAGCAGTTGAATCTGCATAATCCTCAGGATGAAGCCATGCAAGAATACGTTCCTGCTGATAAGACTTAAGAATAGGGCTATCCTCAAGAAGAGCCAGATAAAAAGCCAGCGCTGCCGATGGAATACCAGCAAGAAGCACTCCCGCAACCAGTTTCCAGCTTATACCTCCGACAAAAAGGATCATTACAAAGATCATAGTGAGCATGATCGTTGTTGAAAGGTCAGGCTCCTTCAGAATAAGGACAAGGGGAGGTGCAAGAAGTCCAAGTGCAGAAAGCAAAAAGCCTGCTGTCTTGACCTTCTTTTGATTGACCATAATAAACTTGGCGTAGAACAGGATAATAAGTATCTTGGAAATCTCAGATGGCTGGAAGGTTATACCTGCGATCATAAGCCATCTCTGAGCACCATGTGAACCACTACCAAACAGCAATACTCCCAAAAGGAGCACTACTGCCAGAATATAGTATGCCCAGTAAAAATTAAGAAGCTTAGTGTAATCAAGCAGTGATATTACCAGCATTACGATACATCCAAGTACAACACCTGTTATCTGCTTGTTCTGAAGAGATACATCCGAAGAACTAACAGCCACAACACCCACTATAGACAGTGATATTACCAGGAATATCAGGATGAAATCGTAATTTCTAAGTTTATATCGTTTTAAAAATTCAAGAATTTTTTTCATAAAAAAGTATTCTCTCTAAAACTTCTACGTTTTGCAAAAATGGTGAGTTGTTCGTAAGAACATCTAGAGTTGTTCGTCAGAACAACTAGAGTTGTTCGATAGAACAACTCCTTAGTCGCCTCTGACCCGTGCACAAACGTCCAAAGAAGCGGAGCGGATGTTCTTTGAAAAAGAACATCTAGAGTTGTTCGTCAGAACAACTCATTAATCTCCTCCGCCACCGCCTTCTAGTGACTGGGCAGATCCATCGAGGAGTTCTTCTCTGGCGTCTACATTGTAGTAATAATCATATACATCACGAGTGATCTGAGCCGCGTAACTTGATGTATAACCAAAAGCAACTCTGGTCGTGATAGAAATCTCAGGATTGTTATAAGGAGCATAGCTTACAAACAGCGCGTGGTTTGCTCTGTCAGTTCTCTCCTGCGCTGTACCTGTCTTACCGGCTACCTGAACGTTAAGGTCAGCATAGTCACTTCTTTTCTCAACCACACCTCTCATACCGGAATGGATAGCATCCCAGTAGCTGGAAGGAAGATCGACAGTATTTCTGACTGTTGCAGAATAATCCTGAAGAAGGTTACCGTTAGAATCTGTTGTCTTATCTATAAGAGTCAGATTATAACATGTTCCTGAATTAGCAACAGTAGTAATGTATCTTGCAAGCTGAACTGTTGTAAATGAGTTAGTACCCTGTCCGATAGCAGATCTTACTGCGTCCTGAGTAGATACGATAGGAGAACTTTCTTCTATCTCGATTCCGCTCTTTTCTGTAAGGCCATACATATCGCAATACTTTTTGAGAACTTCAAGACCCTTATCAGAGTTATAGGTTCCATTCTCATTTCCAAGTCTGTATCCAACTTCATAGAAGAAACAGTTACAGGAATTGGTAATACCACCGGCTACAGTAAGCTCGCCATGTGAACCCGGATATATCCAGCAATGAGGACCATTAGTGAACTTATCAAAAGTACCTGTACATCTGATAGATGATGTAGTTGTTATAACGCCTTCCATAAGTCCTGCTGTTGCAGACAGAGGCTTAAATGTTGAACCAGGAGCTGTTCTCTGCTGCGTAGCATAGTTATACAAAGGTGTAGAAAGATCTGCTCTTAGCTTTGCATAATACTCTGCATCAACGCCATTGGCCATCTTGTTATTGTCATAGCCAGGATATGATACAAGTGCAAGAACATCACCTGTATTAACATCAGTAATAACGATAGAACCTGTACATGGATCAAGGTTAAGCTGAGCAGGAGTAAGCTCAAGATTATTGATCCTGTTTATTATAAAAGTATATGCTGATTCATTTCCAGCTTTCCAGGAATTAAGTTCAGTATCTTCAAGCTCTACTACGCCCTGCTCAAGAAGCACGTTACAGCAGTCGCGGCCTGTGATAAGATCTGCCTGAATGATATAACGATAGAGCATCTTGCTGAAAGTAATATCATTTTTAAGTTTATCAGTTATATAAGAAATTATGTGTTCGTATATTTCTTCAGAATCTGTATACTGGCTGTCAAGGCTGAGTTTTGTAATGTCGATCCAGTTCTGGGCTATTGCATAATGAAGATACTCATACAAGGAGATACTTTCATCCTTGGTATAAGTTATATATGTATCATCTTCTGTATCTTCGTTTACAAGGACCTTGTTATCACGAAGTATTGTTGTAATATAGGTCTCGTAATTCATATACTCTAGAGAAAGCTTGTTATATGGAGTCTTCTTCTCCATAAGCTCATCTTTGAGACCTTCCAGCACAGCTTCCTGCTTTGTATTAAATACTCCAAGAACTTTGAGCTCTGTCTCCTTGGCATCATCCTTGGTGAAATGAGTTGTATCAATAACAGTGTTTTCAAAAAGCTTGAAATAAACATCATAGATAGCAATCTTAAGATCTGATGTCTTTACTGTTGTGCTTACTGTCTTGGCATTGACTATCTTATTAACAAGAATACCTGCAAGTCTTGATTCAAGAATGTCATAAGCAGCTTCCTGAAGGTTCTTGTCTATTGTAAGATATACATCATTACCGGATCTTGGTTCAACATAATTAGTTGTCTCAAGTACCTGTCCCACAGTATCTACATATACAGTCTCAGAACCTTTTGTTCCCTGAAGTGTAGACTCCATGGCCTGTTCGATGCCTGACTTACCAACAGTATCACTTGAACTGTAACCCATGTCAGGATAATCTGCCTGAAGCTGGGCAAGTTCAGTTGATGATACCTTTCCTGTATATCCAAGTATCAGAGCAAAATACTCTGCATCAACATATTTTCTTGCAGTGTTCTCTTCTATACTTACGCCAAGAAGAATATCACTATTTTCCATAATGTCAGAAACAGTCTGATCTGAAACTGCCTCTGCAATAGTCGTATCAATATACTTCTGGTATGAGTTAAGACTCATGTAGTATCTCAAAGTAACAACTTTTAAAAATCTGTCATTGGTATATCCATATCCTGCCACAAAGCTCTTCTTGTCTTCAGGATCTGTACGATCACCAACTTCAAACTTCTTACCAAGATACTCCATAACTTCATCTGGAGTTGCTGTTCTTTCTTTATAAGCAAGCTCATCTATAGTCGAATGTCCATAGATATCAGCAAGAAATCTCAAAAGTGTTGTACCCTCAACTGTAAATTCAAACTCACCGTTCTCATCAAGCTGAATGCTAAGATCATTAACTACAGTATCGCCATTGCTTTCAACAATATCGATAACCTTGTTAATGGTCTCATTGATATTCTCATCTCTGAGGGAATCTGATTCGTAGACATCTTCTATTACTACATTATTGGCAAGTTCATTATATGCAAGAAGGTTACCATTACGATCATAGATATTACCACGGGTTGCCTGAATATCCTTGGTCTTCTCTATTCGAAGCTGGAATGATTCAAGATAAGACTCACCATTGATTATCTGCAACTCAAAAAGGCGGTACATAATACCGCTGGCTGCAAGAATCATGACCAGTGCGATAACTGTAAATCTTGACGTTATAAACTTTAGAACTGCCTCTTTTACATCATCAAACAAACTTAGTTGCGCTCCTTTGAATAATATCATCTAGTTTAGTATTGATCTTTAATATTACCGGATACAGAAAAAGAGCTATGATCGCAGTATATACAACCTCCGGAAGTATCTGATGGGTCATATAGTAACTGATGTCGAACTTCGCACGAAGAAGGAACATGAGAACATAGCACAAAAACTGGTATAAGAAGTCCCCACCTATTATAAGAGAAAGGGGCAATATAATATTTTCCGGGAAAAAGATTTTATGAAACATACCGGCAAAGAATCCGGCATACATGTATAAAAGTGCATATATACCAATAAAATCGCCAAAGAATATGTCAACTAAAAGACCGGCTATAAAACCGGCCAGAAGGCCATGCTTCTCCCCTCTCATGATACCGCTTGAACAGGTAATGATCATGAGACAGTTCGGGACTGTTCCGCCAAATGCAAAATATCTGAAAAATGCAGTCTGCAAAACAAAGCATGCAATTATCATAATTAGAGTTACAAGAAATTTACGCATATATTATTTATCATCTTCGACTGTCTGTTTAAGAGTTGTTATTACAAGCACTTCATCAAGATGTTCAAAATCAACAGCAGGTGTAAGAGTACCGGACTTTGTAAGATTATTGGAATCAGATTCTATAGTTGTGATATATCCAATAAGTATTTCAGGAAGATACTTATCAGAAATATTGGATGTAACAACTTTATCTCCGATCACAACAACATCTGCGCTATCCTGAAGTTTTGAAAAAGTAATAACACCTTTTTCATAAGCTTCAAGATTACCGGTTACGATCAGATTATCTGAAGTAGAAAGAACCATTCCACTTACAGAGAAATTATCTGCAATTATTGTAGTAACCTTAGCCCAGTCAGGTCCTATAGATGTTATTCTTCCTACAAGACCGCCTCCTGCTATGATATTCATATCAACTGCAAGGCCGTCATCAGTTCCTTTGTCTATAACGAAACTGTAGAACCAGTTACCGGAATCCTTGGCTATTACATGAGCACCAACCTTTTCATATGACTCATACTGTGCGTCAAGTTCATAAAGCTCTCTCAAGGTATTAAGTTCATACCTGTCCTGAGTAAGCTGCATATTTTCCTCTGTAAGCTGATCTACTCGCGCCTGTAATTCTTTATTTTCTTCCTGAAGCTGCTCTATAGTAGTAAGTCTGTCTGCTTCACCTATGAGCCAGGTACCAGCTGTTGTTATTCCCCTTTGAAATGGCACCACAACAAATCCGGCAATCGTATTGGCAATTCCGGAGAAAAGACTTGTTGTAAGTGTTATGACCATCAGCGCGACAGCCACTATTGTTAAAATAAAGAGGAGATACTTACCGGGGATGGTAAACTTATCTCCTCCTCTTTTTATCACAGGACTCATTTACTCATTCCTTCAGCGTAGCAAGTGATTTGTACTGATCATCCTTGATTATTTTTGAAAGTCCAAGAGTTACGGATTCAACCGGCTCTTCGGAAATATTAACATTAAGACCACAGCCATTACTGATTCTCTGTGCGAGGTGGCAAACCTGTGAAGCTCCGCCTGTAAGATAAAGACCATGCTTATAAATGTCAGCTGCAAGTTCCGGAGGAGTTCTCTCAAGAGTTGCTCTTACGTTGTCGAGGATAGTATCAAAGTTCTCAACAAGTGCATTATTAACAATATCAGTAGGAATCTCACGCTCGATAGGAAGACCTGTTACGATATCTCTTCCATATACGATTGCCGGCTTTCCTTCTTTTTCAAGATCACGAAGATCGATCTTAACGTTCTCAGCTGTCTTGGAACCAATGATAAGGCTGTATTCCTTACGAATAGCGCTTCTGATCGATTCATCAAACTTACGTCCGCCCACCTTGATAAGCTTACTAAGTACGATACCACCAAGTGAAAGAACTGAGATCTCTGTTGTATCGTAACCTACGTTAACTACAAGAACACCGTTGGAGTTCTTAACATCAACATCCATTCCGAGTCCGTCTGCGATAGCTTTATAAACTACGTTAACCTTTTTGGACTTAACGTTACTGTCTCTGATAAGATCGATGAAAGCTCTCTTCTCTACTTCTGTAATATCATAAGGAATAGCAATATAGTAATCTGCAGGCTTTGAACCGCCCTTCATATCATCTGTAACGAAGAGCTTTACAAGCATTTCCATATTCTTGATATCAGCTATAACGCCGTTATTAAGAGGATATGTTACCTTAATATTGCTAGGAGCCTTCTCATACATATCATAGGCTTCATCACCGTAAGCAAGAACTGTTGTCTTGTTCTGAATAGCGATCATGTTCTTCTGAACAAGAGTAGAATCTGTTGATTTGTTATAGATCTTGATAGTGCTTGTACCAAGATCGATACCGAAAGCGTTATTCAATGTGGACCTCCTGAAAGTCAATTGTACTGATCGTTTTCTAAAAACTCATTTAAACTGGAATACTGCCTGTCGCCGATTATGATGTGATCATAAACAGGTATTTCCATGATGCGTCCAAGCTTCCAAATCCTTTTGGTCATATCAATGTCAGCTTCTGAAGGAAGTGCATTTCCGCTTGGATGATTGTGAAGGAGCGCTATCTGCGCTGCCCCTGTCATAAGTGCCTGTCTGAATATATCTCTGGCGCTTATATTACAGGACGATACTGTTCCTATGTACAGCGTCTTATCACATATAAGGCGCATTCTTGCATCAAGTGCAATAAGTATCACATGTTCCTGATCTTTATGTCGTAGCTGTTCCATATAGTACCTGGCGATCTCTTCAGAACTGTGAAAAGTTACTTCATCGCTCTTTGCGCTACGACTTAACCTAAGTGACAGTTCCGCGATGCATTTGATCTGCACTGCTTTGACCTGTCCAAGACCATCTATCTGCATAAGCTCATCTACTGATAACTGATAGAGCCCGCCAATTCCTGCCTCATAGTTTCTGCATCTTTTAAGGATCTCCTGACCAATCTCGATGGGATCATGGTCTTTGGTACCGCATCTTATGATGATTGCAAGGAGTTCCGAATCAGACAGACTATGTGGACCATATTTAAGGAATTTCTCAAATGGAAGGTCGTCTTTGATGGTAATACCATCACGAAGTTTCAGGCTTAGGGACCTGCTCGTTTTATTCATGCTTTCTCCTGCAAGCAAATAAGCCTCTCCGGGCAGATGAAAGCATAATAATTTTACTACAAAATATTTTTGATGTATACCCTTATCAAAAGATTAAATTCCTTGTGCTGTTCAACCCAAGGCTATTACAGTGCTTTTTAGATCTTAAGCTGATCTTTGGTTATAAGGCCCTTATCCAGCATGTACTGTACAGTCTTAAGGATTCCGAATCTTGCATGAGGATATGTAAGTCCTCCCTGGAAGTATACTGCATATGGAGGTGCGATAGGTCCGTCTGCAGAAAGCTCTATGGAAGAACCTGATACAAAAGCTCCTGCTGCCATAATTACCTGGCTGTCATATCCGGGCATATCCCAAGGCTCAGGTGTTACAAAGCTGTCAACAGGTGCTGCGCTCTGTACGCCTTCACAGAAAGCGATAACGCCCTCTGGCTTACCGAATGTAATAGACTGTATGATATCGAAACGGTCTTCTGATCCGTTAGGAAGAACGCCAAATCCAAATCTCTCATAAAGGTTAGCTGCAAATATAGCTCCCTTTAAAGCACTTGCAGTTACTGTAGGGGACATGAAAAGACCCTGATAGAACTGAGTAAGTATGCCAAGAGAAGCTCCAACTTCCTTACCAAGTCCGGGGCTTGTAAGTCTGTATGCAGCATTTTCAACGCATTCTTTTTTGCCGGCAATATATCCGCCGATAGGTGCAAGGCCGCCGCCGGGATTTTTGATAAGTGATCCGACTACCATGTCAGCTCCTACGTCTGAAGGCTCGATGGTTTCTACGAATTCGCCGTAGCAGTTATCTACCATGCAGATAATATCTGGCTTTATCCCTTTGATAAAAGAGATAAGTTCTCCTATTCTCTCAACAGAAAGAGTAGGTCTTGTCTGATATCCTTTAGATCTCTGGATCGTAACAAGCTTAGTCTTTTCTGAGATAGCTGCCTTTATTCCATCAAAATCAAAGCCGCCGTCAGCTTTAAGATCTACCTGCTTGTATGTTACTCCGTATTCTGCAAGTGACCCCTTGGAAGGTCTTATTCCAATGACTTCTTCAAGTGTGTCATAAGGCTTACCAACAGGGGACATAAGCTCATCACCAGGGCGAAGGTTACTCATAAGAGCAAGGGCCAGTGCATGAGTTCCGCAAGTTATCTGAGGACGAACAAGCGCATCCTCTGTGTGGAAAATATGAGCATAAACGTCTTCAAGTGTATCTCTTCCCAGATCGTTGTAGCCATAACCAGTAGTTCCAAGAAGGCATGCTTCCTGAACCTTGGCATCCTGCATTGCTTTAACTACTTTGAGCTGGTTGTATTCAGCAACTTCATCTATTTTTGCAAAGCGTTCCTTGAGACCATTCTCAATAGCTTCGCCATATTCATATACTTCTTTGGAAATGCCAAGCTGAGCGTACATTTCCTCTCTGCAAAAATCTACCATATAAATCTCCGTTTCTTAACTTTTCAAAAAGAACTCAGATCTTATCAAGGATTGCTTCAAGAACCTGAGCATCGTCTCTATTATACTCTGACTTGTCAACCCAGATGACGTCCTTCTCTCTTCTAAACCAGGTAAGCTGCCTCTTGGCAAAATGCCTTGTGTTTCTCTTTATAAGATATATAGCGCGTTCAAGGTCGTATTCTCCGCTTAAATATCCTATCATCTCGCGGTAGCCAAGTCCCTGCATTGATGTCATTTGCGGCTCGATTCCCATAGTCATGAGCTTCTTGCATTCGTTTTCAAGGCCCTCTTCTATCATCTTATCAACGCGCTTTTCGATTCTTTCGTAAAGGATCTCTCTGTGGTCTGTAAGGACAAAATACCTGAAGTCATAGGGAGAAGTCTTTTCGTGCTGCTCCTTATTATGATCAGAAATCTTGTGACCTGTCTTTTCATAGTATTCAAGGGCTCTTATGACTCTTTTTACATTGCCGGCAGGGATAGCTGCAGCAGACTCAGGATCTACAAGTTCAAGGCGCTGATGAAGTACTTCAGGCCCCTTAACCTGGGCTATCTGCTCAAGGCCGTGTCTGTAGGTCATGTCAGCATCTGTCTGCGTAAAGTCGATGTCATACAGAATCGCCTGAATATAAAAGCCTGTGCCGCCCACTAGTATCGGAATATGGCCCCTATGGTAGATTCCCTCCATAGCTTCTTTTACATACTTTTGGAAAAGAACTACGTTGAAATCCTCAGTCGGCTCTAAAAAGTCAATCAGGTGATGCGGTACACCGCCCATTTCCTCAGGCTTTATTTTGTCTGTGCCTATGTCCATGTATTTATATACCTGCATGGAATCAGCGGAGATTATCTCTCCGCCGATGGATTTTGCAAGTTCTATTGATAATTTGGATTTGCCTACCGCTGTAGGGCCGGTAAGAACAATTAGTTTATTCATATATTTTCTCTAACCTTACAACCATATAATGATGCGGAAAAAACTGACCACACTGTATTATTGTTTTTTTACTCTATTACTCTCTTAAATCTCTTCTCGATCTCGTATTTACTCATAGAGATGATTGTCGGTCTTCCGTGCGGGCAGTTGTATGGATTGTCCAACGTCAGGAGTTCATCTATAAGCTCCTCCATTTCTTCCATTGTCATCCTTGTATTACCTTTAACAGAAGCCTTGCAGGCCATGCTTGCTATCTTATAATAGATAACCTGCGGCTCTCTGTGGCCTGATTCATGAGTGAGTTCATCAAGGATCTCCATGAACATCTCTCTTGCGTTAGTACAGCCAAACAGGTCCTGAGGAACCGCACGCATTGCATATTCCTTGCCGCCAAACTCATCAATCTGGAATCCGAGGTTTTCAAAGTACTCTCTGAAAGAAAGGAACATCTCTTCTTCCTGTGAGCTGAAAGTCATGATCACAGGCGGATTCACCATCTGCGAGGTCATAGTCTTATTCTTAAAACGTGCCATCATACGCTCGAAGTTGACCTTCTCATGAGCTGCATGCTGGTCTACAAGATAGATCTTATCCTTAAACTCAAGGATCCAGTAGGTATCGAAGATCTGTCCTACGATATGATACTGGCGTCTGTTTTCCTTTGTCAGCATCTTACTGTCAAAGAGCTCCATCTGAACAGGCTTTTCAACTATGGTTGTCTCTGTTTTCTTTATGATCGGAGATTCATAGTCTTCAGGCTTTTTAACAGGATCACCAAGAATCTTATGAACAAGCTTCTCATTGGCCTTGGCCTGTACAGGATCCTGCTCTTTGTGCGTAGACCATATAGGACTTGCATCATTGTCAGCTACTCTGACAGGAGCCTTGGCCACATCATTTATGAAAACAGGCTTTACATCTTCCTTGTGAAGCTTCTCAAATCTGGACATCTCGAAAGGCTCAACATGGCTCTGGCGAGTGTCTTCGGTTTTTTCAGAATCTGAAGAAGAGTTTTCTTCTTCAGTATCATCTATGAAAGTAACGAGGTTCTTACTCTTGGATGAAAGTGTAGCACTATCAGTAGTGCTTTCATTCATGAAAATATTAGCACCAAGCTGCTTGCCGCTTTCTGTGTATTCACCATGAAAGCTGCCAATCATTGGCTTATTTGGTTCCTCTGCCTCTTTCTTAGCTGCAAGTGCTGCTGCCCTGAGGTCTTCCTGCTCATCCCTTAGTGCTTCAGGGATCATCTCGTGAGACTTAAGAACCTGCTCAACATTGATCCTGATAAACTCGAACAGGGTGCGCTGATTCTGGAACTTAACCTCCATCTTGGAAGGATGAACATTAACATCAATAAGATCAGGATCCATCACGATATGAAGCACGCAGAAGGGAAATTTATGCTGCATAAGATACTGCTTGTATCCCTCTTCTATTGCAAGTGATATCATGCGGTCCTTAATATATCTTCCGTTGACAAAAAAGTTCTCAAATCCTCTGTTAGATCTGTTTAAAGAAGGCTCTCCAAGATAGCCCTCAAGCTGTATTCCGTCTGCTTCGCACTTTATCGGCACAAGTGCCATTGACACGTCGCGTCCGTAGATTCTGTAAATAAGCTCTTTTAGGTCGCCGTTACCTGATGTATGGAAGCGGTCATCTTTATTATTTATAAAGTGAAAAGACACATCAGGATTGTCCATTGCGAGATGCTCAATAAGGTCAGCCACATAGCTTCCTTCTGTTCTTGCTGACTTTAAAAACTTCTTTCTGGCAGGAGTGTTATAAAAAAGGTTACGAACTATGATCGTAGTACCATTTGGTGCTCCGACTTCTTCAAGCTCTCCTTCGTCTCCGCCGTTAACTGTATAGCGGGTACCAGTTAAGCTGTCACTTGTCTTAGTAACGATCTCAACCTGAGCAATGGCAGAAATACTGGACAGAGCTTCACCTCTAAATCCCAGAGTTCTAAGAGTAAAGAGGTCTCCGATATTGGTAAGCTTAGATGTAGCATGTCTTAAAAAAGCTTTTTTGACTTCACTTCTTTCTATGCCGCATCCGTTATCGGTAATCCTAATAAGATCAATGCCGCCGCCCTGTATTTCTACTGTAATGGCCTTGGCACCAGCATCCATGGCATTTTCAACGAGCTCTTTAACTACACTGGAAGGTCTTTCTACGACTTCTCCAGCAGCTATCTGATCTATTGTATTTTTATCAAGTACATGAATCTGCGCCATATAGCCCTCCTTTAAATACTACACTCCCCGAAAGCTTCTCTTTCAAACCCCTCTAAAGATCAGTTCTCATCTATCATCTCTAAAAAACAGACAGTAGCTTAGCTTACATTCCCTTTCCAACGATTTTTAAGGTCGCTTTGAAGCTTATAAAGTGTATTAAGTGCATCCATCGGTGTCATGTTGGTTATGTCGATTTCCTCAAGCTCCCTGAGTACATCTTCATCACTTACACTTTCGAACAGGGTCATCTGGTTAAGATCAACCTGATCGTAGTGCCTTGGTGAAGACTTCTTAGATGACTTATCATCAGTAAGTGCTGCGATCTCCTGAACTTTCTCAGTTATATCGCTGTCAACGAGCTGGGCACATATCTGCTTGGCTCTGTCAGTTACCATTGCAGGGATTCCTGCAAGTCTTGCAACTTCAATACCGTAGCTCTTATCTGCGCCGCCCTTTATGATCTTTCTAAGGAATACGATGTCATCGCCTTTTTCCTTAACAGCGATGCAGTAGTTCCTTACTGAATCTATTTTGCCCTCAAGCTCTGTAAGCTCGTGGTAGTGAGTTGCAAAAAGTGTCTTAGCACCAAGATATTTCCTGTTTGCGATATGCTCTATAACTGCCCATGCGATAGAAAGGCCGTCATAAGTGGATGTTCCTCGTCCTATCTCATCAAGGATAAGGAGACTCTTACTTGTCGCATTTCGAAGGATGTTGGCAACTTCGTTCATCTCAACCATGAAAGTAGACTGGCCGCTTCCAAGGTCATCACTTGCTCCAACTCTTGTAAATATCCTGTCTACAACGCCGATCTCAGCGCTTGTAGCAGGTACAAAGCTTCCTATCTGAGCCATAAGAACGATAAGAGCAGTCTGTCTCATATAAGTTGACTTACCGGCCATGTTAGGACCTGTAATAATTGATATCAGGTGCTTTTTGTTATCAAGGAAGGTGTCATTTGATATGAAAAGATCTGTACGATCCATCATAGCTTCTACAACAGGGTGTCTTCCTTCTTTGATCCTGATAGCTCCGTTTTCTGAAAGAACAGGCTTAACGAAGTGGTTTCTCTCTGCAACAAAGGCAAGAGATGCATATACGTCAAGACAAGCTATAGCCTTGGCTGTACGCTGAATCCTCTGAATCTGTCCGCAGACCTTATCTCTTACATCGCAGAAAGCCTCGTATTCAAGGCCGTTAAGCTTATCTTCTGCATTAAGGATAGTATCCTCAAGTTCTTTAAGTTCAGGTGTTGTATATCTCTCGCAGTTAGTAAGAGTCTGTTTTCTTGTAAAAGTATCAGGCACAAGGTCTTTGAATGAATTAGTAACTTCGAATGCGTATCCAAATACGTTGCTGTACTTGATACGAAGATTCTTGATACCGGTCTCTTCCTTAACCTTTGCTTCAAGTTCTGCAAGCCACTGCTTGCCGTTAGAACGTGCCTGTCTGAAATGATCTATATCTTCACTATAGCCTTCTTTGATCATTCCGCCTTCTCTTATAGTAATAGGAGGCTCTTCAACGATAGCGCTGTCGATAAGATCATATATATCTCTAAGTTCGTCGATCTCAGAATAGATCCTGTCAAGCTCTTTATTTCCTTTCATGTCCTCAAGTGCTATACGGATTGCAGGAAGCATCTTGATGGAATTCCTGAATGAAAGAAGGTCACGAGGATTAGCTGTCTTATAGCTGATGCGGCTCATGATCCTTTCAAGATCGTAAACAGGTGAAAGGTACTCTCTTATCTCATCACGGGATACTGAGCTGCATAAAAGAGCGTCAACAGCATCTTGTCTTGCTTTCATCTCTTCAAGATCTATAAGAGGCTGCTCAATAAAGCTTCTGAGCATTCTTGCTCCCATTGCGGTCTTTGTTTTATCAAGGACCCAGAGAAGCGTACCTCTTTTCTGCTTATCACGAAGTGTCTCTGTAAGCTCAAGATTACGTCTTGTGGACGTATCAAGGAGCATGTACTTACTTGTAAGATATGGTGTTATATGAGTGATGTTGGAAAGGTCTGACTTAGCCATCTCCAAAAGGTACTGGATCATAGCTCCGGCTGCAATAGTTCCAACTTTAAAGTCGTCTATTCCAAGGCCTATAAGAGAGCTTACATGGAACTGGTTCATGATAGCTTTTTTGCCAGTGTCCTCATCAAAATATCTGCCATCAAGAGGATAGATTGAGATACCCATCCTGCTCTTTAGATCTTCAAGGTCTACTCCGCTCATAACAAAGGCTTCGTTACAGATGATCTCTGACGGGCGGTACTTGGCGATTTCATCAAGTACGTTTCGAAGCTTACTTGCTTCTGTCAGATAAAAGTCACCTGTTGATACGTCGCTTATTGCTATACCTGTTATGTCGCTTCCGTAAAAGAGGCACATTATGTAATTATTCTGTGTCTCTTCAAGAGACTGGGCATCAATATTGGTTCCGGGAGTAACAACTCTTATTACGTCTCTTTTGACAATGCCCTTAGCCTGTTTGGGATCTTCAACCTGCTCGCAGATAGCTACCTTGTAACCACTCTTTACAAGTCTTGTAAGGTAGGTATCAACTGCGTGATATGGAATACCGCACATTGGAGCTCTCTCAGGAAGGCCGCAGGCTTTACCTGTAAGTGTGAGCTCAAGTTCTCTGCTGACAATCTCAGCATCTTCAAAGAACATCTCATAGAAGTCTCCGAGTCTGTAAAAAAGAAGGCAGCCCGGATTCTCTTCTTTAGTCTTAAGATAGTGCTGCATCATAGGCGAAACTTTGGTTATGTCAGGCTTTGATGCATAGTTTTCACTTGTCCCCGTTGTACTTACTTTTGTATCCAAAAGTACTCCTCCGCTATTTCTAATTCATTTTAGTATATGACCAGGATCTCTTAATCCTTCTTGGGTCATATATTTTTAATATACTTTACTCTTATCAGATCCTGTGTCCGAGATAATAAAATCCTTTGCATTCATCAAGATGAACGTCAACGAACTGGCCGATCAGGTCTTCACCACCTTCAAAATGTACAAGTGTATTGTTGGACATACGGCCTGTAACAAGTGATGCATCCTGCTCGTTAAGTGACTCTACAAGAACTCTCTGGTCTGTATCATTGAAACGCGCTGACTGTGCATGCGCAGTTTCCTGAACGACTTTAAGGAGTCTGTCAAAATTACTCTTTATCTCTTCTTCAGATAAAACCTGCTCAAATCCTGCAGCCGGTGTTCCTGTACGCTTAGAGTAGATGAAGGTAAAAGCATTGTCATACTTAACCTGCTTAACTATATCAATTGTATCATCTACGTCAGCGTTTGTTTCTCCAGGGAAACCTACGATGATATCTGTAGTGATGGCTGCATCAGGGAGTTCACGCCTTATCTTAAGCGCAAGATCAAGATACTGCTCTCTTGTATACTTTCTGTTCATGCGTCTAAGGATCTCTGTGCTTCCTGACTGAAGAGGAAGGTGTATATGTCTTGCAACCTTAGGATTAGCCTTGATAACGTCGATAAGTTCCTGAGACAGATCCTTAGGGTGAGGAGTCATGAATCTGACTCTTTCAAGTCCTTCAACCTTGCACACTTCATTCAGAAGCTGAGCAAAAGATATCTTCTTGTCATCAGGAAGACCTGTACCATAAGAGTTAACGTTCTGACCAAGGAGCATAACTTCCTTAACGCCGTCAGCTACAAGCTTTTCAACTTCTCTTACGATGTCTTTAGGATCTCTACTTCTCTCTCTTCCTCTTACGTATGGAACTATACAATAAGTACAGAAATTGTCGCATCCAAATGTAATGTTAACGCCTGACTTGAATGGATATTTTCTTGCAACAGGAAGGTCTTCAACGATTTCGTTAGTGCCCTTCCAGATATCGATTACCATTCTGTCTGACTCGAACATGGTACACAAAAGCTCTGCAAACTTAAAGAGATTGTGTGTACCAAATATAAGGTCTACCTGACGGTAGCTCTTTTTGATCTTCTCAACAGCAACCTGCTCCTGCATCATGCAGCCGCAGACACCTATCTTCATATGAGGATTCTTTTTCTTAAGGCTTCCTGCATATCCAAGGCGGCCGTAAACACGCTGATCTGCGTTATCGCGGACTGTGCAGGTGTTGTAGATAACAAATTCAGCCTTTTCTGAATCTGTCTCTTCATAGCCTACTGCTTTTAAGACTCCAAGGATCTTCTCGGAATCACGCGCGTTCATCTGGCATCCAAAAGCTACGCTACAGGCAAGAGGTCTTCTGCCAAGTTCTTTTGCGAGCTCATCAACGTAGCGTCTTGCCTTTTTGATAAAGTAGTACTGTCTCTGGGGCTCTGCCTCAGGTACCTTTCCATCAAGGTCGGCAGCCTCTATAAGAGCTTCCATCTCTTCGTCTACTTCATATATATCATTGCCATTAATTGAAACTTTATCCATAATTAAACCTTTATACTAAAACAATTATTTAAACTACAAAAAATATATCACGATGTAGTTTAAGCCTTTTCGCCGTAAATCTCTGCGAGATTCTTAAGGATCTCAACAGTTTTGTACATCTCCTGCACTGATGCGTACTCATACTTGCCATGATAGTTGTATCCGCCTGTGCAAAGGTTCGGACAAGGAAGACCCTTGAATGAAAGCATTGCACCGTCTGTGCCGCCTCTTATAGGATTCTCGATGCTTGTAACGCCTGCCATCTCCATAGCTTTTCTAGCATTCTCGATAAGATGCATGTGAGGCTTTAACTTCTCTATCATGTTGTAGTAGCTGTCTTCCATAGTAAGCTCTACAGTGCCTGCGCCGTACTTGTCGTTAAGGAATTTAACGATCTTTTCAACAAGCTTTTTGCGATCGAGGAACTTCTTCTTGTCGTGATCACGGATGATGTAGTATACAACAGCCTTTTCGCAGGTTCCCTTCATGAGTGTAAGATGGAAGAAACCTTCTTTTTTCTCAGTGTACATAGGATTGTCAAATGCAGGGAGCATTGACTGGAACTCGTATGCAATAAGAGTTGCGTTGAGCATCTTGCCCTTGGCATCGCCCGGGTGAACGCTTCTTCCGTGGATTATGAGCTCAACCTCAGCTGCGTTGAAGCACTCGTATTCAAGCTCTCCAAGCTTGCCGCCGTCTACTGTATATGCGAAGTCTGCACCGAATTTCTTTATGTCAAAAAACTTAGTGCCTTCTCCGATCTCTTCGTCAGGAGTAAATGCGATCCTGATCTTGCCATGCTTAACTTCAGGGTGCTTAAGAAGATATGAAGCCATTGTCATGATCTCAGCAACGCCTGCTTTGTCATCTGCACCAAGAAGTGTTGTACCGTCTGTTACGATTAGGTCTTCACCCTTATGATTCAAAAGTTCAGGGAATGTCTTAGGTGAAAGAACAACCTTGGCACCTGTCTCAGGGTCCTTCTCGTTAAGGATCACATCCTTGCCGTCGTACTTCTCAACGATCCTTGGCTTAACATCCTTGCCGCTTGTAGCATCAGATGTATCCATGTGGCTTATGAATCCAAGAACAGGAGCTTTCTTTCTTCCAAGTGTTGAAGGAATTGTCGCATATACGTAGCAGTGCTCCTTGTCATAGTAAACATCGCTTGCACCGATCTCTTCAAGTTCCTTGGCAAGAGCCTTGGCAAGCTCATGCTGGCCAGGGGTTGAAGGGGATGTGCCGGTCTGTTCGTTGGACTGTGTGTCATATTTTACGTAGCGAAGGAATCTGTCGATTACGGATTCTTCTTTATTAGCTACTTTAGTAGCTACTTTAGTAGCTGTTTTAGTTGTCTTAGTTGTCTTAGCTGCTGATTTTGTAGCGGCCACCTTTGTTGTCTTTTTAGGAGCTGCTTTCTTAGTAGCTGCCTTTGTTTTCTTTGCTGCCATTTTGATATTCTCCGTTTTATTATTATTATTATCTTCAAGTAAATTACCGGTTTTAGCCGATTTTGAGTTATTTATTTTTGTATTATCAGGCATTTCCTTAGCACTACCTGATTCATATTTCTTTTTAAAAAGATACGCCTGTTTTCTCTTGCCGCACCGCTCTATCATCCCTATTTCTTCAAGGACACGGACAGTTGTACCAAAATATTTACCGCGGTACTTTACAAGCTTTTGAAACTCCTTAGTAGTAAATTCATCAGGAAGGTCATCCGGAAGAAATCTATTATACCCTTCCAGACCCTTAATCTCAATCTCGTCAAGAAGCCTTAAAGGGATTCTGTCATAGCGGTGAGATCCGCGCTTTCCGCCTCTTCCCCAGCCGTCCTGAACCCTGTATTCTTCAATCTCAAGGCAGGTAAGGATTAGCGTAAAACCAGGGTGTAGCAGAAATTTCCTGATACTGTAAAGGTCCCTGAAAATCTTATATAGGTTAAAGTTTCCTCTTGGAGCATTCCTTGCAGTCTGCTCTCCCGTTTCAGGATCGATCCAGCACATCCACTTCCTGTAAGGAATCGGATACACCACTGTCACCTTATATTTTGGCAAAAAAGCTTCAAGCTTAGGCACAAGATGAGCAAAATTCCCGTTCTGAATCTCTATGATCCTGTCTTCGTAGCAGATATCTGCAACAAAGTCGCCTACCCGGATCTCTTTAGAATCCTCAGAAGGTGCAAAGAAATCCTTAACAATGCTATGCAATGTCTTTTCTTTCAAGATCCCAATCGAACTTCTGTCATATTTTCTGCCAAGATACTTATCTATTGATTCCTGAAAAGATTTTTTCATCATTTTTTCTTAAGAAACACATTCTTTATATATGCAAATGTCGCATCCTCTCCCTCATCAGCAAGCATGTGAAGGAAAAGCTCAAGCTTCTCGATCGTGTAAGGATGCATAGGCGTAGGATTTTGCTTAACTCTTAAATAGTATTTAAGCGGGTCCGCAGAGGTATATGCTTCCTTCCTGTAAGTACGGCTTGCAGCCACTCTGTCAGCTATCATCTCAGCAATGTACCTGTCAGGCATCTTGCCGGGAAGTACACCGTAAGGCGAGCTTGAATCCTTGGAACTAAAGTCTATCCAGTACTCGTAGTGGTGCTTATTCCTGCCCTTGTGATGAAGCCATGCAAGGGAGTGACCGTTAAGTTCTCTCTCGCAGGCATTGGGAGATCTGTCTCCCTGAAAGTATCTGCATCCCTGAAGGAACTCAGTTGGCGAAAACTTTGAAAGGTCATGGGTAAGTCCCTGCCAGTAAAGTCCCATTTTGAAGCAGTTACGTCTTACAAGCCTTCTGTGAGCAGATACCGTCTTAAAATGGCCTATTACATTTTCAATCTTTATAGGCGGCTGCTTGCCACCAGGCCCAAGCTGAACCGGTCTTCCAACCGGAGTAATAGCTTCTATGCTTTCTTTATCGAAAGCATCTGTGTTACATGCAGCGTCTGCTTTACTGTTTGTCTGCATCTGCTGGTTTTGGTTCATTTGTTGCATAGGATTTGTTTCTACCAGTTCTTACCGGTTCTCCTTTTGATATAAAAATACATATGCTTCTTGCCTTAAGCTTGGCAATTGCCTGATCCTTAAGATTTCTGGCTCTCCTTGGCGTGCTGTAGTCAACTTCCATGTCGGAAGTATCACAAAGTATCTGCCATTCGCACCCCATCGGAAGCTCAGGAAGCGAAAACTCTTTATCCTCCCAATGCATGTTGTAAGCTACATACACAAAGGAGTGTTCCTGACCCTTGCCACTGTAAAGGCCACAGTACAGCATTGCTATCGTGTGGCTGTAAGCAGAAAGATCCGGTCTCCATGCTTCTGTTCCGTGATATGAAAAATCCGGATATCCAACAGCCTTATAATCCATAAGCCTGTACGGCACAGGAGATGTAAATATAGAGTACTTACTGCGAAGCCCTGTCAAAAACCTTGTGAAGTCCACAAGACTCTTATTCTTTGCAAAGTTCTTCCACTCAACCCATCCGGTACTATTATCCTGACAATACGGATTATTGTTACCATCCTGAGAATTGCAAAACTCGTCTCCGCCAAAAAGCATAGGAGTTCCCTGTGATAAAAATAGCATCGTAAGAGCATTTCTCATCTGTCTTACACGAAGTTCGGTGACATCCTTGCGGCGGCTCTTACCTTCCACACCGCAGTTCCAGCTGACGTTGTCATTTATACCATCAGTATTGTTCTCGCCATTGGCTTCGTTGTATTTATGATCATAGGTCACAAGGTCTACAAGCCTTGCTCCATCGTAGTTACAGATATAATGAACAGCGCCGCCCGATGTACCTGTCTCCTGAGACAGATTAAGGAATGAAGGAATGATATTGTCATCACCCTTAAGAAAATGACGGGCTGTAAATTCAAAGTCATCTTTATATTCTGCAAGATTCCTCTTTGAAGGCTCGCGAGGCGCACCCTTGTAAAGCTGCCAGTAATCGAATCCGTAATCAAAGATCTTGGTATCTGACAAAAGAGGATCCTGTGAGAGCATAGTAGAATTGATATTCCTGCCCTTTATGTGAATACCGTCTATGTGATACTCACTAACCCAGTATCTTATGATCTCCTGCATCTCCTGATGAGTAAGACCATCTGCAAAATAGGTCTGGACTATAACTTCAATTCCTGCCCTGTGGAATTCTCTTACCATATCCTTGAATTCTTCTGAAGCATCATTTCCCTTAACAGCAAAGGCGCTTCTTACGGCAAAAGGGAAACCCGGCTCAAATCCCCACAGATTTACAAGTCTGTCTGCATCATCAACCTGCTTCAAAATGCCCACTTCGTTGACCATTGCTCTTGCCTTGGTCATATCACGGTGAACAGGTGCATGTGAAAGCTCTATGCTCTTTCTTGAAAGAACGCTAGGCTGCTCATATACAGGCATAAGCTCAATAGCTGTAACTCCAAGAGACTTAAGATAATCGATCTTTCTTACAAGTCCGAGAAATGTTCCTCTGTGTCTTACAGGAACGCTTGTATCAAGCATTGTATAACCGCGAACATTTACAAGATATATAAAGCTCTTACTAAATGGGGTATGAGGATTTTTGTCATTGCCCCAGTCATAATCATCGTCGGATATCACGCTGTATATCTCATCGTTCTTACGAAATGTTCCAAACTCTTCAAGACCTGAAATCTTAGTGCTATAAGGATCTGCATATCTTAAACCGCCACTCATTAGCTGATAAGCGCCATATTCGCCGGCTCCCCCCGGAATTCTGACGCTATATAATGATCCATGCCTGAACTGGTCTGTAAGCGGTGCTATCTTGGGCTTTGAAGTGTCTATCACTCCATCTTTGCTCTGATATAAAATAATTCCGCATCCAGTTTCGTTGTTAAATTTGCCACTGAAAATAAGATCCTGACCCTGAACATGCATCCCCAACGGGTAAGGCTTTGCCTTCAGCAGTTTAATAGATTGTGTCATACTCCTCCTAGCGCTAACGAAAATCTCGTCGACATTTTGTCTCTTGGTCTTAACGGGGCAAATCTCCCCAAATTAATAAACTAATAAATATTCCAAAATAGTATACCACAAAAAAGGCCATCCGGTTATCCGGACAGCCTTAATTTCACGTTTATTTCACTTTGTTATGATTTTATTGTTTCGCCATTGTCATCGAGATCTACGAGCTCATCAAATTCCGCCTCATCAAGATACTCGTCAAATGCTTCAGAAACTTTCTCGTATTCAGCATCATCACTGATATAACCAAGCTCTGCGTCACCTTCACCCTTGGATACGTATCTGTAGAACCATACATTTCCATCAGTATTCTGACCATTCTTATCAAGCGGAAGGAGCACAATGTAATCCTTTTCAGCAACTGTAAGGATGATCATCGTTGCGCAAGTAACTTTTCTGCCATCATCAAGATCCAGATCTACAGTGATTTCTTCGCCATTTTCTATTCTCTGATTAATTTTCATGGCTATGTCTGAAAATAGCATAAACGCACCTCCTTATCCCATATACCAACAGTAATACCCCTATTTAATAATCTTTATCATTAAAAATAAAGAATTATATCAATAAACATATTAAGCTCTAACCAAAAATGATTTTGACTATACTAGTCACGCGATTTGACCACAAAAAGCCACTGCTGATATACAACAATCATATCATACAAAAAGAAAAAAAAACATAGAAATACAAATATTATTTGTATACTAGAAATAATGAATATATCAAAGAAGAATCGTTCTAAAGCCCGTCCTTGCAGCATTTGTAGCTATATATACAGCCGGTTCATTCGTGTCAGGATCTTCTATTCCGAGCAATATTTGGTAATTTGTAATCTCATCAAAAGGAACCGGAACTGTAGTTATAACATACTCAGACTGACCTCCATATAAACCCATAAGGTCAATGTCAACTTCGTATTTTTCTATATTTCCGTACTGATCCTTTAGATACAGACACATCGAATAATCCCAATAAATAGGCGCAATACCCTCATTGGACACCCTAAGGCCTATGGCAGTCTCATTATCATCGCCGCCATATTCCATTGTTGTAACAGCATATCTATATCCAATATATTTCAAGACCTCCTGGCTTCTAAGAACGCCTGCTCCAGACAAGTCATTCCCATTAGGAACCTTGGGTCCTATAAAAGTCATATGACTGTCCTTAATAAGAGAACTGGTGGTACTATATGACCCTATCAGCATCTCTTCCATCTCGATGGAACTGGTGAACTCACCGCCAACAGGCGCTGTCTTCCAAATATCAGGTCTTGCCACAAGCGCACCCTCTTCTCCTGTCTGCTCATAAGCGCCGCCCTCTCCGATCCATTCAAGCCATTCAGTAGTATCCTTATAAGCTCCAACCATGTCATTGTAAACTCCGCCGCCTTCCGGAAGCTCTGCAAACGGTCTTCTCATAAGGAGCTTTGCACCTGGAAAAGAATCTACATAGGCATCAACATATAAAGCTCTTATTTCAGCATTTGGCATCGTAGGGAGCTTATCATCTTCATCTATATTTACATGCCACTCGCCCCAGTGACCAAGACTTCCCATCTCCACATATCTTACAAAAGAATCTTTGGAAAAATAGTCTCCAAGCGCCGCAATAGCCTTATTATGTGCATCTATAAAGTCCTCGTTACTGTAATTGGGGCAATATCCCTTACCATAGGAGGTATCATATTTTTTTCCATCTTTAGTCTTTTTATAAAGCCACTGCGGAATGTCCATGTGATCTTCATCAGAAGGGGCATCACAAATAAAACGGAGAACTGCATTTTTGCCTGCATTTCTCCATTCCTGAAGGTTGTTATCTGTCTCGATCTTTTCAAAATCGTATACACCCTCTTCGGGTTCAAAGTCTGCCCAGGTAACCTCGAAATAGATCAGCGTTGCTTTATCTATATTCACATCTTCGTCATCCGTGGTTTTTGCACTGGGAGCGTAGCCCATAAGAGGATTGTAAAGAACTTCGTCCGATAGCTCATACTCTATGGTAACTGTGTTTTCATACATTGATGCTACAGTTACGATTCCATCATCAGAAGAACTGGCCTCGGTAGCAGCGCTTGCCGAAGTATCAGGCTCTTCTTCATTATCTTTTTCAAACATTGAGGTGATGGATTCTTTGATGGCACCAATATCAACATAGATGCCGAGATCCTTGCCGAATAGCATTATAAAAACTACTATTGTGAGAATAATCAAAATTATCAGAACGATATTAGTTAATATATCTTTGACCATAACCAGCCCTTTCGCCGTGGCATCATGCCCTTGGCCCAAACTACATCCATGTATCATCGCGGCGCAAAATACTGCCGCTAAAAACATATCGGCATGAATTTGCGGAAACTTAACGGGGGGAGGCTAGGTTTTGGCGGTTTTCAAAAGAGGGGACTTGATAAAGGGTTGGGGAGTCTCTCGGATTTTGGATTTCAAGGCTCGATATCTGGAGGATTTATATTCCAGGGTCCGAAACTCGCTTCGCTCAGACATGCGGACCCTAAGCGGAATATAAATTCTCCATCTATCAAGCTCTTGAAATCAGCAAAATCCTCAAAGACTCCCCAACCCTTTATCAAGTCCCCTCTTTTGAAAACGGAAAGTTCTAGTTATCTTCTACGTATAGTTAGGTAGTTGACGCGGAACTTTATTTTGTAAAACTTTTTAATAATACATGTATTATTAAAAGGCTTTTTAACATTATTTTTTAATATTACTATGTGATGTTTATTTCTTAAGCTACAACTTTACAAGTTTTAAATCGGATCATCAAACAAATTCATAATTGGTCTTAAGAATCTGGATGGCATCCTTGCATTTTCTTTATCACCTTTTATGTAGCTAAGGATAAGGGTCTTTTTGGCTCTAGTCATTCCCACGTAGAGCATACGGCGTTCTTCTTCGATTTGGTCTGGGGTTACTGACTTTCGGTTGGGAACTACGCCTTCGCACAAGCTTGGGAGGTATACTGTGTTGAATTCCAGGCCTTTGGAAGCGTGCATGGTCATTATTCTTACGCCTTTATCGGTGTTGCCTTTTCGTCTTGAGCGTTCTTTTTGTGCTATTTTGACTTGTTCTTCTGCCATTTCGAGGAAAGATACTGTATCCTGAAACGAGGATGCGTCTTGCATTAGTTTATCGCACATATCCTGTAGTCTGTCTTTTTCGTTTTGGGACTTATCCTGGGTCAGGAATTTAATGACTCCGATTTCGTTTAGAATGTATTTGATTGAGAGCGCTGGTCTCATGTGTTCTAAAAGTTTTAGTTGCCTGAAAAGTTTTATAACGGACTCTTTCATATTAGGGTTTGATCTGTAATAGTCTAGGATGTCCGTTTGATCCACTATTTCTCTTCTCACTGAATCTCTTTTTATATATCTTAAGGGGCAATTCATTATGGCAAAAAAATCTGAGCGTTTATGGCCTTCATGGGCAAATTTCAGGTACGAAAGGATGGTCTTAATGGCAGGGTCTTCGTAGATGCTGAGGACTTTTGAGGTTGCTACATAGGGAATTCCTCTTGCTGATAGTTCAAGTGTTATCATTTCGCTTTCAAGGTTGGTTCTGTAAAGGACTGCGGTGTTGTCGTAGTCGCCAGCCTTTTCTATCATAGATGCAATTGACGCTGTTTCGTGTCTTACGTTTTCGTATACGTAGCCTATGCAGGAGCCGTGATTATCATCGTTTGCAGGTTCCTGATTCTTTTCAAAGCGGACTTTGTTTTCGGCTATAACAAGGCCTGCGTTTTTAATGATGTCGCTTCCCGATCTGTAGTTGATGGAAAGGGTTATAAGCTTAGCGCCTTCATAATACTGGGTAAACTCCTGCATGATCTGTGGTTTTGAGCCTCTAAAGCCGTATATTGACTGGTCATCGTCTCCTACTACAAAGATATTTTTATGATTACGTACAAGAAGTCTAATGACGCTTTCCTGAAGCCTGTTTATGTCCTGATATTCATCTATAAGGACGTATTTAAAGGTATTCTGCCACTTTGAAAGTATCTCTGGGCTTTCCATGAGCATTTTGTAGCATTCAAGGATCATATCCTCAAAGTCTATAAGGCCAAGATCCTGGCAGGTCTTAGTATAGTAATCGTATATATCAGGAAAGTACTCGCCAAAAGAAACATCTCTTCCGCACGCAGAAGGGCTTTCGTTATCATTCTTGACCCTGGCTATTTCTGACAGGAGGCTATTAAAATCATCAGCTGACGGGTTTAGATAATCGTCTTTTTTAAGGATCTCATCCTTATGTTTTCTAAGCGTATATGAAAGACTTTCTTTGATAATTCTGTTCTTATCTTTTGCTGTGAGTAAGTTCGGGTGATATCCCGGTTTAGACAGACATAACATTTGATAGAAAAGAGAATGAAAGGTTCCAAAATGAACTTCCGGAAATCTTTTTGATGTATCGCGAAAGAAACGATGCTGCATTTCAAGTGCAGCAGCTTTAGTGAATGTGATGACCAAAATAGAATCAGGACGAATGCCTGCCTGCTCGATGAGAAAGCGAACACGGCCTGATATAACAAAGGTTTTACCGCTCCCGGGGCCTGCAAGAACCATGGCGGGCCCATTAACATGGGTGATCGCATCGATCTGAGCGGGATTACCGGCCACCACAGCCTGACCTGTGTATGACATAAAAACTCCCAAATAATAAATGTGGTTGCCCCGAGACTGACAGTATATATAGAATTTCCGAGTCATGAAATGGTCATAAAATTCAAGGCATGATATCTGGATTCATATATTCTGGGATTCAAACTCGCTTCGCGAGGACATGTGAATCCCAAACAGAATATATGAATCCATCTATCATGCTCTTGAATTTAATAACCATTTCAAAGACTCAGAAATTCTATATATACTGTCAGTCTCGGGAATATACGCTTTAGATTTTAGTGTATGTATTTTAGAAAGTAATAGAGCCCTTCGATATGATCGAATCATTGGGCTCTATTACTGCAATTTTGAATTATAGATGCGTATTAACTATTAAGCTTCAAGCTTAGCAATTGCTGCCTTGATGCGGGCGATGGATTCTTCTTTGCCAAGGACTTCCATGATCTCTGTGCCGCCGCAAGGGGTCTGCTCTTTACCGGAAAGAGCAATTCGAAGTGGCCATAATACGAAGCCGTTCTTGTAGCCCTTATCTGTAACAAACTGCTTGATTGATGCAAAGAGGTTATCGTTAGAATAGTCATCGATGCTCTCTACAAGAGGAAGGAGCTCTTTGAGTACAGGGAGTGCGCTCTCTGCATCTGTCTTCATCTTCTTGTTGAAGTAGATAGCGTTGTCGTATTCAGGAACCTTTTCAAAGAAATCAACCATTCCTGCAATATCAGGCCAGATCTCGATACGAGTCTTAACCATAGCTGCGATCTTGTGGAAGTCGATATCCTTTGTGATTACCTCTTTCATGTAAGGAAGTGCAAGTTCGTAGAACTTGTCATCATCCATGCGCTTTAAGTATTCACCGTTCATCCATTTGAGCTTAGTATAGTCAAATACTGAAGGAGACTTATTGATACGGTGGTAATCAAACTTCTCGATAAGCTCATCAAGGCTGAGGATCTCTTCGTTGTCTTCAGGAGACCATCCAAGAAGAGCGATGAAGTTAACTACTGTCTCAACAAGGAAGCCCTGCTCAAGGAGGTCTTCGAATGAGCTGTGGCCTGAACGCTTAGAAAGCTTGTGATGATCTTCATCTGTAATAAGCGGACAGTGGATATATTTCGGAATCTCCCATCCAAATGCCTCATAGAGACGGTTGTACTTAGGAGTTGAAGAAATATACTCGTTACCACGAACAACGTGTGTGATGCCCATAAGGTGGTCATCTACAACGTTAGCAAAGTTATATGTAGGGAAACCGTCAGATTTGATAAGGATCATATCATCAAGTTCCTTGTTATCTACTGTGATATCACCGTAAAGCTCGTCGTGGAATGTTGTTGTGCCTTCTGTAGGGTTGTTCTGACGAATTACGTATGGCTTACCTTCTGCAAGGTTCTTCTCAATCTCCTCTTTTGAAAGGTGGAGACAGTGCTTATCATAAACTGTAACTTCCTTGCCATCGATAACCTGCTTAAGAGTAGCAAGTCTTTCAGGTGTACAGAAGCAGTAATAAGCTTCACCCTTATCTACGAGCTGCTTAGCATAATCAAGATAGATTCCTGATGCCTGACGCTCTGACTGAACATAAGGGCCTACAGGACCGCCGATATCCGGACCTTCATCATGCTTAAGTCCTGTTTTCTTAAGTGCGTCATAGATAAGCTCTGTAGCGCCTTCTACGAAACGCTCCTGGTCTGTATCTTCAATACGGAGGATATAATCTCCGCCTTCATGTTTTGTGATCAAATACTCATAAAGAGCTGTTCTTAAATTACCGACATGCATACGACCTGTTGGGCTCGGTGCATATCTTGTTCTGATCTTAGCAGCCATTACTGATATGTCCTTTCATTAGCCACTTATTGGCTTTAATACTTGGATTATTCTACGTCGATTGCTGATGCGAAATTCTTGCAAAGAGCTATCTGCTTTCCACAGGATTCGATTATAAGTGATCCCTGTTTCTTCCTGCTGATAACCTTAACTTCGGTGCCTTGCTTAAGTCCAAGACTTCTAAGTCTGTCCCCGTTTGCATCCTCAAGATTCAGTCTTGTGATGCGATAAGTACCATTCTTCTCAACCTCGCACAAACTCATGCGAAATCCTCCGTATAGCGTTTATTACGCCGCGCAAAAAGCGCAAGCAAATTTGATTATAACGCTTCCCCCAAAAAAATCAACATATTCATTATAAATAAATCAATTACCAGATGCAATATTACAAAAAAATCGTCCATACCGGTAAAAATGGCATGGACGATCATTAAGTTTATTGTGCCTGTGATGCCTCTGTTGAAGCGTCTTGGGATACATCTGCTGTAGCATCGTCAGATGAACCAGCTGAAGCATCCTGTGCTGCTGCAGCTGAAGATGCTGCACCAGCGTCAATATCTACGCCTGTTATTCCAGCGCTTGTTTCAGTTGTGCTTCCAGCAGCATCAACCTTTGCAAAAGATGATGCATCAACTCCAAATGAAGAGCTAAGTGTTGAATTGATCATGTATACGTTAGCAGAATCACCGATTCTTGCATAGTAAAGGCTTGATACAGAGTTGTAATCGCCAATATAGATCGTGGTCTTAGTTCCATCATTTTTGGTGACTTCGATTGTAAGTGATGGATGATCAAGCCCGTACTGAGCGAAATCTGTTACACCTGCAATCTCCTTGTTAGATGTTACTGATGCAAGACTGCTAAGAAGGTATGTGATGCTGTCCTGATCAAGTTCTACTGTCTTATCAGAAGCAAGTACCCATGCGCCATTCTCAAGAACAAGATCATATGCTACTTCTGAAGTGTATTCGTATGTAGGCTCAACTGCTTCTGCAACTGCATCTGATGTTCCATCTGTAGCATCAGCTGTCTGTTGTGTACCTTCAGCTGTTTCTGTAGATGCACCTTCTGAAGCTGCTTCTGCAACTGCCTCAGAAGCACCTTCTGTAGCATCAACATCTGTAACTTCTTCTACAGTAGCATCAGTTGCACTATCAGCTGCTGGTGTTTCTTCTGTAGCTGAATCAGATGCTCCTTCTGCTGCATCTGCAGCTTCATCAGAAGCTCCTTCTACAGCTACATCAGTAGCTGTTCCTACTTCAGTTTTGGTTGTCTTAGTAACTTTTACTTCATTAATTGTAGTTGTATCCATTGTGAGGATTGTGTAGTCGTCTGTAAGCTGATCTTCTGCGACTTTCTTATTATGTGCAGAAAGTGCGAAGTAAGCAGCAACCATTACAGCAAGTACCACAAGGATAATGATAAGCTGTGTCTTTTGTTTTTTCATAACTGACCTCGTGTGTCGTCTATTTATAGATGTCGGATAATCACTGTTCACTTGTCTTCTATTTATCCATAAACAGTAACACCGATTCACTTTCTTACGAAATCCGCAGTAAATGCGGATTTCTGATTCAAAGTTGCGAAAACATATGCTCTTTACATATGTCTTCTCTTAGCGTAAACAACAATACCGCCAACAAGAATAGCAAGTATTACAACCCACCATACAACCTTGATAGTAGAAACTGCCTTGGTTGAATATGTAAGATTTACGTTCATGTATTCAGCAGGAATAGATACAAATGTTGAATCAAGCGCGATCATGGATGTGAATGTGTTACTGAAAAGAGTAAGGTTTGTTCCACCTGTCCATGTATCAACTGTCTCATTGAAGATGTTGCAGCTTGAGTAAACAACACATGTAGATGTACCGCCGCTTGCAAGAGTCTTATCAGCCTTAAGACCAATTACCTGCTTAGCTTTATCAGAGAACTGATATGAGTTATCTTCGCCAAAGCTAAGAAGTGATGCCTGATCAGAAGATGTAAGGATCTCTGTATATGCTGTATCAGCTGACTCAGCATTATATGAAAGACCTGTTGCATAGATTGCAAGAACAGGTGCATTAGTTGTTCCTACACCCTTTGTAATGTCACTTGCAGTGTTTACATTTGGAAGAAGCTGTCCGTTAGTAAGACCGCCTGATGTAAGCTCATATGCATAATAGTTCTGAGGATTTTCTTCATATACAAGCTGTCCGCTGTTGGTGATGCCGTAGTATGAAAGAACTGTATTAAAGTTTGTCATATCTGCATCGCCTACATATCCGAAGATAGCAAGGATATTGCCTCCACGGTCGATATAAGCCTTGATCTTCTCAACTTCGTCTGCCTTAAGGTCTGTCTGAGGGAAGTTGATGATAAGGAGGCTGCAATCTTCCGGTACAGCGTCTGTTGTATAAAGTGTAAGGTCTTCAGATGAAACATTAGCTTTTGCGATAACATCAGCAAATGATGTCTCGAAAGCTGTCTCGTTATGACCTGTAAGTGTATAAGCCTTTACAAGCTTATCCTCTGTAAGCTGAACATACTGGATAGCCTGAGCAAGTTCTCCCTCTACGTCATAACCTGTGATGTTCTGTGAGTATGTATTGTAATCCATCTCAAGTACAAGGAACTCCTCAAGAGGAATAACCTTTGATCTGTTTGTCTTGCTGTCATATACAATCGCATCATAAGTAGAAACATCTTCTGTTGTATACTTCTGAACGAATGTAGGCTGTGTCTCAAGGTCAACGAACTCATATGAGATCTTGCCTGTGTATCTCTGGAACATCTTTACATTTTCTACGATGGTCTCAGTATATGTATATGCCTCATACTGTTCCTGTGTACCAATAAGGAAGATAGAGATCTCATCGCTTGTAGAAGATGCAACTTCCTTAGCTGCGTCTGTAAGTGAATATGTTCCGTTATTAGTAACGTCAATGATACGATACTTCTCCGGGATCTGGCTTGCAGCAAGGTTTACAAATACTACAACTACAACCATAAGAATAGTCATTGTTGCAGAATACATACCAATTGAAACATTTTTCTTGGAAACAGTATATCTTCTCTTCTGAATTGACTGTGTTGTCAGGAAGAGGAAAAGAGCTGTTACTGTAAGCATGTATGCTACAGATGTAAGGTCAAATGATCCGTTTAAAAGTGTAATGAGTCTTGAACCAAAGTCATATACTGCAGAAAGAAGTTTTGCAACTGTCTCATTGCCGATATTGCCATAGAAGCTTCCAAGAATCATTCCAAGGAATGTTACAAGGATTGAGAATACCGCAGCGATGGTAGCAGATTCTGTAAGTGATGACATGAACATACTGATGGAAATGATCATAAGAGCATAAAGCAGTACGCCAAAGATCATTACATAATCCCACTTATATGGAACTGATCCAAAGATGCCCATAATAGGTGGCAGTACGCAGAAAAGTGCGATCGGAATAGCTACTACTGCAGCAAGTGCAAGGAACTTTCCAAGTACAACTTTTCCAATTGAAACAGGTGCAGTAAGAAGAAGCTGATCTGACTTGTTCTTTTTCTCATCAGCAAAACATCTCATTGCAAGTACAGGTATAGCAAAAGTAAAACCATACATACACATGCTATACATTGTATTAGCAAGATCTGCATATCCATATATTAGGTTATAATCCCAAAAGAACAACAAACCTAAAACAAGTATAATATCAATAGCTATAGGACCTACAAGGGTCTGAAAATAGGATTTGAACTCTCTTTTAAAAATTGCAAGCATTACTCATTCTCCTCCTCATCTGTCTCAGCCATAACTTCATCGATATCTTCGATATCAAGTTCTCCCATAGCAGCCTTTTCAAGCTCCTCATCAGAAAGAACTTCTTCTTCACTTTCAGGACGAAGCGGATCAAGACCCTGAGCCTTGGCAACTTCCTTAGCTATGCGTCTTGCTTCCTTGCGCTGCTCTTCTATCTCTTTTTCTTCCTTCTCGTTCTTCTTCTCTTTCTTGGCCTTAGAATGATCTATATAGCCAGGAGTCTGAGTTGTAGCTGCAAGGAAGATATCTTCAAGAGTTGTTCTCTTTTCTGTGAGCTCAAGCACAGGAATGGAAGCCTTGGCAAATGCAAGACCAACATTCTTTCTAACATCAACAGGAGCATCTGTTGTGATAACAACTTCGTATGCCTTGTCACCATCACACTTTTCAGAGATCTGGATATCCTTAACATGAGCGATATTCTTAAGTGTCTCCTTAATAGCAGAAGGCTCAGCGATAAGACGAAGCTTAAGTACCTGAGACTTGTTCTCGGCAGCTTCAAGCTCTTCTTCAGAACCCTGCTGTACAAGCTCACCATGAGACATGATAAGAATGTAGTCACAAACTGCACTTACCTGTGAAAGGATGTGTGAACTTAAGATAACGATATGATCTTTTTTCAGAGATCTCATGAAATCCTGCATCTGGTTGATCTGCTGAGGATCAAGACCTACTGTAGGCTCATCAAGAATGATGACTTCAGGATCACCAACAAGGGCCTGAGCAAGTCCGACTCTCTGTTTGTAACCTTTAGAAAGGTTGCGGATCATACGATGCTCATAATCTCCGAGCATAGTCTCAGAAAGGATCTTAACAAGATGCTCTCTAATATCCTTCTTGGGCACCTTCTTAAGTTCGCATACGAAACGAAGATACTCACCAACAGTCATATCCATGTAAAGCGGAGGAATCTCCGGAAGATAGCCAACACATGCTTTAGCTTCTTCGGGCTCCTTTAAGATATCATGACCATTGATAGTAACAGTTCCGCTATCTGCAGCTATATATCCTGTCATTATGTTCATAGTAGTGGATTTACCGGCACCATTAGGGCCAAGGAAACCATAGATTTTGCCTTTTTCGAGTTTGAAAGACAAATGATTGACGGCCTGGTAGTCGCCATAGGTTTTGACAATATTATCTACCTCAATCAACTTTTGTAGACCTCCCTGAAATTTTTATGTCGTGCCTGTTCCCGCGTGCAGGATGCCCTCCAGCGCTACCTGCAGCAACCGAACAGAAACATTTTCTCATACATTTGTGAAAAAAATATGTTCGATTAGAATAAAAAACTTTTTTCATAAAGATACATTTAAATTTTATGCACAACATTTTGATTATACTACATTTTTTTAATCAGTCCAATAAAGTAAAAAATAGTTATCCGCAAAGCTTTCTATATATAATCTTAAAAGATAATCATTGCATTTATTTAAAATACGTCATAAAGAAAGTGGCATGAAAGCGAATTCGCCGAGTACTGTTTCGATTGTACTTAGGGGGCTTTCTGAGAAAAGAAATATTTCTGATGCCACAAAGAAAAAGGTGTTAGAAGCAGCTAAGACCTTAGGCTACACTCCAAACATGCAGTCAAAACTCTTAAGAAGCAATCTTCCAAACCTTCCTGTTATCACACTCTTCTGGGACTCTACCACAAGGCAGTATATCCTTGGAAGCTTCCTAAAAGGTATTCAGGATTCTATTGTTAGTAACGGCTTTACTTATGACCTTCAGGTTAAGCCCTATGCTGTGGACCATCTCGAAGAGTCCATGACGGCAAGAACCCTCATGGAAAGTAATGGTATCATCATATGTAATGCATCAGATAAGGACATAGAGTTTCTTGAAAACAATGACCTGTCTGTCCCGATAGTTCTCTACAACCGCTACTCTGATAAGTATCCTACCGTCAACATGAATGACAAAGAAATTGGCAAGATGGCTGCGGATGTTTTTATAAGACACGAAAAGACAAGACCTGCTCTTCTTACTTCTGTACCCAATTTTGAAGGTATGGTAATAAGAGAAAATACGTTCAAAGATATACTAAACCAAAACCATATTTCTGATATATATAGAATAGTTGTAGATGATACCCCCTCAGGTGGTTATATGGGGGTTCTCGAGATATTAAAATCCAAGCCTCTACCTGACTGTATCTTATGTAGTTCTGATAATATAGCACTTGGTGCAATTAAAGCTTTTTATGATAAGGGGATTAAAATTCCTGAGCAATTAGAACTTATCAGTATCGGAAACGGAAATAGAGACTTAGAAGAATATTCAACTCCGTCTCTATCGGTAGTAAGTCTTCCCTTAGAAGCTATGGCCGATGCATGCTTGACAAGAATATCAAGAGCAATAACAGATTTAAGCCTTGTATCAGATTCTAGATAATTCTCGGCAGAATATATATCAAGGGAAAGTTGTCCATGAAAAAAAGGCCTCTACCATAGAGGTCTTTCTTTCTACATATAATTAAATTTTGTCTCTAATATCTTGTAAAATTAAAATTATCTCTCCAAAACCAATAAAAGACATTCCTAGAGCAAAACCTGATGCAATCAAAGCCAAACCAATCAACGTATTATCCAAGCCACCAAATAAAAAACACACAACTCCAGCAATAAAGCATAAAAACATATCAATATATCCAATAAATTTCAAACAATCGCCCACTGCTGATTTTTGTTTTCGAACTTGATTTACTTTTTCAGTATTAATTGGCGAAGTACTATTAGTTATTTCTGATTTAACATTTTCTTCTATATTAATCTTATATCCGCACTCTGTACAGAACTTATCATTATTATATAGTTCAGCTCCGCATTTAGGACAAACCATATCTACCTCCAAAATAATAATATGCTTTTCTAAAGCTTTAAAAATGTTGGTATCTTGTGAAAACTCATTGTCTTAAAATGTTTCTTGGACAAACTTCCCACACAGTATCTTTTATCATGTTCAGATGTTCTGCGCAGCCAGTTTATAAATAGTTTTCTAATCTTTGAGAGTTTTATTAAATTCAAGAGCTTGATAAATGAAGGTTTATATTCTGTTTAGGGTCCGCTTGTCTGAGCGAAGCGAGTTTCGGACCCTAGAATATAAACCTTCAGATATCATGCCTTGAATTATAAAACTCGAGAGATTATAAAACTATTTATAAACTGGCTGCGCAGAACATCTGAACATGATGCAACAGCCTCCCCATGTGGGAAGTTTGAGTTTCTTACTTATTATCGTTAATGATCTTATTGATGTAAGGATCGAACTGTTCAAGTACGTTGTTCATATCTTCAAACATAAGACCCTTCTTGGTGATCTTGTTCTTGAGTTCAAATATACTATCAGTAACATTGTTGAAATATTTGTTGGAATCTTCAATACTACCTGAGATAGCATCTATGGACTCATCACACTTTTGAAATACTCCTGTTATCTCCTTACTCTGATCGCCAACTTCGTCAGCAACAGTCTTAATATTACCGATAATCTCCTGAGTTGCTGCAATCTCATTATGAGACTGCTCTATAGCCTCTTTGGTCTTACCAAGAGAGTCTTTAAGAGACTGGTTATTTTCATTAAGGTTGGTCATACCTGTACCGATTGAAGATACAAGATTCTTGATCTCAGTTGAGAGCTTATTAACCTGAGTAGCAACGACTGCGAAACCCTTACCTGCTTCACCTGCTCTTGCAGCCTCGATCGAAGCGTTCAAAGCAAGGAGATTGGTCTGGTTAGCAAATGCATTGATCTGGTTAACCTGATCCTGGATCTCATCGAAGCTCTCCTGGAACTTATCAAATACTGCTTGCATTGCTTCGATAGTATCTGATACAGAATTTGAACTGTCATCAACTCTGTTCATTCCGGCATGAGAATCATCAGCAGTCTTAACCATCTTTTCTACGATGTCACCAAAGGCGTCAGAGATGGATCTTACATTTTCGAACTGCTCTTTAAAGGCATCTACTGAATTGATGATATTATCGTATTTGTCTTTTACCTGTTCGAACTGATCACCGATCTCTTCTATACCTTCAATAGTAACCGCTTCTTCGTTCTGAAGCTTCTCTTTTTGTTTGATCGCAAATTTGCCAGCCTCCGCAAGTGGCGCAAGCTGCTGAGCTATGCTTCTGGCCTGCACACCCTGGATAACTTCAGAATCCGCTTTTTCTTTGTTCTTGTTAAAGAAAGCCATAGTATACCTCCATCAATCAAATACAGCACAGACCATTGTCTGATTAACATGCTGCGTCTTATACTGCTCGCCACCACCTACAATTCCGACATGTTTACCAAGTGTTCCCATGTCATTCATGAAATCCTGCAGATGATTCCTTTGACTGAATAACAGATGTCTGTAAATACAGTTAATACTAAGCACAAAGGATATCTTAGAATTCTCTGATTTGATCTTTCTTCTGGTTTCATCATTGATAGATTGATAATCCTGAAGCTGAAGGATGGCAACCGTATCATTTTCATTAAATCTCTTATAATTGATAAGTGATCCGTTATCTCCGATTCCATACTGGGAACAAATATAAACTTCATCACCTATGATACGTCCAAGAGGATTTTCAAGAACGTTATCAACGATCTGATTTCTGGAAATACCAAGCTCATTACCATAAACTTCAGATGCCGGCTTGTAGTCCATCTGAACAAGCTCTTTGGTCTTCATGTTAACCTTGGTAGCGATATGTTTCTTGGCATTTTCTTTCAATCTATAGATATTTTCTGAATATGTTCTGATCTTACCAGACTGATTTTTGATAACTGCAAAGCAGCAGGCATCTTCGTAAAGTTCGCCATTAACTGCTACATAGGCTGTTTTTCCATTCGGAACACCAAAAACAGTTCCACCTATGATTGGAGCTTTTTTCTCACCAAGAACTACGTTCATAGTGGTAACAAGGCGCTCTTCATCATTAGTACACAGCTCAAAGCAGATAGAATCTTCATCTCCAGGAGATACTTCATTTACCGCACTCTTAAGTCCCATAATGTCATACAAAGGTGCAGATGATAAGTATCTGAGAACGCCAACCTTGACCTTCGCATCACTGCCAAAGCCGATGACCACTAGCTTATTGTCGCTGGCATCTTTCTCATAATAAGAAATCGCGCATGTTCCAATTGTCGGAACATCGGGATAAGCTGCCTTGAGCTCATCAGTTACACCCTTCAGCATGTCATAATGCGAGAAAAAAATGATCAGATGCGGATTGGACAAGCCATTAGTAGCCTCTGCTACTGCCGCCTTGGCATCCTTGCTTACACTGCTTCCGATAAATGTCTGCATTTAATACCTCCTTATCTGTTTCAAATCACCACTTTGAGTGTATTGATTCCGTACTTGTAACTATGTTCTCTATGTTTAGCCACTTTCTTAAGTATCGTTAATCCAATATGTATCCCACCGATATCCGTTTCAAGGATCTCAAAGATGTCTTTATTTTTACCAAAGTACAAAAGATCAATGTTTACATCTCTGGTTCCTTCTGCAAGTGAGATCCTAAGGCTTATATCCGGAAACTCCCACACATTCTGTTCAATCACCTCTTGTATGAGCTCCTCGGCATAGAGCTGAAGCCTTATTATGTACTTGCCGTCTATACCATACTTTTCTCCAAACTTCTGAATTCCACCATGCAGCTTCATAAGGTCAAAATCCTTTGAAGTTATATCGTAAGTGAAGTGCTTTAGTTTGAAGATAAAGTCTTTGGTCAGCTGCTTTTGAGGATTATCAAAAATATCTTCCGGAGTGCCTTCCTCATATAGCATGTGCTCTGCAAGGAAAATAATGTGTGAACCTACTTCTCTTGCAAAATTCATCTCGTGAGTTACGATGACCATGGTCATATTCTGCTTGGCAAGAAGCCTTATAGTCGCAAGAACTTCACCTATCATCGTAGGATCAAGAGCTGATGTTGGTTCATCAAACAGCATTACCTCAGGGTCCATAGCAAGGCATCTGCATATGGCAATTCGTTGTTTCTGACCTCCTGATAGCTGATCCGGCATTGCATGAGCTTTATCCGAAAGGCCTACAGTCTTTAGCAGCTCCATGGCCTTTTTTTCAGCATCTTCTTTGCTCATGCCCTTTAGCTTCATAGGCGCCAGGGTAATATTTTTCATGACATCCATATGACTAAAAAGATGGAAGCCCTGATATACCATTCCAAGCTTCATCCTGAGCTTGTCCAGCTGAGCCCCTTTTGCTCTTGTAATCTCCTCATCACCGATGTAGATCTTCCCTTCATCAGGAATCTCAAGCATCTCTATCATGCGCAGCAATGTACTCTTGCCGCACCCGGAGCCGCCGATAAGGACGACTATCTCGCCCTTTTCTACAGAAAGATTCACATCTTTGAGCACTTCAGACTTTCCGTAGCTTTTGGACACGCCCTCAAGCCTTATCATATCCATCAGTGCTCACCCCCTCTTCCTGCCATCCTGCGCTTTTCTACAAAAGCGAAGATCCCATATACTATATATGCGATCGCAAGATAAAGGAGCACACCTGTGATCAACATGATCATAGGCTGCATGGTGCGCATCGTGATATTATTTATAACCTTGGTAAGGTCCGTAATCGTTACATAGCCAACTACACTGGTCCACTGAAGAAGCGTAACTATAGCTGACTGGTATACAGGAAGCGCTACATCAACTGCCTGTGGAAATGTTATATAGAAAAAAGCCTGCCATTTACTAAAGCCAAGAGTTCTGGCCGCTTCATTCTGCATCTTATCTGTCGCCTGAAAAGATGTCCTCATGATCTCAGCCACATGTGCAGAAAAATTGGTCGAATAAGCAAATACTGCTATCATCGGCGCTGACAAAGGACTCGTAGCAAATATAACGTAATAAAAGATCATCAAAACAAGAAGTACCGGGCTGCCACGAAGAATCGCTATATACAATGCAGCAAGTGTACTAACAAAGCGTTTTTTACTAATGCGGAGCCTGCAAATACCAAATGCCAGTATCGTCCCGAATATTACTGATAGTATGGTTATCTCAAGTGTTACACCTATACCTTTCAGTATCGTAAGATATGCGCCGCCCTCTACAAATATGTCGTACAATAGTTCCGGCAAAGTTTTCATTAATATCACCATGTACGAAATGCACAGAATATATATATGTATTTTCGCTATACACGATCAGAAAACATAATAAAAATAATCTATATTTCAAAATAATATCGGCTCAAATCCCTAAAATTCTTATACCAAAAAAATAATTGCTTTAATTAATTCCTGAAAAAAGAGGACTTTCCCTTTGTAAAAATCCTGCCAAAAAGAAAAGACCCTGCAATTACTATTGCAAGGCCTTTAAAAAAGCATATTGTTTTGATTTTTTAAGATTGTCTAAATCTCAGAATGAAATATCAAAAATATTTATTATGAAACACCTGTGGATCCAAATCCGCCTCTATCCGGTCCTTCAAGGTGCTCTACCTCTTCAAATTCAATAGCCGGCTGCTGCTTCATGATCCTGAACTGGCAGATACGGTCTCCCTTGTGGATCTGAGTATCTCTCATAGCAAGACAAGGCATACGCCACATATCCTGATCACCTGAGTATGAATTATCAATAACACCAACACTGTTGGTCTGAATTACTCCAAAATTCTTGAATGTTGAACTTCTTGGTGCAAGATGAGCTTCATATCCGTCAGGAAGTCTCATAGCAACTCCAAGCGGTACGAGTTTGAACTCTCCTGCCTTCATTGTCACATCTTCACTTGCTCTAAGATCGTACCAGTCTGATTTCCCTTCAACAAGTGTAAGTCTTTCTACATCTTTATCAAAATACTTGATGATAATCTTCTCCATTTAAGCTCCTCCCTGTATTTTATCCGTTACTCATTATACACCATTTTAAAACAATTACTGAAGCAGCATCTTCTTATCGATTATATTTAAAGATATCCATATCAGCAACAAGTGCTATTCCTTTAGAAATAGCCTCTTCATAACTTACATCTTCGTACAAAAGCTTCTTTGTAATATTATTATAATCAGATTCATAAAAATGACTTTCAATTATTTCCTTAAGCATCTCCTGAATATCATGCTCAGGCTGAGCTGCCGGATTATTTTTCGATTTCATTCTATCTTCACGAACCTTGTCAACAAGTTCACTTAATTCAGATTTAATCTCTATTTCTTGTAAAAGTTTTGCTATATCATACAAATGTCTTGAATCTCTGTCCTGCATATCCTGTAATCTATAATCACATATAGCAAATACCTTATCTATAAAGGTGCGTTCTAAAGACTGAACCTGTATATTTACAATTGCAGCATCAAACGGTATTGGCAATTCAATTCCTCGATTCAAGCAGAAACTTCCAACAAAACTATTCACTGCATGAACTTCTACAGGATATACTTCCTGGTAAAAACTGGTCTCTACTATAAGTTCAAGAGGTATATCGCTAAAAAATGAATCATACTCAAACACATATTTGTTATAACTATGCCTGGATTGAATATCACTAGGATTCGAAAGAATCAATCCCAGATTATCCGCAATTTCAAGAATAACAGCTTTAGTTCGTTTCTTTTCAGATTCTGTCGGCTTACGATTCATAGATAAATCAATATCTTCTGAAAATCTATCTATCAACCCATATGCCTTTGACAATGATGTTCCACCTTTAAACACAAATGGCAGATCACACTTAGAAAGTTCAAGAAGGAACATAGACTGTATTGTATCCTTTTCAACCATCTGCGTAGTACGATGTTCTTCTGCCGCTACTGTTCTAATTATTTCTTCCCATTGGCTACGATATTCTTTATACCAGCTCACCCATCAATCCTCCTTCATAGATATTTCTATAAACCCGGTCAGGATATAATGATAGATACTTTTTAACAATAGAAAAATCGAGGCTTACAAGTTTAACATACTTTTTAAGTTTATTTACTAGCTCTTCACCGCTAATCTCACTATATCTATCAAGCGTGGCCATCATATCAAGAAACTGCAACGCTTTCTCATTTTCCTTTGTAACATCTGTTACGGGCTTATAAATCACAATAGTATTTCCATCAATTTCCTGCTTACGCTGTTTTGTGCTTGCTTCATTACTGCACACTTCATAAAATGCCGGATTCTGCGTTGTAAAACCATATTTATTAGCAAGCCCAAGACCTGTTATATACCCTGAGGTAGTACCATTTACCGTCAGATACTTTTTTTCAATATATTTATCTATTGATACCTTTCCCTTAGTTCCAAGTATCGTGACATAGGGCAGAAAATAGACACCATTATATAAACGCTCCAACTTCCCTTCATCTACGAGTTTTTTCATCTCTTGCCTCAGATAATCTTTAGATTCACCCGGAAGCTCGCTCAAAAAAATTGGTTCTCCATTTTTATAATTAGCAATGATATAATCATATACCATATCGCTCACCTCACATTGTTGAAATTTCTCATTTCACTTTTATAATACTAGAAGATTGGATTTTTTTCAAGATATGACCTTTTTACGCAAATAGAGCCCCGGATACTATCCGAAGCTCTAATATGCTTTCAATCAGCATTCGATCTGCTTTTACAAATTAGTGCGCATTCCTGATTCAAAATCATTTTACAGGCACGCAGTGCTTATCGTTAATGTCACAAACCTTCTTAACTCTCCTACGATACTTCTCTTCCATAAGCGGCTCAGTACTTAGCCACGTCTTAACCACTTCCATCGCCATAAGCCCGCCAATGATCTTAGCTCCCAGGCACAATATATTAGAATCCGTATGCTGCCTAGCAAGCGTCGCACAAAGCGGATCCTGACACACAGCCGCATAACACCCATTTATCTTATTAGCAATAAGCGCACTTCCATAACCAACCCCATCGCAGAATATCCCCCTATCGCACTCACCCTTCGCAACCGCCAGCGCAGCCGGATACACAAAATCAGACAAGTCACACGACTCATTATCATATGTTCCAAAATCCTTAACTTCATACCCCTGCGCTTCCAGATACGCCTTAATCTCTTCTTTCATCTGTGTACCAGCATGATCATTAGCCATAGCGATAACCATATATTTACCTCCTTTATATAAACCATACCAATTCATTGCCAGACGAAATCCACAGCTAATACGGATTTCTAATTCTTAATCAATAAACGCATATACCTTACAAATACCTGAGGCGGGCAGTTAATAAACACATATCCCTTGCGGATTCCTGAGGCGGGCAGTTAATAAATGATTTGGTTGTCTTTGAAAATAATATTAAATTCAAGAGCTTGATAGATGGGGAATTATATTCCCGCTCAGGGGCCGTATGTTTAAGCGAAGCGAGTTTCGGACCCCTGGGAATATAATTTCTCAGATATCATGCCTTGAATTTTATATTATTTTCATGACAATCAAATCATTTATTAACTGCCCGCCTCAGGAATCCCCCACGACAGCGTTCAACACGGCCTCAGTATATACGCCGTATACGGCGGGATCTCGAGTCCACCGCCAAAGTCTACAATTTGGCCCGTTATAAGGTCTTCGGCTCTTCCTGCTCTTGCGTCGAAATGCGCTGTAAACGAAGCCCCATCTATATTGCAGGCAACCATAACTCTGTCATCATCCGCTTCTCTTTCCCACACGCACGCCTTATTCTGAAGCACAAGCGATTTAAAAGCCCCGTACTGAAGCGCATGCGAAGACTGGAATGCATTTACGCATCCCTTCACATAGTCTGTAAGATCGTTCCACTCCATCTTATCGAACATAGGCCTAAGCGCCGGATCTCCCTGAGACTTATCAGCCTTAAAGCCCCACTCACTGCCATAATATATAGATGGTATACCCGGCATACCGCACATAAGAGCATAAATTGGCTTAATGTGCTCAGGATTAGTCAGGATACTTGAAACTCTTGTAACATCATGATTATCAACGAAGGACCACAGATGCATTCCGCGATACAACGTCCAGTTTTCAGGTCCGAACTGACGCAGAAGTGAATGAGTTATCTCAAACAGGTTATAAGAGTTCATTGAGGAAAAGAGGCCCTTGTAACATTCATAGTTAGTAGCGCTGTCACACAGTCCTTCTCCGCAGATATTTCTGTAATCTCCTCCTATCATCTCGCCCATAAGGAAGAAATCTTCTTTCATCTGGGAAGATTCATAGCGAAGTCTTCTGATAAAGTTCTGATCAAGGCAATATGCAACGTCAAGCCTAAGTCCATCTATATCAAAAGTATCGATCCAGTACTTAACAGTATCAATAAGATAATCTGTTACTGCTGGATTTTGAAGATTAAGTTTAACAAGGTCAAAATTACCTTCCCAGCCCTCGTACCAGAGTCCGTCATTATAGCCATCGTTACCGCCAAAGTTAATGTGGAACCAGTCTTTATATGGGGAAGCTTCTCTTTTTTCAAGAACGTCAACAAAGCCCCAGAAGCCGCGGCCGACGTGGTTAAATACTGCATCAAGTATAACCTTCATGCCCGCCTTGTGGAGCTTATCAACAAGCTTTTTGAAATCATCGTTATCGCCAAGTCTTACATCAACCTTGCGATAATCTCTTGTGTTATAGCCATGTGTGTCGGAATCAAAAAGGGGATTAAATAAAACCCCCTTAACTCCAAGTTTTTTAAGATGCGGAACGTACGCATCAAGCTTTTTTATTCTCTTTTCAGGTTTACCGTCATTTTCAAATGGCGCGCCACAGGCACCAAGGGGATATATCTGATAAAAAACACTTTCATAAGCCCACATAATATTATTCCTCCCGTATTAATTAGTCGTATTCTTCGCTGCCTCTTTTTTCATCTGACGTTTCTTTTCGTACATGGCTTCATCGCCTTCTTTTTCTATCTCGCTGATAGACCTTTTATCTCCAGGTCTCCATACGCTGTAACCATATGCAATATGCATCTGCATCTCCTGATTGGAGTTCTGATTATAATCCCTGATCTTATCTTTCATTGTCTGTATGCATTCTTTGCATATACCGACAGCATTATCACATACGATAAAGGATGCGAACTCGTCACCACCGACCCTGTACACATATCCATATTCAGAGAATACCTGCATAAGGATACCGGATGCGGCAACAATATAATCATCTCCTGTTGCATGACCAAGAGTATCATTAACGATCTTAAGGCCATTAAGATCCAGTGCCACATATACGATCTGGAAATTACTATCTTTTTTCCTCTTAGAAGAATCCTTCATTCTGTCAGAAAGCTCACTCTCCTTAAGAAGAAAAGCGCCGCGGTTAGGAATACCTGTAAGAGCGTCCGTAAAGGCCATCTCCATGTAAGTACCGGCCTTATCGGCCTGTTTATTCCTATGGACAACTTCTTCAAAGATATTAATGAACATTCCGATCGTGAATATAAGAACACCAATTCTTGTAAAAAAGCTGCTGTCAAAAATAGATTTTATACTAAGAATATTAAGGTATCTGAACATGTCTACAAATCCTAAAATGGTTATGATAGCCAGTGAAATATCAATCCAGTTAGTATTAATATGAAGATCATTATCTTTTCTGAATTTCTGATCCATTATGAGCCTGACTATAACAAATATACCTGTTACGAGAATTAGGGCATCGGAAAGATAAACTGTCTCATGGAAATCGAAAATATCCCAGTAATTAACAATCGTACAATAAAGAATGAGTATTACAATTATCCAGAAAATAACATCAGAAATCTTTTTATGAGGTTTGAGCATAACTGTATCACTAAATACAGCGATCGGGTAAGCCATAACCATCAAAAGGAAATACGAAACCGTATGCATATACTCGGAAGTACCAAGAATATAGTCAAATAGATGCGTCTCTAACATCGACCAGGTTCCGACCAGGATGATAAGAGCTGCTAACGCCTCATAAATCTTGACAGACATATTACCCTTCATAAGAAGGCAGATAATAAGAACTGTCACACCAGTCACGATAATGATCAGGCATACTATAAATCTTGGAAGTGCTGAAAGAATACGATATCTGATATAAGAATTGGCAGGTTCGATCATAATATGATTGATCTTGGAACTGCTATAGACAGGAAACAGCTCAAGATAAACTGTATCACCCGCATCAGTAACATACAGCTGCATAGTTTTAAGGTATGTACCTGCACCACGGCTGCCAATGCCCGATCCGTGGCCATCACCTGCGTAGGCGATGTAATCAACTCCGTATTTATCACGGTAATCTATAAAATTAATAGCAACAATATCATCAAATGTTTTATCAGGTGAATCTTTAAGTTTTTCTGTTTCGGCTTTAGATACATCCACTATATCAACAAGAAAATCAAGATCGTCCGGAGTATCCCCATACTCATAGCCGTCATAATCCCTGTCATCAAAATAAACAATAAAGCCCATGTGCCTTACTTCAAAGCACAAAGATTCTTCACCTAAAAGTTCATCCGGAATAACCTTATGGAAAAGATAACTTTCTCTATCTTCGTGATCATAAAATTTGAGCTCATCAAGATTTACAAGATTGCCATCTTCATCGATCCAGTCCTGTGAAAAGTCAATACAAACACCGTCTTCTCTGTAAAACACAAGTTCATTGACATCTTTAGTCTGCAAACTGTAAATGGATGTAGACGCAATAAATGATATCGCCAGAAATCCCAATACAAGATATCTTACACGTTCACGCGTAAAGAAATTTTTCATCAGCACCCTCCGAAAGATATCCAAATGTCAGTAAAATGAGCCCTCAAAGAGTCTTTTCAAAGCTATTTCATTCAATAAATCGGCAAATAGAATTTCGGATAAAAAAGGAAAAAAATTAAGTGCTACGGGGAAGATTCTATAGATAAAAAAGGCTTTTCTTTTTGGAAAAACCCTTATTCTTTATCATTCTTATCAAGGTACATACTGCCATCTGCGGCAGAGATATAATCAGTCAGTTTAAGAGTCATATTCATATTAGTCAGACAGCTGCCCATACTTATGGCTGCACCATTTTTAACAAGTTCGCCAACCACTTTTTCTCTATAATCCTTCAGGCTTCCCTTTGAAGCATTTGGGAAAAGAGCTACAAACTCATCGCCGCCAAATCTGAAGACATTACCGCCCTCAGGGACGTGCTTCTTCATGGTCTTGGCTATAAGTTTTAATACCTTGTCGCCATACTCATGACCATAAGTGTCATTGAGTTCCTTAAAGTTGTCAGCATCAACAAATACAACGCCCCAGACGATGCCCCGGGCTCTTTCCTTGTTGAATCTTGATTCGACTATATCAGTAAGGGCGATTCTATTGAATACACCTGTAAGCTGATCCTTGTTGTAAATATCTTCAAGCTGCTTCATAGCATTAGTAAGCTGCTTTTTATGGAAAAGGTTCTTAAAGCCGTCAATAATACCCTCCTGCATATCAAGAAGGTTTGACCACTCATATAGAAAAGCAGGGTTTTTATGAATAGTAAAGCCAACAGCTTCATTACCAAAATGTATGGGACTGTAAAGATAATGATTTCCGGCAAGGTTCTGATCAATATATCCAATAAGCTCTTTTACAGTATTAAACTTAACACTTCTGCCTTTCACTACTGCAAGCTGCACTTTAAGATCAGGAGTTGAATAGCCTTCTACCGGAAAATGGGTATTCATATTAGGGTCAAATATTCTCTCATCTACAATAATATAGAATCCTTCGACGTGCTTCCTGCACATGAACAGTTCAATATCATTGAACATATCATGCATGGCAGACTCTTTTAAAACTTCTCTTTCAAGGCAGGCTATCTCATTTTCAAAAACTTCCCTGGCACAGTTTGAATCTATAACACTCTTAAGATAATTGCGGTAGTCGACCATTCCACTGTTAGGGCAGCCACAGCTCTCAGCATATATTACATTAGCATCTGTATATCTGTGTGAAGGTATATCCCTGCCATTCCATACATCAATTAAAATGTTCAGGGCCTGTTCACCGATCAGCTCTCTGTCCATGTTTACAGTTGTTATCTGAGGCAGGTAGTTCCTTGCCTTTTCAAGGTTATCAAATCCTGTAACAAGGAAATCTTCCGGGACATGATATCCATTAAGCTCTGCTGTCCTGCAGATACCGGTTGCTATATTGTCATTAGCGCACACGAAAGCATCCGGAAGTTCTTTATGATTTTTAATATAATCATTCATATATCGAACGCCCGTAGAGAACTCATAGTTTCCATAAAGGACCGGATTATTCAGTTCTGTAAGTTGATATTTCTGGAGACAGTCCAGATAAGATTCTGCCCTTTGTCTGTTTTCAAAATTGTCGCCAGGGCCTCCGGCGAAAACAAATCTTCTGCAATTATGGAAATTATAGAGATGATCCATGATCTCTTCTATAGGTTTCCTGTTATCTATACCGACATAGTAAAGGTCGGGAAATTCATGGCCGATGCTTACTGCGGGCTTTCCGCTTTCTCTGATCGATTTAATGAGCTTCTGAAGTACTTCATAGTCAGTGATATTGTTAGCATCAACCACAATACCGTCGAATTCCTCTAGAACAGGAAGATTAAAGATATTATATTCGCCGGTATTATTTTCCTTGTCTCGGCTCCAGTTACCAAAGCAGTTAAACTGGAAAAGAGCTATATCGAGATTCTCTTTTTTTATCTTCCTCATTATGCCTTCAGTCCAGGCATAAACTATATATTTGCGCCAACCATCTGTAAGTAAAGCTATCTTTTTCATATTATACGATAGGAACCCGAATCAGTTCTGATCCTGAGATTCCCCCCCATTCGTGTACCTGTCCTTGACCTTTTTGACAAAGGCCATTACATCAGTTCCCATATCATGCATCCTGCATCCGTAAGCTTCAAATTCATCAAGTGAGAATTTCCTGACAACTGTTGCCAGAACTACAAGATGCCTGCTTCGCTCTTTTTCCTGAAAAGTGATAGTAACTTCATCACCTATACGAAAAACAGCCTCTCTTTCCATAACAAACGATATTCCCCTCATGGAAATATCATAAATAACTACCTGAACATCCGCTTCTTTGCCAACATACGCAGAACCTTTTATTCCTACGGGATACCTTGCTGCCTTACGGTAGTTTTTAGTATCTATACCCTTGAGCCCTTCCATGTAATAAAACATATTACCCAGCTGCGAGATCGGCTGTATGAGACTGCAGACAAAATTATATTTGTTATTATCCTTGTCATGAATACTAAAAGAAAAATCGTGCATTTCATTTAATGGCACACCTTTATACTTGGGCTGGGTGACCATTATTCCATCACCTCTGGGACCTACGACCTTGCAGACAGCAGGGATCATCTTGTCCAAAATAGGGATATATATCGTTATCTCTGTTCCTGTAGAAAAATCGGTAATATCCATATTCACACCCTCGTGAGCTAACGAATTGGTGTAACAAATCCCACCAATATCGAGCCATGATTCACTCGCGACACCACTTCAACCATTAGTCACTCGTTTCACTCGTGACATGAGGTGAAGTTTGAAAATAAAATTTTCAAACTTCTCAAAGTGGTGTCGCGAGCTCCACCACTTCAACCATTAGTCACTCGTTTCACTCGTGACATGAGGTTAAAAATGAAACGTTACATACATCTAGTATACCACGATAAGAGATCGGAAACTACTGTGACTGATATTTGGGTCTGTTTTGCAGTAAGGATCCATTTAGATTTCAAGTGATTCCATACTCATCGCTGCAATATCATTTTTACGATTGAGTATCTCCATGAACTCGTCGCCTGTGATGGTCTCTCTTTCATAGAGGTATTTAGCTATCTCATCAAGCTTTGGCTTGTTGTCTTTGAGAATCTTAATTGCCTTTTCATGCTGTGTTCTTACAAGCTCTACCACTTTTTTATCAATAAGAGCCTGTGTCTGAGCTGAACATGCAAGGGATGCATCGCCTCCAAGATACTGGTTGTTTACTGTTTCAAGCGCCACCATGTCAAAATCATCTGACATTCCGTATCTTGTGATCATAGCTCTTGCCAGCTTGGTAGCACGTTCGATATCGTTGGAAGCTCCTGTTGTAACAGAGCCAAACTCAACTTCTTCTGCAGCCCGGCCACCAGTAAGAGTAGCTATCTCATTTTCAAGTTCAGTCTTGCTCATCAGATAGTGATTGCCCTCTTCCTCAACCTGCATGGTGTATCCAAGAGCCCCGCTTGTACGTGGTACGATGGTTATCTTCTGAACAGGAGCTGTTCCCTTCTGCATAGCCGCAACAAGGGCATGTCCTACTTCGTGATAGGATACGATGAGTCTTTCTTTATCAGACATGATCGAATTCTTTTTCTGATAACCGGCTATTACTACTTCTATACTTTCTTCAAGGTCAGCCTGATTTGCAAATCTTCTGCCATCTCGAACCGCTCTGAGTGCACCTTCATTGATGATATTGGCAAGCTCAGCACCGGATGTACCTGTAGCCATTCTTGCGATCTTATTAAAGTCAACGTCATCTGAGATTCTGATCTTCTTGGCATGAACCTTAAGGATATCTTCACGGCCTTTTAGGTCAGGAAGCTCAACAGGAACTCTTCTGTCAAAACGTCCCGGTCTTGTAAGGGCAGGATCAAGGGATTCAGGTCTGTTAGTAGCAGCAAGGATCATAACACCGTTATTACCCTCAAAACCGTCCATCTCAGTAAGAAGCTGATTAAGAGTCTGCTCTCTTTCATCGTTACCATTAAGCTGGCCGTCACGCTTTTTACCGATAGCATCGATCTCGTCTATAAATACGATACATGGAGCCTTATCTTTGGCCTGTTTAAAGAGATCTCTGACCTTGGAAGCACCCATACCTACGAACATCTCAACGAATTCTGATCCGCTCATGGAAAAGAAAGGCACGTTAGCTTCACCGGCAACAGCCTTTGCAAGCATTGTCTTACCTGTTCCGGGAGGTCCTACAAGAAGGATACCCTTAGGCATTGATGCGCCGATTTCCTTGTACTTGCCGGGATTATGAAGATAATCAACTATCTCCTGAAGATTCTCCTTGGCTTCCTCTTCTCCTGCAACGTCAGCAAATTTAATGCCTTCTGTAGACTGAACATAAACTCTTGCATTGGACTTACCAAGTCCGCCAAACATCATTGACTGACCTGAAGACCCGCCGCCCATCTTGTCCATAAGCCTGTTGGAAAGCCATCTTCCAAGAAGTATAAAGACAATTACAGGAACAACGAAGCTTAAAATAAACTCCATAAGAGGAGAAGTCTGTGTCTCAACTTCGCTGGAGAATGTTACTTCATACTGTGTAAGTCTTGATACAAGCTCCGGATCATCTATAGTTGCTGTAAAGTAATACTTGCCGTCATTGTTCTGATATACTATTTCATTTGAATAGATTTTGGCATTATTGATATTGCCGCTGGTTGTATCGCTGATGAACTGGCTGTAGGAAACCTCTTCTCTGTTATGACCCAGAATAAGGGGCAATACAAAAAGGTTAAGGAATACTATCAGGAGCAGTACACCTATATAATACATAATTAACGGCTTTTTCGGTTGTTTAACTTCGTTCATAGAATCCTTTCATGATTTAAGCAAAACTGCTCAGAGATTTGGAGGGGGAGATAGGTTGTGGCGGGGAGATTTGGCTAAAATAATCCTCGAGCTACCTTGCCACTCGTCGTAGGGGCTGTGGCTGTTCGCTTTAGGGTGTGTCGAAAGCACTAGGTTACTGTACGAATAAACAAACGATGCCCCTGAGCACTCCTCGTACGGATAACGCTCGAGGATTATTTTAGCCAAATCTCCCTGATCTACTTTATCGTCTTCCCAAAATTGCTGAGAAGCCTCGCTTAATATTACTTTTATCTTTTCATTCAATAATTCATTTATACTTGAATTTCAAAATTAGAATTCAGCATATAACGTATTGTATCATTATTTAGGCTTGAATAATCTAAATATAATATAAAGAATTCTGAAATATATCTTAGTAAACTCAAACTTCGTGTTTTTATATCAGGTAGGTAGTTATTCCTGAGAATGATAGTTAGTAGATGATATCGTTGTCATAAATAAAAGACTTAATATCAAAATATTTAATATCGCAAAAAAATTCATCACCATGTAAATACATCTATATGTTGGTAACAAGTATTTATACTTTCAAAAACAGAAAACTACCGATAGGACTTAATATAAATAAGCTTCTATCGGTAGTTATTCATCTATATCAACCATTTTATGTACATCGTAAATAAAAACTATACATTTTTGAATCAAAGATTCAAAAATGCAGTAAATAGGCCAATTGAGAATGCCTTCGGTATTGGGCCTATTTACCAACCGATTCATTGAATCACGAAACACGCAGTAAATGCGTGTTTCTGTAATTTACGTTCAAGAAAACATACTTCTTTTACATGTCAGCAGATTTCTTTCAGATTGCTGCCATCATCATGGAGAAGATTGGCAGGATCTTTGTCAGCTGCGGTTGTGGCAAGTTGGTCGCATCTTTCGTTTTCGGGGTGGCCGGCGTGGCCTTTGACCCAGTGCCAGGTGATGTTGTGGCCTTCTGCTGCTTTTAGAAGTCTTTCCCAAAGGGGTCTGTTCTTTACGGGCTTTTTCTGGGAATTGACCCAGCCTTTTTTGAGCCAGCCTTCAATCCAGTGTTCGTTGAATGCGCTTATGACGTATTTAGAATCTGAATAAAGGTCTATGATACAGGGGTGATTCAAGGCTTCAAGTGCCTTGATAACTCCCAGAAGCTCCATACGGTTATTGGTTGTCTTGTCGAAGCCGTCTGAAAGCTCCTTCATATGAAGTTCACCGTTTTTATCAACAAACTTAAGAACAGCGCCATAGCCGCCGGGGCCGTCAGGATTTCCTCTTGCGGCGCCGTCTGTGTATATTTCAATGTGATTCATAATGTAACTTCTCCTCAACTACGCATATAAGCTACCTTCTATATCGCGTTTACCCTTGCCAAATTCCGGTTCTAGTAAACTCGTCTGCCATGTTCTGGGCATCTTCTACGATCTTGGGATCGTAACCGATTATAGACAGAAGCTTAATAGCATTTCTGTTTGTTGCAGGGCCTTCTTTGATCATGTAGCTGAAGTGAACATCTGAATCTGTCACTTCACCTTCAAAGTGATAGTTATCATAAGAGTCTTTCAGCAGCTCTGTAAGCTCAATATCATGAGTTGCTGCAAAACACTGGATATTCTTGTGGTCAAGACTCTTAAGGATCTGAGTTGAAGCTGCGATACGCTCAATTGTATTAGTTCCGCGAAGTACTTCGTCAATAAGGCAGAATATTCTGTTGCCGCCTGTATTAGCTGCATCGAGGATTCTCTTAAGTGACTTGATCTCTACGATGTAGTAGCTGTCTCCTCCTGCAAGGTCATCGCGAAGGGCCATTGAAGAATAGATTCTGTAAAGAGGTGCCTTGTATGAGGATGCGTTTACAGTATGAATTGTCTGCGCCATAACAGCTGCAATAGCGCTTGTTTTAAGGAATGTTGACTTACCTGATGCGTTAGAACCTGTAATAAGCACGCCTCTATTAGCTTTAATACTGTTAAGCACTGGATCTGTCATGCATGGGTGATAGATATCAAGTGCCTCATAGTCTGTAGCACCTTCTGTGAACTCAGGTTTACAGTATTTTCCATCAAGAGAAGCTCTGTAACAAGCAACTGAAATCTCAGTTTCAATGCGGCCAAGGCCTGTAACGATGTCATCCAGGAGCTGTCCGTGATTCTTAACGAATTTGTACATGCTCTTAAACTTGAAAAGATCTATATGTGTGAACATGCAGACATAGTCAAGGAGCATGTTTATGGCATCGCCGCTTCCTGAAAGCCTTGCAGGATCGAGGATGATCCATGAACCTCTTTTGAATGAGTCAATCTCTTTTTCATACTGGAAAAAGACCTTGGTCTCTTCACTAAGGGTACCGTCCTTGATCTTCTTGAAAAGATCGATACCACAGAACATTCTGTTGATATATCCGAAGATGTAGATGTAGGGCGAGATATCTCCCTTAATGATAAAGTAAGTAACTGCGTTGTACAAAAGACATGCAATTATAACCAGTAAGAAGATCTCAAACTTAATAAAGCAACCAAATATGGATATAAGAATGAGAATATCTGCGATAATGTGAGGAAGTCTTGAAGGCATCTTAAGATCATCAAGAGATCCAATGTAGTCATAAAGAGAATATTTGCCGTAATTTGCCATCTTGGCAAAAATGAGCTGAGTCTCTATTCTCATATCCTCTTTATTCGTAAAGTTTTCTACCTGCTTTTCAAATGAATCGAAATCATCAGTCTGCATTGGAGTTCTGAGTCTGTAATACAGATACTCCTGACCTGCACCTGACTGGCAGTAGTTCACTCTGTCATAAACAGCATCAAGACCAAGGTCATTCCAGGTGATGTCATCTATAGATGATTCTTCTATATGATTTTCATAATATTTGGGAATTGCTTTTCTGCGATTTTCTCTGATATCGATATCAGATGGCTTCCCCCAGTTTCTTCTTGCCTTGCTTCTGAAATACTTCTCTGCTTTTAATTCATTTCTTTTACCAAGGATCGCTGCAATAACTAAAATTGCGACAATAATCCCCAGCACTGTAACATAAACCTGCATATCTAGTTCCTATCTTGTGTCTTATTTCTTTGCATATATAAAATGGCTAGGTTCTAGCTGATTCCTTAGGGCTGGCAGTTTATAAAGGATTTTCGTGTCATAAAAGAATTTCTAATTCAAGGCATGATATCTGGAATAATATATTCCGGGATTCATAAACTACAGGACGTAGTTACGACATGTTTAGAAGTTCATGGATGAACTTCTATGTCGGGAACTCGCTTCGCTCAGACAGATGAATCCCAAACAGAATATATCATTCCATCTATCAAGCTCTTGAATTTTAGAAATTCTTTTAAAGACGCGAAAATCCTTTATAAACTGCCAGCCCTCAGGAATCTTCAAAGTATTAGTAAAATTTTATATTTGCAAAGTTTTGTTCCTTACTTATAGTAGCGTATTTTTGGTTATAATGCGCTATATTTTATAAAAGTTTAATTATATAGGTGATTTAGTTAATGCTTAATCTCTTCCAAGCTCTGACATGATTCGCTTTTTGATATTTTCAGCTTCTGCATATAGGTCGTGTGGGTCTACGCCTATGTTGAACTTGCCGTCTTCGTATCTGATAACGCCTGCGATCATGGTCAGCTTGACGTTTTGCTTGCTTCCGCTGTATACGAGGTTCTTGCAAATGTTATTTATTGGCTGCATGTTGGGCTGGTCGAGGTCTATCATTATAAGGTCAGCCTGCTTGCCTGATGCTAGGATATCGCAGTTTGGAAGGTTCATGGCATGGGCACCGTTAACTGTGGCCATTTTAAGAACTTCCATGGCATCTATAGCTGATGCATCGTCTTCTCTTATCTTGCCAAGACCTGTTACAAGGAACATCTCTCTGAAGAAGTCCAAACAGTTGTTAGATGCAGGGCCGTCTGTGCCAAGTGCAACCGGGATACCATGCTTCATATAATCAGAAATTGGTGCAATTCCTGATGCAAGCTTAAGGTTTGAGCCGGGATTGGTGACAACATACATATTCTTTTCCTTAAGAATCTGCATGTCCTCTTCATTTACATGAACAAGGTGATAACCGCCACCACCAAAATCAAAAAGTCCCATTGATGCAAGGTACTTAACAGGGCTCATGCCATAGCGCTCAATACATCCATCTGTCTCAGACTTAGTCTCAGCAATATGTGTGAAAACAGGTGCTTTGTACTTATGAACAAGTTCTGAGAACTTAGTAAGAAGCTCCGGAGAACAGGTATACTCTGCATGAATTCCCATGAAATAAGAATTCAAAGGATCATCTTCTGTATTGAGTTCATTATACATGCGCTCTACAAGCTCAAGTGACTGAGAGAAATTGTTAACACATCCAACCTGAACACATCTCATGCCCGCTTCCTTGCAAGCCTTAGCAATAGTTTCAGGAGTCAGATACATATCAAAGATTGCAGTAATACCGCTTGTAAGATACTCTAAGATAGCAAGTTTCGTAAGAGTATATATATCCTCCCCAGTCATCTTAGCTTCAACCGGGAATATCTGATTATTAAGCCACTCCTGCGTCGGAAGATCATCCGCAAGCGATCTCATAAGCGTCATTGCACTATGAGTATGAGCATCCTTAAAACCAGGCATAAGTAAATTGCCCTTACAATCTATCTCTCTGTCAAAACCACCCTCTGCATCCGCACCAACAGCTTCCTCGCTTGTACCCACGAAGGATATCTTATCTTCCTGTGTCCAAACTTCACCTACAAAAACAGGCCTATCTTCTTCCATTGTAAGAATTCTAGCATTGTAAAACCTGATGTTCATGAATGTATCCTCCAAATATAAACTATGATTTTGGTCCTCTTTATTTAAACCACTCGATGTCCCCGAACTGTTTGATGGATTCTGTTACGAGCTTTGCAAAGCGAGGAGCTGCCATATCTGCTGCTTCCTGCACTTCCTCATGATTAAGAGGATTTGCGCTCATTCCTGCTGCAAGGTTACTGATGCAGGACACTCCGCAGATCTTCATTCCCATATGGTTAGCTGCAATAGCCTCTACAACAGTGCTCATGCCAACTGCATCAACTCCAAGTGTTCTGAGCATGCGGATCTCAGCAGGTGATTCAAATGAAGGACCTGTAAGCTGGCAGTAGATACCCTCTTTAAGAGCGATTCCATTATCAATAGCAGTCTTTTTAAGGATTTCCTGAAGGTCTTTATTATATACATTACTCATATCAGGGAATCTGAGTCCAAGTCTGTCATCATTTGGTCCAATAAGAGGATTTGGTGCAAAGCAGCTGATGTGATCAGTTATAAGCATAAGATCACCGGCGCTGAAATGATAGTTAACACCGCCGCTTGCATTTGTAAGGAAAAGAATCTCAGCACCCAGCATCTTCATAACTCTTGCAGGAAGAACTACATCAGAAATAGGATAACCTTCGTAATAGTGTACCCTTCCTTTCATGCACACAACAGGAGTCTTGCCTACATATCCGAATATAAACTTACCATCATGTCCCGGAACAGTAGATACAGGGAATCCTTCTATTTCAGAGTATGATACTTCTGCTTTAATATCTATATTTTTAGCATAGTCGCCAAGACCAGATCCAAGTGTAAGTGCAACCTTGGGAACAAAGTCTGTCTTAGCTCTTATAGCTTCCACGCACTTTTCAACCTTTTCATAAACTTTTGAATTAGTCATCTTCCACCTCTTTCTGATATTTTCTTTTTCTATTATATATTTTCAGTTACTAAACTCTGTAAATAAAATATAATCAACTGCCAGCCTCAGGAATACTCTATAGCTTAGCTAATTTTATCTACTTTAAGTTAATCATTTCTGTTTCGCTATTGCTTCAGCCTTCTCTTCAAGATATACATATCTTTCCATGAGTTCTTCAAGCCTCTTCTCTTCGGCTTCCTTCTTCTCGCCTATCTCTCTGAGCTTACCAAAGTTCGTGGAATTAGCAAGTATATCTTCTTCATACTGCGCGATCTTTTGCTCGCACTTTGCAATATCATCTTCTATTGTCTCATATTCCTTTTGCTCGTTATAGCTGAATTTCAATTTGTGCTCGCCGCGAGTCGCCTGAGCGCCTGCAGTATTTGTGTCATTAGCATCTGACGCACTGCCTGCACCGTCACTACCTGCGCCGGACTTTTTAGATGAGCCTGCTGCAGACACATTATCATCAGTAAAGTCCCAGGACAGGCTTCCATCAACGCCCTCCTTATGAGTTTCAAAAAACTCAGTATAGGAGCCGTTATACAGATGTATGCCGCCGTATGAATCGAAAGTCAGCATGCGTCTTCCTATTCTGTCCAGGAAGTATCTGTCGTGAGATACTGCTATAACAATTCCGGGAAAAGAATCAAGGTAATCTTCAAGTATCTGCAATGTTCCTATATCAAGGTCATTGGTAGGCTCGTCCAGGATAAGAACGTTGGGAGCTTCCATGAGGACTTTGCAAAGGTACAATCTTCTTTTTTCACCACCAGATAACTTACCGATGGGCTGGTACTGAAGACTTCCTGCAAAGAGGAACTTTTCGCACATCTGGGAAGCTGATATATAGCCGTCGTCAGTCTTGATGTACTCGGCTGTATCCTTGACATAGTCGATGACCCTTTGATCATCGTCCATGGTGGTTGCTTCCTGAGCATAGTATCCGATCTTGACCGTCTCGCCAATCTCGATATGGCCTGAATCAGGCTGAATACTGCCGACTATCATCTTCATAAGAGTAGTCTTGCCGCAGCCGTTCGGGCCAAGTATACCGATACGATCATCTCTTGTAAAAGTAAAGGTGAAATCTTTTATTAAAGTCCTGCCTTCGTAGCTTTTGGCTATGTTGTAAAGCTCGATGGTCTTCTTGCCAAGTCTTGAAGAGATGGCCGAAATCTGCACATCTTCATCGAATTTAAGCTTTTCTTCATCTCGAAGTGCTTCGTAGCGCTTGATATGTGCCTTTTGCTTGGTTGAACGGGCACGGGCGCCTCTTCTCATCCACGCAATTTCTTTTCTTAAGATATTGGCATGTTTGTCCTGAGTAGAAAGAGCTGACGCGATACGCTGGGCACGAAGCTCAAGGTAGCCTTCGTAGTTTGTATCGTAGGTATAGAGCTTGCCCTGATCAACTTCTACGATCTTATTGCAGACAAGGTCAAGGAAATACCTGTCATGAGTTACCATAACAAGGGCGCCTTTATAATTTTCCAGATAAATCTGGAGCCACTCACTCATGGCGTTATCAAGGTGGTTAGTAGGCTCGTCAAGAAGAAGGATGTCGCTGTTTTCAAGGAGCCTAGCGCAAAGCGCAGCCTTTTTTCTCTGGCCTCCTGAAAGCTGGGAAACCTTCTGATTTATGTCATTAAAGCCAAGAATGTTAAGGATCTTCTTGGCTTCACCCTCTATCTGAGCCTCAAACTCTTTGGCTTCAAGTCCGTTCTGAGGATGACGCTTTTGAACATTAGTTGATACAACGTATTCGTAAAGGGTGTAGTCCATATCAAACTCAGGATTCTGAGGAAGGTAGGAAATAACCACGTTATTACCCTTCACTATATCGCCCTCATCTTCCTCCACAAGGCCTGCTATAAGGCGAAGGAGCGTCGACTTTCCGGTTCCGTTAATACCGATAACACCGATGCGGTCGCCTTCGTCAATTCCAAAGGATGCCTCCTCAAGTAAAACTTTGTCCGTAAATGCCTTAGAGACATCTTTCATGGATACTAAATTCATTAAAAAACACACTCCTGTTAAAGAAAAACTCTTTTGGCTCCCGAATCACAGATTCAAGATTCCAACTAATTTATTGTACTATATATCCTCCATCCCCGCATACATCATTTATGTCTGTTCTTTTCATTAATTATCAGCATCACCGGCAGACTCTTCTTCTGCACTCTCGGGCTTTATAAGAAAGCCATGAACTCTGGGATTTATAGTGTAATGTATCGTCTTACTTATAAGCATGGAAGCACCAAAACTATCCAGCTTGCTAAGAAGAACCCCCTGAATACCCTTGGTAGTTGAAACACATGAAAGCGCAGTATTCAGCATCTCATTGCCCGGATATTCATTGAAGTGAACATCAATACCTTCAGGAACATTACAGCCTCTAAAGCCTCTGGTATCTTCCTCTGCGTACTTGCTTCCAAGATAGATATTGATACGCCTTTCACTTGTTTCTTCCAGCAAAAAGATCCTTAGCATTATTGCCATTCTGTTGTATTCATCAGTTGCAAGCTTTGTTTTAACAACAGCATCATACACTTCCCCGTGGATGTTTAGTGAAACAAAATTGCCATAGGTATCATCTCCGCAAGGAAGAGTGTATATCTGGTCGCCTTCGTATATCTGAACGCCAAATCTCTTTTTATCTATAGGAACAAAGCCAATCTTGGTAATGCCATCAGTGAAATTGTTGTGCGTGATCTGCATCATAAGAGGGAAAATACCTATTCCGCTATCTCCAAGATCATAGGTACTTCCATACAAAGTCCTGATCCTCATGATCTTGTCCTGCTGGTTGTCATAGGCATCAGAGCGTCTGTTCCAGCCGCCGCGAAGGATCAGCTTATTCGGCACCTCTTTTTCCTGAATACGTGTAATAGTCTTTTCAAGGAATTTGTCACTTAACGGATCTTCTTTGAGTGGATGATCAAAGGCTTCAATATTTGTCATCTTCTCATATATGATATTCGTGGTGGAGCCTGTCTGGAATACCTCGTTATTGCCGGCATTGACTGCCAGAACCATATCAAGATCAGGATATATATATACGTTCTGACCCAGCATGCCATTGAAAATATAAGCACCTTCCCTGTTGTTTATAAGCCACAGGTGATATCCGTACTGAGGAGCTTCCGGAACATCAGTTGTAGCATGTGCTGTCGTGGATGCCACGACCCAGCCTTCGGGCACAAGCTGTTTTCCTTCCCATTTACCCTTTTGAAGATAGAGCTGGCCCAGCTTACACATATCTTCTATACGCATAAACAGACCCCATCCCCCTTTGGTATTACCAAGAGGACAAGTTTCCCAGAAAACGCGCTTGATCCCCATAGGGTCAAATATCCTCTCTTTTACAAAGCTAAAGAGGCTCTGTCCTGTAATTGCATTCACAATGGCAGAAAGCATATATGAATTCATAGAATTATAATTAAATTCCTTACCGGGAGGAAAAAGAGTACCCGAATCCATGAAGCCTTTGATCCAGTCATTGCCTGCTATCGCTCCGGCTTCATTGAACTGAACGCCGCTGGTCATTGATAACAGATGTTCAACTGTAACATCGCGAAGCCTTAACATGGATGTAAGAGTTTTTTTATCAGGAAGAAGATCCAAAACCTTGTCGGTAATTTTTAGTTTCCCTTCTCCTATCAATATTCCAATAGCCATGCCTGTAACGGATTTGGACATAGAATGAACTACATGCCAATAATCCAGATCAAACGGGGCAAAAGAAGTTTCGCCAATGACTTTGCCATGTCGCATGACCATTATCTTATGCATATTAGATTTGGGGCATTCGTGGAGTTCTTCAAAAAGATCTTTGACCCACATTGCAGAAACGCCCTGAGACTCAGGCGTCGCCCTTTCAAGAAAGGTCTCGCCCTCCATGGGCTCTTTAGAAAAAGCCGGTTTCTGCGGCTTATAATCAACTTTGCTGATCTCACCTGTCTGATGACCAACAAGGCGCATAACTAGTTCTCCAACATAAAGATCCGATGCAAGTGCCATACTGTACCTCCGTTGCGAGTCTAAATCGTGCCACACATTATATGTTACCACAAAAAAGGAGCATCTTGGTAATCACCAAAATGCTCCTTTTCGTCTTATACAGTAACTTTCTTGAATGCCTTCTTACCACGACGAACCATTACGCCATCGCCTGCGAAGAAGTCCTTGTCATATGCAGTTGCTACGTCTGTAACTTTCTCATCTGCAACAGTTACGCCGCCCTGCTGTACGTTACGTCTTGCTTCTGATCTTGTAGCGCAAAGGCCTGCAGAAACAAGTACCTGAAGGATATCAACCTTGCCGTCTCTGAAATCTTCATCTTTAAGAGCCACTGTAGGAACATTAGCCATGTCTCCACCGCCTGCAAAAAGAGCCTTGGAAGCTTCCTGAGCCTTCTTAGCTTCTTCTTCGCCATGAACCATGTTTGTAAGCTCATAAGCAAGGATCTCTTTTGCCTCATTGAGCTTAGCATCTTTCCATGTAGCCATCTCTTCAATCTGATCAAGAGGAAGGAATGTAAGCATTCTGATGCACTTGATAACATCTGCATCACCAACGTTTCTCCAGTACTGGTAGAACTCGTAAGGTGTTGTCTTCTTAGGATCAAGCCATACAGCGTTACCTGCTGTCTTACCCATCTTCTTGCCCTGTGAGTCTGTAAGAAGTGTGATTGTCATGGCATGAGCGTCCTTACCAAGCTTACGACGGATAAGTTCTGTACCACCGAGCATGTTGGACCACTGATCGTCTCCACCGAACTCAAGGTTACAATCATACTTCTGGAACATGTAATAGAAGTCGTAAGACTGCATGATCATGTAGTTGAATTCAAGGAAAGAAAGTCCTTTTTCCATACGCTGCTTGTAGCACTCTGCTCGAAGCATGTTATTAACTGAGAAGCATGCACCAACTTCACGAAGAAGTTCAACGTAGTTGAGGTTTAAAAGCCAGTCTGCGTTGTTAACCATAAGTGCCTTGCCGTCTGAGAAATCGATGAACTTCTCCATCTGTCTCTTGAAGCACTCTGCGTTGTGGTCGATGTCTTCTCTTGTAAGCATCTTACGCATGTCAGTACGTCCTGATGGATCACCGATCATTGTTGTACCGCCGCCGATAAGCGCGATCGGCTTGTTACCTGCCATCTGAAGTCTCTTCATAAGTGTAAGTGCCATGAAGTGACCTGCTGTAAGGCTGTCTGCTGTACAGTCAAATCCGATGTAGAATGTAGCTTTACCACTATTGATAAGCTCTCTGATTTTTTCTCCGTCTGTTACCTGGGCAAGAAGGCCTCTTGCCTCGAGTTCTTCATAAACTCCCATTTCCTTACCTTTCTGCACACTTAGTGCCCTATAAATATTTCGCGCATGAGGGGCTTTGGTCTTATGCCCTGGCCACTACAGGATTTTGGGTAATAAAAAAGCCCTTTGCGCTGTTATTAGCTACAAAGGACGGATATTGTTCCGTGTTACCACCTTTATTCACACAAGACTCACGCCTTATGCCTCAGCAGGTACTCATCCTTACAAATGAAATCTCTACGGATTCATCTAAAAATGAAGACCCTTCCACTGTAACGGTTGGATTTCCGTCTTCCCCTACTTTCAATCAAAAAATGTTCACAAATCATCTGATTGTTTCCGGGAAGCTGCTCACGGAGGTATTCATCAAATGCCAGTTGCTGCGCCTCTCACCAAACGGCCACTCTCTGTAGCTTGTACATTCAACTACTTATTCCGATCAATGCATTTACTTTTACATATTTTAAGAAATAGATTAAATAAAGTCAAGTCCAAAAAGCTTCTCATGTCGTCGCAATTTATCATAAAAATGTTTTTAGGTATTTCAACAATTCATTATAGGAAAAAACATATGATCATAACTGTAAAAAACAGTATTTTCTTCTGGTCAGACGATCATCATGACCAATGCGGCATTTTGGTTATGGTTATATAATTATCGGTTTTTCGTGTACATATATTGTTCAAACAATCGCAAAAATTGCTTTATTTTAGGTTTACGTTATAAAGATAAAATTAATTCAAGGATGATTATTAAAAGTTACAAAAACAAGCAAAAAGCGTGTTACAGGTAACAAAAATTTCTTCGTAAAAAGGGGTAACTGACTATGAAGAATAACACGAGTAGAAGTATTGATTTATCTTTTTTGGTATTATCTTTTCTTTCCGCTACAGTAATAGCAATTATCATACACCTTACAAGGCAAAGTGGAGCTGATACGTTAAGCACACAAAAGCTGGTCGTATCTCTTTTTCCTGAGCTATTTCCAAAGCACTATCACAATGTCGTATGGCTGTCTCTTGGGCTTAACAGTGCAAGGAAGCTGGCACACGTCTATGAGTTCGGTGCTCTTGGTCTTGTAATGACGCTTATGATCATTACATCTCCTGTTGGTAAGAAACTCAGAAACAGCAACTCGTCTACCAAAATTATATTTTTATATTCTATTGGTATATGTGCATTTGCAAGTTTCTGCGATCAGGTTCATAAAACATTCATAGTATACCGCCACTTTGATGTACATGATCTGGTGCTTGACGCTGTTGGTTATGTTACTGCTGCAACTCTTATCTGTACATTTTATTATATTAAAAAGCACCCGATAATCCATAAACCCAAATATAAGATTACGCCAGACCAGGCTTTATAAAATCGTTATTTAAAAAAAGGAGTCATCCAAGGATGACTTCTTTTTTAATACATTTTTATATGTCTTGTAAATGTATAGAATTGTCTAACTTTATTAGGAAAAAAAATCATCAATAAGTTTATCTCTATAATCTGGATCACCCATTGCTTTATCAAAGTCATCAAGTCTATCAAGCTCTTTTAGCTTCTGATACAACTTACTCGTGATGTCTTTGCCGTTCTCATAAGACGATTCTTTAACATGATTAATATGTGCTTCTTCGTTATATTCAGTAAACAGCATTTCCTTCGCCTCCATTCTATGAGCTTCCAGAATTTCTTTCATAATGCCTTCTTTTGTTCCATTATAGAATACCACGAACTGAAGCATCACAACCATTTTCGTTCAAAATACTTCGATAGCTTCCTGATTATTTTCACTGGCAGCAATCTTCTTAAGTACCATTTTGATAAGAAAAGCACAACCTATCGAGATTACAAAAAGCACAAGCCCAGTCGTAAGAAATGAGCTGGTCTGCGTTCTTTGAAGCTCTGCTGTCTCCTCAAGATTTATTCCTGCTGAAGCTGTTGCAAGCTCTGCTATCATAACAACAACATATCCAAAACTATTGATTATCGTATGCATAATGATAGATGTCCAGATACTACCGCTTGCAAAATTTGCAAGGGCAAATATAAAGCCCAGAACCATCGCATAGCACATCTGATTGATGTTAAGATGAAGAACGCCAAACATGATAGCAGAGATAGCTGCTGCAACAAAAAGAGAAGAAACTTTCTTCAATCTGTTAAAGCAGAATCCCCTGATAGCAATCTCTTCACAAAGTGATGCTACTATAGCCACCACAAACCAGGATCCAAATATTGATCCTGACATTTCTGAAGCAGACTCTATCGCTGTATTCGGGACAAAAATCTGTGACAGAACATTTGCACACGTATATAAGGGAAAACTAAGGATCGTAAGTACTATTGTCCAAAGAACTGTTTTAAATCTGATCCGACGAAATCCAAAGCTTTCTGTAATACTCTCACCTTTTAATACAGTGTAAATGATCGCCGGCATCACAATTCCCAGCTCAACAACAGTCCCATACACATAAAAAGGAATACTTACTCCATTGATAATAATATAAGAAAAAGCATTACTGAGAATTATATTTGCCAGGACCATCAACACATAGGTTGCAACAATCCCTATTATTGTGCGTCTTTTATCTGTCTTCTTCTCTTTGTCTGCCATCTGAAATACTTCTGCGTTCATATCTTCTCCTCCTTCCAGTTTTTGTCGTATAGATGCGCGGGCAACTTACACTGTAGATATTCAAGACGCCAGGCCTTACATTTTTCTCTCATCAGTGGGGTTTCAAGTGATAAAAAACTTATATTTTCCATAACTAATACCTCCAGTTACTTTCAATGATTTTGTTCCTATATATCTTTTATCACATAATCTCAAGACCCTATCTATTTACACTGATTTGCATCATTTTTACACGTTTTTTAGTTTGCACATAAAAACGCCGCCCTGATGCGTTATCACAACTCTGGGTGGCGTCTTTTTTACTAAATAAATAAATTTTATATTAACGGTTTAATATTAGTTATTATCGTCTCGACTGCATCCTCAACAAACTTATCCGACATCTCCTTAGTCAGGTACTGATAATCCCTATGCAGATCTCCATGCTCATCGCTATGATAAAACCAGCAGATATATCCTCTCCTGTTTTCAAAAGCATCCGCAGGGAAGGCTTCCATAAAAACATTTGTTATATCTCCTGAATTCTCATAAAGATTAAATGCTCTAAAATCAGGGTGTTGCTCAAGATAAAGGAAATCCAGATCATACCAGTCTTCCTTATTTTTCCAGATGAATTCATTAAGTGACATACCTTCTTTGGCCGCATTTTCTTCGTTACATCCCCAAGGGCCTCGTGCCGCTTTGGTCCACTCAATATCTGTCAAAAGATGTGTCAGATATCCCAAAAAGAATGAGAATTCCTTAGCAGAGTAATTCTTTATCATGTCTTTGGAGAAATACTCATTAACATACCTGTCGATATCTATGTTTCTCTTATCTGTGCCCTTTCCTTTAAAATGAGTCACATCTCCTGATGGTGTAAATGAAGACCAGTCCTCATTGGGAACTCCGCTATCTGGAGCGATATTCCCCACAACAAAAAATGTTTTGTCAAGTCCTTCGATTCTGTCAAGCAGCTTATCTGCAACCCTTAAGTGAACCATCCATGATGCCATACCGTATTTCCTCCTACAATTTCATAAAATGTAATTCCATGTACCAACTACAGGATGTAGTTATTACATGTTTAGAAGTTCATGGATGAACTTCTATGTACCACCTACAGGATGTAGTTAGTACATGTTTAGAAGTTCATGGATGAACTTCTATGTACCATCTACAGGATGTAGTTAGTACATGTTCAGAAGTTCATGGATGAACTTCTATATACCATTGTAAAGTTTGCCCTAGGGGCAAGGTCAATACGGTAAGAGATCCTCTTTTATTTTCCGGAAATAACTACGCCGCTAACAGCAATATATGGAACAACAGAGCTTCCGTCGCAAATCTGTTCCTTGGAGATATCACGGATATTTTTTACGATCTCTCCAAGATTTCCGTTTACCATAGTCTCGGATACAGCATACTTTACTTCTCCGTTTTCGATAAAGAAGCTGTTCTTGGCAACTCCGGAGAATTCTCCATTTGTTCCAGGTTCTCCACCGGAATATCCACCCATGATCAATCCTTTATCAACAGACTTGATCATTTCTTCAAGCGACTTATCTCCAGGCTCAACAATAAGATCCCAACCTGTATTCTTAACTACCGGTCTTCCTGTTTTATTAGCAGCATACAGACTTAAGCTGTGAGTTTTCAGAACGCCTTTTTCTATAAGCGTTACATCCTCAGTCCTGAAGCCGTCCTGAGTTCCTCTTTCTCCGCAAACAATCCTCTCATCAAATGGTTTCTTGGATATCGTAAGCTTATCGCTCGCAACCTGCTCTCCGACTTTATTAAGCCACAGACTGGTTTCGTCGATGATAACGCCATCAGACATGTAATTACCAATAAGCATACCTAAAAACTGCTGAACTGCATCAGGTGTAAGTATGACTGTTCCTTCAAACTTGCCTTCAAGGCTCTTAGTATGAATGCTGTTACAGATGTCTTCCAGGCTCTTTCTAAAGTTCCCAAGTTCAATGAATGGCGCATCAAGATTATCTACGCATACACCTGCTCCGCTAATTCCTGTGTTAATGCCATCTTCACTGGCACTGATCTGAATGTAAAAATTATAATGGCCCGAAAAGTCTTCAAATTCTGTCCCGTTAGTGTTTCTTGATATCCAATTACTCTTGTTATAGGAACCTACAGCGCTCATGACAAGCACCTTGGGATACTCTTTTTTAATGGTATCAAGACATTCTTGTATTCTATCGATAAACTTATCCATATCAGGCTCGTATAAGCCCTGTCTGAATACTTCTTTGCCCTGATCAGGAGCCATATCATGGCATGGATCCTCGGGTGAAGACTCTGCGGCACTTACGCCAGCCTCTGCAAGATTTATAAGAGCATCCTTGGAAAAATCATTTCCACTGGCACTTCCCATCTTATTATCTTTAAAAACCTTTATAGAAGTATACTTATCAAAAACAGTTCTCATAAGCTTGAATTCACCGTTTTCGACATTGATCTCCTGCTTTTCGGAGTTTACGAGAGTATATGTGTATTTATTTACATTTTTTTCTTTTAGTATATTATCAAATAAGTCTGCAACTTCTCTTATATTGTTCATTTTTTAAACCTCATGTCGCGAGTGAAACGAAAGACTAATGGTTCAAATTGATAGAGCTCGCAATATCAATTTGTGCTTTCTCCTTATTAACGTCCGCCAATCATGATCTTACAACGCATATGTGGTCCGCCCATTCCTACTGCCATACGCTGCTTTTTGCCACAGAATCCGCTTGAAGACCATTCAACTTCATTGGAAACCATATCAACAGTTTTAAGCATATCAAAAGCAATACCTGAAACTGTTGTATCGAGAAGTGCCCTGCCTAATTTACCATTCTTGATCTCATAACCACAGGTTACGCCAAACATAAACTCTCCGGTAAGATCAGCCTGGCCATTGCCGGAATCAATAAGATAATATCCATCATCTACAGATTCGATCAGTTCTTCGACAGTATTCTTACCCGGAAGAATGCAGGTATTTCTCATTCTGATAAGAGGCTCGTCATTGAATGCCCATCCTCTGGCGTTTCCTGTTGGCTTCATGTTATATTTTTCTGCGGTTTCACGACTGTTCATATATCCTGTGAGAATTCCGTCTTTGATAAGCACTGCATCCTCTGCTTTGGTACCTTCATCATCAAGGTATACAGGGAGAGGCGCAAGGCCTCCATTATATGTATGAGCAAAGTCAACTAAAGTGACAATGTCAGAAGCTACTCTTTTTCCAAGGTTAGGTCCAGCAACGCTTCCGCCCATAACAAGGTCTGCTTCTACGGTATGACCTACAGCTTCGTGCGCAAGCATTCCGCCCATCATGCCGCCAAGTACTACAGTCTTGTAGCCTGCCTGAGCGTAAACACCTTCAGTCTTGTCCTTAACCTTTTTATATAACTTCTCAAGTTCAGGATAATACTGTTCAATATCTGAGAAATTGTCCTCAAAGCTGCCAAATCCGCCAAGAGGTTTGAACTGCTCTACGGGTGTACCATCTTTTGTTTTCATACTCATATTGATGTAGATGTAGCACCTTGGTGTAACCAGATGTCCGTCATAAGCATCTGAAGAATACACGATCCTATCCTGTGAATCTTCGCTGTAATAGACGCTTCGGCTATCAAGATCAGGATATTTCTGAGCGATGTAATCGTCTATTTTACGGCATACGTCAATTATTCTCTTTTGCTCGGCATCAACAATGTCACAATTTGTAGGAATACGCCCTGTCCCATAAGAAGGCGGAAGAACAATTCCTTTACTATCTGTATGACGAGAAAGAAGTTTAACATTGTCAGCTGCTGCTTTTAAAACCTTCTTTGCAGCTTCATCACTGTATTCAGCAATAGATGCAAATCCAAACAGTCCGTCTTTACCAACTCTCGCACTTATACCTCTTGATTCGCTTCTTGAATTAGCTACAATATTTCCCTTCAAGATGCCAACTACCCTGGTGCGATTTTCCTGCGCTCTGAGCACAGTCTGGACACCGTCTTCAAACAGTGCCTTTTCTTTTTCAAAAATGTCTGTCAGCATAATAACCCTCCATTCAATAAAACTGTATCACTCATTATACTTAATATATTAACTATATACAATCAATAAAAAACAGACCCAAATACACTTATCCAGGTCTGTTTTACACTTAAATTTTAATATTTTGATCAGCCTTCAACCCTTGTTATAGTAACTTGTATTCTTGACCAGAATAAAAACTAGTCCTTCCAGTAAAAAGTATAATGATGCTTCTTTCTAAATCCAAGTTTTTCATAAAATTCCATATTGGAAATCACATAGGCTCTGTTTGCCCCAAGCTTTTTGGCTCTTCGAAGTGCTTCGAATATCAAGGCTTTCGCTACACCTTTTCCTCTATATGAGGGAATAGTGCAGACAGGTTCAACATAAACATAGTCTGTTCCCGGCATATACCATAGAAGGCAGCATGCCACCATCTCGCCATTTTCATTAACAGCAGCCACACCTAAATCCTTGTTAAAGTGCTTCCTGACTCTTGGGATGATTTCTTCTTCACGCTCAAATTCAGCTTTATCATCGCCATGGTCAAAGCCTTGCCAGAAAAGCCACTCAAGATCATATACATCCTCTACAGGATCCGGACAAAAGAACTTAAGGCCAGTTGGCAGTTCTGCGCTTAGATCATCGTCTAAGCTTTTTTCCATGATAGTCTCGTCCTGATCTGCGATCGTAAATCCAAGATCCCTGATCGACTTAACTTCATCAGCGTTTTCATCACAGATTGCAAGTCCAAATCCGGAGTCATCTTTAAGCTCTCTACAAGCATATTTCACTACGTCCGGATATAGATCTTTATGCTCCAGGAGAACTCCGCAAAAGCCCTCGCCAAAATACATATCATAGATCGCAGCGCCAACTATCTTATCATCTACGGTCCAAAGGCCTATTGAATTCTTTAAACTCTTATCAAACTCCGGGTGCTCGATCATCCACTCAAGTCTCGCCCAGTTCCAGTTAATATGGCTGTCATTATTCGCATTTAATACAATAAGGAACTCACATAATGCCTCATAATCATCGTCAGTATAGTTTTTAAATAGTATATCTGTTTTCATGTTTTATACTATCTCTCTATACTTTCTTATATATTTTGCACAAAAGAACCAGCATTTAAGCCTTCTGTGCAATTGGTTAATAAGTTACAAACAATGATAAGCAATAAATAATGGGCGAAAACTATGTCATTTCAGGTACAATGCATATGTGTTTCCAGTCAGAAGGGTGCACGAAAGATAACGTCATCCTTTTTATGAAGGCGAATCTGTGTCCCATTCTTCCCTATGGCTGCTAACCTCTCATGTCTAACAGGATCGTACTCCCGTAGGAGTGTCCTAAATTCCTTCGTCCAGCCTACCCATAGTGGGGTGCCGCCTCTGCTCCATTCCAGGGTCATGCCCTATATAGTATGTCTTAGCGGCTTCGCTCTGCTTTGTCATTGCTAGAGAGCACTCCTGTAATCCAGCACCAATTGAACTCTTGGCGGACGTTGTCTGGTACAGTATGTGCTGTTTTAATTAGGCTGCTTCCGGTCTGATGATGTCCCTTCGGAACTTTTCTTCATCAAAGTCACAACCTGTCTGTAGTATTACATAGAACACTCTGATAGCCTTACATGCAACTGCTATCTTTGCCTGCATTCCTCCAAGAGGATTTCTTGTTCTGTTCCTGTAATAAAGGAATACATCTTGAAATGCAGGATTCCAGTTCATCAGTGCACAGCCGATTCATACATTGTTCTACGTAACTTTCTTCTGCCCCTCTTACTGATTCTTGGCTGCCCTTTTTTCTTTCCAGAACTCTTTTTGACTATCTCTAGCCCTGCAAGCTTCTGTATCTGCTTTGGGTCAGTGAAACGTCCGATATCACCAACCTCTGCTATAAAGCCAATCACAGTACTCATCCCTACTCCTTTAATGGCGAGCAGTTTCTCCACATTCGGTACTTCTTTTACTTTTTCCTCCAGGTATTCATCAAGTCTTTTGAGCTGTTCTGCCTTCAGTATATAGTCATTCACAAGAACCCAAATCTCGAGTCTTGCAGCCTCACCAGCTTCTAAACCTACACTTTCCTGTGCAGCTTCTACCAGGGTCTGAGCCCTCTTTAGCCCTGCTGCACGTACCTTTGCATCACGCCATATCTGATTGATTCCACCTGCCCCAATTTTTAGGATATCCTGTGGAAGTGGTGCACTCTTTAAAAGCATAAGTCCACTTGTTGAATCCCAATCGGAATAACAATCCAGATACTCAGGAAAGAATTTTTGCAACCATCCCTGTATCTGATTAGACAGACGCACATGCTGCTTCATGATCTGGTCTCTACACACAGAGGCTTCTCTAATCTCCGCATATACTCCTTCCGGCAGATAAGAAGTTGAATATCTTCCTTCTTTAACCAACATAGCAATTGTTTTAGGATCCTTTAGATCACTCTTTTCTGGGCTGTTATCATCCAGTTCTTTGCTTCTATTTACAGTAAATGGATTTACTGTTACAAGCTTTACATCATGATCCTGTAAAAACTTCTGAAACGTAAGCCAGTAGCAACCAGTAGGCTCGCAGCCAACAATAACCTTCTTCATTTCGGTCTTATTCATGAGTTCCTCAGTCCATCGAAGGAATGTAAGGAATCCCATTCGGTCGTTACTAAACTTAAACACTCTTCTGGATAGCTCAAATCCCCTCCAGTCAAACGCTCTACAGAAATGTGTCTGTGATCCAACATCAACCCCAACAATCAATGTATTTGCCGTAACTTGCTTAAGTCTGTCATTCTGTGTAAAATTCATTTTGAGAAACCTCCGGTTAGCATAAGATGTTTTTTCATCCGCCAAGATGAACACCTTTATCTTACTTAGAGGTTTCTTTTTATTCAATTGGCGTTATTTCTGAATTACAGGAATGCTCCATTAATCTCGTCAAGTTTTACCATTCATCACAGTATTGCAAACGCCATATCATACATATCTCTGGCATCTTTGGTGTTTCTGATGTAGTTTTCTTCATCCGGCTCGTATCTTACATATTTTTCAACCTCTTCAATAAGGGCCAGAAGGCATACCGCAAATGCATATCTTTTTTCTGTTTCCGGTGAGATTGTAATCTTCTCATCAGCAGTCTCATTGTATATTTCAAGCTCCTTTTGCTTGGAAGATAAAGGAGATTTCTGGCCAGTGCCAAGAGTGATAAAATCAGCCACAGGATCTCCCCAATATCCGCGTTCCGGATCGATCCAGCAGATCTTACCATCTTTATAAAGAACATTGCTGTCCCAGAGGTCGAAGTTGACCATCCTGGATGGAACCTTTCTAAGGAGCTCTTCATGCTTATCAATAAGACTTAAGAATTTCTCCCCATCAGGAGTTTCATAGCCAAGCTCCTTACAATCAGAAACGAGATTTGAAGCCATAGCCTTTAATGCTTCAAACCATGTATCATGAAGCCCTGACTGCCTATAGCCATATTTATCATTTTTGATCCTGTGTATCTTGGCAAGCATACCGATCTTTTGTCTCTGAACATTTTCATGTTCATCGTCAGTAAAATTCACTGCCCAAAGAGGCTCACCTTCCATCAGCTGCATGATAAAACAGTTACTCTTTATTATTTTCTTGGAAAAATCAAACACGTATACTTCAGGGCACAGGATATCAGTATTATCATGCATCTGTTTATACCAGAATACTTCCGACTCCATCATATTCTTTTCATACGTAAGGACCTGGGCGTCATCAGGCGGTGCAATCTTTAGAGCGTAGCTGTTCCCATTGTCGCAAGTAACCTTGTATGCAGCGTTGAACTCGCCATTTCCAAGAGGTGTGATACTCTTTACAGTTCCCAAATTATGGTTTTTAAATAAATCTCTTATCTCGTTCTCACTTGCTTCGTATTTCGTCTTACTCTTTATCATGGCTCTGAACCTCCTTCAGCAGTTTTATTCAAAATTACTCTATCATTTCTTTATAAAAACAGACCCCAACACACTTATCCGGGCCTGTTTTTCACTGATTTATCTGATTGCGTTTTCTTGTTTTTCCTGGTACTTGAGAAGATCTTCCGTCATATCTTTAGCGGTCTTCAAGTCAAGCCACCAGATTATGAGATTAACCAGTACAAATATTATTACTATACTTATTGCAACTCCCACTGCTGCCGCGATCAGCTCTGATGTAATCTCTCTTCCTCCAAACATAAACGCAAGCATAAGCACTATGATAAGAAGCATATTCATCACTTTTCGTATCAGCTCCTGCTTAACCGATAACTCTTTCTTATCTCTTATCACAATACTTGGAATCGTCCCAATAAGCCCATAGATAAGCGGATACATAAACGCTTCATAGCCAAAGACCTGATCCGGCTCAAGAAGCTTTCCCAATATAAGCATTGCTAAGTTAATTAAAGTCACCGTTATAAAAAAACTATTCAATATATCTCTTATTCGTTCCTTCATAAACAATCCTCGAATTAATTCCCTATACCTATAATATCTTTATGATTGCCATGCTCAAGCTCCGCCCACATAAAATCTAACAAAAGCCTTGATGATTCCTGAGGATGGCAGTTAATAAATCCATGTCATCCTCAGGAATCCGCAAGAACCTAAATCCATGTCATCCTCGAAGCCTTTCTTTAATCTCCGCCACATATTTTCTTGAAATGATAACGTTTTCATTATTCTTAAGCTGACATAAGAACCTGCCATAAAGTGCCGGTTTTATTGATGTTATTTTCATAAGATTCACAACAACCGACTTAGAGATCCTGGCAAAGCTTCTATCTGCAAGAAGCTCTTCGAATTCATACAAGCGCTTATGAGATTCATAACAGCTCTTAGACAGATAAATGAAAGTCTTGTCATCCACAGCTTCGATATAATAGATTTCAGAAAGTGGGATCTGATACTGTTTTTCCTGCTTTGTGGCTTCAATAGTGCCCTGATGGAGCTTAACAAAACGGATAATCTCTTCTACCCTGGAATCGCGCCTGTGGCATCCAATCTCAATATATTCAGTTTCTTCGCTCAGGATCTCTTTGACCTTAATCTCCACTATTATCAATAACTCTCTTCTACAGAGAATTCTCCTTCGTTTTTTAGATAGCAGTCATAGAATCTTAAGATGATGCCGTTCATGGTATCAATACACTCTCCCGCATCCACACTTCCTGTGCCAAGCATATCTGCAAGGAATGGAGATATAAGCGGAAGATCTGTAAAATTCATATGTCCTGCGTTCTTAAAGTACGTTTCATATCCGCAGGTCGCGTTTTGCAAAACAACATTATTGGCATATGCATACGAGTTCTGTACTGCCTCGATTTCGCTGTTATGATGCTCCTCATTATCTATTGCAAGAAGAGGTGCCCGATAAGGCTCATCATTTATCGTAACTACGCCGTTTTCTACGCCTGTCTCTTCGCCAAGCATCGTTCCGTCAATATCTATAACTGCAGATATATCATCTCTTCTTCCCACCGTAACAGCAGTTGCACCACCAAGTGAATGTCCCATCAGACCTATTTTATCAAAGTCAGTTGCTTCAATAACAGATTCGAAGATGCCTTTATCCTTCTCATCATAAAACCATGCGTCTGACAAAGCTTCGCTATTTCCAGCTTCCTTAAGTTCATCTATTACAAAATTCATGTCAGCTATGCGAAGATTCATCCACTTAGATGTAATGTCATAGATTTCTGATTCCGGAACATCGCTGCTGCCAACATTAAGAGCTGTATTAAAAAACTCCGGATCAACTGTAATTGTCTTACCTGAAGAATCTTTTGTGAAAAAAGAATGATACGGGTGGTCAAGACTTACTACAACATATCCGTGGCTTGCAAGCTCCATATAAGTAGAGCTGTTACTCTGATAATAACCAAAAGCGCCGTGGCTGAATATTACAAGAGGAAGGCAGTCTTTTTCAAAATCATCTATGTTCTTTGGAAAATAAAAATGAACCGGTACCTCACGATAAGAACCATCGTCTTCAAAGGTCTCTACTCTGTTTTCATCAATAAGTATCGCCTGAGCCTGCGCAAATTCATACTCTCCTGTCGTCTCCCTGCCGTTATAATCCCTTATAACAAATGCAGGCAGCATACTCATTGCGAAAATGATAATTCCACCTATACAAGATAATACTATTGTAACACGCTTTTTAGACTTTTCGTTTTTACGACTCACCAAAAATGAAATTAGTGCAATTATAAGCCTTATAGCCAGAAGACCAGCAAGTCCCTTGTACCTTATGGATGATCCCGTTCCGGGAAGGAGCAAAAGAAGCAAAAATGCCATTTCTGCAATACACAGCAGGAGCCTTCTGGAGATCCATTCTTTCTTTAAGGGTTTTCTTAAAAACTCTGATACTGTAAAGCCAATCTCGATAATAAGAATAATAAGTAATAAAATAGTTGCCATAGTTTTTTACCGCCTTTCTGTTTTATAAATCGACTATATATCCGGCACAGCCTCTATTCAATGCGTGCACTGGTAAGATGCACAAATCGGCGGTGAAATGCATTTTTGCAAATAAAAAGAGCCATAAATAGACACTTTAAGATTTTAGTGCTATTTATGGCTCTTTTTTACATTACTGGACTGTATCAGGATCAAATCATATCATCAAATTTATCCCTATCAGGAAAAATTTCATCTAAAAGTAATTTCCTATATTCTGGATCCTTCATTGCCCGACCATAATCATCCAAACGATTCAATTCTTCGAGTTTATTATATAAACTACTCATGATGTCTATTCCATCTTCAAAAGAAATCTTTTTCTCATTTTTAATATGCTTTTTCTCATCATATTCTGTAAACAGCATTTCTTTCGCCTCCTGCCTGTGGTTAGTAAGGACATCTCTCATGACGCCTTCATTTATGCACTCGTCGATAGCTACATCAATCGCATCATTCAATGACAGCCCCTTAGCTTGATTCCTGCGGATCTTGTCAATCAAAATTGCGTAGTCTCTAAGTTCTTTGCACTTATCCATCAGTTCTTTATTATGCTTGTAATTTATATTTAGTACTGTAGCTTCACATTCAAGCGCAGATCTATATTTTCCTTCTCCTGAAAACGCTTCACTAAGCTTTAATATTTTCTTGTCAGGTTCATCCTTACAACCATTGTAAAATACTACAAATTGTGGTGTCGGAATCTTTACAAGTTTACTTCCGTAGAAATCAGCCTTATCAAATACTGTTTTCTGATATAGTTTAGCCAAATAGATGAGCCCTCTAAATGGGATATTGGGATTAACTGTACTTTGATGCTCATAAAGATTCATCGTCTCCGTAAAAAGAAAAGAGACATCATTCTTCATGGTCATATACAAAAAATCCTCAATTGTGTTAATCTCAATATCTTCGGGATTATCGTATTCAGTCCCATTTACGGCATTGTAAAGATTTAGCAGTGCCTCCTTCTTAGAAAACACTACCTTAAACAGTCTGTCCTTATGCTCCCTATTAGCTGGGAATTCTTCAACTTTTTCCATTTCTTACCTCCATTATATGTATTGGTTTTTAGGCTTGCAACACCAAATACACCAGAGGTGTCCTGGAATAAAAAGAATTATCAGAAATTATAGTAATAACGTAAATATCTGCAATGCTTCAAAATTCAAATAGGGGATAATTGGCGAAAATGCCTTGATACCTCTATGTGTAAAAGAATGTTACCGATTTAGTCTATCATCATTGTTTTCTAATGTAAAGAATCCTTTATATAACAATTGAAAAATAAACTGTCGCACTAATGTCCCCATGTCAAGCAATAATTCCCACAAAAACTCATATAAATAATCATATTTTCAGATAAAGTTTGTTAAAGCTATATCTATTTTGGCTTTTTGGACGTTATATGGTAAATTCATAAACATCGACACGTTAACATCATATCAAATGATTTGATATGACCATCGACATGACAGGTATAGATCAATTGCCTTGAATGTCTCAATCATTACAGGATGTAATGGCACATGGTAGGAAGTACACGGACGTACTTCTATGTTTCTAGGAAAAGGAGGTCTTTTCTATGAAAATCTCACACAAATCAGTCTTAGCTACAGGTATCGCTGTAGCACTTGTCTCCCAAGCTCCAATCGTTGCACTCGCAGATAGTCCTGTCACTGAACCCGTTGTTGTTACCGCATCTGATACAGAACCAGGAAATCCATCCAGTCCTACTCAGGTTACAATTACCGTTAATGAAGTACCGTCAGAAAATAACGATTTCACCACATCCATTAACACAAATGGCAATAGTTCAACCAATAATAATTATGATGATGCTACAGTTAGAGTTAATGCTAATATTGTAGTTCAAAATGAAAACGATCCAGCTTTAACAGTAAGCAGTACTGCTACTACTACAGTTACAGATGGTGATAAAACAAATTCTCTTATTGTTGTTATAGATAATAAAACTGTTAGCTCAGTTGAAATCAATAATGGTACTATTACTGATTATGGCGATGCTATTTCCACATCTGGAAATGGATCTGTCATAGGAATTGGAACTACTGTTAACGGTAGTATTACTAACAGTGGCCAAGGAGATGTAGCCATTTCTGAAAAAAGAACCAGTTCAGGAAATGATGCTGGACACATTACTGATGTTAACGTAACTGGTACAGGTGATGTTGGCATTGTTGGTGATGTTTATGGAACAGTAACAAATGATAGTGATAGAGGAAGTATATACATTAATGGAAATGTTGAAGGTAATATTGTCAGCTCAGGAACTATTGTATCATCCAATTCAAATGACGTTACTGTGGCTTACGGAAATGTAACCGTAATAAACGATACTATTAGCGAAGATCAAATACAAGGATCTCCATCTAACTTGTTTGTTTATCAAGTAGTAGATGGTAGTGACTCCAACCCAAGTGTAGATAAAAATCCTCATTATATCATCAAGATTTCAGGTGTCAGTAATGCAAGTATTGTAACAGCAAATACTACTGATGGTGTTACAACTTACATTACTGAACAGCAGGGGCTTAATGTCGTACAAAACACAGCAAGTACTAGTATGATGCCTGCATATTATAATTATGCTGATGCAAATCAGATTATCATGTTTGAAGTACCGAGTGGATATAATTTAAGCGAATACACAGCCGTTATGGCAACCCCTATAGGAAATGGCCGTTATATTCTCACTGTTCCTGCAGGCGGTGGCGTTACAATTCAGGCTTGGATGAAGCAGATTATTGAAGATACAATCTCAAGCGAAACCGGAACTCCTGCAACCATAGTTGATGAAGATTCTTCAGCAGGTGGCACACCTACATATACTGGAGATATCGGAAGTGTAGATGGAATTGATTTCATATCTACAGATGCAGGCCTCGCACTTCCTACAACAGAGCTTGGAGATGCTGTAGTAGCAACATTGTCAGTATCACTTGATATGTCCAAGATCACACCTGTACAGTTCAGAGATGCTGTTACAACTACAATCGGCAGAGCTCCTGTAGGCGGGGTTGCAGTTATCGAAACATCTGAAGTTGCTACACTTGACAGCAACATGATAGCAGCAATGCAGACTCGTCCTGACGAAGAATATGTTATCGTATTCAACCATGACGGATTCAAGAAGAAAGATGTTATTCCTGCAGGTTACGATTATTCTTTACTTCTTGATGAATATGGATATTGCGGATTCCTTAGACTTGCTGCACTTCTTGGATTCACATATCTTGACTGATCAGTAATAATGATTGATTTTAAATTTTAATATATAACAAAAGAGCTTATGGATTATTCTTGATCCATAAGCTCTTTTTATAAACTCAATATTTCTTATCGCTATTATATAATTCAAATTTGCTACTACAGCAAATCTCTATAGCCTAAATCTTAGAAGTTTCCCAACACAACCATCGAGAATGTCGCTGCTGCGAACAAGATTCCGATCTGTGCGGCTGATATCTGTTTATAAAGTCTAACAAGTATGAGCACGCACCATACCACAATGTTGACTACAACCCAAGATGACAGAATTCGTCTAGGTGTAAAGCCATATCCAACGATGTAAACACCAAGCTGGAATGCTGCAAGAAGTGCAAATGCAAGTGCAAATACAAACAGTATAGTTGCAAGGATCCTTGTTTTCTTCTGTGTCCACAATGCTTCTTTGGACACAAAACATGAAGCACCCATTATTGCCATGTTAAGAACTACTACTCTTACAAGTTGCCAGAAGCTTCCAACTGCATATTCTGAAGCTTCGTGAGCTGTTGTTGCGATATTGCCGTTTAAAAGGTCTATAAATGCACTGATAAAAAAGATTCCATACAATGCGCATACACTTCCGATGATTATATATGCAGAATAAGAAGGAAGTGTGTGGAAGCTTTCAGTTTCTTCCTCAAGTTCTTTTGCAGATACAACTTCTTCTTTTGTTAAAGATCCCGCTACCAGAGCATACAGCCAGCATCCAAAAGGAATTGATAACAGGATTATAGGAAATGTATCTTCAAAAAATTCCGCTATACTATCTGCAGAAAAAATATTTACCCAAAAATCAACAAATCCTTCGCTGATTCCTGCAAATGTCTTAGATACGCCGACAAGCTGTGAAATTGCTATAGCGCAAACGATGATTGCTACGACAACACTGACTGCTATTATACCAAGATCTTTGTTTTTAGGCTTTTCTTCTTCAGCGTCAGGAGCAAAAAAATCTTTTTCTTCATCTTCAGGTTTGCCTTCTTTATGGAAAAGCTTTCTGGCTCTAAGGAGAAAATTACTAATAGGAACCATTACTGCTCCTGTAAAACAGTCGGTAAGAAAAAAGATACCACTTCTTCCTGCTGCAAGGATTCCCATACGACACATTACATAATAAATGATAGTACCGTGCCATATCAAAAGCTGATATATATCCCAGTCTCTGTGAAGTCCATAAACACAGGCTGCTATTGACTGCAGTAAAACACAGATCATGAATATGATCGGCTCTACAACTGACTTGCCGTTTTCTTTGAGTTTCTGATAGGTATTACCAAGAAGATATGCAAAACTTTCTGTCCATAAGATAAACAACACTGCAAAGATAAGCATCCATACGCTTTGACCATATACTCCAAATAAATCCTGGCATAAAACAAATTTCAAATAGATGTAACCAATTATATAACTGATAATTGCTGCTATTTTAAATACATTTGATGTTGATATTGTCTTCATAACGACCTCCATCGTTACTCCTTATCCTCAACATATTCAAGGATATCTCCTGGTTGACATCCAAGCTCCTTACAAAGGGCGTTAAGGGTGGAGAAACGAATTGCCTTAGCTTTATTATTTTTTAAAATTGAAAGATTGGCCGGAGTTATATCAACTCTGTCAGCAAGATCACCCGAGCCGACATGTCGCATAGCCATAACTACATCTAAATTCACTCTTATCATGGCTCTCTCCTTATACCGTATAATCCAGTTCGTCTTTCATTTCCACTGCCTTACTAAATGCGTTCATGACAACTCTGATGATCGCTGTCATAAAAGCTGCTGCTGCGCAGATAAGCAAAATAAAGAAGCCGCAGGTAATGCCCATGATGAATGTAAGCACGCAGGCCATCAGTACTACATCACTTATGATCTTGAGTGATCTTACATTACGTTCAGAAAATACTTCTCCGCCATCTATCCTTACAACCAGTCTGTAAAGCTGATATAGCATTACAAACAATATGATAGCGCAGATATATCCGCCTATAATGATGATCCAGAATCTCGGATACCCTGTAAGCCAGGGAGATTCAAAGACTCCTTCGTTTGATTCAAGCGTCACATAAGAGACGATCTTCGGCCCGACGATGCAAGTTATCACCGAAGCAATAGCCACAAGTATTATAAAGATCTTAGTAACCTTTACACTTGTAATAAGGCTTTCTTTATTCTGTTTATTCATTTGTGAATTCCTCCATGGAGAATAGCTAAATTCATGAGCTGAATTGAAAACTTAAATTCCAGTTCATTCAGCCAAAAACTGGAACTTAGTGTTGCAAAGTTGCTACCGGAAATAAGTCTTGCAAACATTCCGGTGTGATATATTTATAGTTCAGCACCAGAGTCCGGATGGCGTATACCAAGGAGAATTAACCATGGCTAAAAACGCACATCTAACTCTTGATGACAGATCTACTATCGAAGTATCCCTCCGAGAGGGAGATTCCTTTACTGATATAGGAAGAGAACTAGGAAAAGATCCCTCCACTATAGCAAAGGAAATAAAGAACCATATACAGTATTCCCGAAGTGGTAGTTACAACCCATGTGCCAAACGCGCTAATTGTTCACTAATAGGGCAGGCATGCAAGCCATGCAAAAATCCGCATCATGGCATTTGCAGGAGGTGCTCTTTCAGAAACTGCTTTGAGCATTGCCCTGATTTTGTGGAACTTACATGTCGCAAATTAAATAAACCTCCATATGTATGTAACGGCTGCGATACCCGCCATCGATGCAAGCTTGAACGACACCTGTATGTAGCAAAGGCTGCTCAACAAGAGTATGAATCCCAAAGGTCTGAAAGCCGGCAGGGAATCGCAATAACACCAACTGAATTGAAACGAATTGATGCGATCATTTCGCCACTTGTTAAGCAAGGTCAGTCAATACACATGATCTGTGTCAATAATGGAGATGACATAATGCTTGATGAAAAGACCATCTATAACTACATTGATGCCGGTCTCCTATCTGTGGACAACATAGATCTTCCTCGAAAAGTTCGTTACCGTGTTCGTTCTCATAAAAAACCTGTCAGAGTAGACAAGCAGTGCCACATAGGACGCACATATGAAGATTTTGAAGCATTTCTTTCAGCTAATCCAGATACAGCTGTTGTTGAAATGGATTCAGTAGAAGGTCGCAAAGGCGGAAAAGTATTACTGACTATATATTTTAGGGACAGTAGTTTGATGCTTGCCTTTATACGAGATGCTAATACTGCAAAATCTGTAAAGTGCATATTTAATGACCTTTATGAAAAGCTTGGTCATGATGTATTCACACAGCTTTTTCCTGTCATACTTACAGATCGTGGTAGCGAATTCACTGATCCGCTTGCCATAGAGTTTAATGACAATAATGAACGTAGAACCCGCATTTTCTATTGTGATCCACAACGATCTAATCAGAAGGGAGGTTGCGAAGTAACTCATGAGATGATACGTCGCGTTCTTCCTAAAGGCACATCGTTTGATAACCTGTGTCAAGATGACATTTATCTTATGATGAGTCACATAAATTCATACAATAGAAAAAAGCTGAACAACCAATCCTCACATCAGCTGTTCAGCTTCCTTCACGGTGAGAATGTACTTGATACCCTTAACATCAAGCTCATTCCTGCTAACGAGATAAATCTCACACCTCTGTTGCTGAAAAAGTAAAAATAGCTTACGCCATTCGGAACACATACCGATTCTCAGAGGGGTGGAATTTAATCTTGCGAAAAAGGAAGCTTAATTCGACCTCCGATTAGTGTGCGTACTTTTTCATAGATATTTATCTCGAAAAAAGCATAACAGCTTTTATGAGTCAAAACAATGTGTTTGGAATTGTAAATTCCAATAATAATCAACTTTGCAATACTAATTTCCTAAAAATCAGGAACTATATAGTTTTACTGGAATTTACTCTTGCGAGTATTCTAGTAAAACGGAATTAACTTTTGCAAACTGGAACCTCGGATTCCAATTCAGCGCTAAATTCATGACTTTAGCTTTCTGTTAATTATAATATGACGTCTCAAATCGATTGTCAATATATTTTTATCGTTTTTCGATATATTTATATTGAAAAACGATTCAGGAGAGATCTCATGAAGAAATATTCCTGAGGGCGGCCGTTAATAAATGATTTTCTTGTCTTTGAAAGTATTATTAAATTCAAGAGCTTGATAGATGGAGTATTTTATTCTGTTTAGGGACCGCATGTTTGAGCGAAGCGAGTTTCGGACCCTAGAATAAAAATCTCCAGATATCATGCCTTGAATTTTATAATACTTTCATGACAAGAAAATCATTTATTAACGGCCGCCCTCAGGAATACGCGAAAGCTTTGACAATTCTATATGTGCGAAGTTTCTGTTAATGAAAAATACCTACAGCCAAGTGTGTTACCACCACAGCTGTAGGTATCAATACTTTTATATACTCATTTATGCTTATTTGAAGAATGCCATCTCCTGATTAAGCTTCTCTGCTACGTCCTTAAGTCCTTTAGCAGATTCTGCAAGTGTTGTAACTGTTGCAGAAAGTTCCTGCATGGAAGCTCCAGTCTCCTGTGAAGAAGCTGCATTCTCTTCTGAAATAGCCGACAGAGCACTCATTGTATCAACAACAGAGTTCTTGGACGTCTCACAGGTTTCAGCTCCTGCTGCAATTCTCTGAACACCTCCAACTGTAGATGCAATATCTTCAAGCATACTGTTTACACTCTGAAGTGTTTCACCAAGAGCTGTCTGCTGATTGCCATTACTATCCTTGATAGACTCAGCTGCGTCAACTGCTGCCTTAGACTGCTCAAGGAGGATATCCATCTCTTTACGGATCTCATCAGCCATGTTCTTGGAATCTTCTGCAAGTTTACCGATCTCTTCAGCAACAACTGCGAAGCCTCTTCCCGCCTCACCTGCTCTTGCTGCTTCGATAGAAGCATTGAGTGAAAGGAGGTTGGTCTGAGTTGCAATGGAGGAAATGCCCTCAACCTTGTCGTTGATATTAGTAACAGCATTCTGTGTTGCAGAAATAGCTGTTGAAATCTCATCTATCTTACCTGTCATCTCGTTACTGGATTCCTGAAGGTTAGAAAGAGAAGCAGATGAAGCTTCAGATGCTTCCTGCATTCTTCCTGCAAGACCTTCAAGGTCATTAGTTGATGACTGTACATCTACAACAGCATCTCCGATATTTCCAACATTTTCAGATGCTGACTGAATTTCATCAGCCTGCTGGGTAGCACCGGATGCAATTTCCTGAACTGCATTTGCTACATCTTCTGTAGTCTGAGAGATCTGACTAGCCATGTCTGATAATTCCATGGAAGACGTCTCAACAGTATCTGAGGAAGCCTTAATACTGTTAACTATACCGGAAAGCTTACCAATTACAGTATTGGTATTGTTAACCATTGCACCAAATTCATCTTTTTGCTTAGTGAATTTATTTATAGTCTGGAATTTACCATCAGCAAGCTGTGCCAGAGATTCATTAACTTCCATAATAGGATCTGTAAAACTCTTAGCCATAAGGAATGAGATCACAACTGCAGCGACAAGCATTAAAACGCCTATTACGATAGAGATCATTGCAGAGCTGTTAGCAGAAGCCATTGCTTTATTATAATCAGTAGATACTACGACCTTAAATCCTGTAACATCATCTTCATAATATGACATGATAAGCGGAGTATCAAAACTTGTCTTATCAACAATTGTTCCAGAACCTTCTGCACAATATGGAGTACCGCTAAGGTCATACTCCTCTTCTGCGCTTATTTCCATCTTGGCATGAGCTGCCATGATATTATTTCTATCTGCAACAAAGGCATCTTCTGTTTTATCTGCAAGCAAGTTATGAAGGGCAGCAAGTGAATAGTTTCTCTGAACTGTTCCTATTACATCTCCATTTTCGTTCTTGATAGGAACACACATCGTTATCATTCTGTCTCCGGTTATACTGTTTACAAGTACATTAGAGATATAGGAATTTCCCTTCAATGCTTCCTGATAGTATTCTCTAGTTGATACATCTGTAAGTGTTCCACTTGTTTTGACAACCTGCATACCCGTAGTATCCGCAATAGCAATTACATTGCCATCGCCAAGAATCGCATCATTTGCCTGAAGCATCTGGATCATAACTTCATCACTTATTCCTGCTGTTCCTTCCATATATACGATCGTGGTCGGATTACTTGCAACAGACTGAATAATATCAAGATTTTCTTTTATAACAGTGTTAAATTCAGACGCAATATACTGAGCCTGCCAGCTAAGGGAGGTTTCAGCATCTTCAAGCGCTTTATTAGTTGATGAAAAATAACTTATAGCCAGAGACACTATAAGCGGAATTGATACAACAGCTACCATAACAGCAATAAGTCTTGTCTTAATGCTCTTCTGGCCAGGCTGCCTTGCCTTTTTAGACTGCTTACCTTCATTTGCCATAATAGATTCCTCCGTAAATTTCTATTACTTTTATTACTATATTGATGAATAAGTGTGAAAAAAAGATATCGTATAGTATTCTCATCGGCATTTTTAGCTATTTTATGTATATCTTTAAATTATTTTAAACAATTAAATAATAGACGTAAGTACATATACGCCCATTATTTATATGACATTTTTCTGCTTTTTTCTTCCATATTACTATCCATTTCTAACCTCCTTCTAAGGCTGGAAATTATGCGGCCAAAATCCCCCACCGCAAGGTGCCCACAATATACTACTTTATTGGCGATCTTAAAGGAAAAAATAATGTTTTTTAATTAATTTATTAAGTGTGAAAAAATAATTCTTTTTATATTTAATCCAGTTAATTAATATCCAATATATAGAAGTGCATGATAACTTTTATCTTTTTTTCAAATCAAACAGGAGGGATTATCGAGTATGGATGCTGCTGCAACTTCCGTATCCGATGCGGTTGATACGATCAATGGAAACCTTCAGAGATTCTCTATTGGATAAAACATCCTGGTTTTATTAATTGAATTTCAAGATCATTCTAAACGTATTGCTTTTATTACACGTCTAACAAAAATGCCTACAGCTATGGTTTTATATCACCTTAGCTGTAGGCATATATTTTTTATAATCAAGTGTTATTCATTTTTCTCAAAACAATCCATTAATAACTATTCATCAGCCCATTCCAGCTGTGATAGCAATGGCTGTTACTTCATCATTTTCGATAGTAAAGCCGAGTGTATATCCGGATGATGTATAGTTTGCAATCTTTTTACCATCTTCTTCTGATTCAAAAGAAGGTTCACCATAGGCTTCTACAACATCTGCGTACGTAGATCCAACTGATATTCCCTTGCTTGTCGTAACATTCTTACTGTATGTGAAGATACCGGAAAGTTCTTTATCATCACCTTCTCCAAAACACTGTATTGTAAAGTCATCATAAATGATATTTCCGAATTCATCTTCTTTGTCAGACTCGCCAAGCTTATCAAATACGTCATTTATATCATCATATAATGAAATCTCAATAGTTCCGTTTGACAGTGTTGTATCTGCCTTTGGATCTGTAGATTCGTTCATTACAACGTCATCTGTCTGGTCCTCAACCTGATCGTCCGATACAACTTCAACATTGCCATTTTCACTCTTATTCTCGCCTTCTGTCTTTGAACATCCAACAACAGAAAAGCATACCACCATTGATAAAATAACTGCTACGATTCTTTTTTTCATAATTCTGTCTCCAATCTCTAATGTCATTATATTTCTATGCGCACGTTATATGGATTTAACAAGCGCATGCTCAGAAGCAAGGAGTTCAAAATGAACTCCAGACGTGCTTCTATGCGCACGACTCTTCTTGTAATTCTTCCTCTGGAAACGATATATCAACCTTAAAAAGGTCTCCGTCAACTGTCAGTTCCATCTTACCTCCCATGGATTCTGTCAGTGATCTTGCGATCGAAAGTCCAAGGCCGTTACCTTCAGTATTTCTGGAACGGTCTCCTCTTACGAATCTTTCCATAAGTTCATCTGCTGATATATTTAGCTTATCTTTAGAAATATTCTTAAAAGTATAATGTGCGCGGCCGTTCTCTTCTTTGAGCTCAACATAAGCCCTAGTGCCTTCCTGAGAGTACTTAACGATATTACTCATAAGGTTATCGAATACTCTGAAAAGATATCTGTTGTCTGCTTTAACATATACATCTTTTTCAGGAACGTCTGTGATCACTACTATATTTCTGTCTGACAGCCTGTCATCGAATTCGCCGATGGACTGATGCAAAAGTACTCTTGCATTTACGTTTTCAATATTGAACTTGATACTGCCTGTAGCTGCCTTTGATGCCTCTATAAGGTCTTCTATGAGCTTTTTGAGTCTCTTGGCCTGCCTGTCGAGTACTTCAAGGTAGCCTCTTGCTGTCTCGTTTTCAAAGTTTTCTTTTTCAAGTAAATCTACATAATTGATAACAGATGTAAGAGGTGTCTTGATATCATGAGATACGTTGGTTATAAGCTCGGTCTTCATTCTCTCGCTCTTCATACGTTCACTTATCGCATTATTAAGACCGCTACTTATTTCGTTAAGAGCCTTGCCATGCTCCTCAAGGTCTATGAACATTTCATCTGTATTAACTGTTACGTCCATATTACCTGCAGCCATCTCAACTGCTGCTTTTTTGATTTTCCCATAATCTCTTAGTACTTTAAAAAGAACAAGTGCCAGAATTATTTTTTCTATAAGCCATACAAAGAACAGACCCGGCCTGTTATGTATGTTAATAATTCCTATTGCTTCTCCAAATACAATCAAAAGGCAAATGACAATTATCCTTTGACTCCACTTAACATTTCTCAAGGAATCAACTATTGCATTTTTGATGCCTCCAATGATTCTGCCAAACCACATGATGATCTTGTAACAAAGAGTATTTCTGTAAAAATGACCTGATTTAAAGTTTATGACAACGCTTTCAAACCACAGCGTGCCTGCCAGGATAGCCAGTAATGCCCCTATTCCAAGAACGAGATATCCGCCACTACCTGCCATAAGCCGATCATCAATTGCATAGGCAACAAGTGCTCCCGTCATGCACTCTGCCATACAGGCAAGAGCAAACATCACTTCCATAGGGAAGCTAGCAAAAATATCACTGTTAAAAGAGCCATTGTTATCATATTTGCCAGCTCTTACAACCAAAAGTACTACGAGTAAGATCAGGATAAGACCTGCTACAACCGAGATTACAGGAAGCAGTACATGCAGCACCGGTATCAGCCTCAAATATCTTGAAGCCTGGGCAAAAAAGCTGTCTGATGCCTGGTTATCTCTTGGAAAACAGACTACTGTATATAGGTTATATGATGAGTCAGATACAACATCAACTGATGATACAGATTCAAGACTGCATACATCTATATCAGCATCTCTGAACTCATCGTGAAGATCTGTAAGGTCCGCAACGTTTGAAAGTGACAGGACGCCGGATGAAGTATAGCCATTAAGTTCAAGCACATATTCACTGTCATCACTTCCGAGAGGAGAATATGGAATTCCATCTATGTAAAGGTATTTATCGTTAACAGCTGATGTTGATTCTTTAGTATCAGTAATTGTTTTAGTATCTTCTTTAGTATCTTCTTTAGTATCAACTTTAGTATCTGCTTCAACTTTTTCTGTATTATCAGCTGCTGCTTTTTCCGTAATATCAGTATTATTAGTATTTTCTTTTCCTTCTACATCTGTAGTTTCTTTTTCTTCTACATCTGTAGCTTCTGTTCCTTCTATATCTGTAGTTTCTTTTTCTATAATGTCTGTATCATTTTCTACTTCTATAGAAACAGTCGCATTATCATCTTCGATTACCGGTGCCTGACTTGCCCAGATACGTTCATAGATATTGGTTGTGTTATATGTTCCGCCATCCTCAGACATTTTATATCGATATGAATTGCCGTTTAGACTGTAGAATCTTTCACCATCCCAGATATAGGCCTGCTGTCCTAACATGTCATAGCCAATTCCCTTTATATCCCTGATCTCAGATTCATATGAATAAGAATCATTGATATAATTATTATCTCTGAACAGGAAATCATACATATTCTCAGAAAGGGAAAAGGTACTGCCAGTTGATACATATGTACCTATCGTATAGTACTCTGCAGGAAGATCACCGGCAAAATTCTTGAAAACGTATGTAGACTCATCATTAAGGTCCAGATCTTTGATGTGATCATACTCGCCTTCGATAACTGCGATATTGCAGCCTTTCTCTTCCATGAACTCTGCATTATATCCATGTTCACGGTCTGCAAGTGCCCACAGAGCAAAGTCATATGCGGCCTCATCCATCAGAGTTGTCTTAAGCGTACTTCCGGAAGTAAACATAAGCCCCATTTCATCCATGGTAAATATCACGCCAAGGCATGTTATTAAGATTATCGAGCATAAACAAATAGCAATTATATTTAACAGATGTAAAGATCTTTTATATGGTTTACTCATCATTACCCTTCCTCATATTGCGAGTTACTAATGTTTTGGAAGTGGTGGAGCTCGCATCGCCACTTCTTTTGGTCAATCTTTGATCAACTCCCTTTTTCTAGGACTCAATTTTATATCCATGTCCCCAAACTGCTTTAAGGTATCGGGGATTTGCGCTGTCGTACTCAATTTTTTCCCTGATATGACGGACGTGAACGGCAACGGTACTCTCCGCCCCAAGTGCCTGATCATGCCATACAGCTTCATATATCTTCTTGGGTGAAAGGACTTCGCCCTGGTGCTGCATAAGGAGCTTCAAGATATCATATTCGATGGGAGTAAGGCTTACTTTATTGCCGTCAAGATATACTTCCTTGGCTTTGTCATCAAGCTCTATTCCTCCAACGACCATCTTGTCAGTTCCTTCATCCTTAGGAGCAGTCATACATCCAAGCTGTGTATAGCGGCGAAGCTGTGATCTTACTCTTGCAATAAGCTCGACGGGATTAAAGGGCTTGGTTACATAATCATCTGCCCCTATGTTAAGTCCCATGATCTTATCCGCATCCTCGCTTTTAGCGGTAAGAAGTATAACAGGTACATTGGAAAATTTTCGGATCGCTGCCATGGCCGTTATCCCATCCATAACAGGCATCATTATATCAAGAAGAAGTAAACTTACATCCTTTCCGGCCTCGCTGTTCATGATATCCAAAGCTTCTTTGCCATTAGATGTCTTAATAACTTCAAGTCCTTCGCTTTCAAGATATATGCTGATCGCTGCAACTATATCCGGTTCGTCGTCACATATAAGTACTTTGTTCATAATCCCCTCATAATTATGATTTGTATTTAGATATATAAAAAAACAGATCTGTTTGTTTACAGTCTCTATTGTAGTGCCTCAATTCTTAAGTTCCAAGTACTGAAATGTTTAAGATTTGTTTAAGATTCTAAAAATGCAAAGCTTCAGAGGATTCCTAATACTATTTTATATACGTAAAGTAATTCATATATTTTATGGAGAGATTGAAAAAATTTACGATATGATTTATAAAAGTAAGATAGGATTTTTAGAAAGTAGATAATGATTATGAAAAAATATGTATTTTTTGATATTGATGGTACTCTTTGGGATTTTCATCAAGTAATTCCGGAGAGCACAAAAAAGGCCATTAGTATGCTTAGGGAAAATGGGCATGCTGCTTATATTAATACAGGCAGGGCACGTTCTAATATTATTGAGAAAGAGCTTCTGGATCTGGGATTTGAAGGAATTGTGGCAGGATGCGGTACTCACATTGAGAAAAACGGGGAAGTTATCTATGAAAAGCTCATGACAGATGAGCAGATAGCACGTTCTCTTAAGGTTCTGACTGATAATAAGATGCCGATGGTGTTTGAGGGTCCTGAAGATCATTTCTTTAATGTTGAGGACTTTGAAAGCGTTGGAGATCCATATATACAGCTTCTTAAGGACAGGCTTGGGCCTATCGCGAAACCAACGTCTATGATTGGCAAAGGTACACGCATTAATAAGTTCAGTGCTGATATCAGCGAAGATACTGACTTTGAAAAGGTTATGTCACTTCTTCCTGACTTTGATTTTATAGATCACAACGGTGTTATTGTAGAAATAATCCCGGAAGGCTTCTCTAAAGCCACGGGAATCAAGGAGTTCATGGAACTTGAGCATATAGATCTTGATGATGTCTTTGTAGTGGGCGACAGTATGAACGATATGGATATGTTCAGGCTTGCAAAGCACTCAATCTGCATGGGCAATGGAGATGACAGGATCAAGGCAATCGCCGAATATGTCACGACCGACATCCATGAAGACGGCATCTTCAACGGGCTCAGACACTATGGACTGATCTGAATTATGCTACGTTGCCGAAGGGTTCCTGAGGGTGGCTGGTACTAATCGATTTTCTTGTCATGAAAGTTTTATAAATTCAAGGCATAATAGATGGAGTTATATATTCTGGGATCCAAACTCGCTACGCGGGGGCATGTGGATCCCATACAGAATATATAGCTCCATCTATTTTGCTCTTGAATTTAAATAAACCTTTCAAAGACAAGAAAATCGATTAGTACCAGCCACCCTCAGGAACTTTCACGGTATCTATATAGTTAGTATTTGTTGTGTACTTTTTCTATGAAGCATAGCAAGTCATTAACTTCTATGACTTTGCCATCATCAAGGATTGCTTTGCCATTCATACGCCCAAAGACTTGGTGCTGGTCGGATTCTATTACTTTGTAGTCTAATTTGGCTGCTCTATCAAGGATTGGGTGGAAGGTCATTTCGAATCGCTTGTCGGAGGAGGTAATCTTCCAGTCTTCCATGTAGCGAGGGCTGACCATGTCGTAGAGGCTTACGTCGCCGGGGATTTCGATAGTAATATCGTCAAGTTTATGTACTATGCCGTCATAGATGATCACGTTTTCAGTTGCGGCAGATGTGTTGCCAAAGCCGTATCCGATATTGAAGCCGAAGTCGTGGCCATCTATTCTTGCGTTTCCGTTGCCCCAGTACCAGGTATTGTCGTAGGTCCATACTCCTCTGCCCCAGTCAAGGGTTGCATAGTCTCTTTCTTTATCAAAAGTATAGATTTTGCCATCATAAGTAATAGTTCCGGATGCCTTCATACAATTGATCTTTTGATTATAATAAAAGGCATGTTTCTTGTTCCACGGAGTTGCTATGACCATGGTGTCTATGTTCGGCTGATCAAGCACTATGTCTGCCTTTAACATCTTCCCATCTTTAAAATTCTTAAAGGCACACTTTATATGTCTTGTATTTTCATCTTTTTTATATAATAGATGGAGCCTGTCATTTTTGAATTCCACATCCCCTACTGAAGAATTTTCGGGCATATGCATTTTGCCCATGGGGAATAGATTAAGGACTGTTTCAGTATGCTCGCTCAGATCCTTGGGGCCAAGATGGAGTAATGATACAGATTGAAGACCAAGATAGCCATCATCAGATATTGTAAATGCTGCTGCAAAACTCTCGTCATCAGAGTCCTTGGCATCATGAATTATCATGTAATAGTCCCATTCCTTGATGCGAAATTTCGGAGCTTTGATCATGTCCCTTTTGTACTGCCAGACCTGGCTCTTAGCCCAGCCCGGTTCTACGATCTCACCGTCTCTTCCAAGTAATAGCTGACTCGTTGTAACCTCATGACTTCTCATAAGCACCCCCTACAAGAATCGAACCTATCTCATAATATAATTATACTCAAACTTCGCACTAATAAAACTACTTAATAACTTGAATATTCCTGAGGCTGGCCGTTAATAAATGTTTTTCTTGTCTTTGAAAATCATTTATTAACGGCCAGCCTCAGGAATAGGCGAAGCCTTAACCATTTATATACCAGCTATTCTCTTGAGAATGCTGTCATTTATTTCGAATGGCACGCAGCTGAGTTTAGCCTTGTTGCTGCAAAGTTCCTCATATGCTATCTCTCTGTAATTTAAAGGAATCTCATCCGGTTCACAAACCTTTTTGAAAAACTCATTAAGCTCATCCGGATCTCCAAAGCCAGATTTTGTAAGGATAAAATCCCTATCCTCTTTATTCATGGCTTTAACAAACTCAGCAAGGAAATAGCTTACGCTCTTACCATGAGGAATATTAAGGCCTATTGTTATCGGATAACTTAACGCATGAGGAATTGTAGTTCCTGTCTGGGCTATTGTCATTCCTGCCATTGTAGAGGCATCCATCAGACTTTGCAGATCATCTTCAGATGCTTCTTTAGTTCCGTCTATAACGCCTTTACAGCTTCTCCAAATATCAAGACCATGGGAAGCGCACATTCTAGTGTATGGAGTTGCCTTTGTATGAATAGTTCCTTCTATCATATGAG